>NZ_NWTH01000003.1:0-556466 GCF_002531555.1 Sinorhizobium sp. BJ1
CACCGAACTCACAAGAAGGGAATCCTCAGCCCGACTCCGTCTTCAACGGACGTGCTCTAGCTCGTCGGGGCGGTCAACGCGGGCAAGCTCCTGCAAACCGATGGTGTGCGCCGTCTGCGCCCTGAGGCGCAACTCGTCGCTGACATTTTTGAGCCGCACCAGGCTTTTCACCCGCGACATCAGTTGGAGATCATTGACCGGCTTGGTGAGGAAATCGTCTGCGCCAGCCTTCAAGCCGCGCACCCGATCGGAGGGCTGGTCGAGCGCCGTCACCATGACCACCGGAATATGGGCGGTGCGGCTGTTTGCCTTGAGCCTCTCGCAGACCTCGAATCCGTTCATGTCGGGCATCATGATGTCGAGCAAGACAAGATCGACCGGCGTGTTCTCGCAGATCGCCAGTGCGGAGCGCCCGTCGCCGGCCGTCAAGACATCGAAATACTCGGCGACCAGCCGCGCCTCAAGAAGCTTCACATTGGCTGGTATGTCATCGACGACGAGGATGCGCGCAGTCATATCGTCTTTCCCGGCACTCAGGCATCGCCCAGATATGTCTTGATTGTTTCAATGAATTTGGGAACGGAAATCGGTTTGGAAACATAGGCTTCGCATCCGCCTTGGCGAATGCGCTCCTCGTCGCCCTTCATGGCGAAAGCGGTTACGGCAATGACCGGAATGACGTGGAGTTCGTCGTCTTCCTTGAGCCACTTCGTCACCTCGAGGCCGGACACTTCCGGCAACTGGATGTCCATGAGGATAAGGTCGGGCCGGTGCTTGCGCGCTAGTTCGAGCGCTTCCATGCCGTTGCGCGTCTGGATCGTCGCATAACCAGAAGCCTCAATCAGGTCGCGGAAGAGCTTCATGTTCAGCTCGTTATCCTCAACAATCATCACCTGTTTGGGCATGTCGATCCCTTGCTGTCTGTCGCCGCCTTGCAAGTCCCCTGGAGAGATATAAGCTTCATGAACGGTGACTCGACCCATTTCCTCGGTCGCAAGACTAACGATATTTGGTTGAAAAAGAGGTAACTCCGGACGTCATATGAGAAGAGATTCAACAGCATGAAGAGCGCTGACGAAACGGCGATCGCGATCCTCGGCTGGCTCGCGGGCGAGCCGGAACTCCTGTCCCGTTTCCTGGCGCTGACCGGTACCGACCCCGATTCGCTGCGCAAGGCCATCGGGGAGCCGGGCTTCATGGGCGGGCTCGTCGCGTTTCTGATGGACCACGAGCCGACTTTGATCGCCTTCTGTACCGCGACGCAGACCGCTCCAGAGGAGGTCGTCAGGGCACACCAGGCATTTTCCGGTCCGGCGAACTTTGAGGACATCTGAGCGTGTCTATCCTTGGCGACATCCGTCTTGGTCGGCGACCGTTGATCGTCGCCGACGTCGACGAAGTCGTGCTCGAATTCCTGACGCCCTTCACTGCGTTCCTTGAGGCGCGCGAGCACACGCTGCTGCCGCGGTCCTTCCGTCTCACCGGGAATATCGTCGATCGACGCAACGGTGAAGCGGTCAGCGATGTTGCGACGCAAGCGCTGCTCGACGCCTTCTACAAAGAGCAGGATCAGTGGCAGACGCCAGCCAGCGAGGTCATCGAGACGCTGGCGGGATTTGCCGACGACGCGGATATCGTCTTCCTGACGGCGATGCCGCCGCGTCATGCTGCGGTGCGCCGGGCGCTGCTCGATACGCTTGGCCTCCCCTATCCGTTGCTCGCTTCCGAGGAGCCCAAGGGGCCGCTCGTCAAACACCTGCATGGCGGGCGAGAGTTTCCGCTGGTCTTTATCGACGATATTCTCCGCAATCTCCGTTCCGTGCGCGCGGAAGCGCCCGCTTGCCTCCTGATCAACCTGATGGCCAACGCGGATTTTCGCGGCCTCGCCCCGCCGCCTGACGCCGGCATGCAGCTTGCGACGAATTGGCCTGAAGCGGCCAAGTTGATCCGCAACCACTGGGGCGCCGCAAAGAGCGGTTGAACGTCGCTCAACTCCGCTGTCGGCCGCAATGCGCGTGAGCATCCTCATTGCCTCAAGTCCAGTCGCATCAGCGGCCTGCCGTCCTTGCGGCGGGCGGCCATCTCGAAGCCGGCGGCATCGAAGATCGCCGTCGAGCCGATATAGAGCGCGACGGATTTCGGCTGCTTGGTGTGGTCGATCGGGCAGGCATCGAGGTAGTGCGCGCCTCCTGTCCGCGCGTGACCGATGGCGGCGGCGAGCATGCGGTGACTCAATCCTTTGCCGCGCAACGGCGATGAAAGGAAGAAGCAACTGACCGCCCAGACGCTCGCGTCCTCGGCCTCTCTCTCTTCCAGCGGTCGCGAACACGTGCGCGGCGAATTGAACTGCGGCACATCGTAACGAGGCCCTACCTGAACCCAGGCGACTGGCTTTCCCTCGCAATAGCCGAGGATGCCCGGCGGCGGACCGGCTTCGATGCGCGCCCGGATGAACTCCTTCCGATCCTCGGCCGACATGTTGCCGCGGATCCTATAGGGCAGGCGCAGCGCAACGCACCAGCAACCGCAATACGCTCCCTTCGGCCCAAAGAGCTTTTCGAAATCCGGCCAGAGCTCTCCTGTCACCGGCGCAAAATGCAGGGCGATATCCACCATGGTCTCCGATCGTCGCCTTGAGACTCACTAGCGTAGAGCGTAAAGTCGCCGCGTTCAACATTTGTTCCGGCCATGCCCAGCTCTGCTCCGTTTTCCGGCTTCTGCCGAGACTGCCTCAAGGAACTGGCCGCTCCGGCGCGACGGTGCATGGCCTGCGGCAGCCCGCGGCTTCTCAGCCATTCCGAGCTCTATCGGCTGACCTTGGCGCATGTCGATTGCGACGCCTTCTATGCCTCAATCGAGAAGCGCGACAATCCAGAGCTTGCCGACAAGCCGGTGATTATCGGCGGCGGCAAGCGCGGCGTCGTCTCGACCGCCTGCTACATCGCCCGCATTCACGGCGTCCGTTCGGCAATGCCGATGTTCAAGGCGCTCGAAGCCTGTCCTGAGGCCGTGGTGATCAAGCCGAACATGGAAAAATATTCACGCGTCGGGCGCGAGGTCAGGGCGATGATGTTCGAGCTGACGCCGCTCGTGCAGCCGCTGTCGATCGACGAGGCGTTCCTGGACTTGAACGGTACCGAGCGGCTGCACCAGGATCCCCCCGCACGAACGCTGGCGCGCTTTGCCAAGCGTGTCGAGCAGGAAGTCGGCATCACCGTCTCCGTCGGACTTTCCTACTGCAAGTTCCTCGCCAAGGTCGCCTCCGACCTGCAGAAGCCGCGCGGCTTCTCCGTCATCGGTCAGTCCGAAGCGGTCGACTTCCTGAAGGAGCGCCCAGTGACGTTGATCTGGGGCGTGGGCAAGGCCTTCGCCGCGACCCTC
Source organism: Sinorhizobium sp. BJ1 (assembly GCF_002531555.1). Lineage (NCBI taxonomy): Bacteria > Pseudomonadati > Pseudomonadota > Alphaproteobacteria > Hyphomicrobiales > Rhizobiaceae > Sinorhizobium > Sinorhizobium sp. BJ1. Next base: position 3,382 of record NZ_NWTH01000003.1, read on the forward strand.
GAGCGGGACGGCATCCGCACCATCGGTCAGTTGCAGACGATGGACGAAGCGGATCTCATGCGCCGCTACGGCTCGATGGGGCAAAGGCTATACCGCCTGTCGCGCGGACAGGACGAGCGCATCGTCGAGACCGACGACGAAGCAAAGAGCGTGTCCTCGGAGACGACCTTCAACGTGGACCTGTCGCGCCCGGACGAACTCGTTTCGCATCTCAGGCGCTTGAGCGAGCAGGTCGCGCTGCGGCTGCGTAAGTCGGACCTTGCCGGGCAGACGGTCGTCCTAAAGCTCAAGACCGCGGACTTCAAGATCCGCACACGCAATCGACGGCTTGAAAGTCCGACCCGCCTCGCCGACCGCATCTTTCGCATTGGCCTTCAGCTGCTCGAGAAGGAAGTCGATGGTACGAAATACCGTCTGATCGGCATCGGCGTCAGCGACCTCACCTCCCCGGATCTCGCCGATCCGCCGGATCTCGTCGATCCACTGGCGACGCGGCGGGCTGCCGCCGAGGAGGCGATCAACAAGCTGCGCGACAAATTCGGCAAGATCAGCGTCGAAACGGGATACACCTTCGAACATCGCCGGCGCGATCAGTAGACCTTCTCGCTCGATGACCGGCGGCGCGACTCCACTAATCCAATTCGTTAAATATTGCCCGTTACCCTAGATCGATAGCTTCGGCGTGCCCGTTCAGCAGCAACATGGACGCGCACGTCGACGCCCGGATGGAAGCGCCGCGACATGTTTGCGCTTCAGGTCGGAATGAGGGTTTGTATTGCGTTTCACTCTCAGGATCGGACTGGCCGTTCTCATCGTGTCGGCGCCATCGGCCTTTGCGGCCGGCGCCAAGGCGCCCTTGCAGATCGTCGTATCGAGACAGCAGCAATCGCTCGTCGTCTATGACGGCGATACCGTCGTCGCCACGTCCAATGTCTCCACCGGCAGGCGCGGCCACACGACCCCGACGGGCATTTTTTCGATTCTCGAGAAGCGACGTCATCACAGATCGAATATCTATTCGAATGCGCCGATGCCGTTCATGCAGCGGCTCACCTGGTCCGGCATCGCGCTGCATGGATCGAACCATGTACCGGACTATCCGGCCTCGCACGGCTGCGTGCGCCTTCCGATCAAGTTCGCCGTCGGCCTGTTCAAGATGACCGAACGCGGCATGCATGTGGTGATCTCGGATCGTCAGGTTACGCCCGTCGAAGTCGTGAGCAGCACGCTGTTTCAGCCGAACCAGTCGCGACCGCCAGAGCCGCCGATGTCGGACGTGCCCCTCCGCCCCGCTATCACCCATTTCGACGGAAGTTCTGTCGAAGTCGCCATGACGGACAGACGCCCTTCGCCGGCGTTCCTTGACGAGGATCGGGCGCCGATCCGAATCCTGATCACCCGGCGTGGCACCCAGGAGACCATGCGCGATCTCCAGATGCTGCTGACAACGCTCGGCTACGATGCCGGCGATCCGGACGGCCACAGCGGCCCAACGACACTTGCTGCGATCCGCTCCTTCCAAACGGCCGAGGGGCTGCCGGTGGACGGCAAAGCGACCCCGGAACTGGTCGAGGCCGTCTATCGCAAGGCTGGCCGAGACCGGCCGTCGAACGGCATTCTGCGCGTTCGCCGCGAGTTTCAACCTCTTTTCGAGGCAGAGATCAGGATCGACAAAGCCGAACTGGCGCTCGGCACGCATTTCCTGCAGTTCCAGGATATCGACGCGGCAACCGGGCAAGGCAAATGGTTCGGCATGTCCCTGGACAACGCTCTGTCAAAAGCCGCGAAAAATCGGCTCGGCATAGCGGTCGACGCAGATCCCATGGAGTTCAACGCCTTGCAGCGGACTTTGAACCGCATCACCTTGCCTGAAGACGTCCGCCGGCGCATCGCGGGCCTCCTTGCCGATGGGTCGTCGCTTTCGATCTCGGATACCGACACGGGGCTGGAGACCGGCGAAGGGACCGACTTCATCACCGTCACGCGTTCCGTAAGCGGCGGCTGATGATCAGTGGTCGAAGCTCCTATACGAGCTCGACGTCCACTACACCGGGCGCCGAGCGAAGAGCTGCGGCAATCTCCGGCGAGATCCGATATTTTTCGCTGAGCTCCACCTCGATCTCCCGCTGACCATTGTCCTTGATGACGATGAACGAGACGAGGCCATCCCCCTTGGCATTGAGGTGCGAGGTGATGGAGCGCAAGGGGCCGGAATCGCGCACATAGACGCGCAGCGCCTTCTGCATCTGCAGCGATTCCTCTTCGAGCGAGCGCAGGGTCCGGATGCGAAGTCCGATGCCTTCCGGCCGCTCCTCCGCATCCACGGTCATCACCAGCGATTTGCCGGGCTCCAGGAGGTCGCGGTACTGGTTCAGCATCTCCGAGAAGAGCACCGCTTCGAACTGGCCCGACGCATCCGAAAAGGCGACAATGCCCATCTTGTTGCCGGTGCGCGTCTTGCGCTCCTGCTTCGAGGTCACGGTGCCGGCGAGCCGGCCTGCGGTCGCACCTTGCTTCACAGCCGCGGAAAAATCCGCGAATGTCTGCACGCGCATCTTCGCCAAGAGCTTGTTGTAGGTGTCGAGCGGATGGGCGGACAGGTAGAAGCCGAGCACCTGGAACTCCCGGTGCAGCTTCTCCGAGGCAAGCCAGGGCGTAAAGACCGGCAGCGCAACCTTCTCCGGCCCCGTCGCCGCTCCGGCGCCGAACATGTCGCTCTGGCCGCTCAGCTTGTTTTCCTGGGCGCGCTGCGCAAATCCGAGGATCCGGTCGAGTCCGCCGATCAGTTCGGCCCGGTCGTAGCCGAAGCAATCGAAGGCGCCTGCGGCGATGAGGCTTTCGAAGACGCGCCTGTTCAAGAGCTTCGGATCAATGCGCAGGCAGAAATCCTCGAGGCTTGCAAAGGGACGATCGCCGCGAGTAGCGACGATGTGGTCGACGGCGGATTCGCCCACGCCCTTGATGGCGGCAAGCGAGTAGTAGATGCGGTTCTCGCCGGTCTCGAAGTTACGGAACGAGGTCTGCACCGAGGGAGCGAACACCTGAATGCCGAGACGCATCGCGTCCTGGCGGAAGTCGTTGATCTTGTCGGTGTTCGACATGTCGAGGGTCATCGACGCCGCCAGGAACTCGACCGGATAGTGCGCCTTCATATAGGCCGTCTGGTAGGAGACGATGGCGTAGGCGGCCGCGTGCGACTTGTTGAAGCCGTAATTGGCGAACTTGGCGAGCAGATCGAAGATCAGGTCTGCCTGCGGCTTTGACACGCCATTGCCGATCGCGCCTTCTACGAAGCGGGCCCGCTGCTTGTCCATTTCCTCCTTGATCTTCTTGCCCATGGCGCGGCGCAAGAGATCGGCCTCGCCGAGCGAATAGCCCGAAAGCACCTGGGCGATCTGCATCACCTGCTCCTGATAGACGATAACCCCTTGCGTTTCCTTGAGCAGATAGTCGATCTTCGGATGGATCGATTCGATCTCTTCCTCGCCGTGTTTGCGGGCGTTGTAGACCGGAATGTTCTCCATCGGACCCGGCCGGTAGAGGGCGACCAGGGCGATGATGTCCTCGATGCAGTCGGGCCGCATGCCGATCAGCGCCTTGCGCATGCCGGCACTTTCCACCTGGAACACCCCGACCGTCTCACCGCGGGAGAGCATCTCGTACGTCTTGGGATCATCGAGCGGAATGCTCGCAAGATCGACCGCGATGCCGCGTTTGGCGACGAAGTCGACCGCGGTCTTCAGCACCGTCAGCGTCTTCAGGCCGAGGAAGTCGAACTTGACGAGGCCGGCCTGCTCCACCCACTTCATATTGAACTGCGTGACCGGCATGTCGGAGCGCGGATCGCGGTACATCGGCACCAGCTGCGACAGCGGCCGGTCGCCGATGACGATGCCCGCGGCATGCGTCGACGCGTGGCGATAGAGACCCTCGATCTTCTGAGCGATGTCGAGAAGCCGGCCGACGACGGGCTCCTTTTCCGCCTCCTCCTGCAAGCGCGGCTCCTCCTCGATCGCCTTTGAAAGCGGTGTCGGATTTGCCGGATTATTCGGCACCAGCTTGCAGATCTTGTCGACCTGACCATAGGGCATTTCCAGCACGCGTCCGACGTCGCGCAGCGCCGCGCGCGCCTGCAGCGATCCGAAGGTGATGATCTGTGCCACCTGCTCGCGCCCGTACTTCTGCTGCACGTAGCGGATCACCTCTTCGCGGCGGTCCTGGCAGAAGTCGATGTCGAAGTCCGGCATCGAGACGCGCTCCGGATTGAGGAAGCGTTCGAACAGCAGCGAGAAACGCATTGGATCGACATCGGTGATCGTCAGCGCATAGGCGACCAGCGAGCCGGCGCCAGAGCCGCGGCCCGGGCCGACGGGGATGTCATGCTGCTTCGCCCATTTGATGAAGTCCGCAACGATCAGGAAGTAGCCCGGGAACTTCATCCGCTCGATGACGCCGAGTTCGAAGGCCAGGCGCTCGCGATAGTCTTCTTCCTTGTAGCCCGGCGCCATGCCGAGCTTGGCCAGGCGCAGCTCCAGCCCCTCCTCCGCCTGGCGGCGAAGCTCCGCCGACTCGGCGCGCTCGGCCTCCTCGGGATCATCCGAGGCACCTGTGAAGCGCGGCAGGATCGGCCCGCGGGTCTTCAGCATGAAGGAGCAGCGGCGGGCGATCTCGACGGTGTTTTCCAGCGCCTCCGGCAGATCGGCGAAAAGCGCCGCCATTTCCTTGCGGCTCTTGAGATAATGATCGGACGTGAGCCGGAAGCGGCGATCGTCGGATACCACGGCGTTGTGGGCGACGGCCATCAGCGCGTCGTGCGCATCATAATCGGCCGGCGAAGGGAAGAAGGCCTCGTTCGTCGCAACGAGCGGAATGTCGTAGCGATAGGCAAGTTCGACCAGGCGGCTCTCTTGGCGGCGGTCGTAACTGCCGTGGCGCTGCAATTCGACATAGAGACGATTGCCGAACAGCTCGATCAGCGTTTTGAGGCGCGCCTCGGCAAGGGCCGGCGAGCCGGCCTTCAGCGCCAGGTCGACGGGGCCGCCGCCGGCGCCGGTCAAGGCGATCAGACCATCGGTGCCGCCCGCCGCAAGCCAGGACCGCGCTATGCGCACCGCCTGATGTCCCTCCCCTTCGAGATAGGCACGGCTGACGAGGTCGACGAGCCGCTTGTAGCCTTCGTCGGACGCGGCAATCAGGACGATCGAAGGCAGCTTGGCGAGTTGCTGCGCATGGCTGCGCCGTTCCCCCTCCGCCTCGTCCTCCATATCGATGGACAGTTGGCAGCCGATGATCGGCTGCAATCCGTCGTCCGCGGCCTTCTGGGAAAACTCGAGTGCCGCGAACAGATTGTTGGTATCGGCAATGCCGATGGCCGGTTGATCGTCGGCCACTGCCTTGCCGATGATCTTCTTGAGCGGCAGCGCCCCTTCCAGCAGCGAATAGGCCGAATGCACGCGCAGGTGCACGAACTGCGGGTCTGCCGGACCCACCGTGGTCTGTCCTATGCTTCCATCACCTGCCATCGCCGCACTCCGATTCCTGTCCGGAGCGAGGATATCCCGTTTCCCGCACTGACTGTCCAGCCTTACGAACCAGACCGCGCATTTTTGTGCGGATTGCGCCTTTCGCGCCGGTCCGCCCGGCCGCCACCGGCTACATGCCGAGTGCGATCACCGAAATGCTCGCGATGAAAAGGGTCATAGAGGCGAAGGCAGCGAGATCACGGACGAAATCAGTCATAACACGGCTCCTTTCGGCTATTGTTCTTTTTTTGTTCTATTTTTGTTCGATAGTCAAGCAAGCGCGCATGAAACGCCCGTTATTCACCGGCTATGGTTAATACAACCGGCGCGTTCAGTTTTGCCGACACCCGTCAGCCCCGGCACCACAGGAAACGAGCGAATCACGTAAGGTTGTGGCATCGCACCATCTGTGCGGTGCGCCCGCCTCTCCTTTTCAAGGAATTTCCATGCGAACGGTTCTGCTTGCAACGTGTCTGTTGTTACCGTCGTCTCTCACCGTCGCGGCAGATGCCATCGATCCCGCCCGAATCGTTTCAGCCGCGACGGGGGACTGGGACAAGGATGATGCAAGCGATCTGGTGCTGCTTGTCGCCCCTGTAGAAGCCGGCGGCGAGAGCAACGCCGTCTATCTTTATCTCACCAATGACGTCGGCAGGCTGGTGCTGAGGTCGCTGATCCCCGACAAGGTCTGGGGACAGTTCGATGTCTACGGCCAGGCACCATCGGTCAACGCCCTGCCGAACGGCTCGATACAGGTCACCTCGCACAACGATGCGATCGGCCGCAACCGCTGGGAGCAGACGCTGACGATCGCCTATCGCAGCTCCGATTTCGTCGTCGCCGGCTATACCTATTCGTCCTACGACACGCTCGACCTGGACAACACGATGCGATGCGACTTCAACGTCCTCAGCGGCAAGGGAACGGCCAATGGGAAGCCGATCAGGGCCAAGGGCGCCACCATTCTGCTCAAGGACTGGAGCGATGAGATCGGCCAAAGGGCCTGTGACGCGAAGTAGTTCGTTCCCTATTTGTTCTTTACACGCTTAGTCTCTTGAGGCATCCTCCGCGGGAGACCGAGGGGACCGCCCATGATCAACATCGAGGAACTCACAGGCTTCATCGTCGAAGCGAAGGCAAAGACTTATGTCGGCGACGGCGCAAGACTGGCGTCCAGCCGGACAGGCTCCCATGATATCGGCCATCAGCGCGGCACGTGGCGCTATCTCGACAGCTATTTCGGCGGAACCGACTTTGCCGGCCAGGAAGCGGTCTGGCATGACGACAAGCCGTGCTGGGCCATGAATTACTTCGGCCGCATCATTCGCCCGGAACTTATCGATGCGCGGCGGGCAGGCGCCGTCATCAAGGCGGCACTGCAGACAATGTATCGCGAAAAGCGCCACTTCCTCGGCGGCATGGAATATCAACATGCCTATGGCTGTTATATCGACAGCAGCCGCGGCGCGACCGACCACTTTTCCGGACGCGAGACCATTTTCGTCGATGGCGAAGAGGCCTATGAGCTCGATTATCGCGGCGGGCTGATCGTGCCGTGAGGCTCGTTCCGGCTTATCTCAGCTCGACGACCTTGCCGTCCTCGATCGTCACGCAGCGATCCATAAGAGCCGCAAGCTCGTGGTTGTGGGTGGCAATCAGCGCCGCCAACCCGGACTGACGCGCAAGGGCCTCCATCGCCTCGAAGACATAGCCGGCCGTCTCCGGATCAAGGTTGCCGGTCGGCTCGTCGGCCAGCAGAATGAGCGGCGCGTTGGCCACCGCCCGGGCGATCGCCACCCGCTGCTGCTCGCCGCCGGAAAGCTCGGTCGGGCGGTGCGCGGCGCGGTGCCCGATGCGCATATAATCCAGCAGAGCCCCTGCCCTCTCGGCCGCTTCCCCCTTGGACAAGCCGGCGATCAATTGCGGCATCATGATGTTCTCGAGCGCGGAGAATTCCGGCAGCAAATGATGAAACTGATAGACGAAGCCGATCTCGTTGCGGCGGATCGCCGTGCGCCGGTCGTCGCTGAGGCCGTTGCATGGAATGCCGTTGACGACGACGTCGCCCGCGTCCGGATGCTCGAGCAGCCCGGCAATGTGAAGCAGGGTCGACTTCCCGGTACCCGAGGGCGCAACAAGCGCGATGGTCTCTCCGCTCCGCAGGGTCAGATCCGCGCCCTTGAGGATCGGCAGGAAGGTGTCCCCCTCGCCATAGTGTCGTTCGACGCCGGAGAGCTGCAGTGCCACGCGCGCATTCATCTACGTTCTTGTCCTATTATTCGTACCGCAGGGCCTGCACCGGATCGAGACGTGAGGCACGCCAGGCCGGAAAGATCGTCGCCAGGAAGGAAAGCGCCAACGCCATGATGACCACGGAGACGGTCTCGTCGGCATTCATGTCGGCTGGAAGCTGACTCAGGAAGTAAAGCTCGGGATCGAAGAGCGTCGTCCCGGATACCCAGGAGAAGAACTGCCGGATCGACTCGATGTTGAGGCAGACGACGACGCCGAGGATGACGCCGGCGATCGTGCCGGCGACGCCGATCGCCGCTCCCGTCATGAAGAAGATACGCATCACCGACCCGGAGGTCGCGCCCATCGTGCGCAGGATGGCGATATCGCTGCCCTTGTCCTTCACCAGCATGATCAGGCCGGAGACGATATTGAGCGCCGCGACCAGCACGATCAGCGTCAGGATCATGAACATCACGTTGCGCTCCACCTCGAGCGCCGAGAAGAAGGTTCTGTTGCGGTCGCGCCAATCCGTAAGGTAGACCTGCCGGCCGGCGGCGTCCTCGATCGGTTTGCGCAAGGCGTCGACGGCGTCGGGCTGCTCGACGAAGAGCTCGATCGACTGGACGAGGCCCTCGGCATTGAAATAGAGCTGCGCCTCCTCGAGCGGCATGAAGACGATCGTCGCGTCATATTCCGACATGCCCATCTCGAAGATCGCCGAAACCGTATAGGCCTTGACGCGGGGATTCATGCCGAGCGGCGTAACGTCGCCGTTCGGCGAGGTGAGCGTGATCGTGCCGCCGACGCGAATCCCCAATTGTTCGGCCATGCGCGAACCGATGGCAACGCCTGCACCTGAGGCAAAGCCGACGAGATCACCGGATTGAATGTGCTCCGAAATCGATTTGAGCTTCATGAGGTCTTCCGCCCGCATGCCGCGAACGAGAGCACCTGTCGAAGCGTCGCCGACGCCCTGGGCGAGCACCTGCCCTTCGACCAGCGGGATCGCCATCGTAACCCCCGGCACGGCGGAGAACTTGGTGGCGAGTTCGGCATAGTTGGTGAGCGGTCCATCGAGCGGCTGGACGATCACATGGCCGTTCATGCCGAGGATGCGCGATATGAGCTCGGTGCGGAAACCGTTCATCACCGCCATAACGATGATCAGCGTCGCCACGCCGAGCATGATGCCGATGAAGGAGAAGCCGGCGATGACGGAAATGAAGGCTTCCTTCCGACGCGAGCGCAGGTAGCGCCAGGCAACCATGCGCTCGAAGGCGGAAAAGGGGCGACTCGACGATTTGCCGGCCGGGGCGGCAACCTGCACTTGCTCTTCCGTCGCCGCGGTCATCGTCGTTCCTTCGCCTGTTATCTCGTCGCAACCAGCTTGTTGATCGCCGCTTCCACCGTCATCGTCTCGCGCGCGCCGGTCTTGCGGTCCTTCACCTCGACCTCGCCATTGGCGATCGAGCGCGGCCCGACGATGATCTGCACCGGAACGCCGATGAGATCGGCGGTTGCGAACTTGGCACCGGCGCGATCGTCCGTGTCGTCCAGAAGAACGTCGAATCCGGCTTTGCCGAGGTCGGAGTAGAGCGTGCCGCAGGCCGCATCGCAAGCGGCGTCACCGGTTTTCATGTTGATGACAATCGCGTCGAAGGGGGCCACCGACTTCGGCCAGATAATGCCGTTCTCGTCATGCGAGGCTTCGATGATCGCCGGCACGAGACGTGTGGGGCCGATGCCGTAGGAGCCCATATGAACGACGTGCTCCGTGCCGTCAGGCCCAAGCACCTTGGCGCCCATCGCCTCCGAATATTTCGTGCCGAAATAAAAGATATGGCCGACTTCGATGCCGCGCGCCGACAGCCGCTCGTCCTCGGAAATCGCGTCGAACGCGGCCTCGTCGTGCATTTCCGAGGTGGCGGCGTAGCGCGAGGTCCATTTGTCGAAGATCGCTTCCAGTCCGGCAACGTCGTCGAAATTTGTTTCCCTGCCGGGGATGTCGAAGCCGAGGAAATCTTTGTGGCAGAACACTTCGGACTCGCCGGTATCGGCAAGGATGATGAATTCATGGCTGAGATTGCCGCCGATCGGGCCGGTGTCCGCACGCATCGGAATGGCGCGCAGGCCCATACGGTCGAAGGTACGCAGATAGGCGGCAAACATCTTGTTATAGGCATGCTCCGCGCCTTCCCGATCGAGATCGAAGGAATAGGCGTCCTTCATCAGGAATTCGCGCGAACGCATGGTGCCGAAGCGCGGACGGATCTCGTCTCGGAACTTCAATTGGATGTGGTAGAGATTGAGCGGCAGGTTGCGATAGGACTTCACGTAGGAGCGGAATATGTCGGTAATCATCTCCTCGTTGGTCGGACCGTAGAGCATCGGCCGATCCTGCCGGTCCTTGATGCGCAGCATCTCCTTGCCGTAGGCATCATAGCGGCCGCTTTCCTGCCAGAGCTCCGCCGATTGCAAGGTCGGCATCAGGAGCTCGATCGCGCCGGACCGGTTCTGTTCCTCGCGGATGATCGCATTGACCTTGTCGAGCACGCGCTTGCCGAGCGGCAGCCAGCTATAAATGCCGGCCGACTGCTGGCGGATCATGCCGGTCCTCAGCATCAGCCGATGGGAAACGATTTCCGCTTCCTTCGGGTTTTCCTTCAAGATGGGCATGAAATAGCGGGACAGGCGCATGACGGGTTCCGGAACTGGTGACTCTCGCACTATCGGTGGATTCGGGCGAAATGACGTTGTGCTGCAGCAGCCGCCCTCGCCTTCGGACAGAGAAAGGTGGCGATTGCCGTTTGAAATCGGGCTCTTGATTTCCCAGCGGCGCGACCAAAGGGGAACTTTCGAGTTCAGCGTTCATAGCCGCTTCGGGCGCGGAAGAAAACCCTACTGCATGTCTCCTTGAATCAACCTCGGTTTAAGGGCAAGAAATGCAGTATTCAAAGCGCTACAGCGACCTTTTACGCGTCTAATAAGACGCGCGCGCTGTAGAGCATGGGGAAGAGCGCCGCGCCAATAATGACCCTCCGGCGGCAACACGCTCGGGGCCCTGCGTCAAAAGAGCACGGTAGTAACAGGACGAGGACGATTTCTGTCAACCGGATTTTTTTGCCAAACTGTAGCAAAAATGCAAAAAAAGCTGATGACATAGCCCAATGTTTAAGCTAGTTTCGGCTCACAAAACAGGCAAGAAGACCAAATTCTTGCCGAATTTCGCGGTCAAGTCTTGGGAGGATAAGATCTTAGGCGCGCTCGTTCGCTGCCGCCGGTAACGGTTGAGATCACGCGAAACTTGAAAAACAAGGCTTTGGCCTTGTTTTTTTTTGCTTTTCTGGCCGCGTTCGAAGCGAAGCAGTCGGCGAAAGATGTCAATTCATTGTCTGTCAAGAGGCTTGTCTCTGTGCCAGTTCGCAGAGCCGCCGACAAAAGCTCCCTTCACCTTGCGGCATGTTTCTTGCGTATCGTCAGTTCCCGTGATGCGCCTGCATCGCGATCAGCCGTTCGGACCGATGAAGCCGAATATCGCATCAAGGTCATATCCGAGCTTCACGGAAAGCACATACCAGCCGAGATGGATTAAGGCGGCGATGACCGTCGTCACCAGAACCACGCGTAGGCCACGAAAGCGCGCCGGAGCACTCTCGACGCTGCCGGGCACCACATCGTTCTCCTCGGCCTGAGTCTTCACACCGAACGGCAGCACGGTGAAAAGCGTGAGCCACCAGATGATGAAATAGACGGCAAAGGTCGAAAAGGCGGACATCCAGGCTCTCTGATGAAAGACGCGGTCAGGCAGCCAATTGGCGGCGGCATTTTGTTGCGCGGGTCACAAGCGGCTCTCGAAAGAGCCCTGCGCGGCAGGCGCCTTATAGCGCTTTTGCTGTCGATCGCGCAAATGGCTTCGCCGCGCCCGACTGTCACACCTCTTCGAGTTCGATCAGTGTGCCCTGAAAATCCTTGGGATGCAGGAAGAGCACCGGCTTGCCGTGGGCGCCGATCTTCGGATTGCCGTCGCCCAGGACGCGCGCCCCCGCCTGCCGCAGCCGGTCGCGCGCCGCTATGATGTCGTCGACCTCGTAGCAGATGTGGTGCATGCCACCTGCCGGGTTCTTCGCGAGAAAGGCGGCGATCGGCGACTGATCGCCGAGCGGCTCCAGCAATTCGACCTTGGTGTTGGGAAGCGTGACAAAGACTACGGTGACGCCGTGCTCCGGCAGCGCCTGCGGCTCCGTGACCGCGGCGCCGAGGGTAGCACGGTAACTTTCCGCCGCGGACGCGAGGTCCGGCACCGCGATCGCTACATGGTTCACTCTTCCGAGCATCGACGCCCTCCCCAGATTGGAAGATCACGGGTTTACACCGGCTCCGCCGCCGGACAAATCAGACTTTGGTGACAAAGACCGTGACGATCGGCTTCTTGCCCCAGATCTGGTTGGCCGTGCTGCGCACCACGCGCCGGACAGCTTCCTGCAGCATTGCCAAGTCTTTGCGCTTGACGCGCGGGATGCTTTCCACCGCGCCGAGGACGGCGTCGTAGAGCACGTCGTCCATCTCGTCGCCTTCGTCGTCGAACTGCGGAAGCCCGATCGGCACGACGTCGGGGTCGCCGAGGAAGTCGTAGCGGTTGTCGAGCACGACATTGACCGAGACGTGGCCGGCAAAGGAGAGCTTGCGGCGTTCGCCAATGCCCATCTCGTCGAAATCGCCGATCAGCGTCCCGTCCTTGTAGATGCGGCCGTGCGGCGCCTCGTTTATGACCTGGGCCGGTCCGGGAGCGAGGCGCAGCATCTCGCCGTTGCGCAGCCGCGGAACGCTCGCGATGCCCGAATGCAGCGCAAGCTCGGCATGTGCCGTCAGATGCGCCGCTTCGCCATGCACCGGCACGACGATCTCAGGCTTCAGCCATTGATACATCTGCTGCAGTTCATTGCGGCGCGGATGGCCGGACACATGCACCAGCGCCTCGCTGTCGGTGATGATATGAATGCCCTGCTCGATCAGCCCGTTCTTGATGTCGTTGATCGCCTTTTCGTTGCCGGGGATCGTGCGCGACGAGAAGACGATCGTATCCCCGGCCGAAAACGCCACATTGCGCATCTCGTCGCGGGCGATCTTGGCGAGGGCGGCGCGCGGCTCTCCCTGGCTTCCGGTTAAGATGACGACGACCTTGTCGCGTGGGATGTAGCCGAATTCGTCCTCGGCCAGGAACGGCTTCAGCCCCTCCATGATGCCGAGATCCTTCGCGACGTCGACGACGCGCTTCATCGAGCTGCCGAGCAGGAGCACTTCGCGGCCTGCGACCTCGGCGGCTTCAGCGACCGAGCGGATGCGGCCGACATTCGACGAAAAGGTGGTGATGCCGACGCGCCCCTCGGCATCCGCGATGATCTTCGCCAGGCTTTCCGACACTTCCCGCTCGGAAGGCGAAACGCCGTCGCGCAGCGCATTGGTCGAGTCGCAGACGAGCGCCAGAACGCCTTCTTCACCCACCTGGCGAAAACGCGCTTCATTGGTGATCGGACCAAGCGAGGGTTCCAGGTCGATCTTCCAGTCACCCGTATGCACGACGCTTCCGAGCGGCGTGCGGATGACCAGCGACATCGGCTCGGGAATGGAATGGTTGACGCCGATCGCTTCGATGCTGAAAGGCCCCACATTGATGCGGTCGCCGGCCTTGAAGATGGTGATCGGGATTTCGCCGCGGCTCTTTTCGAATTCTCGCTTCGCCTCGAGCATGCCGGCGGTGAAGGGCGAGGCGTAGACCGGAACGTTCAGACCCGGCCAGAGATCGTTCAGGGCACCGTAGTGATCCTCGTGGGCATGCGTGATGATGATCGCCTTGAGATTGCGGCGCTCCTCGGCAAGGAAGGATATATCCGGCAGCACAAGTTCCACGCCGGGCAGTTCCGGGCCGGGAAAGGTCACGCCGCAATCGACCATGATCCATTGCCGGGATCCGGGGTTGCCGTAGCCATAAAGGCCGAGATTCATGCCGATCTCGCCAACGCCGCCAAGCGGCAAGAACACCAGGTCTTCATCCTGCGCCATTTGTAATGCGCCTCTATTCTTGTTCATCCAAAAAATACGTCGCCCGCCGCAATCGCCTGCGGCGGGCCGGAGCCCGTGTCGAGCAGCAGTCGGCCGCCTTCGTCGATACCGACGAAGCGGCCCGCAAGAGACCGGTTCGGCAGGTTGACGGTGATGGTCTCGCCAATGCCCTTCGCGGCGGCCCGCCACTGATCGATAATCGCGGCGATGCCGGCGCCGCGGTCCCAAGTCGAGAGAGCCTCCGCCATTGTCACGAACAGGTGAGCAAACAGTTCCTCGGCGGAGATCGTCGCGCCCTCGTGCCGAAGCGACGTGACCGGGTAAAGCCCCGTTTCGGGCATGACCGCGACATTCACACCGCAGCCGATCACCAGCGCATGACGGCCGTCAGCAAGTCCTTCGCCTTCGAGCAGGATGCCGCAGGCTTTCCGGCCATCGATGAGGATGTCGTTCGGCCACTTGATCGCCACCTCCGCAGAACCCGGAGGCATCACCCTGCGAATGGCCCGATGCACCGCCACCGCCGCCGCGAGCGGCAATGAATGCAGGTGCTCCACCGGCGCCGGATCGATGAGCAGCAGGGATGCGTAGAGATTGCCCGGCTCGGAAAACCATTCGCGGCCGCGTCGACCGCGGCCGCCCGTCTGGCGCGTGGCGGTGACCCAGAGATTGCCCGGATCACCATTGCGCGCCCTCGCCAGGCATTCGCTGTTCGTCGAGCCAGTTTCGGCAAGCGCTATGTGCCGGAAATCGTCGGGCGATATCGGGCCGCTGCCGCGCCCGCCGGTCAAAAGAAGGTCCGGGCCGCAGCCTCGGCGGCATTTCCAAGCGGACCACCAATCAGCACGTAACCGAGCACGAACAGGCCGGAAAGTCCGTAGACCAGCCGCAATTCGCCGGCCGTACGGGCGAATTCGCCCTTGGCCTCGTCGAACCACATGACCTTGATAACGCGCAGGTAATAGTAAGCGCCGACGACGGAAGCGAGCACGCCAATAATCGCCAGCCCGTAGAGCTGGGCTTCGATAGCCGCAACGAACACGAAATACTTCGCGAAGAAGCCGGCGAGCGGCGGAATGCCGGCGAGCGAGAACATCAGGATCGTCAGCACCGTCGCCATGAACGGATTGGTTTGCGACAGACCGGCGAGGTCATCTATCCCTTCGACATGTTCGCCGTCCCTGCGGCGCATGGCGAGGATGCAGGCGAAGGTGCCGAGCGTCATCACCATGTAGATCACCATGTAAAGAATGACGCCGCGCACCCCGGCCATCGATCCGGCGGCTAGACCGACGAGCGCATAGCCCATGTGACCGATCGAGGAATAGGCCATCAGTCGCTTGATGTTGCGCTGCCCGATGGCGGCGAAGGAACCGAGCAGCATCGAAGCAATCGAAATGAAGACGATAATCTGCCGCCAGTCGGCGACGACCGGTTCGAAGGCTTCAATGACAATGCGGACGAGCATCGCCATGGCCGCCACCTTCGGTGCGGCCGCAAAGAAGGCCGTCACCGGTGTCGGTGCACCTTCATAGACGTCCGGCGTCCACATATGGAACGGAACGGCCGAGATCTTGAAGGCAAGGCCGGCAAGGATGAACACCAGACCGAAGACCAGGCCGAGCGAGCGCCCTTCCGCGGTGAGTGCGCCTGCGATCTCGTCGAAGCCGGTATGGCCGGTGAAGCCATAGACGAGCGACATGCCATAAAGCAGCATGCCGGACGACAGGGCGCCAAGAACGAAATACTTGAGGCCCGCTTCTGTCGAGCGCACGCTGTCGCGATTGATCGCGGCCACGACATAGAGCGCCAGCGACTGCAGCTCCAACGAGAGATAGAGCGAAATCAGGTCGTTGGCCGAAATCATCAGCAGCATGCCGAGCGTCGCGAGCAGCAGAAGCACCGGAAACTCGAAGCGGTCGATCTGCGCAGCCCGAGCCTGGCCAATCGTCATCACCATGACGGTGACCGAGCCGATCAGCGCCAGAACCTTCATGAACTTCGCGAAGGGATCCGACAGGAAGGCGCCGGCATAGGCCTCGCCGTTATCAGTGTTCAGAATGAGCCACAGTCCGGCAACGACGAGCACGGCGACGGATAGCCCGGTCACGACCGGCGTCGCGCGCTCGTTCGAATAGACGCCGACCATCAGCAGCACCAGCGCGCCGACCGCCAGGATCAGTTCGGGGACCGAGAGTTGCAGGCTTGCAAATAGGGTTTCAGCAGTCATGTCCATCACGTCCTGTGGTCATTGCACCGAAAGCGCAACGTTTTGCGCTGCCTGCAGGGCTGCGGCGTAGTTGTTGACGAGCAGATCCACGGAAGCCGCCGTCGCATCGAAGACCGGCGCCGGATAGACACCGAAGAAGATCGTCAGGATCACCAGCGGATAGAGGATGACCTTCTCGCGCGTCGAAAGGTCGAGCAGCGCCTTCAGGCTATCCTTCTCCAGCGCACCGAAGATGACGCGGCGATAGAGCCAAAGGGCATAGGCCGCCGACAGGATGACGCCGCTGGTCGCAAAGAGCGCAACCCAGGTATTGGCGCGGAAGGCGCCAACCAGCGTCAAGACTTCGCCGACAAAGCCCGAGGTGCCCGGAAGCCCGACATTAGCCATGGTGAACACCATGAAGGCCACCGCATATTTCGGCATGTTGTTGACGAGACCGCCATAGGCGGCGATTTCGCGCGTGTGCAGCCGGTCATAGACGACGCCGACGCAAAGGAAGAGCGCGCCCGAGACAATGCCGTGCGAGAGCATCTGGAAGATCGCGCCCTGAACGCCCTGGATGTTGGCCGCAAAGGTGCCCATCGTCACATAGCCCATATGCGCGACGGAGGAATAGGCGATCAGCTTCTTGATGTCGGTCTGCATCATCGCCACCAGCGAAGTGTAGATGATCGCGATGATCGACAGCGTATAGACGAGCGGCGCGAAATAGTCGGAGGCCAGCGGAAACATCGGCAGCGAGAAGCGCAGGAAGCCGTAGCCGCCGAGCTTCAGCAGAATGCCGGCCAGGATGACCGAGCCCGCCGTCGGTGCCTGGACGTGTGCGTCGGGAAGCCAGGTATGGACCGGCCACATCGGCATCTTCACCGCGAAGGACGCGAAGAAGGCAAGCCACAGCCAGGTCTGCATCTGGCGCGGGAAATTATACTTGAGCAGTTCGGTGATGTCGGTGGTGCCGGCCTGCCAATACATCGCCATGATGGCGAGCAGCATCAACACCGAGCCGAGCAGCGTATAGAGGAAGAACTTGTAGCTCGCATAGACGCGGTCCTTGCCGCCCCAGACGCCGATGATGATGAACATCGGAATGAGGCCCGCCTCGAAGAAGACGTAGAAGAGCACGATGTCGAGCGAGACGAAGACGCCGAGCATCAGCGTTTCCAGAAGCAGAAACGCGATCATGTATTCCTTCAGGCGCTTCTCGATCGTGACCCAGCTCGCCAGCACGCAGAACGGCATCAGGAATGCCGTCAGCGGCAGGAACAATACGGAAATTCCGTCGATGCCGAGATGGTAGGAAATGCCGGTGCCGAGCCACTCATGCTTCTCGACCATCTGGAAGCCGGGGTTCGAGCTGTCGAACTGGTACCAGACATAGAGCGACAGGCCGAAAACGACGATCGTCGTCAGCAGCGAGATGTTCAGGATGTTGCGGCGGCCGTTGGCGCTGTCTTCCCGCATCAGCAAGAGAAGCAGGGCGCCGACCAGCGGCAGGAAGGTGACCGCGGAAAGTACGGGCCAATCGGTCATCAGAAGGAACTCCCGAGCATCATCCATGTAACGAGCGCTGCGATGCCGATCAGCATGGCGAACGCGTAGTGATAGAGGTATCCGGTTTGCAGCCGGACGACGCGGTCGGTCACGTCGAGCACGCGCGCCGCCACCCCGTTCGGCCCGAAGCCGTCGATGACGCGGCCGTCACCCTCCTTCCAGAGGAAGGTGCCGAGACGCTTGGCGGTGCGGACAAAGAGGAAATCGTAGAGCTCGTCGAAATACCACTTGTTGAGCAGGAACTGGTAGAGACCGCGATGCTGCTCGGCCAGGTACTTCGGCGTCTCCGGCGAACGGATGTACATGTACCAGGCAGTGTAGAGGCCGAGGGCCATGGCCACGAACGGGCTCCACTTCACCCAAAGCGGAACGTGGTGATATTCCTCGAGGATTTCGTTTTCCGGCCCGGTGAAGAGCGAGCCCTGCCAGAATTCGGCATAGTGATGGCCGAAGAAATAGTCGTGGAACAGGAAACCGGCGACAAGCGCACCGAGGGCGAGGACATAGAGCGGCACCAGCATGACCTGGGGCGACTCGTGGACGTGATGCATGACCTCGTGGGAGGCGCGCGGCGTGCCGTGGAAGGTCATGAAGGTCAGACGCCAGGAATAGAAGCTGGTGAACAGCGCAGCGATCACCAACAGGGCAAAGGCAATCCCCGAAACGACGCTGTGCGACGCGAAGGTGGACTCGATGATCGCATCCTTCGAGAAGAAGCCTGCCGTGCCGATGACCGTGCCCGGGATACCGACGCCGGTCAGCGCGATCGTGCCGATGAACATCATCCAGTAGGTGACGGGAATATGGGTGCGCAGGCCGCCCATGTAGCGCATGTCCTGCTCGCCATCGACGGCGTGGATCACCGAACCGGCGCCAAGAAAGAGAAGCGCCTTGAAGAAGGCGTGCGTGAACAGGTGGAAGATGGCGGCGCCGTAAGCTCCGACGCCGAGTGCCACGAACATGTAGCCGAGCTGTGAACAGGTGGAATAGGCGATGACGCGCTTGATGTCGTTCTGGACGAGACCGACGGTCGCGGCGAAGAAGGCGGTGATCGCACCGACGAGCGTGACGACGGTCAGCGCATCCGGCGACAGCTCGAAGAGCGGCGACATGCGGGCGACCAGGAAGACGCCGGCTGTTACCATCGTCGCGGCATGGATGAGGGCCGAAACGGGCGTCGGGCCTTCCATGGCGTCCGGCAGCCACGTGTGCAGCAAGAACTGGGCCGACTTGCCCATTGCGCCCATGAAGAGCAGCAGGCAGGTTGCCGTCAGCGCATCCGCCTTGTCGAGGTGCATGCCGAAGAGCGTGATCACGGCCTCCCCTGCCTCTGCACCTTCAGCCGGCAGGTAGCTCTGCGCGGCGGCGAAGACCGTTTCCAGATTGATCGAGCCGAAGAGAACGAAGACGCAGAAAATGCCGAGCGAGAAGCCGAAGTCGCCGACGCGGTTGACGATGAAGGCCTTGATCGCCGCCGCATTGGCCGACGGCTTCTTGTACCAGAAGCCGATCAGCAGGTACGACGCGAGGCCGACGCCTTCCCAGCCGAAGAACATTTGCAGCAGGTTGTCCGACGTGATCAGCATCAGCATCGCGAAGGTGAAGAGCGACAGATAGCCGAAGAAGCGCGGACGGTGCGGATCGTGGTGCATGTAGCCGATCGAATAGATATGCACCAGCGTCGAGACCGTGTTGACGACCACGAACATGACGGCGGTCAAGCTGTCGACGCGGAACGCCCATTCGACGTCAAAGCTGCCGGACTGGATCCAGTGCAGCACCGAGACCTTGATCATCTCTTCCTCGCCGAGAGCGACGTCGAAGAAGACGAACCAGGAGAGCGCGAGCGCAATCAGCATCAGGCCGCTGGTCACATATTCGGATGCCTTGGCACCGATCTGCGTGCCAAGAAGGCCGGCGATCAGAAAGCCGATCAGAGGCAGAAAGACGATAGCCTTGATAATGGTGTCCATGGCCCTGTCAGCCCTTCATCATGTTGACGTCTTCGACGGCGATGGAACCGCGGTTGCGGTAGAAGACGACGAGAATTGCAAGTCCGATAGCGGCTTCGGCGGCCGCGACGGTCAGAATGAACAGCGCAAAGACCTGGCCGGTGATGTCGTTCAGGAACGCCGAGAAGGCCACCATGTTGATGTTGACCGCGAGGAGAATGAGCTCCACGGACATCAGAATGATGATGACGTTCTTCCGGTTGATGAAGATGCCGAAGACGCCGAGCGTGAAGAGAATGGCGCTGACGGTGAGATAGTGGGAGATTCCGATTTCCATAAGTCTAATCCCTCGACCTCGCGTCCCGATTAAAGGCCCTGCCCCGGCTTGACCGTGACCACCTCGACGGCGGTCTCGGGCGAGCGGGCAACCTGGCGCGGAATGCTCTGGCGCTTGATGTTTTCACGATGACGCAGGGTGAGCACGATGGCGCCGATCATGGCGACGAGAAGCACGAGCCCGGCGATCTGGAAGAAATAGATGTAGTGGGTGTAGAGAACGTCGCCGAGCGCGGCCGTGTTGGTCCGTTCGGTGGCGGCCGGGATCGGCATGGCGATGCCCTTGGCGATCTCCGGAGAGAAGGTCGAACCACCGACGACGACGATGAGCTCGGCGGCGAGAATCAGACCGATCAGCGCCCCGACCGGCGCGTATTCAAGTACGCCTGCGCGCAGTTCGGCGAAGTCGATGTCGAGCATCATGACCACGAAAAGGAAGAGAACCGCAACCGCGCCGACATAGACCACCAGCAGGATCATCGCCAGGAACTCGGCACCCGTCAGCAGGAAGAGCCCTGCCGCGTTGAAGAAGGTCAGGATCAGGAACAGAACCGAATAGACCGGGTTCTTTGCCGCGATAACCATGAATGCCGACGCCACTGCGATGAAGGCGAAGAGATAGAAAAAAAGAACCTGCAGACCCATGATCGGTGCCTTTTTCGTCTTGCTCGGCGTGAAGGCGCGGCCCTCACTCCATGAGGCAAAGCCGGACAGTCCGTCCGGCCAGTGCCCAACCCGTTCCGCATGCACCCTCTTACGAGCGGCGCGATGCTGCGTTTACGCAGATGGCCTCAGCGATAGGGCGAGTCCATTGCAATGTTGCGCGCGATTTCCCGCTCCCACCGGTCGCCATTGGCCAGCAGTTTTTCCTTGTCGTAATAGAGCTCTTCGCGCGTCTCGGTGGCGAATTCGAAGTTCGGCCCTTCGACGATGGCATCGACCGGACAGGCTTCCTGGCAGAAACCGCAGTAGATGCACTTCACCATGTCGATGTCGTAGCGCACCGTGCGGCGGGTGCCGTCGTTGCGGCGCGGGCCGGCCTCGATGGTGATGGCCTGGGCGGGACAGATCGCCTCGCAGAGCTTGCAGGCGATGCAGCGCTCTTCGCCGTTCGGATAACGGCGCAACGCATGCTCGCCGCGGAAACGAGGGCTGACCGGGCCTTTTTCGAAGGGATAGTTCAGGGTCGCCTTTGGCCGGAAGAAATAGCGCATCGACAGAAAGAATGCGCCGACGAACTCCTTGAGGAACAGCGAGCTGACGGCTTGCGAAAGACCGGCCATCATAAACCTCCAAATGTGCCGGCCTGGGAGAAGCCGGCGGTATGCAGCGAAGCTTGCGGGGCCATCATGCCCATCCCATGAGCTTCAGAACGAATGCGACGATGACGACCATCGCCAGCGACAGCGGCAGGAACACCTTCCAGCCGAGACGCATCAGCTGGTCGTAGCGGTAGCGCGGCACGAAGGCCTTCACCATCGCGAACATGAAGAACACGAACGAAGCCTTCAGCACGAACCAGATGATGCCCGGCACCCAGTTCAGGATCCAGATGTCGACGGGCGGCAGCCAGCCACCGAGGAACAGGATCGTCGTCAGCGCGCACATCAGGCAGATCGCCGCGTATTCGCCGAGCATGAACATCATGTACGGGGTCGAGCCGTATTCGACCATGAAGCCGGCGACGAGTTCGGACTCGGCTTCGGGCAAGTCGAAGGGCGGGCGGTTCGTCTCGGCAAGCGCCGAGATGAAGAACACGATGAACATCGGGAACAGTGACAGCCAATGCCAGTCGAGAAAGGAGGCCGGCAGGCCGATCATCGTTCCGAGGCCGTCCGACTGCGCATTGACGATGTCCGTCAGGTTGAGCGAACCGACGCAGAGCAGCACGGTGACGATGACGAAGCCGATCGAGACTTCATAGGACACCATCTGCGCCGCGGAGCGCAGCGCGCCGAGGAACGGATATTTCGAGTTCGACGCCCAGCCGCCCATGATGATGCCATAAACCTCGAGAGAAGATATGGCGAAGACGAAGAGGATGCCGACATTGATGTTCGCGATCACCCAGCCCGCATTGAACGGGATGACGGCCCAGGCCGCGAGGGCCAGCGTCACCGAGACGAGCGGCGCGAGCAGGAAGATCGTCTTGTTGGCGCCGGCCGGAATGACCGGCTCCTTGAAGACGAATTTCAAAAGGTCGGCAAAGGACTGGAACAGCCCCCACGGGCCGACGACATTCGGGCCGCGGCGAAGCTGCACGGCGGCCCAGATCTTGCGGTCCGCCAGCAGGACATAGGCGATGAAGACCAGCAGCGCGACCAGCAGCAGGAGCGACTGGCCGATGATGATGGCCGTGGGCCAGACGTAGCTCGAAATGAAAGCGTCCATGATGCTCTAGTCCCTCGCGCTCATTCCGCGGCAGCTTTGAAATTGTTGCGCGCCAAGGCCGAGCATTCGGCCATGACGGCGGATGCGCGCGCTATCGGGTTCGTCAAATAGAAGTCTTTGACCGGAGACGCAAATACGGATTTGGCCATCTCACCGGCTTTTTGGGCAAGTGCGGCAATTTCGTCGCTGCTACCAGCGGCAATGCCATCGATCTCTGCGAAATGCGGATGGGCGGCATAGAGCTTCGCACGCAATTCGCCAAGCGAATCAAACGGCAGCTTCCGGCCGAGCACATCCGAAAGCGCACGGATGATCGCCCAGTCTTCGCGCGCGTCGCCCGGTGCGAAGCCGGCGCGGTTGCCGAGCTGGACGCGGCCTTCGGTATTGACCCAGGTGCCGGACTTTTCCGTATAGGCCGCGCCCGGGAGGATGACGTCCGCCGCATGCGCGCCATTGTCGCCGTGCGAGCCGATATAGACGGTGAAGCCCTTCCTCGCCGAGAGGTCGATCTCGTCGGCGCCGAGCAGGAACAGCACGTCCGTGCCGTCGACCATCTGGGCCGCCGATTTGCCGCCCATGGCCGGGACGAAGCCGAGATCCAGACCGCCGACGCGCGAGGCCGCCGTGTGCAGGACGGCAAAGCCGTTCCAGTCCGCGCCGACTGCGCCGACCGCGGCGGCGAGCTTCGCGGCGGAGGCGAGAACGGCAGCGCCGCCCTCCCCTGCGAGCGCGCCCTGACCGACGATGATCAGAGGCCGCTCGGCCTTCTCGAGCGTCTCGAAGAACTTCGCCTTGCCGGACATAAGCTCTGAGAGAGTATCCGTACCGGCGCCGAGATATTCATATTCGTAGCGCAGTTCGGCCCGCTCGCCGATCACGGCGATCGGGAAATTGCCCATGCGATAACGCTTGCGGATGCGGGCGTTGAGAACCGAAGCCTCGAAGCGCGGGTTGGAGCCGATGATGAGCAGCGCGTCGGCGCCCTCGATCCCCTGGATCGTCGGGTTGAAGAGATAGCTGGCGCGGCCGAGCGTCGGGTCGAGCGCTGCGCCGTCCTGGCGGCAATCGACGTTCTGCGATCCGAGCGAGGCAATCAGCTCCTTCAGGGCGTACATTTCCTCGACGGATGCGAGGTCGCCGGCGATCGCACCGACCTTGTCGCCGGAGCTCTTGTCGACGGCGGCCTTGATCGCCTGGAAGGCCTCGCTCCAGGTCGCCGACTGCAGGCGGCCGTCCTTCCGCACATAGGGCCGGTCGAGACGCTGCGTCTTCAGCCCGTCCCAGATGAAGCGGGTCTTATCGGAGATCCACTCTTCGTTGATCTCCTCGTTGACGCGCGGCATGATGCGCATCGCCTCGCGGCCGCGCGTGTCGACGCGGATCGCCGAGCCGACCGCATCCATGACATCGACCGATTCGGTCTTGTTGAGCTCCCACGGCCGCGCCGTGAAGGCGAAAGGCTTCGAGGTCAGCGCGCCGACCGGACACAGATCGACGACGTTGCCCTGCAGTTCCGACGTCATCGCCTGTTCGAGATAGGTGGTGATCTCCGCATCTTCGCCGCGGCCGATCAGCCCGAGTTCGGCAATGCCCGCCACTTCCGTCGTGAAGCGGACGCAGCGGGTGCAGTGGATGCAGCGGTTCATCACCGTCTTGACGAGCGGGCCGATATACTTGTCCTCGACGGCGCGCTTGTTTTCCTGATAGCGCGAGCTGTCGATGCCGAAGGCCATCGCCTGGTCCTGCAGGTCGCACTCGCCGCCCTGGTCGCAGATGGGGCAGTCGAGCGGATGGTTGATCAGCAGGAACTCCATGACGCCTTCGCGGGCCTTCTTGACCATCGGCGTCGTCGTGAAGACTTCCGGCGCCTCGCCATTCGGGCCGGGACGCAGATCGCGCACGCCCATGGCGCAGGAGGCAGCCGGCTTCGGCGGGCCGCCCTTCACCTCGATCAGACACATGCGGCAATTGCCGGCAACCGAAAGCCGCTCATGGAAACAGAAGCGCGGAACCTCGGCGCCGGCCTCTTCGCACGCCTGAAGCAGCGTGAAATGATCCGGGACCTCGATCTCTTTTCCGTCGACTTTCAGCTTTGCCATCTTCGTACTCAATCCTGTCTTCCGTCCGGCTGCCTTCTGTGGCGCCGGACAATTCCTTCACGGCTCTTCCGGTATGGTGACGACCGGGCAGCCGTCACGTCATTTCTCGCGCATCAGCACCTTCGCCTGCCCGATCCAATCGTCCCGGGAGATGCGGCCATTGAGAGCTAATTCGGCATCGATCCGCGCGACATCCGTCTCGCTCAGACCGGCGATATCGGTGAAGCGGCGAAGGCCCTGGCCTTTCAGGACCTGCTCGAGCTTCGGGCCGATCCCGGAAATACGCTTCAGATCGTCATCGGCACGGCCTTTCGGCTTCGATGCGACCGGCTTCCTGGCGGCGCGCGCCTTCGGCTTCGCGACAGCGGGCGGCGCCGGTGGGACCTGCCGGGTTTCAGGCGCGGCCGGGGCCTCCCCGCTTACGGGCTCCGACGGTGCGACGGCCGGAGCCGGTTCGGCAAATTCTACCGGTTCGAGCGCGCCGGCGCTTTTCTGCAGGGCACTTGCAGCCCCCTGCATTGCCCCGAACATGACGCCTGCGAAGTGGCTCGACAGGCCGAAGCCCAGCGCCGTCGCCGCCGCCACGGCGGCCACAGGATTGGCCATCAGCGGAACAGCCGGCATGGCCTTCATCCATTCAGCCATGCCGAAAGGATCGGCCGAGCCGGCGCCCAGGGGCCGCACAAAAGGAATGACTGCAGCCGCTTTCATGCCCTGTACTTCATTGCGCGTCCCGGTCATCGCTCGTTACTCCGCTGCTTGCAATACGGCGCCATGCGAGGTCGCATTGCGCGTATATTCGTCGATCCGCTGTTCCATCTCCGGACGGAAGTGCTTGATCAGGCCCTGGATCGGCCAGGCGGCCGCGTCGCCAAGGGCGCAGATCGTGTGGCCTTCGACCTGCTTCGTCACGTCGAAGAGCATGTCGATCTCGCGCTTCTGCGCGCGGCCCTGCACCATGCGCTCCATGACGCGCATCATCCAGCCGGTGCCTTCGCGGCACGGCGTGCACTGGCCGCAGCTTTCGTGCTTGTAGAAGGCGGAGAGGCGCCAGATCGCCTTGATAATGTCGGTCGATTTGTCCATGACGATGACGGCCGCCGTCCCAAGACCCGAGCCGAGCTCGCGCAGGCCGTCATAATCCATGATGGCGTCCTTCATCTGCGCGCCAGGCACGCAGGGAACCGACGAGCCGCCGGGAATGACCGCGAGCAGGTTGTCCCAGCCGCCGCGGATGCCGCCGCAGTGCTTCTCGATCAGTTCGTGGAACGGGATCGACATCGCGTCCTCGACCGTGCACGGCCGGTTGACGTGGCCGGAAACCGAATAAAGCTTGGTGCCGTGATTGTTCGGGCGGCCGAAACTGCTGTACCAGCCGGCGCCGCGCCGCAGAATGGTCGGCGTGACAGCAATCGATTCGACGTTGTTCACCGTCGTCGGGCAGCCGTAGAGGCCCATGTTCGCCGGGAACGGCGGCTTCAGACGCGGCTGGCCCTTCTTGCCCTCAAGGCTTTCGAGCAGTGCCGTTTCCTCGCCGCAGATATAGGCGCCGGCGCCGTGATGGACGAAAATATCGATATCGTAGCCAAGCTTGTTGTTCTTGCCGAGCAGCCCGTAATCGTAGCATTCGTCGATCGCCGCCTGCAGCGCTTCGCGCTCGCGAATGAACTCACCACGCACGTAGATGTAGGCGGCGTGCGCGCCCATGGCGAAACTTGCCACAACGCAGCCCTCGATCAGCGTATGCGGATCGTGGCGCATGATATCGCGGTCCTTGCAGGTGCCAGGCTCCGACTCGTCGGCATTGACGACGAGATAGTGCGGGCGGCCGTCGCTTTCCTTCGGCATGAAGGACCACTTGAGGCCGGTCGGGAAGCCGGCGCCGCCGCGACCGCGAAGGCCCGAAGCCTTCACCTCGTTGATGATCCAGTCGCGGCCCTTCTCGAGGAACTCCTTGGTGCCATCCCAATGGCCGCGCGCCATTGCGCCCCTGAGCGACTTGTCCTTAAGGCCGTAGATGTTGGTAAAGATGCGATCTTCATCTCTGAGCATGGGGTATCACCTCTTTACCGCGGCTTCTTTGCCGGCTTGGACTTGTCGACCGTCTCGCCTTCGATCTTGGCGTTCTTCGCCGCCGCTTTCTTCGCGGTCGCCGGGGTCTTTACCGCCGGATTGGTAACGTCTGCAGCGGTCTTCGGCTTGGCGGCGTTCGACGGCGGCACGCTCACCGCCGGTTCATCCCTGGCCTTGTCGTCCTTTGCCTTTTTGGCCCGGGCAGGCGCCTTCGCCTTTTCGGGGGCTTCCGGAGGTTGCAGCGTCGTCAACCCACCGATCGGCGCGGAATAGATGCGGTCGATCTGGGGACCGGGCTGGATTTCAGCGCCCTTGCCTGCGTCGAAGCCGTCGATGATTTCCTCGAGCCGCTCGGGCGTCAGATCCTCGAAAGCGTCCTTGAAGATCATCACCATCGGCGCGTTGACGCAGGCGCCCTGACATTCGACCTCTTCCCAGGAGAGCGTCCCGCTCCCATTCAGCGTGAAAGGCTCGGCCGCAATCTTCGTCTTGCAGACCTTGATCAGGTCTTCGGCGCCGCGCAGCATGCAAGGCGTCGTGCCGCAGACCTGCACATGGGCCCGCGATCCGACCGGCTTCAGCTGGAACTGCGTGTAAAAGGTCGCCACTTCGAGGGCGCGGATATAGGGCATGCCGAGCATGTCGGCGATCGATTCGATGGCCGCCCTCGTCACCCACCCATCCTGCTCCTGGGCGCGCATCAGCAGCGGAATGATCGCCGACTGCTCGCGGCCCTTCGGATACTTGTTGATCGTTGCCTCAGCCCAGGCGGCGTTCTCCTTGCTGAATGCAAAGGCCGCTGGCTGGACAGTGTCTTCGGCTAGTCGACGAACGGACATTCTAGTGGACACCTTATCAATTAATCGAACCGCACCGCGATTTCGTCAGCGTGACGAATTCGCAGGCATAGGCGGACTGGTCTTTCTGCATAAAGACGATGTAGCGCGTGCCATTGGCGACGGCTGCCTTGATCTCGTATCCCTTCGACAGGAGCGTGGCCATGGAACCCCCGTGCAGCCCCGACGACGACGTGCTGCCGACGTCCTCCTGAGCCAGGGCCGCCGGGCCAAGCGCGACACATCCGAGAACGGCAAGCGGCGCCAGACGCATCAGCGATCCACCTCGCCGAACACGATATCGAGGGAGCCCAGCACGGCCGAGACGTCGGCCAGCTGGTGTCCGCGACAGAGGAAATCCATCGCCTGCAGATGCGCATAGCCGGGCGCGCGGATCTTGCAGCGGTAGGGCTTGTTGGTGCCGTCGGAGACCAGATAGACGCCGAATTCGCCCTTCGGCGCCTCGACCGCGGCATATACCTCGCCGGCCGGCACGTGGTAGCCCTCGGTATAGAGCTTGAAGTGGTGGATCAGCGCCTCCATCGAGCGCTTCATCTCACCGCGCTTCGGCGGCACGATCTTGCCGTCGAGCGACGAAACCGGCCCGATCTTCGCGTCGCCCAGCAGGCGATCGACGCATTGGCGCATGATCCGCGCCGACTGGCGCATCTCGATCATGCGGATGAGATAACGGTCGTAGCAGTCACCGTTCTTGCCGATCGGGATGTCGAACTCCATCTCGGAATAGCATTCATAGGGCTGCGCCCGGCGCAGGTCCCAGGCGGCACCCGAGCCGCGCACCATGACGCCCGAGAAGCCCCAGGCCCAGGCGTCCTCGAGGCTGACGACGCCGATATCGACGTTGCGCTGCTTGAAGATGCGGTTGCCGGTCAGAAGCTCGTCGATGTCGTCGACGGTCTTCAGGAACGGATCGATCCACTTGCCGATATCCTCGACCAATTCATGCGGCAGATCCTGATGCACGCCGCCCGGACGGAAATAGGCCGAGTGCATGCGCGCGCCGCAGGCCCGCTCGTAGAAGACCATCAGCTTTTCGCGCTCCTCGAAGCCCCAGAGCGGCGGCGTCAGCGCGCCGACGTCCATCGCCTGCGTGGTGACGTTGAGGAGATGCGAGAGGATGCGGCCGATTTCCGAATAGAGGACACGGATGAGCTGACCGCGGATCGGCACCTCCGTGCCCGTCAATCTTTCAACGGCAATCGCGAATGCGTGCTCCTGGTTCATCGGCGCGACGTAGTCGAGCCGGTCGAAATAGGGAATGGCCTGCAGGTAGGTCTTGGCTTCGATCAGCTTCTCGGTGCCGCGGTGCAACAAACCGATATGCGGATCGACGCGCTCGACGATCTCTCCGTCGAGCTCCAGCACCAGACGGAGAACGCCGTGCGCCGCCGGATGCTGCGGACCGAAGTTGATGTTGAAGTTGCGGACGTTGTGTTCGGTCATACCGATTGCTCCAGGCCGGATGGCATCCCCTCGGGACCCCGCGGGCCGACTTATCTCACCGTGCCTTCGCCTTTTCGTCGCCGGGCAGGACGTATTCCGTGCCTTCCCAGGGCGATAGAAAATCGAAGTTGCGGAATTCCTGCCTCAGCTCGACGGGCTCATAGACCACGCGCTTGACTTCATCGTCGTAGCGAACCTCGACGAAGCCGGTCAGCGGGAAGTCCTTGCGCAGCGGATAACCTTCGAAACCGTAGTCGGTGAGGATGCGACGCAGATCCGGATGGCCCGTGAAGAGAATGCCGTACATGTCGTAGGCTTCGCGTTCGAACCAGTCGGCGCCCGGAAATACCGGAGTTGCCGACGGCACCGGCTCGCCCTCGCCGGTCGCGACCTTGACGCGGACGCGCAGATTCTGGCGCGGCGACAGGAGGTGGTAGACGACGTCGAATCGATCCGGCCGCTGCGGATAGTCGACACCGCAGACGTCGATAAAGCTGACGAAGCCGCATCGCGGATCGTCGCGCAGGAAGGTCAGCAGCGCGATGACGTTCTCGGCCGTCGTCGTCAGCGTCAGCTCGCCATATTTGATCGCCGAATCGGCAATCAGCGATCCGCGTGCTTCGCGAAGATAGGTCGCAAGCTCGTTCAGGGCTTCACTCATTGAAAAGAACCCCCTGCCTTAGCGCTCGATCGTGCCGGTCCGGCGGATCTTCTTCTGCAGCAGAAGCACGCCATAGAGCAGCGCTTCTGCCGTGGGAGGACAGCCTGGCACATAGATATCGACGGGCACGACGCGGTCGCAACCGCGCACGACCGAATAGGAATAGTGATAGTAACCGCCGCCATTGGCGCAGGAGCCCATCGAGATGACGTAGCGGGGCTCCGGCATCTGGTCGTAGACCTTGCGCAGCGCCGGCGCCATCTTGTTGGTCAACGTCCCGGCAACGATCATCACGTCCGACTGGCGCGGCGAGGCGCGCGGCGCAAAACCGAAGCGTTCGGCATCGTAGCGCGGCATCGACATCTGCATCATTTCGACGGCGCAGCAGGCAAGACCGAAGGTCATCCACATCAGCGAGCCGGTGCGCGCCCAGTTGATCAGCTCATCGGTCGAGGTGACGAGGAAGCCCTTGTCGGCGAGCTCGTTGTTGATCTCGCCGAAGAATGCGTCATTGCTGCCGATCGGCTTGCCGGTCGCGGGATCGATAATGCCCTTCGGCTGCGGCGCAACGAGCGTGGTGCCGGATGCTAGTTCCATTCCAGCGCTCCCTTTTTCCATTCATAGATAAAGCCGACCGTCAGCACCAGGAGGAAGACCATCATCGACCAGAAGCCGAACCAGCCCAACGCCTTGAACGAAACCGCCCAGGGGAAGAGGAAGGCGACTTCGAGGTCGAAGATGATGAAGAGGATCGACACGAGATAGAAGCGGACGTCGAACTTCATGCGGGCGTCGTCGAACGCATTGAAGCCGCACTCATAGGCCGAAAGCTTTTCCGAATCGGGCGCCTTGTGGGCAACTGCGAAGGGAGCGATCAGGAGTGCGAGGCCGATCACTAGAGCGATTCCAATGAAAATCGCGATCGGAACATAGGAACCGAGAAGTTCTGTCATTGTTATCCGTCCCTGCCTGCGAAGCGCACCGGGAGAGGTGCTAAAACAACGAATGCCGCAGGCCGAAAATCATGTTGCAACGCCAGAGTGGTTAGCGCAGCCCGCGCCCATGTGCAAGCCTCGTACAGGCATTTAAACCGGTTCGCGGCACACGTTTGAACGGCACTTTCGCACTGTTGACACAGCGAAGCGCCGAATTCCCGGAACGGGCTCATCTTGCTGATGGGAAACGGTCCGAGACACATTGCCGCAATGCAAAAATCAATTGAATGGCCTTGAAAGACGGAAGGAGGAGAAATGGCGCGAGTGACGGGGCTCGAACCCGCGACCTCCGGCGTGACAGGCCGGCACTCTAACCGACTGAGCTACACCCGCGCATTGTGGCCTGAATGGCCCTTATTTCACCATCGACACTCTTTGAGAATGCCTATGCACCAGAAGAGTGGCGCGAGTGACGGGGCTCGAACCCGCGACCTCCGGCGTGACAGGCCGGCACTCTAACCGACTGAGCTACACCCGCATCCTCTTGGCTGGCCGGGGCGCTCGCGCACCCCGCAATCAAGGCGGCCCAGCCGTCTCGATGAGCGGCTAACTAAGCGGTTCGCCTTGGGGTGTCAAGCGTGTTTGAAGACAAAACCGTGACGGACGGAATTTTGATCCACAAGGTACCCCGCGGGCGGAAAGTGTGTGCAGGAACAGGCGCCTTACCGGCTCCAAGTTTGCGCAGCCCCATTGAAGGTTTGTCCACAAAGAGGGCAGCGCGCCGCCCAGCTGCATCGCGCCTGCTCGCAAAAAAATCTAAAAAAACGCGCAAATCCTCTTGCGGTTTTCGCCGGCAGCGCATAGATCACGCCCACCGACGCGGCGGACAATGTTCGACACGCGAAAGGGCGATTAGCTCAGTTGGTAGAGCGCCTCGTTTACACCGAGGATGTCGGGAGTTCGAGTCTCTCATCGCCCACCATTTTTCCGAAAGCATAAATTGATCGCAAGTGGCAAAGATCGTTGCCGTGCAGCGCCTCTTACGCCCCCCGATACTGCTCGTCAGTCACATGTTCCAGCCAATCGACCGCCTTGCCGTCGAGTGCCTCCTGGATGGCGATATGGGTCATCGCCGTATCCGCAGCCGCGCCGTGCCAGTGCTTCTCGCCCGGCGGGAACCAGACGACATCGCCGGCGCGGATCTCGCGGAGTTCTCCGCCCCAGCTTTGTGCGAGGCCACGACCGGCCGTGACGATCAGGGTCTGGCCGAGCGGATGCGTGTGCCAGGCGGTCCGCGCGCCCGGTTCAAAGGTCACCGTCGCTCCGCGGACCCGCGCCGGCGCAGGCGCCTCGAAGGCTGGATCGAGGCGCACGGCTCCGTGGAAATATTCGGCCGGTCCGCGGGACGAGGGCCTCGATCCACACTCAAAGACTTCCATCAGAACCTCCTCTTGGCGATCGCGTCAAAACTTGTAGCGCGAATGCGGGCACAAAGCGCCTGCACCTTATCTCTTTTCCGCAAAGTCGCTACAGCTTGTGAACGGTTACCCCGGGGCAGGCGCTGCGGGCGATATCGCACAGGTGTTCGTGGTGCGTCAGATAGATCACCTGGCCGACCCGCGCCATCTCGGCCATCAGATCGAAGGCCCGGCCGGCGCGATTGTCGTCGAAGGTTTCCATGATGTCGTCGGCGATGAAAGGCAGCGTCTCGCGGGCCGCCGCGACCTCGTGGTAGCCGGCGATCCTCAGCGCCAGGTAGAGCTGGAAGCGCGTGCCTTTCGAGAGATCGCCTGCGAGCTTCGATCCGCCCACAGCCGTGTTGGCGATCAGGAATTCCTGCCCCTTGTCGGCCTCAGTCGAGAGGCCGGCATACTCACCGCCGCTGATATGCGAAAATGTCCGGGAGGCGCGCTGCATCATGGCGCTGCGATGGCGCTCGCGAAACAGCCTCAGCGCATGCTCGGCGGCAACGACGCCCGCTTTCAGCCTCAGATAACCAACCGCCTTATGCTCGATCTCGAGCAGGATCGTCCGCTGCTTCTGCTCGAGTTCAGCCACCCTGTCGCCGCCCTCGATTTCCGCGAGTGCCCTTTCCTTGTTTCTCACTTCCGAATGCAGCTCGCTGACATCACGATCGGCGACATCGATCGCTTCCTCGAGCCGGGCGAGCTCAAGCCTGAGCTCCGCTTCATCCACACCAGCGAGGATAAATTCGGCCTCGCTGCTCGTGGCTGTGCCGAGCCTGGTCACCAGGTCATCTTCAAACTCTGCGCATCTCTGCCGTTGCCTCTCCTGCTCGCGAACCGCCTCCAGGCAGAACCCGGCCTCTTCGAGCGTCCCGCATCCGAAGAAGTCGAGAATCACCTGCCTCATCGCCAGATGCTGCTTCTCTTCACTTCGCAGCAATCTAAGGGCCTCTTCCAGGCATACGATGTTGCCCGAAGCATCGAGGCGTCGCCCTTCCTGGCGCTGCGCCGCCGCAATGCGGTCACGCAGCGACGCGTAGAGCTCGAGCGGATCGCCCCCTCCCCGCTCCGCCACTTCGCGGGCGAGATCCGCGATCGCCTCGGCAAAGCTCTTCTGATCCTTCCGCATGGCTGCAATGCGATGGTCGAGTTCGGTCTTCCTCTGCATCAGCTTGTCGAAATCCTGCAGCACGGCGAGCACCGGGCCGATTTCGTGCGGAGGCGGCCGGTCGGCGCGGCCGGCAAGCCAGGTCGCGGCGAGCCCCTCCGCCCATGCATCATCCCAGCGAACCATGGCAGCCTCGGCGGCGGCGAGAACCGTCTCCCGGTTTTCCATGGCTTCGGACGCGCGGCGAAGCTGCGCAAGAGCCGCGCCGTGGGCCGCCACCGCACTTTGCGCACGGGAGACGATTTGTTCCGCAGCCACGAGGAGTTCATCGAGCCGGTCCGGCAAGTAATCGGTCACGCCGAGCCGCAGCAATTCCTCCCGCAACGCGCGTGTCGCCGCCTGCTCTTCCGAAGAGGCCCTGTCGCGCGCCTGGCACGCGGCGCGCAGATCGGCGCGCAACTCGAGCGCCGCCGCTCGCGTGGCAAGCCAGGCCTCCAGATGCGGCACCAGCTTCACGTTGGGTAAACCGCTTGCGGTTGCGGCAGCAGCCACCATTGCGTCCAGCCGTTGGCCCTCTTCGGACAAGGCCGCTCTTTGTCTCTCGAGCGCCTCAAGACGAGCGCGCCTTTCCGAAATCGCGAGAGCGAGGCCGCGCATCTCGGCCACCCGCTCGGCATTGGCCAGACGAAGTGCGACGGCGGCATCGTCATCCCTCATTGTGGCCTCGAATGCGCCTGCCGTCTCCTCGTCAAGGCTGGAGCGATGCAATTGCCAGGCAAAGTCCCGGCGCCGGCGCAGCGCGCCCGCCGTCGCGTCATCCACAGCCGCGCCGTGCGACGCCATTGCGGCGAGCCGCGCCTCGTCCCCCGCCTGGCGCTCGCGCTCGTCACCGATCCGATCGTCGAGCCGCAACCGCCGCTCCGAGAGGCCTGCGTCCTCCGCTCTCCACATGGCGACGACGCCGGCCGCGGGTGCAGGAAGCCTCGCCAATTCATCGGCATCGCCGGCGAAAGGCCGCAGCCTGTCCATTGCATCGGCAAGTGCTGCCTCCAGCCGGTCGATCTCCCTGGTCGCGGCCTGCTGACGCAACAGGCAATCATTCTGGCGCAACACATGCAGCCGTTCCATGAGGATGCCGGTATCGGCGACGCCGCCCTTGAGCCGGTCCAGCTCGCGTTCCGACTGGGCGCGATTGCGCCTTGCACTGTCGAGCTCCTCGCGCGCCGATGCCAGCTTTTCCGAAAGGCCGGCATGCTGACGAATCAGTTCCTGGAGTCGAGCAGCCCGTGTGGTCGGCAGTACCAGCGAAACGGGATCGGGATTGTCAGCCTCGCCGAGACGGATGAGACATGCGCGGATCTCGGCCGAGGTCCTTGCCAGTTCGTCCAGTCGCGACGGCATATCGCGGGCGGCCGTCTGGTAGCGGGCGTCGAGTGCCGAATCACGCAGCGCCTCGAACCGCCCCGCGAGCGCAAGCGCCTCATCGTCCCGCGGCAGTCCTTCGAGTTCCGCCCGGCGCTGTGCCAGCTCTTCGTCCAGTTGCCGCAGTCGGGTGGCGATTTCGACCTCCTGCCTGCGGAGCGCCGGCAGGTCGTTCCACCAATCTTGCGGCGGGACCGGCAACGCCTGCGTCTCCGCAAGCCGTTCCCGCGCATGGCGGAGCCTTGCCAGGAGCGGCAGTGCCTCGAGCTCGACGCGCAGCCGATCCCGTCTGACGCGCAGTTCGGCGCGCTGCCGCGCTGCCACATCATGGCGTTCCCGGGCTTTCGCCAGCGTCTTGCGAAGATCGGCATACTCGCGCGCATTGACGTCGACAGCCTTGCGCTCGAACTTGAGCGCGTCCAACTCCGCCTTCAGTTCCGCTAGCCGATGCTTGCGCGCCTGGGGGCGAAAAAAGGCATCCGCTTCGGCGCGCAGGTTGGCGAGCACCGCGCCGCTGTCCGGCAGGCCGGAGCTTGCCGAGAACAACAGCGAACCCAGCTCCCCCTCGCTCTTGAGGATGGCCTCCCCGCCCTCCTCGATGCTGTCGTCGTCGAGCGAGAACATCATGCGATAGGTGTCGCGGTCGATCGATCCGAGAGCCGCGGAGAAGAGGTTGTCCGGCAGCGGCTGCTCGTCGGGACCGACGAGACTGTTTGCGTTGCGCTTGATCCGATAGGCGTGATGCCTCTTGCCGCCGGCCTCCACGACGCCGCCGATCCGCATCGTCGGGTAGGGATGCAGAAACCCGTAGGGACTGACGCGCTCGATGCCGAAGAGCAGATCGAGGAAGCCCGAGAACAAGGTCGATTTGCCCGCCTCGTTCGGGCCGTAGATCAGGTGGAAATCAGGCTCTCCCGGCCTGGCGGCGCCGAAATCGAGGCTGCGCCCGGTGAACTTGCCGTAACGGACGAGATCCAGCTGTTGCAGCCGCATCAGTCGATGCCATCGATGGCGCTGCGGCCATGGAGATGCGACAGGACGTCGGCGCTTCCGGAAAGGGCCGCGTTCTCGACGAGATCGTCGAGCCCTTCCTCGTCGGCGGCGAGCAGGTTCCGCAGTTCCGCAGGCAGATGCGGCAGCAGCTCCTCGGCGACGGCGCGCATGTCGGCGCGGAAGGCAAAGGCCGACAACACTTCGTTCTCGACGAGCGCCGTCAGTTCGCCAATCGGATCGGCAGCGATGCGGCCCGCATGCTTGCTGCAGCCCGCAAACAGGGTCTCGACCTTCTCGACCCAGCATCGGCCCTGCCCGGCTGCGATGTTCTCCAACTCTCCTTGCAGGAGATCGAAATCCCGCCGCAGCCGCCAGGAAAGCGGTGTCGCGCCCGTCAGCGTAATCCGCAGTATGAGATCGGCTTCCGGTTGGCTCTTGCGAAGCAGGGCGAGCTGCCTGCCAACCGTCTCGAGCATGTCGCGCCAGTCCGCGGTTCCCGTCAGGTCGATCGAGACCCGCTCGAACACCGCCGCGCCCACCGGCCGCTCTTCCAGTGTCACCTCACCGTCGTCGTCGATCATCACGATCGCGACGCCCTTCACCCCCGATTCGTTGATATCGCGTCCCTGCGGCATGCCAGGCATGACGATACAGGGGCTCTCGCTGTGGACCTGCCGCTGGTGGACGTGGCCGAGGGCCCAGTAATCGTAGCCGTGTGCCCGAAGGTCGGCGACGCTGCAGGGGGCGTAGGGATCATGGCCCGCCGAACCGGCGAGGCTCGTGTGCAGCATGCCGACGTTGATGGCATCCGCAACGGGGGGGTGGAAATGCGGCAGCAGGCTTTCCGGCGCATGCGGGTCGGAAAAGCTCATGCCGTGGATATGGACGGATCTGCCGTTCTCCAGAATCTTGGCGACGACCGGCTTGCCGCGCCCCGGAAAGACATGCACCGACGGCGGCAGCGTCAGCTCGCGCGTCACTTGCGACTGGGCGTCGTGATTGCCGCGGATGATGAAGGTGCGGATGCCCGCCTCGTCGAGGCGGCGGAGCTCGCCCGCGAGGAAAAGTGCCGTATTCATCGAGGTCTGATTGCCGTCATAGAGATCGCCGGCGATCAGCAGCGCATCGACTCCTTCGGCAATACAGAGATCGACGATGCGCACCAGGGCATTGCGGGTGGCGCCCCGGACGATCCCGGCAAGCTCCTCGTTTCGCAGTGCCAGGCTGCGTAAGGGCGAATCGAGATGGAGATCTGCGGTATGAACAAATCGGAAGGGCATGGCCGACCATGGCTGCCCCTGAATAGCGCGTCAATGGCGCGCGGGGCTATAGCCCAACCTCAGCTGTGGGCAACGTTCCGCAACTGTCCAAGTGGGCCGCATCCGCGCCCAGCAGGCTCCCCGATTATCGGTTTTGTAACGTCTTGCCCGGTAGTTTTCCCGGCGGGAACGCCTTTGGGCATTTTCAGCACCGGAATGATTCCTGCTTCGGCATCCGCTCCGTCATGACGATCAAGAGCCGGAACAGTTCACCAAGATTTGCGGATGCTATTCCGGAGTTGTCCATGTCCCGCCTGAAGATATCGCATACGCTGATCGGCCTTTTCGTTCTGGTCGTCGTTATCGTCGCAGCACTTGCCCTCTCCTCGATGAACAGCATTCGCATGCTGAACGAGCGAAACAACGAGCTTGCCGACAGCTGGTTGCCACGCGTTTCGCTAGCGCGCGCTCTCGAAACCCAGCTCTCGGACACACGGATGGCTTTCGCGCGCCACCTGATCTCGCTCACCCCGTTCGAGAAGAAACGGGCGGAAAAGGTCATCGGCGAGACTGTCGCCGGTTTCGGCAAGCTCTCGGAAGAGTATGCGGTTCTCGCGACTTCGGATGCCGACAAGGCGGCACTTGCCAAGGTGCATGCGGCCTATCAGGCCTATCTGTCGACCGCCGACAGTATGCTGAAATACTCCAACAACCTCGAGAACATGAAGGCCCAGGGCGTTTTCAAGGTCGAGATGGCGGCGACCGAAAAGAAGATCGATGAGGCGATCGACGAAGTGCTTGCCTCTAATCTTGCTGGTGCGGATGCCGCCGTTGCCGCAAGCGCCGCGACACATGAGCAGGCCATGACGATGGAAACCGTGGTCATCGGTTTTGCCGCCCTCGTCGTTCTGGGCGCAATCGCCTATGCCGTCCGCGGCGTCGCTCGCCCGATCCGGATCATCACCGCCGCGATGGCGAAACTTGCCGGTGGCAATACGGCAAGCAGCATTCCCCACGGCGGCCGCAAGGACGAGATCGGTGAAATGGCTCGTGCCGTCGAAATCTTCCGCCAGGCGGCGATCACTAATCACAAGCTCGAGGAGGAAGCCCGCCTCCAGCGCGCCGAATCGGAAGCCGAGCGTCAAAAGGTGACAGAGGAAGCCGAAACGGCGGCACAGCGGCGCCTCCAGGAAGCGACAGCGGGTCTCGCCAACGGCCTTCGGCGGCTGGCCAGCGGCGACCTCGCCTTCGAGCTCGACGAAGCTTTCGCGCCCGACTTCGAACCGCTGCGGCACGACCTGAACCAGGCGGTCGCCCAGCTCGCCGACACGCTCTCCGCCGTCGCGACGAGCTCGAGCAGCATCGACGGGGGCGCGCGCGAAGTGAGCCACAGCGCCGACGACCTGTCGCGGCGGACCGAGCAGCAGGCGGCATCGCTCGAAGAAACCGCCGCCGCGCTCAATCAGATCACGGTCAATGTCTCCAATTCCTCGAAGCGCACCAATGAAGCGCGTGCAGTGGCGAGTCAGGCGAACGCTAGCGCCCACAAGTCCGGCGCAATCGTTTCCGCCGCGATCGACGCGATGGGGCGGATCAAGCATTCCTCCAGCCAGATTTCCAACATCATCGGCGTCATCGACGAGATCGCCTTCCAGACGAACCTCCTGGCGCTCAATGCCGGCGTCGAAGCGGCGCGCGCCGGCGACGCCGGCAAGGGTTTCGCCGTCGTCGCCCAGGAGGTCCGGGAGCTTGCCCAGCGCTCCGCCAACGCAGCCAAGGAAATCAAGGAGCTGATCCGCAACTCGGCGAACGAAGTCGAAAGCGGCGTTCGGCTCGTGCGCGAAACAGGCGAAGCCCTTCGCACCATCGAGAGCTTTATCGTCACGATCAACGAACACATGGACGCCATTGCGGTTTCGGCCCAGGAGCAGTCCGCCGGCCTTTCCGAAGTCAATATGGCAGTCAACCAGATGGACCAGGTGACGCAGCAGAACGCGGCTATGGTCGAGGAAGCCAATGCCGCCAGCGCCACCCTGGCACAGGAGGCCGGCCGCCTGCGCGAACTGATCGGCCGCTTCACGCTGGCTGGAACAACGGACAATGGCCACGGCTGGACCCAAGGCCGAACATCCGGACCGAGCCTCGCCGCTTAATTTTAATCTAGGCTCAGCCGGCAGCAATTCTTCGTCACGCCAGTTCAACGGCCCTCAAATCCGAGGGCCGTTTCTCTTCGTGAGGCCCTGTCCGTAAGAATTAGGAGGTTTTTGTCGACAAATACGGCGATCGTCACTAAATATAGTCCAACTGCCATTTGACATGGCACCTCACCATATCTCAACGGTATTCATGAAGACGACATTCGAAGTCTCCGACAAGCTGTTCGAACTCTACCATCGCGTCCATCGCCTGGTAAACGAGTCGATGACCGAGGAAGGTGTATCGCTTGCCCGAAGCAAGTTCCTGTTCTTCCTGAGCAAACTCGGCCCTTGCCGCTCCACCGATATCGCCTGCGCCTTGAACTTCGCCCCCAGAACCGTGACGGAAGCGATCGACGGGCTGGAGCGCGATCGTCTGGTGATGCGCAAGCCCGATCCGGACGATCGCCGTGCAAAGATCGTCTCGATCACCGAGACCGGCCGGGCCGTCCTCCAGGCGGCGGAACATCCGCGCAAGCAACTTCTCGAGGAAATCTTCTCGGCCCTGGACGACGAGCAGCTCGATCAGCTCTACGAGATCGTTGGCAAGCTCGTCGACAAGACCGATGAAATCCGCAAGCGCAAGGAAGCGGAGGAAGAGGCCGAAATCGCTGCCGCGCGTTGATCGTGCAGGCTCGGGCCGAACACGGTACCAAAAACAAGGGGCCGGGTCGTCATGTCCCGGCCTCTTCCGCTTTCTCCCGGCCGACGCTTACATCGCGTTAATTGCGCCAATGGAGAAGAACAGGGTCTCGCCGGACGAGTCGTCGACGCCGTCATTATCCGTGACGACGTAGCCGTTTCCAGCCGCATCGACCGTGAAGCCCTCCACCTTGTCGACCACATAGCCATTCAGCGACTTCAGCTCGGGAATGAGATCGCGCACCTCTTCCTTCTTGACGACCGGCAGTTCGCCGCCGAGCGCGGCGGGTTTCAGATCGGCAAGCGCGACGCGGTAGAGCTTCTTGAGCTTCGCCGCTTCGCCGATCAGATTGTCGCGCTCGATGAGATAGGCGTAGTCGCCATGGACGGAGATCTCCGAAAGACCGACCCATCCTTCCTCGGACTTGTCGAGCGGGTAGCGCACCGCGCCCCACTCTTCCTTCGCCGGCTTGTAGGAGACGAGCTTGACGAAGCCCTTCTCATCGTCCTTCCACTCGCGCTGAACCGCCATCCAGAGCGTCAGGTCGTCCCCTTCGCCAACGGCCGTGATCCCTTCGAAGCCGTAGCGAATTTCGTTGGCGGCGAGCTCTGCCGGAAGGGCAATCTCCTGCTTGATTTCGCCCTTCTTGTTCACGTGGAAGAGCGCGTGGCTATAAAGCTTGTCCGCGTTGCCTTCGGACGCCAGCCAGAATCCGCCTTCGCCGTCATTTGCGACGCCTTCGATGTCGAGCTTTTGCGCGGCTGCGCCATCGCGGGTGATCGGCAGCGCCTCGGTGATCAGCGCCGGCTTCTGCGTCGCATCGACCGTGAAAATCGTCGGCTGCGAGGAGAGGACGGAATCGTTGACCGCCCTGAGGATGCCCGGCTTGTCCTCTACCGCCGCAAGGCCGGACAGCGCGCCGAACCCGATCGGCAGACCGTTCTTCTCCGCGGAGCGAATCTGCGGGTAGGCGGCCTCCCCTTCCCTGCGCTCATAGATCATCACATGCGCCCGCGCGCCGTCGTCCTCGACGAGGTCGACCTCGTTGGCGGTCGCAAACAGATTGCGGCCGGGGATGGCGATCGCACCTTCGGGCGAGATTCCGGACGGCAGAAGCTGGAGCAGTTCCGGTTCCGCGCCGGTGTCCCGGTAAACGCCGACGATCGAGGCGCGCTCGGAGAGCACGAAGAAGAGCTTGTCGTCGCCGTATTGCGCCATTTCCAGGCCTTCCGGCTCGATGCCCTTCGCCGACGAGCGCTTCTCCGGATAGTGGCCGATCTGCGCGATCGCGTGTTCGAGGCTAGCACCGGACTCGAACAAAGCCTTGCCGGTCGCGTCAAAGATCGTAAAGCCGCGGGCGCCGCCTACGTAGTCGCCTTCATTGGCGACCACCAGGCGGTTGTCGTCGAGCCATTTGACGGCATCGGGCTCACGTTTGCGGCCAGCCTGTTCGCCCGTAAAGGCGATGGCGCCGTCACGCTTGGCGTCGACGTTGTTGAGATCCACCGTCCCGGCGGAGAAATGCGCCTTCACCGTCGCCGACTTGCCATCGATTATGACGATGTGATTGTTTTCCTGCAGGGTGAGCGCAATCTCGTCCTTGCCGTTGAAGGCGACGAATTCCGGCTCCGGATCCTCACCGGCGACTTCGGCAAGTCCGGTGAGCGCCACATGCTTGATCGTCGCGCAATCCGCGACTCCGTCCTTCAGCGACAGGATCACGAGGTCGCCCGCCGGCATCTGCGGGATTTGCCCGTCGTTGACCTCCTCGTCGCGCTCGTTCTCGATGGCGATCGCGGCAAGCGTCCGATCCTTGTTGACCGCTACGGAATCCGGCTGGCCGCCGAGATCGCAAGTGGCGTCAACCCTTTTCGTCGCGATATCGACAACGGCAAGCAGGCCGGAGGGTTTGGTGAAGCTTTCGCGCGTGTTGACGGCGACCAGAGCCTTCGCGTCGGCGACCGCGACCGACGTCGGCTCGCCGTCGAAGGGAACGATGCCATCAGCCTTCGGCATTCGGGCGTCGGTGATGTTGATGAAGCCAATGCGCTTGCCGGGGCTATCCGTATAAATGAGCGTCTTGCCGTCGTCGCTGGCGGTGATGATTTCCGCCGATGTCGGCGCCTTTCGGTCGGCGCCTTGGGGCAGGTTGCCGGCGACGGCAAAGGATGCAATGCGGTTAAAGACCTGTTCGGCCCGAGCGGCGGGTGCCGTCGATGCGGCCAGCGCCGTGGCCAAGGCAGCGGTTATGGAAAAAGCCCTCATTTGTCCCTCCTGTCGCGGCGCGCGCCCGGGGATCGGGCATTCCGACACCGCGGTGTTAACCGGAATCGGTACTCGCCACCTTCCGAATGGGAGGCTTGTGCAACCGTCCTGTAACAGCCCGATGACAGCGGAGGTTGAAATGAAAAGAGGCCCGGATCGACCGGGCCTCAATCAACCTGCCGACGATCCTGCGACGAGGAGCGGCAGATGGAACATGAACCTTTGCGGCCTCTGTAGCGGCGCCGCCAAGCAGAGGCCGTACCGGCATCGTCCAGATCCTTGCGGACCTGAAACGCGTCCGATTAGTTGACGGCGTCCTTCAGGCCCTTGCCGGCCGTGAACTTCGGCACGTTGCGCGCCGGGATGTCAACTTCCGCACCCGTCGACGGGTTGCGGCCCTTGCTCGCTTCGCGACGGCTCACGGAGAAGTTGCCGAAGCCGACGAGACGAATGTCGCCACCGCTCTTCAGTTCGCCCTGAATGGTCTCAAACA
Source organism: Sinorhizobium sp. BJ1 (assembly GCF_002531555.1). Lineage (NCBI taxonomy): Bacteria > Pseudomonadati > Pseudomonadota > Alphaproteobacteria > Hyphomicrobiales > Rhizobiaceae > Sinorhizobium > Sinorhizobium sp. BJ1. Next base: position 45,571 of record NZ_NWTH01000003.1, read on the forward strand.
CTGCGTCAACAGCGGAAGACGCATCGGCCTTGGAAAGTCCGGCCTTCTCCGCAACGGCAGACACGAGCTCATTTTTGTTCATGTTTCCACCCCTTTCATATTGGTTCGAAACGACTGTCTTTTAAGCCGGGGCGGCTTGCGCACGCCCACGTCTTGCCATTCCCAATTGCGCCGAATCCCTTGAAATGCAAGGCTTAGAGGGTGCTTTTACAACAGAAAAGACCGGCAAATGGCCGGTCTTTTCCGTTTTTCTCGGCAAAGGGCGCAAGAGGGACACAGTCTCGGCCCTCTTTGCGCATTTTCAGTGGGCGATCGAGGCCCCCGCTTCGTCCTGCGAATCGACCGGCGAAATGGTGCTGGCGTGGCTTGCCGGGTCCCATTCGATCGGCTCGGGACGCCGCGTCAATGCGTGCTCGAGCACCTCGCCCATCCGCGAAACCGGGATGATTTCGAGGTTGTTCTTCACATTGTCCGGGATCTCGGCGAGATCCTTGGCGTTCTCTTCGGGGATCAGCACCTTCTTGATGCCGCCACGCAGCGCCGCCAACAGCTTCTCCTTCAAACCGCCGATCGGCAGGACGCGGCCACGCAGGGTGATCTCGCCGGTCATCGCCACATCCTTGTGGATCGGAATGCCGGTCATCACTGAGACGATTGCCGTCGCCATGGCAACGCCGGCGGACGGACCATCCTTCGGCGTCGCACCTTCCGGCACGTGCACGTGGATGTCGCGCTTGTCGAAGAGCGGCGGCTCGATGCCGAAATCGATCGCACGCGAGCGGACATAGGATGCCGCCGCCGAAATCGATTCCTTCATAACGTCGCGCAGGTTGCCGGTGACCGTCATGCGGCCCTTGCCGGGCATCATCACGCCTTCGATCGTCAGCAGTTCGCCGCCGACCTCGGTCCAGGCGAGACCCGTGACAACGCCCACCTGGTCGTCGCGCTCGGCTTCACCATGACGGAAGCGCGGCACGCCGAGATAGTCGTTGACGTTGTCGGCCGTCACCTCGACCTTCTTGGTCTTGCCCTTGAGGATCTCGGTCACTGCCTTGCGGGCAAGCTTCATCAGCTCGCGTTCGAAGTTGCGAACGCCCGCTTCGCGTGTGTAGGTCTGGATCACCGCCATCAGCGCGCCGTCGGTCACGGAGAATTCGTTCGGCTGCAGCGCATGATCGCGGATCGCCTTCGGCAGCAGGTGTCGCTTGGCGATCTCCAGCTTTTCCTCCTCCGTGTAGCCGGCGATACGGATGACTTCCATGCGGTCCATCAGCGGCGGCGGAATGTTCAGCGTGTTCGCCGTGGTGATGAACATCACGTTCGAGAGGTCGTATTCAACCTCGAGATAGTGATCCATGAAGGTCGAGTTCTGTTCCGGATCGAGTACTTCCAGAAGCGCCGAAGACGGATCGCCACGGAAGTCCTGGCCCATCTTGTCGATCTCGTCGAGCAGGAAGAGCGGGTTGGACCGCTTGGCCTTCTTCATCGACTGCACGACCTTGCCCGGCATGGAGCCGATATAGGTCCGGCGGTGACCACGGATCTCCGCCTCGTCGCGAACGCCGCCGAGAGCCATGCGGATATATTCGCGGCCTGTCGCCTTGGCGATCGACTTGGCAAGCGAGGTCTTGCCGACGCCCGGAGGGCCGACAAGGCACAGGATCGGACCCTTGATCTTCGTGGAGCGCGCCTGCACGGCCAGATACTCGACGATGCGCTCCTTGACCTTGTCGAGCCCGAAGTGGTCCAACTCCAACACCTTCTCGGCGTGGTTGAGGTCGGTCTTGATCTTTGACTTCTTGCCCCAGGGCAAGCCCAGAAGCCAATCCAGATAGTTGCGCACGACGGTCGCTTCCGCAGACATCGGGCTCATCTGGCGCAGCTTCTTCAGCTCCGCATCGGCCTTCTCACGGGCTTCCTTGGAAAGTTTCGTCTTGGCAATGCGCTCCTCGAGTTCAGCCATCTCGTCGCGGCCGTCCTCGCTGTCGCCGAGCTCCTTCTGGATCGCCTTCATCTGTTCGTTGAGGTAGTACTCGCGCTGGGTCTTCTCCATCTGCCGCTTGACGCGCGAACGGATTCGCTTTTCGACCTGCAGAACCGAGATCTCGCCTTCCATGAAGCCGAGCGCCTTTTCCAGGCGCATCTTCACGCTGGTCGTCTCGAGCATTTCCTGCTTCTCGACGATCTTGATCGACAGGTGCGAAGCAACCGTATCGGCGAGCTTGGAATAATCATCGATCTGGCTCGCGACACCGACGACTTCCGGGGAAATCTTCTTGTTCAGCTTCACGTAGCTTTCGAATTCGGAGACGACCGAGCGGCTCAGCGCTTCGATCTCGACCGGATCCTCTTCCGGCTCGCGCAGCACATGGGCGACCGCTTCGTAGAAGTCTTCGCGTGCCGTGTAGCGGTCGATCTCCGCCCGTGCGCGCCCCTCGACGAGAACCTTGACGGTGCCATCGGGGAGCTTCAGAAGCTGCAGCACATTGGCAATCGTGCCGACGCGGTAGATCGCAGAAGGCTCCGGATCGTCATCCGTCGCATTGATCTGGGTCGCCAGCATGATCTGCTTGTCGGTGCCCATCACCTCTTCAAGCGCGCGGATGGACTTCTCGCGGCCGACGAAAAGCGGCACAATCATATGCGGGAAGACCACAATGTCGCGCAACGGCAGAACCGGATAGGTCGCGCTTTCGGCCGGAGGCGTTTTGTTCGTCATGTCATTTCCTTTCCGTCCCGATTTCGGGCCCGTTCCCGGGAGCCTCAACGGCACTCCCGGCTGTCAAATTTCCTTCATGAAAGTGGAGTGCAACAGGGGCCTTTTCAAGGCTAGGCGCATTCTCCGCCTCCATGGACAATTCCCGTTTCTTACGCTGAGAGGCTGATGCCGGCCTTACGTGGCTCCCCGGACGCCGGCGCACAAACGCGTTCATTGAATCGTCGTATCATTGCGTTGTTGTGGAGCTTTCGCAACATTCGAATCGCTCGAGCACAATCATTTTAGGGCGAAAGTGTTCGCAAGCTTGCTCCGTCCTCACGAACGACAAGGCGCACGGCGGACAAGAGCCGTGCTGATCTCCACCTTCACATCTTCGCGAGCATCAAGGATGCGCCGTATGCGCACGAAAAAGCCCGCACTCGGGCGGGCTTTTTCGTGCAATTTGAACGTGGCAAGCCGTCAGGCCGAGACGTTGGTCTTCTCTTCGGAGCGATCCGAGTAGATATAGAGCGGCCGGGCGGTTCCCTTGACCACTTCGTCCGAGATCACCACCTCGCGAACCCCCTCGAGCGTCGGCAGTTCGAACATTGTGTCGAGCAGGATTTTCTCCATGATCGAGCGCAGGCCGCGGGCGCCGGTCTTGCGGACGATGGCCCTCTTGGCGATTTCGCGCAGGGCGTCCTCGTGGAAGGTCAACTCGACGTCTTCCATCTCGAACAGCCGTTGGTACTGCTTGACGAGCGCGTTCTTCGGCTCCGACAGAATCTGGATCAGCGCGTCCTCGTCGAGATCCTCGAGGGTCGCGAGAACCGGCAAACGGCCGATGAATTCCGGAATGAGGCCGAACTTGACCAAATCTTCCGGCTCGAGTTCGCGCAGCACTTCGCCGACCCGCCGGTCTTCCGGCGCGCGAACCGTGGCACCGAAGCCGATCGAGGTCTTTTCGCCGCGGGCGGAGATGATTTTATCAAGGCCCGCGAAGGCGCCGCCGCAGATGAACAGGATGTTGGTCGTATCCACCTGCAGGAATTCCTGCTGCGGATGCTTGCGGCCGCCCTGGGGGGGCACGGAGGCCACGGTGCCTTCCATGATCTTCAGCAGCGCCTGCTGCACGCCCTCGCCCGAGACGTCGCGCGTGATCGACGGATTGTCGGACTTGCGCGAAATCTTATCGACCTCGTCGATGTAGACGATGCCGCGCTGGGCGCGCTCGACGTTGTAGTCGGCGGCCTGCAGCAGCTTCAGAATGATGTTCTCGACGTCCTCGCCGACATAGCCCGCTTCCGTCAGCGTCGTCGCGTCGGCCATGGTGAAGGGCACGTCGATGATACGGGCGAGCGTCTGAGCCAGATAGGTCTTGCCGCAACCGGTCGGACCGACCAGCATGATGTTCGACTTGGCCAGTTCCACGTCGCTGCTCTTGGCCGCGTGGGCAAGGCGCTTGTAGTGGTTGTGCACGGCGACGGACAGGATGCGCTTGGCCTGCTGCTGCCCGATGACGTATTCGTCGAGAACCTTGATGATTTCCTGCGGGGTGGGAACGCCATCGCGGGACTTGACCATCGAGGTCTTGTTCTCTTCGCGGATGATGTCCATGCAGAGTTCCACGCATTCATCACAGATGAACACGGTGGGGCCGGCAATCAGCTTACGCACTTCGTGCTGGCTCTTGCCGCAAAACGAACAATAGAGGGTATTCTTCGAGTCACCGCCGTTGCTGCCGCTGACCTTGCTCATTTTCATTTCCTTCCAGCACGCCGGACACCTTCGGAAAGATATCACGGACCAGTCAATTCGCCTTGCGCGCGATCAAGGCGCCGCGCAGGGTTCCTGGGAGTACTCACCGCCTCAGGGCAATGCCTGATTTCGGTTGCAACGACTCTCCCGTCGAAATCCGCATGCTATACCCTAAACTCCGGCATAGCATTAGCGGTTCATATTAACGGCTTTGCCCTTCCGATAAAGCCCTCAGCCGTTACAAATGTGTCACAACCGCATCTGCGGCGTGATTTCAACCCTATTCACTGCCCTCTGCAGCTTCGCGCGAGGTGATTACCTTATCGATCAGACCCCAATCGAGCGCCTCGTCGGCACTCATGAAATGGTCGCGATCGAGCGTCTGGTCGACTTCCTCGTAGGTGCGGCCGCAATGCTTGACATAGACCTCGTTCAGGCGGCGCTTCATCTTGAGAATGTCTCTGGCATGCCGCTCGATGTCGGAGGCCTGCCCCTGGAAGCCGCCGGAGGGCTGGTGCACCATGATGCGCGCATTGGGCGTCGCAAAGCGCATGTCCTTGTGGCCGGCCGCCAGCAGCAACGAGCCCATCGACGCTGCCTGACCGATGCAGAGCGTCGATACGGCCGGCTTGATGAACTGCATGGTGTCGTAGATCGCCATGCCAGCCGTCACAACGCCGCCCGGCGAGTTGATGTAGAGGGCGATTTCCTTCTTCGGGTTCTCCGCTTCCAGGAAGAGCAATTGCGCGCAGACGAGCGTCGCCATGTGGTCTTCGACGGGGCCCGTAAGGAAGATGATGCGCTCCTTGAGCAGCCGCGAATAGATGTCGTAGGACCGTTCGCCGCGGTTGGTCTGCTCAACAACCATCGGCACCAGCGCCATGGCCGTATCAACTGGATTTCTCATATCGAACCTTCATAGTCGGGCCCGCAATCCCTTCGCGGACCGGGAATCATTGGATAAGCCTCAGTCCTTACATAGAGTGTCAATGCCCTTCACTTCAAGTCGCGAACATTCGATAAGCTTAATGGTCGCAGCGCTTCGGACCAACGTTTTTCGTTGACCGCGGCGACCTGACGATAGAACATTTTTCCAGCGTTGCCGCCCGATGGCGTGCCCATTGCCGCCTTGCTCACAGGCATTCGCGAAGTCGCGGTAAACGATCCGTAAAACCGAAGTCCTTGTTATCAGAGTTGGGATTCGAGCGGCAAGAAGCGGATCGCTCCGGCAATCAGGCGGCGATGGGCGCCCGCGTCCGGCTCCCGTCCGAGCAGCCGTGTCGCTCCGTTCGCCCGGTCGCGCCAGACGAGCCTTCCGCCTTCGAGCGCCAACCGATAACTCCTCTCCGGCAGCGTCTCCTCGTCGAAGATGGACTGGAGTTCGGCGGCCAGTGTCTCGTCGGAGAAAATCACCCCCATCTCCGTATTGAGAGAGGCGGAACGCGGATCGAAGTTCATCGATCCCACATAACCGAACTTGCCATCCACGACGAAAGCCTTGGTGTGCAGGCTGGCATTGCGCGCGCCGAACAGCGACATGCGATGGCGATCGATCACGTCGCCGTCTTCCTTCAGCTCGTAAAGATCGATGCTCCCCTCCAGCAGGCCCTTGCGGTATTTCATATAGCCGCCATGCACGGCGGCAACGTCCGTCGCCGCCAGTGAATTCGTGAGCACCGCCACCCGCACGCCCTTCTTCGCGAGCGCCGTCAGTTGGCGCGTTCCCTCGGCGCCAGGAATGAAATAGGGGGACATGATGCGCAGGTCGCACTCGGCGCCATTGATCAGCGGAAAAAGCTCGCGCAGCAACCAGTTCTGCCGCTTCTGCATCAGCGCCTTTTCCGGCGGATCGAAGGCTAGGCGCACGCCGGCGCTGCGGTGAAGCCTGCGGCTGCCCCAATAGAGATCCGCTGCTGTCTCCGCATCGCCCACCCGTTCCAGATAGAAGCGGGCCGCCGCGGTCCGCGCCAGCGCATCGAGCGTTTCGCGCAGCGCCGGCAGGTAGTGCTTGCGCGGTGTCCGAAGCGCCGCGATCGGCAACACGGATGCACTGTTCCAATATTGATCGAACATGGCCGTCGCCTGATCGACCACCGGTCCCGTCATCCAGACATCCAGGTCGCGGAAGTTCGACAGTTCGGCGGCATCGAAATAGGCGTCGCCTATATTCCGTCCGCCGGCAATGGCCACCCGGCCGTCGGCGATCCACAACTTGTTGTGCATCCGCCGCGTGGCGCTCAAGGCGCGGACCGCCATTTCGAAGCCACGGCGGAAACGGTCGGTCCGCGCCCGGCTAGGATTGAAGAGGCGCACATCGACATTCGGATGCGCGTCAAGCGCGATGCATAGCCGGTCGTGGATGCCGGCATTGATGTCGTCGAGCAGCAGCCGCACACGCACGCCACGCTCGGCCGCCTGAATGATTTCGCGGGTCAGAAGAAACCCCGTCAGTTCGTCCTTCCAATAATAATATTGCAGGTCGAGGCTGCGGCCGGTCGATCGCGCCGAATGGGCGCGCGCGACGAAGGCCTCGATATTGTCCGAAATCAGGGCGACGGCGCATTCGCCGGAGTGGGCGGCAAGAAGCGATGCAACGCTTGCATCGATCCGGGTCGGCTCCCCGGTGAGAGGCAGGGCAAAGGATGGCGGCGCCTGCGGACGGCGCCCGAATACGCCATAGACATATAGTGTCGCGGCAGCGACAAGACCGAGGAGAACGGCAAGAAAGAACGCAATCCAGAAGAACATGCACGCGGTCCACAGCATCGGCTGCGTCCTCAGACTCGCCGGGGCTCCTTCAACATCTTGAATAGTCGAGAGATTTTACTCGAAAAATAGTGTCGATTTAAGGGGCTGCTCAGGCGGGCCTTCACGCCGGCTCCAAATCGATCAACCCGGAGCGGTCATCGGTGCCGCCTTCCTTGAGAGCGGCCTTCAGGTCGATCGATGCCTTCACCGGAAGGTGATCGGAGGCCACCCGCGCGAGCGGCGTGTCGTGTACCGACACTGAAGTCACAAGATGATGCGGATTGCCAAGCACGCGATCTAGCGGGAACAGTGGGAAGCGCGACGGAAAGCTCGCGACCGTCGCATGGCTCGGGTCGAAGATGGGACTGAGGAAGGTGAGCGACGAACGCTTCCCCATGCGCCATTCGTTGAGGTCGCCGATGAGCAGCGTCGGCCGGCCGACGCCATCGGCCGCGACCCGCAGAATAGTCTCTGCCTGGCGCGCCCGGGAGTGACGCAACAGGCCAAGATGGGCGGCGATCACCCTGAGCGGTCCGACCTTCAGGTCGAGATCGACGACCAGCGCGCCCCGCGGCTCGACGCCCGGAAGTTTCAATTGCCGAACGTCCGATACGGCACCTTCCCTGAGCAAAAGGACATTGCCGTGCCACCCATGCCCTTTTTCCGAGAAAGGAGAAATCGGCACCGACACAAGATGAGCCTCGCGTCGCAGATGCTCGAGATCCAGAAGCCCGGCGCGTTCGCCGAACCGCTGATCGGCCTCCTGGAGGGCGACGATGTCCGCGCCAATTTCGCCGATGACCTGGGCGATGCGGCCTGGATCGAACCGGCCGTCGGTGCCGACGCATTTGTGGATATTATAGGAGGCGATCACGACATCGCCACGGCTCACGGCCGCGTCGCGATTGACCACGGTCGGCCGCCGTTTTCGGATCGCGGCCATGATGCCCGCGGAAAAACTGCCTTGCGTTCTTGCCATGCCGCTCCCTGCTGCTGCCGCATCATGCTCAATGAGGCCGATCATTGCCACTGAAAAAGTCGATATTAGGGATCTTGTTCCTTCAGCCGGACGGTCTGTCGATTGCGCTTGCCGCAGCCGCGGCCGGCGCAATAGAGATATGGTGGAATTCAATCCGTCTGTTTTTCCAGAGCCGATGTCATGTCAGCAGTCCCCGCTTTCACCATAGACGGCCCCGCCCGGCGCGCATCTCTCGACGTTCGCAATCCGGACTTCTTCCGCAATCCGCTGCCGGCCTATGCCGCACTCCATGCGCAATGTCCGGCCTTCTTCTGGGAAGAGCCGCAGCAATGGTTTTTCGCGGGCTATGATCAGGTCAACGCGCTTTTGCGCGACCGCCGCTTCGGCCGTCAGATCCTGCATGTTGCGACCCGTGAGGAACTCGGCCTGCCCGAGCCGAAGCCGCATCTCAAGGACTTCGACGCGCTGGAAGCGCATTCGCTGCTCGAACTGGAGCCTCCGGCCCACACGCGGCTGCGGACGCTCGTCAACCGCGCCTTCGTTTCCCGGCAGATCGAACAGCTCCGGCCGGACATCGAAACGTTGTCGCACGCGATCATCGACAGCTTCGAAACGGATGGCGAGGTCGAACTGCTGAAGAGCTATGCCGAGACGATCCCCGTCACCATCATCGCCCGCATGCTCGGCATTCCGGTCGAGGCCGCCCCTCGCCTTCTCGACTGGTCGCACCGCATGGTGAAGATGTACGTCTTCAATCCGACCTTCGAAACCGAGCTCGACGCCAACCAGGCTTCGGCGGAATTTGCTGAATACCTGAAGAACATCATCACTGACAAACGAACGAAGCCCGCAGACGACCTGCTCACCCATATGATCAATTCCGAGAAGGATGGCGAGCGCCTCTCGGAGGCCGAACTTATCTCGACGACGGTGCTGCTGCTGAACGCCGGTCACGAGGCGACCGTACACCAGATCGGCAATGCGGTCCGCACCATCCTGCAATCCGGCCTCTCCCCCACCACACTTTTCGCGGGCGAGGAAGCGACGGAGCGAACGGTGGAGGAGTGCCTGCGCTTCGCCGCGCCGCTCCACATCTTCCAGCGTTATGCACTGTCGGATATCGAACTGGAGGACGGCATCGCGCTTAGAAAGGGCGACAAGATCGGCCTTATGCTCGGGGCGGCAAATGTCGATCCGCGCAAATTCACCGCCCCCGGCAAATTCAAACCGGACCGCAACGAGGGCGCCAATGTCTCGTTTGGCGCCGGCCTGCATTTTTGCATCGGCGCGCCGCTTGCGCGGCTTGAGCTCAATTTGTCCCTGCCGATCCTGTTCCAGCGCCTGCCCGGCCTGCGGCTCAAGCATGAGCCGCAGGTCAAGGACAGCTTCCACTTCCACGGGCTGGAGCGGCTGGACCTCGTCTGGTAGCCGTAAAGTCAGGGCCGGCGTTCAGAATCGATTAAGCATAAAGGCCTAATCGGGTCTGAACGGAACCGCGACAGGAGCCTGCCATGCCGCCGATCAAGTTCACAAGCCTGGTTTTCATCGGCCTTGCCTTGAGCGGCTGCCAGAACGATCTGGCGACGGTCGCCGATGCGGCTTTCAGGGGTCCGCCCCGGTATTCGGTTACGCAACCTGAGTTGGGTCAGCCGACCACACCCTCGACACCAACTGACTCGTCGACGGTTCCGCCCACGCCGCCAGTGGAGAATGTCGAAGCAAAACCGGATTGCGGCGCGGAGGTCCAATCCAAGCTAAAGGCGCCCGGAAGCAATCCGATCACGCTCGCCTGCAGCCTTCGCCTGTCCGCGGCCGATGTCATCACCCATCCGCTGGTCTTCGAGGGAAGTGCCGCTTCCGGATCGGTGCTCGACTGCGGCGGCGGAACGCTCGATGTCAGCGCAGGCGAATCGCGCAAAGAGAAGACCGCTGTCGCCATTCGCTCCAGAAAAACCGGCTCCGGCCCCTGGGATGCGCCATCGAGCGTCACGATCCGCAATTGCAGGATCAAGGGCTTCGTCCGCATCTCCGGGCTTGGCGAGAACGCTAATGGCGCGGTCATGAAAGCGTCGTCACGAAATCCCGACCACACGGCATTTGCTCAAACCTCTGCTCCGAAGAATGCGCGGCTCGAGAACGTCACCTTCGACGCACCCGATGGCATCCCCTTCTATGTTGGACCCGGCGTCACCAACGCGGCTCTCGTCAACTCGAAAGTCAATGGCCGGTCGACAGCCGTCGCCGTCTATCTTGACGCCGAGTCCTCAGGCAACACGATCAGCAACAACGTCTTCGGCATATCCACGGAGAAGCGGGAACTGATCGCAATCGACGGCTCGGCGAACAACCGCATCACCAACAACATCTTCGAACACTCCGACAATGGCGGCGTATTCGTCTACCGCAACTGCGGCGAAGGCGGCGTCATCCGCCACCAGAAACCGCAGCACAATCAGATCGTCGGCAACACCTTCCGCTATCGGTCTTCGTTTCTCGTAAAGCCGGCCGTCTGGCTGAATTCGCGCAACGGCAGCAGCAGCTATTGCTTCACGGATCCGGCCTACCCGTTCGGCAGTAGCGCCAGCAATCTCGATTTCGCGCAGAACAACGTGGTGCGTAACAACAAGCTCGAAGGCGGATCAGACAGCCTCATCCGCAACGACGATCCGACGAACGACGTCGGCGCCAACGGCGGGTGACTAGGCGAGCCGAGGGAGTTGCCGCGCGTCAGAGCCGGATCACGTAATCCTTGCGGGTCGTCACGACGACCTCCCATGTCCCCGTAAAACCCGGCCGCAGGATCATGCTGTCGCCGGCCTTGAGGTGGACGGATTCGCCTCCATCTTCGGTTACGATCGAATGGCCGGAGAGGATGTGGAAATATTCCCATTCGTCATAGACGATCCGCCACTTTCCGGGTGTCGCCTCCCAGATGCCGGCGTAAAGCCCTCCCGGCGCTTCTTCAAAATTCCAGGTGCGGAACTCCGGGTTTCCGGAAATCAGCCGGTCCGGTGCCGGGGCGCCGATCTCGGCCTCGGCCGAGGAAAGGTCGAATTTCAGCATGTGACTCATGGGGCACCTCTGTCGGCGCGACGCAGCGGTCGCCTGCGGTTCAGATCTTTGCGAGCGCCTGTCCCAGGTCGGCGATGATATCATCGACATCTTCGATGCCGATCGAAAGGCGCACGACATCAGGCCCCGCTCCTGCCGCAACCTGCTGTTCCGGCGTCAGTTGCCGGTGGGTTGTCGAGGCGGGGTGGATGACCAGCGACCGGGTGTCGCCGATATTGGCAAGGTGCGAAAACATCTCGAGGCCTTCGACGAAGCGCTTTCCCGCCTCGTATCCACCCGAAAGACCAAAGGTGAAGACGGCACCAGCCCCTTTCGGCGAATAGCGCTTCTGAAGCGCATGGTTTGGGTCGTCCTCGAGCCCGGCATAGCGGACCCAGGAGACCTTTTCCTGGCCCTTCAGCCATTTCGCGACGGCGAGCGCATTGTCGCAATGGCGCTGCATCCTGAGTGGCAACGTCTCGACCCCGGTCTGGATCAGGAAGGCATTGAAAGGCGAGATCGCCGGGCCGAAATCCCGGAGACCCAGTACACGCGCGGCGATCGCAAAGGCGAAATTGCCGAAGGCCTCGAGTAGCACAACGCCGCCATATTCAGGACGCGGCTCGGAGAGGAGCGGATATTTCCCGGATTTCGACCAGTCGAACGTGCCGCCGTCGACGATGATCCCGCCCATCGAGTTGCCATGGCCGCCGATGAACTTGGTGAGCGAGTGGACGATGATATCGGCGCCGTGCTCCAGCGGTCGCAGCAGATAGGGCGTCGCCATCGTGTTGTCGACGATGAGCGGCAACCCGTGCCGGCGTGCGACTTCGGCAATGGCGGCTATATCGACGAACAGGCCGCGGGGATTGGCAAGGCCTTCGATGAAGATGGCCCTTGTTCGCTCATCGATCTGCGTTTCAAAGCTTTCCGGGTCGGCGGAATCTGCCCAGCGGACCTGCCAGTCGAAGGACTTGAAGGATTGGCCGAACTGGTTGACGGAGCCACCGTAAAGCTGCCTTGCGGCAACGAAGTTATCTCCTGGGCTCATGATCGTATGGAAGACGAGGAGCTGGGCCGCATGCCCGGAGGCGACCGCCAATGCCGCCGTTCCGCCTTCGAGCGCAGCGATGCGCTCTTCCAGCACGGCTTGCGTCGGGTTCATGATGCGCGTGTAGATGTTGCCGAACTGCTGCAGGCCGAAGAGCGCGGCCGCGTGATCCGCATCGTTGAAGACGAAGCTGGTCGTCTGGTAGATCGGTGTTGCCCGCGCGCCCGTCGTCGAGTCGGGCTGGGCCCCCGCATGGACGGCGAGCGTGCTGAAACCGGGGCCGGCCTTCGTCATTCATTCCTCCATGGCTTCATCGATCAACCGATCAGGCGGGGGTATTCAATCGCCGGACAGCGGTCCATGACCACGTTGATGCCGGCAGCCTCGGCCTTTTCGGCCGCCTTGTCGTCGCGGACCGACAATTGACCCCAGATCGCCTTCGGGAGGTTCGGCAGCGCCAGGATTTCGTCGACCAAAGCAGGCAAGGCATGAGCGGCGCGAAAGACGTCGACCATGTCTATCGGCTCCTGAATATCCGCGAGCCTCGCCACAACGGTCTGGTCGAGGATCGCCCGGCCCGCATGACCGGGATTGACCGGGATGACGCGGTAGCCCTTGCGTAGCAGGAAAGCCATGACGCGGTGGCTCGGACGCTCTGCCTTCGGCGACGCGCCTACGAGCGCGATGGTCTTGGTCTCGCGCAGGATGTCAGCGAGGTAGTGATCCGGGTAGACATCGTGGTTCATGCTTGCACGTCCGGGAATTGCTATTGGTTGCGCGGATAGTTGGCGCCCCATGACGCCGAGTCAACCGAGCCTGTGTTCGCGCCAGGGTATTTGCACCGTTTCGTTGCCGGTTGCCACCATCTCAACGCCGATCCATCGAATCCGGTTGCATTTCGAGCCAGCCAAAGCGACAAACGTCGAGATTTCCTTCCAAATCGCCCGCTGAGGTTCATCTTGCCGCTCGATGTCATTGCGCTCGTGCTCTTCGGGGCGCTGCTGCACGCGATCTGGAACGCGCTCGTCAAGGCGGGCTCGGAGAAGTCGCTGGATGCCGCCATGGTGGCGCTTGGCGCCGCGGTCGTGGCGCTGCCTTTCCTGCCCTTCATGCCGCTGCCCAATTCCGAAGCCTGGCCCTACATCCTCGTTTCGGCAGTCCTTCAGTTCGCCTATTTCCAGCTCGTCGCTGCCTCCTATCGCGCCGGCGACATCGGCCTCGTCTATCCGCTGATGCGCGGCGTTGCGCCGCTCATCGTCGCCGCCACGAGCAGCATCGTCATTGGCGAGCATCTGACCGGCGGAGCCCTCGCGGGCATCCTGACAATCTCGGCGGGCGTGCTGACGCTTGCCTTCGAGTCGCGCAGGGGCGGCAAACAGGCCATCGCACTGGCGCTCTCAAATGCCTGCGTGATTGCGAGCTATACGTTCGTCGATGGCATCGGCGCGCGGGTATCGGGCAATGCGATCTCCTACACGCTGTGGATGGCGCTGCTGCCGCCGGTGCTTCTCTTCGCCTGGGCGTTCGCAAGCCGCGGCGTCAAGCCGGTGTTGCGGCACGTCCATCACCACTGGTGGCGCGGTCTGATCGGCGGCGCCGGTTCGATCGGCGCTTATGGCCTGGCGCTCTGGGCGATGACCAAGGCGCCAGTGGCGACCGTCGCGGCGCTTCGCGAAACGGCGATCCTCTTTGCCGTGGTGATCTCCGTCGTCTTTCTCAAGGAACGCGTCAGCGTCTGGCGCATTGTCGCCGCCAGCGTGATCGCTCTTGGGGCCTTGCTGCTGAGGCTTGCCTAGTCTTCCTTCCACTCCGGCATCCGCTTGCCGAGGAACGCGCCGATCCCTTCCTGCGCGTCATTCGCCAGCATGTTCTCGACCATCACGCCGACCGCATAGTCGTAGGCGTCGGCGAGCGGCAATTCGGCCTGGCGGTAGAAGGCTTCCTTGCCGATCTTCAGGGCCTGCGGCGACTTGGAGGCGATGACAGCGGCGTATTTGTCGACCACCTGGCGCAGATATTGCTGCGGCACGATGCGGTTGACGAGGCCGAAATCCTTGGCCGTCCCGGCGTCGATCGTCTCGCCGGTCAGCAGCATCTCCATCGCCTGCTTGCGATGCGCGGCGCGCGACAACGCCACCATCGGCGTCGAACAAAAGAGGCCGATATTCACGCCCGGTGTGCAGAAGGTCGAGCTGTCGGTGCAGATCCCGAGATCGCAGCTCGCGACCAGTTGGCAGCCAGCCGCCGTCGCGAGGCCGTCGATCTCGGCGATGACCGCCTGTGGCAGCTTCGTGATCTTCAGCATGATGTCGGCCGCCAGGCGGATGGCGCGTTCGAAGAAACCCTTTCCGCCATCCTCGTCGGCGCGATGCAAGGTCATCTCTTTCAAGTCGTGCCCGGCCGAGAAGACCTTGCCGGTAGCAGCTATGACGACAACCTTGATCTCCTTCGACATGGCAACAGCGTCGAGTTCAGCCGCGAGCGCCTGCAGGAGCGCGATCGACAGCGCGTTGGCTGGAGGATTGTTGAGCGTCAGCCGCAAGACGGGGCCGTTCGTCTCTCGCAGCAACAGGCCGTTCGGCTCTTCCTTTTTAAATGCAACGACGTCCGCCATGGTCTTCTCCCGATTGGCCGTAGGGTCTGCCCGTGGTACGCCGCCGTCACCGGTCTTTCAACCCCGGCAGCATTTCCCGCCTAAGACCATTTTCCGGCTTGCGCGACAGGCAGAGACGTCCTGTAACGGCAGTCAGTATGGAGGGGCGCGCATGACCTTGCAGCCGATCATGACCGTCGAGGAACTCAATCGCTTTCTCGACACGGATTTCCCGCAGGTGCACACCGACGGCAAGGTCTTTGCCGTGACCGGCGCCGGGCCAGGTTTTGCGACGATGCGGCTCGACCCGAACGAGCGCCATGTCCGGCCCGGCGGAACGGTCTCCGGGCCGACGCTGTTCGCGCTTGCCGACGTCTCGGCCTATATCGCGCTGATTGCACATATCGGTCCGGTCGCGCTTGCGGTCACCACCAACCTCAACATCAACTTTCTTAGGAAGCCCGATCCCGAACCGCTCGAATGCACCTGCCGGATTCTGAAGCTTGGCAAGCGGCTCGCCGTTCTCGACGCGTCGATCAAGCCCGTCGAGGGCGACGCTTTGGTGGCTCACGCAACCGCGACCTACTCGATTCCACCCCGCTGATGTGTGGTATCAAAAGACCACATTATCAAGCATTTGATTTCTTTGCATTTTGTCCGACGATCTAAAAAACTCTGTTCTTGACCTTGCTTCTGCGCTTCCGTATAAGCTGCCGCAGATCGCGGTCCTATTCGGGCCGCCTTCTTTTTTGGCCTCATCGGGGCCAAAGCAAGCAACAAGAAACGCCCGGCCTGATACCGGGTCCAACGAAAGAGTTTAGATATGGCAACCTTCGTTCAGAAGCCTGCAGAGGTGGAGAAGAAGTGGATCCTCATCGACGCCGAAGGCCTCGTTGTCGGTCGCCTCGCTTCCATCATCGCAAACCGCCTGCGCGGCAAGCATAAGGCCACCTTCACGCCCCACGTCGACGACGGCGACAACGTCATCGTGATCAACGCCGAGAAGGCCGTGCTCACCGGCAAGAAGTACACCGACAAGAAGTACTACTGGCACACCGGCTATCCCGGCGGCATCAAGGAGCGCACCGCGCGCCAGATCATCGAAGGCCGCTTCCCGGAGCGCGTCATCGAGAAGGCCGTTGAGCGCATGGTTCCGCGTGGCCCGCTCGGCCGCCGCCAGATGAAGAACCTGCGTGTTTACGCCGGCTCCAACCACCCGCATGAAGCACAGCAGCCGGCCGTCTTCGACGTCGCCAAGCTGAACAGCAAGAACACAAGGAGCGCCTGATAATGGCTGACCTTTCTGCCCTCAAGGATATCGCCACGACCGCGGAACCGGCCGCTCCGGTTCACGTCAAGAAGGTCGACGCGCAGGGCCGCTCCTACGCGACCGGCAAGCGCAAGGACGCCGTCGCCCGCGTTTGGATCAAGGCCGGCTCCGGCAAGATCACCGTCAACGGCAAGCCGTTCTCGGCTTACTTCGCCCGCCCGGTTCTGCAGATGATCCTGCAGCAGCCGGTCGTTGCTGCTGCCCGTGACGGCCAGTTCGACATCGACGCAACCGTTGCCGGCGGCGGTCTCTCCGGCCAGGCCGGTGCCGTTCGTCACGGCATTGCCAAGGCGCTGACCTACTTCGAACCGGGCCTGCGCTCCGTTCTGAAGCGTGGCGGCTTCCTCACCCGCGACAGCCGCGTTGTCGAGCGTAAGAAGTACGGCCGCGCCAAGGCACGCCGTTCGTTCCAGTTCTCGAAGCGCTGATCGCTCGCAGAGACTGCATTTCGAAGGCCGGGCTTGTCCCGGCCTTTTTCGTTGCAGTCAAATGGACATGATTTTGGCGGCACGCGCTTGCCTTGCCGGAACGGATTGTCCATCGTCTCGCCGATTTCACCGGAGGGTACGGCATGGCAAACAAGACGATCGACCACGCGATCACCGCGAGGTCCCTTGCGTCGGCTGCCTCCGACCCAACCCATGCCGGCGTGCTTTCCTTTATGCGCCGGAAATATTCCAAGCAGTTGCGAGGCGTGGACGCCGTCGTCTGGGGCATTCCCTTCGACGCCGCGACCTCGAACCGTCCCGGCGCCCGTTTCGGCCCGCAGGCGATCCGCCGGGCATCGGCGATCTTCGACAACGATCCGCAGTATCCGTTTCAACGCGACCTCTTCGCCGACATGGCGACGATCGACTACGGCGATTGCCTGCTCGACTACGGCAACCACGCCAAGACGCCGGCCACGATCGAGCGGGAGGCGGCGAAGATTCTGAAATCCGGCGCCTATCTGCTGACGCTCGGCGGCGACCACTTCGTCACCTATCCAATCCTCAAGGCCCATGCGGCGCTTCACGGGCCCCTCGCCCTCGTACAGTTCGACGCCCACCAGGATACCTGGCCGGACGAGAAGGGCCGCATCGACCATGGCTCCTTCGTCGGCCGGGCCGCGCGCGAGGGGCTGATCGACGTCGAGCGTTCGATCCAGATCGGTATTCGCACGCACGCCCCCGATGATTGCGGCATTCGGATCGTCTACGGCTACGAGGTGGAGGAGATGCGTGCCGAGGAGATCGCAGACACGATCATCCGGCATGTCGACAGCGCTTCGGCCTACCTGACCTTCGACATCGACTGCCTCGACCCGGCCCACGCACCGGGCACCGGTACACCGGTCGCGGGCGGTCCGTCGAGCGCCAAGATCCTCTCAGTGCTGCGCAAGCTTGGAGCGTTGCATATCGCCGGAAGCGACGTGGTCGAGGTAGCACCTGCCTATGACCATGCCGACCTGACCGCCATTGCTGGCTCGACCATCGCCATGTATATGCTGGGCCTGCGGGCCGAATGGCTCGCGGAACGGCGCGGCTGATCGCCTGCCTCCCAAGAAACTGATTCAATTCTATGCAAGATTGATTCCGGAAACCTCGGTAACCGTCTGCAGGAGCACGAAAATCATGAAACCGAAGATCTTCATCGATGGCGAACACGGCACGACGGGCCTGCAGATCCGTTCGCGCATGGCCGGTCGCTCGGACCTCGAACTCCTGTCGATCCCGGAAGCGGAGCGCCGCAACGCGACAATGCGTGAAGACCTCTTGAACGGCGCCGACGTTGCCATCCTCTGCCTGCCAGACGACGCCTCTCGAGAAGCGGTCGCCATGGTCGCCGGCAACAATCGCGTCCGCATCATCGACACGTCGACCGCGCATCGCGTCGCGCCCGACTGGGCCTATGGCTTTGCCGAGATGGACAAGACACAGCCTGCCAAGATCCGCGATGCGCGCCACGTCTCCAATCCTGGCTGCTACCCGACCGGGGCGATCGGCCTGATCCGGCCGCTACGCCAGGCAGGCGTCGTGCCGGACGGCTACCCGGTGACCGTCAACGCCGTCTCCGGCTATACCGGCGGAGGCAAGCAGATGATTGCGCAGATGGAAGACGAGCATCACGCCGACCACATCAGCGCGCCGCACTTCCTCTACGGGCTCCCGCTCAAGCACAAGCATGTGCCGGAAATGAAGATACACGGCCTGCTGGAGCGCGCGCCGATCTTTTCTCCGTCCGTCGGCAAGTTCCCGCAGGGCATGATCGTCCAAGTGCCGCTCTACCTCGACGACCTCGCCGCCGGAGCGACGCTCGAAACTATCCATGCCGCGCTCGTCGAGCATTATGCCGGCCAGTCGATCGTCGAGGTGGTTCCGCTTGCCGAAAGCGCGCAGATCGCCCGGATCGACGCGACCGAACTTGCCGGCAAGGACACGATGAAGCTCTTCGTCTTCGGGACCAGCGGCGGTGCGCATGTGAACCTTGTTGCGCTGCTCGACAACCTCGGCAAAGGGGCCTCGGGTGCCGCCGTCCAGAACATGGATCTGATGCTGTCGGCCTGATAGGGGCTCAAAAAAGAAACCCCGGCAGTCACCTCTGCCGGGGTTTTTGTTTGTCCAAAGCGAAGATTGATCAGTCGCGAACTTCAATGGCGGTCGGCCTCGGATATTCGCCGACGAAACCGCGCCAATGGGCGATCGCGAAGCCGAGCACGACTAGCGCGCCCGCCTGGTGCAGCACGCCCCAGCCGATCGGCACCTGCAGAAGAAGCGTGGTGACCCCGATCACTGCCTGAACTGTCACCAGCGCAAAAAGAAGCACGGTACGGCGTGCGTGCGTTGTGCCGGGCGCAGCGCGCAAGGACACCGCCATGTGCGCAAGGACCAGGGCAAAAAGCAGGTAGGCGCCGGCGCGGTGCAGGAATTGCACCATCTTTGGGTTCTCGAACAGGTTGATCCAGGCCGGCTGCTGCACGAAGAGATCTCCCGGCATGAAGGCGCCATCCATCAGCGGCCAGGTGTTGTAGCTCAAACCAGCGTCGAGACCGGCGACCAGAGCGCCGAGATAGATCTGGAAGAGGCTCATGGCGGCGATGATGCCGGCCATCGTTTGCGATCTTTTCGTCGGCGCCGCGTCGCCGGAATGCGGAGAAAGCCCGCGGTAGATCCACATGCAGGCGGCAAAGATCAAACAGGCGATGACCAGGTGCGTGGCAAGGCGGTATTGGCTGACTTCGGTCCGTTCGACAAGTCCCGAGGAGACCATCCACCAGCCGATAAAGCCTTGGAAGCCCCCGAGCGCCAGGATACCGAGGAGCGGCAGTCGCAGTCGCCGCTCGACCCGCCCCGCCAGCCAGAAAAAGAGAAGCGGCAGGGCGAAAATCACCCCGATGGAGCGGGCCAGAAGTCGGTGCGCCCATTCCCACCAGAAGATCGTCTTGAACGCCTCGACCGTCATTCCCTTGTTCATCTGCTCATACTGGGGAATGCGTTGGTAGAGGCGGAATTCCTCCTCCCATTCCTCCGCGGACAAGGGCGGAACGACGCCATGGATCGGCTTCCACTCGGTGATCGACAGGCCGGACTCGGTCAAGCGCGTCGCGCCGCCGACGATCACCAGGGCAAACAGCGCAAACAGGACGACGGCGAGCCAGCCGCGGATCTGCCGGCGATTGCGCTCGGTCCTGTCGATCTCGCTCCGCAGCGTCTGTTCCGTTGCCAGGTCGGCATGCGCCATGACGTCTTCCTCGCTTGTCGGCCGCGACCTCGCAATCAACGGGTTGCCTGCCGAGCCGGTCCGAAAGCCGTTGATTTGCACCAGAGCGCCGTGCAAAACAAGGCCAAAGCCTTTGCGGCATGCCGTCGCGGCTGATTCTGAGCAAAAGGGGGATGCGAGCGGTAAGCGCACGCACTTTCCTCATCCCGCTCGGTTGCCGTCATTCGAAAGAAGTCCAATGCCTCCACGCCTCAGAAAACTGATCGGCACCATCCTCATCATCATTCTTGTCGTCGTCTATGCGCTGGCGGCGGTCACCTTTGCCTCCCTCCTCCTCGGCGCGTCGCCCTGGTGGGTGCATCTTCTCTATTTCTTGTTCACCGGGCTCCTGTGGATCCTTCCGGCGATGTTGATCATCAAATGGATGGAAAAGCCTGCAAACAATCACTGACCGACTGAGGCGCACCTAAATGAAGATCGCCGTCATCTCCGATATTCACGGCAACGATCTGGCGCTCGAGGCGGTGCTTGCGGACATCGGCGCTCAGGGCATCGACGAGATCGTCAATCTGGGCGACCATCTGAGCGGCCCGCTCAATGCCGCACGCACCGCCGACATTCTGATCGGGCGCAAGATGCCTTCGATCCGCGGCAATCATGATCGCTACCTTCTGATGCTTGACCCGAACGAAATGGGACTGTCCGACCGTGCAGCCTATGACGAGCTCGAGCCGCGCCATAAGTCTTGGCTCGCTACGCTTCCCGAAACGCTCGTCTATCGCGACACCTTCTTTCTCTGCCACGGCACGCCCACGAGTGACGAGACCTACTGGATGGAGGCGCTGACGGACAATGGAGTCGTCCACATGGCGGCGCGCAGGGCGATCGAGACTTTCGCCGAGGGCATCGACTACCCGGTGATCCTCTGCGGCCATACGCATATTCCGCGGGCGGTGCGGCTGGCGGACGGGCGCCTTCTCGTCAATCCCGGCAGCGTCGGCTGCCCTGGCTACGACGATGACCAGCCCGTCGCGCATAAGGTCGAAACCGGCTCGCCGGACGCGCGATATGCCGTCATGGAGCATGACGGGATCGATTGGAGCGTCAGCTTCCGCTGCGTGCGCTATGACCACATGGCGATGTCGCGCCTTGCCGCCGATCGCAACCGACCCGAATGGGCAGCCGCGCTCGCGACCGGCTTTCTGGCCTGAGGCTATACCGCACTTTCGAGCGCCGCGATGTCCGCGCCGATGATCGCCGCAATGTTGCGCGTCACCTTGTCGACCGGCCAGTTCCACCAGGCAATCGCCCGCAATCGCTCGACGGTCGAGGCCGGGAACCGCGTCCTGACTGCCTTTGCCGGATTGCCGGCGACGATCGCGTAAGCAGGCACATCCTTCGTAACCACCGATTTTGCCGCCACGATCGCGCCGTCGCCGATGGTGACGCCCGGCAGAACCGTCGCCTCCATGCCGAGCCAGACAGCGTTGCCGATCGTGGTGTCGCCGCGATGGCCCGTCGCATAGGCGGCCGGATCGAAGCCCTCGCGCCAGGCACCCGGAAATATGCCGAACGGAAAGGTCGAAAAGCCGCCGAGCGCGTGGTTGGCGCCGTTCATGATGAACTGAACGCCCGTCGCGACCGCACAGAACCGCCCGATCACCAGCCGATCTCCGACGAAGTCATAGTGATAGAGGACGCACTTCTCCTCGAAACGGTCGGGCCCGTCCGGATCGTCGTAGTAGCTGTAATCTCCGACCTCGACCAGCGGCGAACGCACGATGTTCTTCAGAAATCCGATCCGCGGAAATTCCGTGACCGGAAACTTGGCCTCGGGGTCAGGCAGGGCATGGCTCGGCATCATCAGCAGGTCCACAGTTGCAGTTCCTCGAGACGTTCGTATCGGCTGCGTGATGTAACGCTCCGGTGACGATTTCCAAGCCGACGGTGAAGCGATCGCTTCATGCTTTGCTAACCGCGTTTCCGCTCGCGGACGAAGCCGATGCAGACATTAAGGGGATGTAGCAATTTTTGCCGTCCAATCGAGATACGAAGCATGCTGAACGATCCGAGAGATGGCCAACTCCTATTTCACCCTTGCCTCGCCGAGCGGGCAATCGACGCTCGAGGGTCCAATGCGACCGCTTGCTCAAAGTCGCAACGCGGACCGCATCACGCTGTCCGTGCATCACGATATGGCGGTGCTCGAGGCGGATTGGCGTGCGCTCGATGCAAACAGGTTGAACTCCCTGCATCAGAGCTTCGACTGGTGCGCGGCCTGGAAGAGCGCGCATGAGAGCCGATTGCTTATCGTGCGCGGCGCTATCGGGAAGCAACTGCTCTTCCTCCTGCCGTTCGAGGTCGAAATAGGTCGCTTCTTCCGCACCGCCCGGCTGATCGCGACCGGGCACAGCAATCTCAACACCGGGCTCTTTGCCGCCGACATCGAGCGCGTGCCGCGGGACGAACTCAGGCGCGTGCTGACCGGGGGACTCCGTCGCGCGCTTCGCAGTCACGCCGATGTGGCTACGCTCGAAAAAACGCCGGCAGTGTGGCGCGGCCTGCCTCATCCGCTCGCAGCCCTGCCCGGGATCGCCAATCCGAACGCCTCTTTCCAGCTCGGGCTCGCCGGCGACATGGACCGCACGCTCGCCCAGCTCAACGCAAAGCGCCGGCGCAAGAAAATGCGTCTTTCCGAAAGGCGCCTCGCGGAGCTCGGCGGCTACGACTATGTGATTGCCCGTGAACCTGCGGAGGCGCAAGCGCTGCTGGAGACGTTCTTCCGGCAGAAAACCGCGCGGTTGGAGGCCCAGGGCCTGCCGGATGTGTTCGACAATTCGGAGACACGCGCCTTCTTCCGCCTGTTGATCGATCGGCAATGCGATGGCGACAGGCTGCTGGAACTCAACGCGATCCGCCTCAAGGGGGAACATCAGGGCCGGATCATCGCCGTGACCGGCCTGTCGCGAAAAGGCGACCACGTCATCTGCCAGTTTGGTTCGATCGACGACACGATCGCGGCCGACAGCAGCCCGGGCGAATTGCTGTTCTACCGGGTGATCGAACGTCTCTGCGGTGAAGGCGTCGCGCTCTTCGACTTCGGCATCGGCGACCAGCCCTACAAGCGATCGTGGTGCACGATGGAAACCGGCTTGCGGGACATCACCCTGCCGCTGACGCTGCGCGGATATGCGGCAGCAGGCCTGCATCGCGCCGTAGTCCGCGCCAAGCGCGCCATAAAAGCGAACACAACCCTCTATGCCTTCGTGCAGAGACGACGGCGCCAGATGTTGCGCGCTGCTGCAGAAAGCGCGGAAGACTAGATCAGACCAGCCGACGGCCGAGTCTGCGGCCTGTTTCAGGCCGCGCGGCGATCGGGAAGCTCCGGGCCGCTTTCCGCCCCGCCGGTCATCAAAACGATGTCGCGGTAGCCGGCCTCGCCGAAGCTTGTGAGTTCCTCGATGATCTTTTCCTCGGTGACCGAGGGCGCCGAAAGGATGATCTCGACGTCGTCGCGCCGCGCCACCTTGGCGATGGAAGCCGCGTCCGCAGCACCGCACTCGACCAGCACCAGATCATAGGCACTCGTCAGCGCGTCGATGATCATCTGCAGGCGCTCGATGCCGCGCATCGCCGCGTGGGGATCGGCATCGCCTTGCGGGATGACATGGGCCTCGGAAAATCTGTCCGCATGGATCGTCTCCGTGAAGGCGACCTCGCCCGACAGCAGGTTCGTGATTCCGGGCAGATGCAGCGACTGGGCCATCAGCCGCGTCGGGCAGGCCGAGCCGGAAAGGTCGATGAGCACGACCTTGTGTTCCTCTTCGGCGAGCAGACGCGCAAGCATCACCGTTGCCGTCGATCCCTCGTCGCCTCCCGGCGACACGGAAACGGCAACCCGGATGTCATTGCCAAGCAGGTGGTCGGCAACCGACTCGATCGAGAAGTCGTGCTCTGCGGCACCGCTTGCCTCGTGCTCCTGCTGCTCGTCCTCGGCGGGTGCTTCGACCGCGACAATGAGTGCCGGCGCCTCGTCCACGACAAGCGGCGTTGCCGCAGCGGTAGTCTCGGACATCCTTCCGGAACTTGACACCGGCCTCAGTGCCCTGCCGCTGAAGAGTTCGCCCAGCATGATGACGACGCAGCTGATCAGGAAGCTTGCAAGTGCCGCGACGATCGTGATCGGGAAGACCTTGGGAAAGGTCGCAGTGGTCGGGACCACGGCATTCGATATCACCCGTGCATCGGCGGGCGTTGCGTTCGCGACGGTTCGCGATGTCGCTTCCCGGTAACGGGCGAGATAGGTTTCCAGAAGCTGGCGCTGGGCTGCCGCCTCCCGTTCGAGGGCGCGGAGCCCCACTTCTTCTTCGCCCGCCTGCGCCGACTGCGCCTTCAACGCGTTCAACTGCTGAAGCAATTGCTGCTCGCGGAGTTGACCCACCTGCGCCTCGTTTTCGAGGCTGGAGAGGATTTTCCGCGTCTCCGCACGAATCTGCGCCCGAATGCCTTCGAGTTGTGATTTCAGCCCCTTCAGTCGGGGATGACCGTCGAGCAGCGCCGTAGACAGATCGGCGATCTGCGCCTGCAGGCTGGCCTGGCTCTCCTTCAGCCGCTGGATCATCGGCGAACCGACGATGTCGGTGAGCGTATCGACCGAGCGGCCGCCGGCAAGCGCTGCACGCACGCCTTCGGCACGCGCCGCCGTATTCGCCCTTTCCGCCCGGATCCGCGCCAACTCGGTTGAAATATCGGTGAGCTGCCGGGTCGCAAAATTCTCCGTCTCGCCGGTCGGAAGCAAACCCGATTCGGCCCGATACGCGGCGACCTTGGCCTCCGCCTCACGAACCTTTTCCCCCAGGTTGGCGATTTCCGGCTCCAGCCAGCGGCTGGCCTCCGAGTTGGAGTCGAGCTTCGCGCCGCTCTGCAGCGAGAGATAGACCTCGGCCATCTCGTTCGGAATGGCCGCAGCGAGTTTCGAATCCTTCGATGTGAACGCAATGGCGATCACCCGCGACTTCTCGACCTGATAGACCTGCAGCTTCGAATTGAACGCATTCAGGATCCGTTCTTCGGGCGGCAATTCGAGCGGGTTCTTCTTGAGCCCCAGCATGACCAATAGATCGGAAATGGCAGAAGGCTGCGCGGACGGGTCGAACTCCTCCAGCTCGTGCAGCGTCATATTTCGGGCCACCTGCTTGATGAGGTCGGCGGAACGCAGCACTTGGACCTGGCTGGCGATGCCGGACTCGTCGAACATTCGATCCGCACCCGTCTGAGAAGTCTGGTTCGGACCGCTGAATTCCGGCTCGCGCGATTCGATCAGGACGCGCGTCTCGCTCTCATAGGCCGGTGCGACCATCTTCGCCGCCCCAAAAGCAATCGCCGCGGCACCCACGGTCGCGAGCAAGACGCGGGCGCGACGCCGCCAGATGGCGCGAAAGAGTCCGCCGAGATCGATATCCACATCCTGCTGACCGCCGACGCTCGACATGCCCTACCCCAAAGCTTCCGCATTCAGCCGGAAGGTAAAGGAACATGGTAACGCAAGTGTTAATTGCAGGCACAACTGTGAGATGTTCGCGCCTTGACTGACCCCGATCGCAGCTCCATCGGAATTCCACCGGGAGTTTACCGGCTATTAACCCTAACGGATCGATAACGTCGCAGAGAGGTGTTCATTTCCGGAGCCAACGAGAACCCGCATGTCGATCGCAGGCACAAAGACCGCACGCGCTTTCGCCGTGGCAATATTGTCGGCGCTCGCCAGCGGTTGCACGAGTTATCAGCCGGCTCCGAAGGGCTTCAGCGAGGCGACGATCCAGCCCTACAGGCTGGACAGCGGCGACCGGCTTCGCGTCACCGTGTTCGAACAGCCCGGCCTTAGCGGTAGCTACACGGTCGACCAGGCCGGCTACGTTGCCTTCCCGCTGATTGGAGCCGTCCCATCCCGCGGCCATACGCTGCCGGAACTGGAGGGAATGATCGCCGCCAAGCTGCGCGAAGGCTTTCTGCGCGATCCGGACGTGACGATCGAAGTCGACCGCTACCGCTCGGTGTTCATCATGGGCGAAGTGGGTCAGTCCGGCCAATACAGCTATGTCCCGGGGATGACGGTGCAGAACGCCATCGCCGTCGCCGGCGGCTTCACCCCGCGTGCAAACCAGGCAAATGCCGACATCACCCGCAAGGTCAATGGCCGCATCATAACGGGTCGCGTGCCGATCACCGATCCGGTGCTTGCGGGCGACACGATCTATGTTCGCGAACGGCTCTTCTAAACCCATGCCGAATGAACGCCCCATACGGATCCTTCATTGCTTCAGATCGCCGATCGGCGGCATCTTCCGTCATGTTCGGGATCTCGCCGAGGCCCATGCGGAAGCGGGCCATCAGGTTGGAATTCTCTGCGACAGCACGACGGGCGGCTCCTATGAGGACGCGCTTTTCGACGAGATCCGCCCCCTCTTGGCGCTCGGCATCGTCCGCACGCCGATCCATCGCACGATCGGGCCCTCGGACATTGGCGCGCTCTGGCGCAGCTACAAGCAGATCAGGAGCTTGCAACCGGATGTGTTGCACGGGCACGGCGCCAAGGGCGGCGTACTCGCACGCATCATCGGTTCAGCACTGCGGGTCAACAAGTATCGCGTAGCCCGCCTCTATTCGCCCCATGGCGGCAGCCTCCACTATGAGCGGGGATCCCTGACCGGCGGCGCCATCTTCCGGATGGAGCGCTTGCAGGAGCGTCTCACCGACGCGCTCGTCTTCGTCTGCGATTTCGAGCGGCAGACCTATTTCGCCAAGGTCGGGCGGCCGGTGGGGCGCAACGAGCTGATCTATAACGGCATCGGCGACACGGAGTTCGCGCCGGTCGCGGCAAGCGCGGATGCAGCCGACTTCCTCTATATCGGCATGATGCGGGACCTGAAGGGGCCGGATCTTTTTATCGAGGGCTTCGCAAAGGCCGAAGGACTTGCGGGACGGCCGCTCTCGGGCGTGATGATCGGCGACGGTCCGCAGCAATCCCAGTATGAAGACATGATCGCGGGCATGGGGCTCGGAGATCGCGTCAGGATGCTCCCGGCGATGAAGGCGCGCGATGCGTTTGCGCTTGCCCGTACCGTGGTTATTCCCTCACGCGCCGAATCGATGCCCTACATCCTTCTCGAAGCACTCGCCGCCGGAAAGCCGGTGATCGCGTCGCGCGTCGGCGGCATGCCGGAAGTGCTGGGCGCCGACAGCGCAGCACTCGTCGAGCCGGCAGATGCCAGGGCGCTCGCCGATGTCATGGCGGCGGCCGTCGATCAGGACTGGGCGGCCCGGACGATGCCCGACACGGAGCGCTTCAAGTCCCGCTTCTCGGCCGCTGTGATGACCCGGCGCGTCATGCAGCTCTATCGTGAACTTACGGAGGAAACGCTTTTTGCCGAGGCGCGCCTTCGTACAACGTAAGCGTTTCTTAGTGGCTTTCTGCTATCCGGGCGTAGGGACAGCGCCGGGAAGCCACCATGAACCAGTTTGACAGGCCCGAGACCTTCGATACCGAGGCGCTTCGCAAGAAGGTCTCCGAGATCCGAACGACTTCTCTCGACGGAAAAAAGACCGAGAAAAGCCTGCCGCCGCTCAACCCGCTGGCCCGGCAGATCGCGCTCCAGTTCCGGGCCGATACCTATTCTCCGTCCATGATCACCGGTCTCATTCGGCTGCTCGATCTCTGCGCCCTCTTTGCGATCGGCTATGCCATCAATACGCAATATGTCCGTCCGGCGCTCCAGGATTTACCGGTCTACCTCGCCATTCTCGCCCTTGGATCAGCACTCGCCGTGATCGCCATGCAGATTGCCGACACCTACCAGGTGCCGGCACTCAGGGCATGGCTGCGAATGACGCCACGCATTCTGGCCGCCTGGGTGGCGACTTTCGGCACGATCGCGCTCGTTCTGTTCTTCCTGAAATCGGGCCATCTCTATTCGCGCGTCTGGGTTGGCGGCTGGTTCGTCGCCGGCGCGCTCTTCCTGGTTGCCGAACGCGCCTTCATCGCCTATTCGATCCGGCATTGGTCGCGCAACGGCACGATGGAGCGCCGCGCGGTGATCGTCGGCGGCGGTGCTCCGGCAAGAGACCTGATCCGTACGATCGAGCACCAGCCACACAACGACATCCGCATCTGTGGCATCTTCGACGACCGCGACGAACGGCGCTCGCCGCACGTGATCGCCGGTTACCCGAAGCTCGGTACCGTCGACGAACTCGTCGAATTCGCGCGGCTCGCCCGGATCGACATGCTGATCTTCTCGCTGCCTCTGACGGCGGAAAAGCGCATCCTCGAACTTCTGAGGAAACTCTGGGTGCTGCCGGTCGACATTCGCCTCGCCGCCCATGCCAACAATCTGCGCTTCCGGCCCCGCAGCTACTCCCATGTCGGTCAGGTGCCGATGCTCGACATCTTCGACAAGCCGATCGCCGATTGGGATTCCGTCGCCAAGCGATGCTTCGACATTTTCTTCAGCATCGTGGCGCTCGCCTTGCTCTGGCCCGTGATGCTGGTCGCCGCGGTCGCGGTCAAACTCACCTCCCCCGGCCCGATCATTTTCAAGCAACACCGCCACGGCTTCAACAACGAGACCATCGAAGTTTACAAGTTCCGCTCGATGCACTCGCACATGAGCGATCCGACCGCCCGCAATGCGGTAACCAAGGGAGATCCCCGCGTCACGCCCGTCGGCCGTTTCCTGCGCAAATCCTCGATCGACGAACTGCCGCAGCTCTTCAACGTGCTGAAAGGCGAGCTCTCTCTTGTCGGACCGCGCCCGCATGCCCTTCTCGCCCAAACGCACAACCGCACCTATTCGGATGTCGTAGAAGGCTATTTCGCCCGCCACCGGGTCAAGCCCGGCGTCACCGGCTGGGCCCAGATCAACGGCTGGCGCGGCGAGATCGACAATGACGAAAAGATCCGCTTCCGCACCGCCTTCGATCTCTACTATATCGAGAACTGGTCGCTGCTTCTCGATCTCAAGATTCTGTTTCTGACGCCCTTCCGGCTGCTCAATACGGAAAACGCGTATTGATCTCCGCCAACGCTTCGCAGGCGGCCATCTTCCGGCCACAGCTCGCCGCGGTATCGATCATCGGCTCCGGCCTGGTGACGATCGGCGTCTTCCTGTCGGGCTTCGTGATCGCGGAGCCCGCGCCCTATGAAGTCTTCATGGCCGGCCTCATCGGTCTCTGGTTTCTCTTCGGTCTGAAGATTTCGCGCGCCATCGCACCCCTGCTTGCCCTGCTCATCCTGTTCATGATTGGCGGCATGCTGTCGCTGACGGTGATGGACGAACTCGCCACCGGTCCGTTGTACATGGCCGTCTCGGGCTTCCTCGCGCTTACCGCCTTCTTCTTCGCCGCGATCGTCGAAGACCGTCACCAGCGCCTGCGGCTGATCTTCAACGCCTGGGTTTCGGCCGCTGTGATCACCGCCCTTCTCGGCATTCTCGGCTATTTCGGTGCGATCCCGGGGGCGGCACACTTCACCCTTTACGACCGTGCCAAGGGTGCCTTCCAGGATCCGAACGTCTTCGGGCCGTTTCTCGCCGCGCCGGTGCTCTATCTGGTGCATGGCCTGCTCACGCAGCCGATCCGGCGGGCCCCGTTGAAAATCGCCGGCCTCGTCGCGCTCACTCTCGGGGTCTTCCTTTCCTTCTCCCGCGCTGCCTGGGCGCTCAATCTCTTTTGTGTCGCCGCCCTGATCTTCGTCATGCTCCTCAAGGAGCGCAGCGGCCTGTTCCGGCTCAGAATCCTTGTGCTTACGCTCTGCGGCGCGCTCTTCGTCATGGCGGCACTTGCCGCCGCCCTGCAATCGGAACAGGTGGCAGCGCTCTTTTCGAGCCGCTCGCAACTCGTCCAAAACTATGACGGCGGGCACCTCGGGCGTTTCGACCGGCACCGGATCGGCTTTCTGATGTCGATGGAAAGGCCACTCGGCATCGGGCCGCTGATGTTCGGCATGATCTTTCTGGAGGACGAGCACAATGTCTGGCTGAAAAGCCTGACCTCCTATGGCTGGTTGGGGTTCGTCGCCTATGTGACGCTCATCGCGTGGACGCTCGCGCTCGGCTTTCGACTTCTGCTGCTCGACCGGCCCTGGCAGCCATATCTGATGATCGCGTGGGTGACGCTGGTCGGCCATGTCGGCATCGGCAATGTCATCGATACCGATCACTGGCGTCATTTCTACATGCTGCTCGGGATTGTCTGGGGTTGCGCCGCGCTCGAGTACCGCAACCGGCGGCAGGTCCGTGCGGAAAGACTCCCTCTGCCATGAAGCCGCCGATCGAGACGGATCGGCAGCCGCTTCATTGCGCCTCCTCGAAGTGCCCGAACCAGCTCGCCATGCGCCCGCACCGCTGGCGGGCTCAATAAACATGCGTTATCGGCAGATTAGATGCTTGCGACCGTGGTCGGATATGACGCGGAAAGCGGGCCTCGAAGGCGCCATGAAACGCCCGGCGAGACCCGCATTCGCCGCTCTCCTGGGCTAGTCTTCTGTGGTCGGTTCTTCTTGCTGCAGCTTCTGCTGCAGGAGAAGCTCGTCGGCCGGCTTGGACTCTTCGGTCTTCGTCACGCTGGCCGTCGTGATCTCTTTGTCTACCGGGCCCGCAGAGGCCGTGGTGTCGTTGTGGCCGAGGCAAGCGGCTGATGCTGCCGTCGCGGAAAATGCGAGGGCGGCTGCAAGTACGAGGATGCGCTTCATGGGGCTTCTCCTGTTGTTGCAGGCGCAGTGTATCTGCGCCTCCGCCGTCGACCAAATCACAAATCCGTTCGCTCCGATGCGTCTGCGCCACTGCGGCTTTCCTCGAAGCTGCCATAGACGGGCGATAATCCATTTTCCCCTTGCGCCGCCCGTATGTTCCGATTAATGAGAGCGGGCTTGTAACAAAGCGGGTCGGAGCGTAGCGCAGCCCGGTAGCGCACTTGACTGGGGGTCAAGGGGTCGTGGGTTCGAATCCCGCCGCTCCGACCATTATCTCCTTGAAAAAGCAAGAATTATTCTGTCCCTCACACCGGGAGCGGATAGGTCCTGCTCTTTTTCCACCGGATCATTTCAGACCGAACGGATCGCCAGCGAGTTCAGCAGCCAAGCCGAGTCGATCGAGATGTCGATGCTGACATCATTGAGCAGCGCCCAGATACGATCAGCAACGCCGACATAGACCCAGAGTTCGCGGCCAGCCGGGAAGGCCATCTCCGTGAACAGGTTGATGATTCTTCTTTCACCCGGGGTCGCCTGGACGCTCGTGCCGGGGAAGCTCTCGCCGTCGCCGCGGCAGTCGAGGCCCGATATGAACCATTGGTCACTTACCTCGTTGGCCGGATCGACATCATCCCAGTTCCAGAACACGGCCATGACGAGCCTGCCGTGCGTGGTGGCATGGAAGTCGGACCAGCCGAACTCGTCATAGGTCGAGATATGATGGCGGCAAATGAGCGCCGACAGATCGGCCTTGACCTGAAGTATGCCCGTGCGCAGCGTCTTGAATGGAACGAGGTAGCCGTTCTCCCGATAGGCGCAGAGGAGGTCGACGTCGGACGCGTCATCGTTGCGGGCAACCAGCTTGGATCCCATGCGGGCGGCGCAATCCAGATAGGAACGGTTTTCGACGATCGCTCCGTCGCCGGTCGCCTGGTTTTGATCAAGCCGGTCCCAGCAGCCGCCGAAATGCGGATAGAACAGCTTTTCCTTGTCGGGATCGGGCGCGACGTAAACGATCGGCGGCTGAGCCAAGGCATCGGCGAGGCTTCCGACCACCGATTCGTGAAAGTGAAAGGCACTGTAGCCTTTCACCAGCTGACCAAACTTGTCATAGGCACGGTCGTGCAGCCCCTTGACCGCCTTTAGGTCCACGTCTGCGTTTCTGGCTTCGAGAAGCGACTTGTAGCGAAGGCCCGGACCGCGGGGATTGTCGCGTCTGCCGCCCCTCGCAGTGCTTGTGATTCTGTCGCGCAACGCGGGCGGAAAGATCTGGCGCCGCTCTTCGCCGAACGACTGGCGCAGCGCATCCAGCTTATCCACGGTTGCGCGCCACTCATCCTTTTGCCGACGTTGATAGATCGCCTGGAGCCGATCCAGGACCTCTGGGGACGAGCGATCTGCTCTCGTGCGTTCAATGTGATCTGCTACTTGCATGCCTGCCTCCCGTGGTTGCGAATGCCAGGTCGGACTGACCCAGTGTATTTTGCCACAGAGTGCGCGCGGTACGTGTTACCTATGGAACGCTCCTTCCCCGATCCACCCACCAAATATGGGATAGGAACGCACGAGACGGTTCCGCTCGCGGCCGACACTGTCACGGAATTTACCTCCGCGGTTCAGGCCGGGAGACGATGAACGCGCCCAGGGCAAGCATGATCAATGCAATGATGGATGCCGTGAGCATGGAGGGTTGAAGGCGGAGCCAGAAGAATGCGAAACCAAGAGCCATGAGCGACAACGCGCATATCTTTGCGCCCCGGGATATCGCACCGTCTTTCCGCCAATCGCGCAATGGCTGTCCGAACAAGGGATGATCGAACAGCCATTGTTCGAGACGCGGAGATGATCGTGCAAAGAGCCAGGCGGCCAGGAGCAGGAAGGGCGTCGTCGGCAGAAGCGGCAGGAATATGCCTGCCACGCCGATACAGACCATGATCCAACCGAGCCCGAGAAGAATAAGCCGCACGGAAAGGTTCAACTAATTTTTCCTTGTAAGGGCATGAACCTGCGGGAGATCTGCTCGCATCCTGTGGCGACCGCGGCTTGCCTGTCAATGCGACGGGACTGGAACCGCTATCACCTCGGTGATCCACCACCGTCCGGAACACAACTCAAACGGCGGCGGTGTTTTTTGCAAGGGCAAACCGACCAACGTCGCACTCGTCCAGACTGCGGAAGGTGCGATCGCGGTAAAGCCCATGCCAAGCGCGGCGGACCCTGGAAAAGGTCACCGGAGCCCACGCGAACACCATGATGGGGCATTGACGACCTCAGTTCGCAAGGACTGTCCTGTGGATGTCATTGATGGCCCGCTTCAGGTCATCGATGGCGGATGTCGAGGCCAGCGTCTCTCCTTCGAGTTCGGGCGGCAGCTTCCAGCCGGGCGCGACACCCTGCATGCTCGGTAGTTCGTGGGCAATACCCTTGTGGCAGTCGATGCAGGTGGCCCTCCCGGGCAGCAGGTAGCGCGTATGTATCTCAGCGGCGCGCTGCGTCTGCTTGGAAAGGTCCATCGCCGCCGACGAGTGACAGTTGCGATATTCAAGGCTGTCATTGGCCTTGAGCCTCGCCCATTCGTGTTTGGCAAGCGGCTCCGGATCACCGGGCGTCTCCTCGGCTTCGCCGACGATCTACGACGATGAATCGAGACGTTGCTTGTGCTGCTCGGTGATTTCAACCCGAGCGAACCCGGCCCACTGGACGAGGGCATGATCGCGGAAACCGAGCTGCTCTTCGGCGATATCGCCGTGGCGGCGGAACTGCCATCAAATCTGTTGAACCAGGCGCGTCAGCTGCAGTTCGCCCCGGGGCGAACGAGTTCCCCATGGACGGCTCTAATGGTGAGAGGACGATCCGCTACCGCACCTGGTCGAGCAGGCGCTTGCACTCCAAGAGATCGTAAAGCGCTTCCTGGAGGAGCGCCCGGTCCTCCTTGCCGACGGAGGTTTTGCCGATCGAAATTTCCGCATCGTCGCCGCCGGCGCCGAACGAGAAGAAGCGTCGGCTTGCCGGAGCCTTGGGGCGGCCGACGATCTGATCCTCGTCGGCGACCCCGATCTTCGGCGCCGGCGGTTCTTCGTGGCTGGACGCCGCAAGCGCCTCGACGGTGGCGAGATCGCCGCTCGCGATCGCGGCGACGAATTTGTTGCCATTGGCCTTCAGAAGCTTCTGCACGCCCTTGATCGTGTAGCCGTGATCGTAGAGCAGGTGGCGAATGCCCTTGAGCAGATCGACGTCCTCGGGCCGGTAGTAGCGCCGGCCGCCGCCACGCTTCATCGGCTTGATCTGCTGGAAACGCGTTTCCCAGAACCGCAACACATGCTGGGGCAGGTCGAGTTCGTCTGCGACCTCGCTGATGGTACGAAAGGCGTCCGGGCTTTTTTCCATGTCGTCCCCATTTCCATGTTCATGCGATACTAAATTAGCGACCGCATGACTGGATTATTGCGCGATGATCGCACGAATCAGGCCCATTTCAATGGCTTATGGATGGGTTTTCAACCACATTTGTGGTTGCGGCTGTGCCTCAGGAGGCCGTTCCGGTCTGCTTCTGCTTGGCCTTTCGGCTGAGATGCGCCTTCAGGACCCGTTGCTTCAGCACGTTGGAGGCCTTGAATGTCATCACCCGGCGCGGCGAGATCGGCACCTCCTCGCCCGTCTTGGGGTTTCGACCGATGCGCTCGTTCTTGTCGCGCACCTGAAAGGTTGCAAAAGAAGACAGCTTCACGCTCTCGCCACGCACGATTGCGTTGCAGATCTCGTCGATGACGGTCTCCACCAGCTCGGCAGACTCCGTCCGAGACAAACCGACCTTGCGAAAAACCGACTCAGCCAAGTCTGCTCGCGTTACTGTTTTTCCGCTCATCTTCCCCCACCGATGTCTGGCATGCCGATCAGCGATTGAAGACTATTGCCCTTGCCTTTTTCGGTCAAGCGCCTGCGGTCATTCAATTTTTTTACCAGCGGATGAGAACGGAACCCCAGGTGAAGCCACCGCCCATGGCTTCGAGCATCACGAGATCACCCTTCTTGATGCGGCCGTCGGAGGCGGCTGTCTCGAGCGCCAGCGGAATGGAGGCCGCCGACGTGTTGCCATGGAGGTCGACGGTCACCACAACTTTTTCGTTCGGAATGCCCAGCTTCTTCGCCGAACCGTCGATGATCCGGCGGTTGGCCTGATGCGGTACCAGCCAGTCGACATCGTCGGATGACGTTCCCGTGGCTTCGAAGGCCGCCTCGATCACGTCGGTGATCATGCCGACGGCATGCTTGAAGACCTCGCGCCCCTCCATGCGGAGATGACCGACCGTACCGGTCGTCGAGGGGCCGCCATCGACATAGAGCTTGTCGCCGTGAATGCCGTCGGAGCGCAATTGCGCCGTCAGCACACCGCGATCGGCATTGGTGCCGTCGCCCTTCTGTGCTTCGAGAATGATGGCGCCGGCGCCGTCACCGAAGAGCACGCAGGTGGTGCGGTCCGACCAGTCGAGAATGCGCGAAAAGGTCTCGGCACCGATAACGAGGGCGCGCTTGGCGAGACCACCGCGAATATAGGCATCGGCCGTGGCGACTGCATAGACGAAGCCGGAACAGACCGCCTGCAGGTCGAAGGCCGCCCCATGGCGCATGCCGAGGCGGTTCTGGATATTGACTGCGGTCGCCGGGAAGGTGTTGTCGGGCGTCGAGGTCGCAACGATGATGAGATCGAGATCATCTGCCGTCATGCCGGCCCGCTCGAGCGCCGCGCGCGCCGCGCCCTCGCCGAGCGAGGCGGTCGTCTCGCCCTCGCCGGCGATGTGGCGCTGGCGGATGCCGGTCCGCTGCACGATCCATTCGTCGGACGTTTCGACCTTGGATTCCATTTCCTTATTGGTCATCACTCGCTTCGGCAGCGCTGCACCGAAGCCGCGAACGACAGAACGGATCATCTAATCAAACCTCTTCAATCATGCCGGCGGCAGGGCTTCGGTCGGCTCGGCGCCGTGGTAGCGTGCCAGGTCGGCCTCGATCTTGGCCTTCAGGCCGTTCTTCACCATGTCGTAGCCGACGTCGATCGCGGCGGCGAAGCCTTCCGCATCCGTGCCGCCGTGGCTCTTGATGACCACGCCGTTCAGCCCGAGGAATACGCCGCCATTGACCTTGCGCGGGTCCATCTTCTCGCGCACTCGGTCGAAAGCAGCCTTGGCGAAGACATAGCCTATCTTCGCTAGAAGCGTGCGCGACATGGCGGCACGGAGATATTCGGCGATCTGGCGGGCGGTGCCCTCGGCCGCCTTCAGCGCGATGTTGCCGGAAAAGCCCTCGGTCACCACCACGTCGACCGTGCCGCGGCCGATGTCATCGCCCTCGACGAAACCGTAGTAGTCGATCCCCTCGATATTGGCCTCGCGAATGAGCCGGCCGGCCTCCTTGACCTCTTCCTGGCCCTTGATCTCCTCGACGCCGACATTCAGCAGCCCGACGGAGGGACGCTCGACCTCGAACAGCGCACGGGCCATGGCGCCGCCCATCAGCGCGAAATCCATGAGCTGCTGCGCATCCGCGCCGATCGTCGCACCGACATCGAGCACGATGCTCTCGCCCTTGAGCGTCGGCCAGATGGCCGCGATCGCCGGACGCTGAATGCCTCGCATCGTGCGAAGGCAGAACACCGACATGGCCATCAGCGCGCCGGTGTTGCCCGCCGAGACCACGACATCGGCTTCATCGGCATTGATGGCGTCGATCGCGTTCCACATGCTCGACTTGCCGCGGCCGCGCCGCAGCGCCTGGCTCGGCTTCTCGTCCATGCCGACGGCGATTTCGCAATCTTGAAAAGTGCTGCTTGCCTGAAGCTTCGGGTACTTGGCCAGCAGTTCGGCGCAGAGCGCTTCCTGGCCGAACAGGACGAACTTTATGTCCGGGTGACGTTCGAGCGCTCTGGCTGCGCCGGGGATGACGACCTCCGGACCATAGTCGCCTCCCATAACGTCAAGTGAAATTCTGACCACGCGTGTCTTATCCCTTTTTCCCGCCACGCGACGCATTCCGCCCCTGCGCAATCCATACGCAACGGCGATTCGTCTCTCCTTCTGACACTTGGGCCAGAATGGCAGCGCGTCGGCACCACGGCCCCCTCGGCTGAAGTCGGGCCAAAATACTGCTTTTCGTCTGCGTGACAACCGAATTGTAAGCCCGGCCGATTCCGTTTCAATCCTTTTTCAAATCCTTCAGGACCGCGAACGGATTGGGCCGCTTGTCGTCTGCCGCCGAGCTTTCGATGCGCTCGCCGAAGACCGCGCCCTGCTTGCGGGGATAGGGATCGATCGCAAGCGCCACCTGCTCGCTGACGACCACGCCGACGTCGATCGTATCGCCGGAAAAGGTATCGGGAATGTCCGGACCGCTCGGATCGAGGATCATCTCGCCGCCGTCATTGTCGGCTTGCCGCGCCAGGCGGGAGCCCTCCGGCACGAAGATCGCCTCGACCGGCTCGGATATCTCCGCCTCGACAGGGCCCAGCGTGACGACGCAGGTCTGGACGAGCTCGGCCCGCACCTCGCCCTTGATCTTCACGCCATCCTTCTTCCAGCGTCCGATCTGCAGATCGGCGGCAAGCGAGCGGACCTCGTTGACCTTCCAAAGGGCAGCGAGCGCCCGCCGCTCGGTCTCGTTGGCGGACAGATGCACCCCGACCGGATTGGCCGAAATATGCCCCACCTTTACCGGATAAGAAAATGCCGGTTTGCTTTCGTGCTTCATGAGAAAAGATCCTTCCTGCAGCGCCCGCCTTAGCCCGTTGCGCAAATGCCGCTGCGCTGCCGGGCGCCCTATTGGCTCACCGCCGGTGGAACGCGCAACTGTCCCGTTTCGACCAGGTCTTCCGGAACTTCCGCGAGCCCGGCTTCGACGGAAATGAGATAACGTGCCAAGCCTATCATCGTCGGCGCGTCCTCTTGCTGCGGATGAAAATTGCGCCGCAGCGCGTCGGCAAGAGCCTGCCTGTCGCCATTCTCGAGCGCAGCCGCATAGGATTCCAGGCGGCCATAGAACATGCCGGCGAACTTTTTCATCTTCTTCGGCACGCTGACATCGCCGACGCCAAGCTCTCGGATCGAGTGGTCGACATCCTCGAAGAAGGCATCGACGATCTCCTGCGCGATTTCCTGGCCGGTGCGTGCCGAGGCCCGGGTGCGGCGGAAATAAAGGATCAGGATCGCCGACAACATCTCGAAACGGCCCATCACCGTATCGGGCACATCGAGGTCGGTATAGAGAAACGGCTGGCGCGCCGCCGCGGTCAGAAGCGCATACTGGCGCTCCACAATCGCAATATTGCCGCTTTTTCTCTTGAACAGTCCAAAAATCATAACAAAGCCCAACCGTGGCTTTCTCGAATTCATGGGCACGCGCCCATGACGTTGTTGCATGATAGCCGAAGCTGGTTTACCGAAGCAGGCACGAATTGCAATGGCGCATATGCCATCGTTACTCCAAGGGGAGCAGTCGTTGACGAAGCGGTATCTGACAACAAACCTGAAAGTTCTTGGCCGTGCCGTGATCGTGGCTTCCCTATGCACTACAGCGCTTGCCGGCTGCCAGGCAATGGATGTCGGCGAAGTCCTGCACCAGGGCTATGTCGTCGATCAGGAAACGTTGAACCTCGTTCCCGTCGGATCGAGCCGCGAACAGGTCATGCTGTCGCTCGGCACCCCATCGACCACCGCGACGTTCGACAACGAGGTGTTCTACTACATCTCGCAGAAGCGCAAGCGCCCGGTCGCCTTCATGAAGCCGAAGCTGATCGACCAGTCGATCCTCGCCGTCTATTTCGACAAGGAGGGCGTCGTCAGCCAACTTGCCCACTATACGATGAAGGACGGCAAGGTGTTCGACATGCTGACGCGGACGACGCCGACCGGCGGCAAGGAAACGAGCTTCCTCGGCCAGCTCTTGACCGGCCCCGGTGCCGGACAGGCTGCGGCGCGCAACCTGTTCAAGAACTTCGGCAACAACTGACGAAATGCCTTTTCACAACAAAGCCCGCGGAACCGAGTTCCGCGGGCTTTTCTGTTGAAGGGGCGTAGCGTCAGGCGAGCACGGCGAGCAGCAACAGGGCCACGATATTGGTGATCTTGATTGCCGGATTGACGGCCGGACCAGCCGTATCCTTGTAAGGATCGCCGACCGTGTCGCCGGTGACCGACGCCTTGTGCGCCTCCGATCCTTTCATGTGGCGCGTGCCGTTCTTGTCGACGAAACCGTCCTCGAAGCTTTTCTTCGCATTGTCCCATGCCCCGCCGCCCGAGGTCATCGAAATCGCCACGAAAAGCCCGTTGACGATGACGCCGAGCAACGAGGCGCCGAGTGCCGCGAAGGCCGAGGCCTTCGAGCCGGAAATCAGCAGCACGCCGAAATAGACGACGATGGGTGCGAGAACCGGCAAGAGCGAGGGAATGATCATCTCGCGGATCGCCGCCTTGGTCAGCATGTCGACGGCACGGCCATAGTCCGGCCGGTCCTTGCCTTCCATGATGCCCGGCTTTTCCTTGAACTGTCGGCGCACTTCCTCGACGACGGCGCCGCCAGCCCTTCCGACGGCGGTCATGGCAATGCCGCCGAAGAGATAGGGAATGAGACCGCCGAAGATCAGGCCGGCGACGACATAGGGGTTCGAGAGATCGAACGAGATCGTTCCCACGTCGGCGAAGTAGGGGTGCTTGTCGCCATTCGCGGCGAAATAGGTGAGGTCGTTCGAATAGGCCGCAAACAGCACCAATGCACCGAGCCCCGCAGAGCCGATAGCGTAGCCTTTGGTCACAGCCTTCGTCGTATTGCCCACTGCATCCAGAGCGTCGGTCGACTTGCGCACCTCGGGCGGCAGGTGCGACATTTCGGCAATGCCGCCGGCATTGTCGGTGACCGGGCCGAAGGCATCGAGGGCGACGATCATGCCGGCGAGGCCCAACATGGCGGTGACGGCGATCGCGGTGCCGAAAAGACCGGCGAGCTGATGGGTCGTGATGATGCCGCCGACGATGACGATCGCCGGCAAGGCGGTCGATTCGAGCGAGACGGCGAGGCCCTGGATCACGTTGGTGCCGTGGCCGGTCACCGAGGCCTGAGCGATCGAGTTCACCGGCCGCTTGTTGGTGCCCGTATAGTATTCGGTGATCACGACGATGAGCGCGGTGACGACGAGGCCGATGATGCCGCAAAGAAACAGGGCCCAACCGGTGACGTCCTGCCCTGCAACGGTTCCGATCGAACCCCAGCCGATCGTCAACGACGTCGCTGCGCCAAGACCGAAGATCGACAACACGCCCGTGACGATCAGGCCTCGATAGAGCGCGCCCATGATCGAGCCGTTGGTGCCCAGCTTAACGAAGAACGTGCCGATGATCGAGGTGATGATGCAAGCGGCGCAGATCGCCAGTGGGTAGACCATGACGGTCGCGAGGATCGGCGCGCCGGCGAAGAAGATCGATGCGAGGACCATGGTTGCCACCACGGAGACCGCATAGGTCTCGAAGAGGTCCGCGGCCATGCCGGCGCAGTCGCCGACATTGTCGCCGACATTGTCGGCGATCGTCGCCGGGTTGCGCGGATCGTCTTCCGGAATTCCGGCTTCCACCTTGCCGACGAGGTCACCGCCGACATCGGCACCCTTGGTAAAGATGCCGCCGCCGAGGCGGGCGAAGATCGAGATCAGCGAGGCGCCGAAGCCGAGTGCGACAAGCGCATCGATGACCTCACGTTCGGCCGGTCCATGGCCGAGGCCGACGGTGAGAATGAAGTAGTAGACCGAGACGCCCAGGAGCGCGAGGCCTGCCACCAGAAGACCGGTGATCGCACCGGATTTGAAGGCGATATCGAGACCGGAGGCGAGGCTGACCGATGCGGCCTGGGCCGTGCGGACATTGGCCCTGACCGAAACATGCATGCCGATGAAGCCGGCCGCGCCCGAGAGCACCGCGCCGATCAAGAATCCAATGGCGGCCGCACCCGAAAGCAAAACCCATGCAGCGAAGAATACGACGACACCGACGATGGCAATGGTTGTGTACTGACGCGTGAGGTAGGCCTGCGCCCCCTCTCTGATAAAACCTGCGATCTCCTGCATGCGGGCATTCCCCTGGTCGGCGGCCATCACCGACTGTGTCGCCCAGATGGCATAGGCCACCGAAAGCAACCCGCATGCGATAACGCCCAACAATATGGTCATTTCGCACTTTCCTCCGTTTAAACCCGCGGCCTCAACTCCCTGCCGCCGGCCCCTCTGTCCCGCGAATCGCATGCCCCTCCTCAAGCGGCATGCCCCCACGGCGCGGCCAGAGTGCGGTTGCGATGGTGGATCGTCAAGCCCCTGAAATTGCCGGCATGCCGGCCTCTGAGGGTCAGGCTTTCAGGAAGCGAGCGTGGCTTCAGGCGGCCGCTCTCTTGCTCGAACGCATCAGGAGGACGAGGAGCAAAAGGCAGAGGCCCGCCACCGGCCAGATGACCGCGTTGAGCATGTCCCAGCCGTAGGCGGCCAGAACCTTGCCGGAGGCGAAGGACGAGACGGCAACAGTCGAAAACAGCACCACGTCGTGGAAGCCCTGGACCTTGTCCGCCTCATGCGGTCGGTAGCTCTGGGCGACGATTGAAGTCGCGCCGATGAAGCCGAAGTTCCAGCCGAGCCCGAGGAGAACGAGAGCGCCCCAGAAGTTCCAGAGCGCCAAGCCAAGATGGGCGACGGCCGCACAGCCCATGAGCAACATGAGCCCGCAGGCGACGACGCGCTCCGCGCCGAAGCGGGTTATTAGCCAACCTGTGGCGAAGCTCGGAGCGAACATGGCAAGCACGTGCCATTGGATCCCAAGCGTCGCGAGATCGCTCGAAAAACCGCAGCCGACGACCATGGCGACCGGGGCGCCGGTCATCATGAA
This sequence comes from Sinorhizobium sp. BJ1, assembly GCF_002531555.1. Classification (NCBI taxonomy): domain Bacteria; kingdom Pseudomonadati; phylum Pseudomonadota; class Alphaproteobacteria; order Hyphomicrobiales; family Rhizobiaceae; genus Sinorhizobium; species Sinorhizobium sp. BJ1. The sequence goes on from NZ_NWTH01000003.1 coordinate 87,132, forward strand.
GGTCATCAGCGCATAGGAGGAGATGCCGCAGACCATCCCGGTCAGAAAGCGCTGGCTGCCGGCGATCTCGCGGAGCGAACGGGCGGGTAGACCCGCTTCTGCGGATGACGCCTTCGTGGCTTCCGGGAGCCGCAGGGGGATAAAGAAGAAAAGGGCGAAGAGGCAGACGGGTATCAGCGCGACGAAGGCACCGGCGAACCATACGGGTGCGAAGAAGTCGCCGGCCAAGATGACGATCTGAGGACCAAGGACCGCCGAGACGATGCCGCCGCCGAGAATCCAGGAAATTGCCGATGCTTTGTAGAAGGACGGCGACGCATCCGCGGCGGCGAAACGCAGCTTCTGGGTGAAACCGCTCGAGGACCCGAGAATAGCCAGACCGGCTGCAAAAAGCCAGAAACTCGCCTGGAAAAGAGCGGCCGCCGTGATCATGCCGCCGATCATGGCAACCGTCGCGCCAGCCATGAAGGCAAAGCGCCGTCCGATCGATCGCGACAGGATCGCCACCAAGATGACGCCAAGCGCCATTCCGACATTGAATGCGGTCAGCGGCGCGGTCGCGAGCGACTTGTCGTCGCCGAGCAATTGATGGCCCGCAATACCGCCGACGGCGAAGCTGATCGGCCCGACGACGCCGAGCAGCGCCTGGGCGACAGTCAGCAGAAGGACGTTGCGGCGGGCCTCGCGAAGAACCGTTCCGATGTCGTCCCCGGCCGCAACAAGCATGAGGGGCTATGTCCGCTGCTCGCCGCGGATCTGCTTGGCGATGCGGTCGAGGACAGCGTTGACGAGCTTCGGCTCCTCGTCCTCGAAGAAGGCCTTGGCGATCTCGACATATTCGGTAACGATCACCGGAACCGGTACGTCCCTGCGCTCGAGCAGTTCGAAAGTGCCGGCGCGCAGGATGGCGCGGACGGTGGAATCGAGTCGCGAAAGCGCCCAATCGTCCTGAAGCGCCGATCCGATCAACGGGTCGAGCTTGCGCTGGTCGCGCACGACGCCGGAGACGATCGAGCGGAACCAGGAGGCGTCCGCCTTGAGATAGGTCTCGCCGTCCAGTTCCTGGCCAAGACGATGCGCCTCGAACTCGGCAACGATCTCGAGCACGCCGGTTCCGCCGACTTCCATCTGGTAGAGGGCCTGAACGGCCGCAAGGCGCGCGGCGCCACGCTGGTTGACCTGCTTCAGCGGCTGATCCGAGGGGGTGTTCGTCACTGTTCTTTACTCAGCTTGTTCTTCAGTTCGATCATGGTGAGCGCGGCACGCGCGGCAAAGCCGCCCTTGTCGCCCTCCGAGCGACGGGCACGCGCCCACGCCTGTTCCTCATTCTCCACCGTCAGGATGCCGTTGCCGAGCGCCAGGCTCTCGCTCACGGCGAGATCCATCAAAGCACGCGCCGACTCGTTCGCCACGATGTCGAAATGATAGGTCTCGCCGCGAATCACCATGCCGAGCGCAACGAAGCCGTCGTAGTCGGTTCCGCCTTCGTCGGCACCATCGAGCGCCATGGCCAGTGCCGCGGGAATTTCCAGGGCGCCCGGAACCGTAACGATATCATAGGTCGCGCCGGCTGCGTCGAGCGCATGCTTCGCCCCGTCGAGCATTGCGTCGGCCATATCGTCATAGAAGCGCGCTTCCACAATCAGGATGCGGACCGGCTTGGTATTCGCCATGGATCACCTGTCTTGAAATATGGGCCGGCCTCGGCCAGCGCAGGCGGCGGTCAAACCACGGCCTGCGCAGAATGGCAAGCAAATTCCTGCATGCGGAGGCCATTTGCCGCGCCATCTTCCGCCTCAGGCTGCTCCGGTGACGGTTCCGGCATATACTAGCTTTAAAACCTCAAGTATATTGCGGCCGATTCTGCAAGGTGAAGCTGTTCACGCTGCGGAAGGGCCGCCACGGCCGGGAGGAAAGCCATGACGGAAATCCGCAAACCGATCGTCAGTCTCGACCAGCTCGGCCTCGACCACTGGCGCCGCGGCTCGTTCTTCGAATCGCGCGACGCCTCGTTCGGTGCGCTTCTCGGCCTGAAAGACCTCGGCATCAGCTATGGCGAGGTGCCGCCGGGCAAATCCGGCTGCCCCTTTCACAACCACCATGTCGAGGAGGAATTGTTCATCATTCTCGAGGGAGAGGGCACATACCGCTTCGGCGGCGAACGCTATGCCGTCGGGCCCGGCGACGTGCTCGGCGCACCGGCTGGCGGTCCTGAAACGGCGCATCACCTGATCAACACAGGAACGTTGCCGCTCAAGTATCTGTCGATATCGACCATGGCCTCGACCGAGATTTGCGAATATCCGGACTCCGGCAAGTTCCTGGCCAGAACCCGGCGGTCCGACACGCGCGAGGCTTCGTTCGACTTTATCGGCCGGCCTCAATCGGCAACCGACTATTGGGATGGTGAGCCGGGCTGCGCTCAGGACCTAACTTCACCTTCTCCATCAGCCAAACCGGCCCCATCAGCCAAACCGGAGTGAAAATGCATCGTGTGCCCGTAATCGAGACCGAGCGGCTTCTCTTGCGCCCCTATCGGCGCGACGATTTTCCCTGCTACAGCGCACTCTTCGCGGACGGGGAAGTGACGCGTCACGTGGGTGGCGTGCCCTACACGCGCGAACAGTCCTGGACGCGGTTCTTGCGCCAGGTGGGGATGTGGCACTATTTCGGCTTCGGCTTCTTTGCGATCCAGGAGAAGGACGGCGGTGCGTTCATCGGCGAGGCCGGATTCCATGATCCCCACCGCGAGATCACACCATCGCTCGAGGGAACGATGGAGATGGGCTGGGCACTTTCGCCGAAGTGCCATGGCCGCGGCTTTGCGACGGAGGCGGTCTCCGCCGCACTCGCCTGGGGCGATCGCGAGTTTCCCGCCCTTAGAAAGACCTGCATCATCGAACCCGGCAATGAGGCTTCGATCCGGGTCGCGCTCAAGCATGGTTTTAGGGAATTCCGGCGCACGACCTATCACGGTAGACCGATGCTCATGTTCGAACGCCGGTCGACGGGCGCAGTCTGAGCCAAGGCCAGGCTCCGGCGTCCATTTTGCCGGGCTTGTTGGCACCCGCGAACATGAACGATTTTTAACTATTTTTCAGGAACTTACGCCTCGGAAATGGCCACATTCCGGCCCAGTTTCGTAACCGTTGGCACGGCGCGACACCGGAAGCAACGGGGAAACGCCACCCCAACCAGTCGAAACAATCCAGCGCCACTTGCTGCGGATGACCCCACCCGCAAACGGTCCGTGCTGGCCAAAGCGGAGCCGCGCGACCGGCTCAGCAATCGCAACGAGTCATGCGTTCGATTGCCTGCCCGGGCCGCAACCGCGAGCAAAGGAGCATGACAATGAACCGCATCGCGACTTTTTCCGTCATCGCCGCCCTCTCCACACTGAGCTTCGGCGGCATCACCTATGCCACGGACGCCAAGATGAACTGGCCGAGTCACATCGACCACACCGTTCGCGCCTTCAAGGGCGACAATGTCAGAGTCGTCGACGTCGACACGTTGAACCAGGAGAACCAGACCCGGATGTGGATCGATGAGGCAACGGCGGAACAACGCACCGCCCTGCTCGCAGCAGTCGATGCCAACAAGCCCTTGGCATCCAAGCTGAAGGCGCAACGTGTCGAGATGAACAACATCGCCGGCGCCGAGGAAGCCGCCGACGGTGGTTTGACAATCTACGTTCGCTGACCTCCTCGAAAGCAGTACCGGACGGGAAACCGCGCGGTTTCCCATCCCGCCTCAAGGCGGCGTCCCCGATCGGGGACGCCGCCCCGCATTTCGCCCACTGCAACTGCACCAAGCGCGTTTCAATAGCGCAATCGACAAAGTATAGTTCGCCTGCAGTTCGCGCTAGCGGCTACATGTATTCCTGCCCGAACGTGCGCACGCAGTACAGACTGCGGCAGCTCGAAATCGGTACGCCGAACCATATGCGCGGACCGGGCGAGGCGAGTGGCATCTTCGCGCTCGAATGCGCCTTGGATGAACTGTCCTACGCCCTCGGGCTCGATCCTGTCGAACTACGGCGGCGGAACGAACCCGAGATCGATGAGAGCGAGAACAAGCCCTTCTCCAGCCGCTCGCTGATGAAATGATAAGACCTCGCCGCCGAGCGCTTCGGTTGGTCGCATCGGGTTTCCGAACCGCGCTCCATGCGCGACGGTCGTCTCCTGATCGGCATGCGTGTGGCCTCGGCCACCTATCCGGCCTACCACGCGCCGTCCACGCGACCGGCAGGCGCGTGCGCACCCTGCCGATCCGAATAGAGGATGTACTGACCGCTTAGGTACCTTTCGCACCGACTGGAGAGGATCAAAATACCGCCATCCGCCGTCGAAACCCTTCGGCCGCCATCGACATCATTCTCCCTGGGAAACGGGAAACTCGGCGAGCCGGGCCGCATAGCGCGCCATGGTATCGACCTCGAAATTGACGTGGTCGCCGGCCCGGCGTTCACCCCAGGTGGTGACTTCGAGCGAATGGCGGATCAACAGCACGTCGAAGTCGGCGCCATCGACCCGGTTGACGGTCAGAGAAGTGCCGTCTAGCGCAACGGAACCCTTCGGCGCAACAAAGCGGGCGAGATGTTCCGGCGCGCGGAGCCGGAAGCGCACCGCGTCGCCTTCCGGTTCAACGGCGAGAATTTCCGCCTGGCCGTCCACATGGCCGGAAACGATGTGGCCGCCGAGCTCGTCGCCGATCTTCAGCGAACGCTCGAGATTGATGCGCGTGCCCTCTTGCCAGCCGGAAACGGTCGTCAGCCTCAACGCCTCTTCCCAGGCCTCGACTTCGAACCAGCGCTCGTTGCTGCCAGCCTCCGGCAGGCCCGTTACGGTCAGGCACACCCCGGCATGGGCGATCGAGGCTCCCATGTCGATCGTCTTCGGATCATAGCTGGTGGCGACGCGAAGCTTGATGCCTTCCCGGAGCGCCGTGACCTTCTCCACGGTGCCGATATCGGTGATTATGCCTGTGAACATCCGGTATCTCTTTCGTAATCGTCGAAAATATCATCGCCGTAACGGGCCGTTCGCTTGAGCGAAAACCCGGCGGGTACGGTCGTCCGACCAAATGGGGATCGGATGCCGTCTGCGCCAATAGTCGCCGGCCCGTTGTACAGCAGAATTCGATCGACCAGCCCCGCATCGAGAAACTGGCGCGCCGCCCGCGCGCCGCCTTCGACCAGAAGCGAGGAAATGCCGCGCGAGGCCAGCGCCGTCAAAAGATCGGCAACGGTATCGGCATTCAACACTTCGACGCCGGCTTCTTCCAGCGCGCTGCGCCTCGCTGTTGCGGCCCGATCGAGCACCGAATCTGCGACGGCGATCATTGGGACCGCACCGGCCGAGCGGACGAGCTTCGATTCGACCGTCAAGTCTAGACGTCGATCAAGGACGATACGGATTGGCGAACGCTCTTCAAGCCCAGGTAACCGAACGGTGAGTTCCGGATCGTCGGCATTTGCCGTACCGGCCCCGACGAGGATGGCATCCGTCTCGGCGCGCAACACCTGGACCTGGGCGCGCGAGACCGCACCGGTGATCCTCAGCTGCCCTTCCCCCTTTCGTCCGATCATGCCGTCGGCCGAGACGGCGAGCTTGAGGGTGACATGCGGCCGCTTCATCCGCTGGCGCATAAGATAAGCTTCCAGCACCCTCTCGCCCTCGTCGCGAAGGACACCGATGTCGACTCCGATGCCGGCGTCGCGGAGCATCACGACCCCGCGACCGGCCACGCGCTCGTCTGGGTCCAGAAGGCAAACGACGACGCGGGCGACGCCCGAGGCGATAAGCGCGTCGGCACAGGGCGGCGTCTTGCCATGATGCGAACAGGGTTCGAGGGTGACATAGACGGTCGCCCCCCTCGCCTTCTCACCTGCGTCGGCAAGAGCCTGCGATTCCGCATGCGGGCGTCCGCTTGGCGCCGTCACCGCTCGGCCGACAATCGTTCCGTCCTTGACGATAAGACAGCCGACGGAGGGATTGGTGGAGGTCAGACCGAGATTGCGGCGGGCGAGGCGCAATGCCGCCGCCATGAATCTCTCGTCCTCACGCGTCGGCCCGCCCATGCGCTCCTCCGCTAACTAGAGCTATTCGCTGGGATCGCGCGCGATCTTGGCGCTGATCTCGGCAATGACCTTCTCGAAATCCTCGGCGTGGGAAAAATCCCGATAGACGGAGGCGTATCGCACGAAGGCGACATCGTCGAGGCTCTTCAGGGCCTCAAGCACCTGTAGGCCGATTTCCTCCGAGGGAATCTCCGTCTCGCCGGAGCTTTCCAGGCGGCGGACGATACCAGACACCGCCCGCTCGATACGGTCACGATCGACCGGGCGCTTGCGCAGGGCGATCTCGAAGGAGCGCAAGAGCTTGTCCCGGTCGAAGGGCACCTTCCGACCGGTCTTCTTGATAATCATCAGCTCACGCAACTGCACCCGCTCGAAGGTCGTGAAGCGGCCGCCGCAATCAGGGCAGATGCGGCGGCGGCGAATGGCATTCCCGTCCTCAGCCGGACGGGAATCCTTCACTTGACTGTCTTCGGAACTGCAATAGGGGCAGCGCATGCAACCTTCCGATCACATGTAGCCGTACATCGGGAAACGGTCGGTGAGCTTCACCACCTTTTCGCGAACGGCGGTTTCGACGGCCGCATTGCCCTCGTCGGAGTTGGCCGCCTTCAGACCATCGAGCACCTCGACGATCAGCTCGCCGATTTCCTTGAATTCCGCCTCCTTGAAGCCGCGCGTCGTGCCGGCCGGTGCGCCGAGGCGAACACCGGAGGTGACGAAAGGCTTTTCCGGATCGAAGGGAATGCCGTTCTTGTTGCAGGTGATGTAGGCGCGGCCAAGCGCCGCCTCCGCGCGCTTGCCGGTGGCGTACTTCTTGCGCAGATCGACCAGCATCAGGTGGTTGTCGGTGCCGCCGGAAACGATGTCGAGGCCGTTGGCCTTCAGCGTTTCGGCAAGGGTGCGGGCATTCTTGACGATCTGGGCCGCATAGTCCTTGAAAGAGGGCTGCAACGCCTCGCCAAACGCAACGGCTTTGGCAGCGATCACATGCATCAGCGGACCGCCCTGGAGGCCTGGGAAGACTGCCGAATTGATCTTCTTGGCGATATCCTCGTCATTGGTGAGGATCATACCGCCACGGGGGCCGCGCAGCGACTTGTGCGTCGTGGTCGTCGCGACATGGCAATGCGGGAACGGCGACGGATGCTGGCCACCGGCGACAAGGCCGGCAATGTGGGCCATATCGACCATGAGCCAGGCGCCGACTTCATCGGCGATCTCACGGAAACGCTTCCAGTCCCAGATGCGCGAATAGGCGGTGCCGCCGGCGATGATCAGCTTGGGCTTGTGCTTGCGGGCCTTCTCGACGACATCGTCCATGTCGAGCAGGTGATCGTCTTCGCGCACACCGTAGGAAACGACGTTGAACCACTTGCCCGACATGTTCACCGGGGAGCCGTGGGTCAGGTGGCCGCCGGAATTGAGGTCGAGGCCCATGAAGGTATCGCCCGGCTGCAGGAGCGCCAGGAACACCGCCTGGTTCATCTGCGAACCGGAGTTCGGCTGCACGTTGGCGAAATTGACGCCGAAGAGCTTCTTGGCACGGTCGATCGCCAGTTCCTCGGCGATGTCGACATATTGGCAGCCGCCGTAATAGCGCTTGCCCGGGTAACCCTCGGCATATTTGTTAGTCATGATCGAGCCCTGGGCTTCGAGCACGGCACGGGACACGATGTTCTCGGAGGCGATCAGCTCGATCTCATGGCGCTGGCGACCCAGCTCCTTCTCGATCGCACCGAAGATTTCCGGATCGCTGTCGGCGAGAGAGCGGGTGAAGAAGGCGTCATTGGTCTGTGCAAGCATCGCGCGAGGCTCCTCTCAAGGGTGGCTGTTCTTTAGCTTCCTCGCACGCCGAGAGCAATATCCGCTGTGCGGTTTGCGCCATTTCCACCATCCGCCGCGCCCATATATCGCGGCCGAGTAGACATGAAAAAGCCGCGCATCCTGGAATACGCGGCCTTGATCGAAAAATACGGCACTTTTGCTTATTGCGGCAAGGCGTCGGCGTCGATGGGGCCGGGCGATTGCTCGACTCCGGTCGTCGTCTGCAGGGCCAGTTCCGCGGCGCCGTCGCGCTGATAAATATCGTCGCGGAACTGGACGACGCGATCCTTCGCCGACCAGGCGGTGACGTAGGTGAAATAGACCGGCACCTCTTCGGCAAGCTTGATCGGCGTGTTGACGCCCGTCTTGATGGTCGCCTCGATCTGCTGGCGCGACCAGCCGGGCGTCTCCTTGAGCAGCCAGTTCGAGAGGTCGCGGACGTTCTGCACGCGCACACAGCCCGACGATTCGAAGCGCATCAGCTTGTTGAACAGGCCTTGCTGCGGCGTGTCGTGCATGTAGACCGCATGCTCATTGTGGAAGTTGATCTTCGTCGAGGACATGGCGTTGATCTTGCCGGGATCCTGCCGGAACATCAGATTCGGCGCCTTTTCGGCATTCCAGTCGACCGTTTCAGGCGACACTTCGTTGCCGCTTCCGTCGAAGAGGCGGATGGCGTTGCGCTCGAGATAGGTCGGGTCCTTGCGCATCAGCGGCATGATGTCCTTCTGGACGATCGAGCGCGGCGCGGTCCAGTAGGGATTGAGGATGACCTCGTAGATCTTCGAATTGAGGATCGGCGACTGGCGGTCGATCTTGCCGACGACAGCGGCATGACGCAACACGACGCGGCCGTTCTCTACCGCCTCGATATAGGCGGCGGGAATGTTGACCATGACATAGCGGCGGCCGAGATCGCCCGACATCGACTGAAGCCGCACAAGGTTGGTCTCGAGTTGGGCCAGCCGCGTCGCGGCGTCGACGTTCAGTGCCTTGAACGTATATTCGCCGATCACGCCGTCCGCCGGCAGACCGTGGCGGGCCTGGAAGCGCTTGACCGCGCCGTCGACGTAGGAATCGAAGGAAGAGGAAATACCGGCGGACCGCGGCAGGTCGCCGGAGACCATCAGGCGCTGACGCAGCTGCTGGACGGAGGGATCGGTGACGCCAAGCTCGAGCCTTACACCGGTCTGCGGAACCTGGGGCCAGCCGCCGCCGGCGACGATCTGCTGGTAATCGAAGATTGCCTGCTGCACATGGCTGATCGTCTGAGGGCCGAAAACCGGTGTATTGGAAAGAACTGCTGTCGCGGTGCGCGAGGCCTTGGCATCGAACTGGTCATCCCAGGAGCCGCGACGCGGCGAATTGATGAGTTCGCCCAGTGCGTCCTGGGCACTGGCGGCGCCTGCCCATGCGGCGGCACCGAGCGTTGCGGCCGAGCGCAGAAACGCGCGGCGCGAGAAAGCATCAATTCCGTTCTTTTTCGACATAGTCCCACCATCAAATGCGCCAATACGCGCGCTGCCCGAGCCCTAGCACAAACGTGGTTAACAAAGGTAAACCCGCGTGCCCACCCGGCTCTCAAGTTGCTTTCACGATCGTGCGAGCGAGAGCCAATCGGCAGGCGGGCCACGAAACGAATCGCCGCCACAGACGCAATTGCGCACCTGCCGCATGGTAGCGTCGCTGTCATAGTAATATGGCCAATTCGTGTCTCGGCCTACCCGGGCGGATAGAGCGGCGAGGGCTTGGACGACAACTCGATGGAGAAAAACCAGCAAAGGTCGGACACGCAGGGATTGCGCCCGACCCTTGAGGCTGGAGATGCGTACGCCTTACTTAGAGGCGATACATGATGCTGTCGTTCCAGAAGCGGTCGAGGCGCTGCAGGAGCTTGTTCATCTGGGTGAACTCATCCGAACCGATGCCGCCGACCTTATGGATCGAGCCGACATGGCGCTCATAGAGCTTGGCGACGGTCTCGGCAATCTCCTGGCCTTCTTCCGTCAGACTGATGCGGACCGAACGACGGTCGATGCGGGAGCGCTGATGGTTGATGAGGCCTAGATCGACGAGCTTCTTGACGTTGTAGGAGACGTTCGAACCGAGATAGTAGCCGCGGGAGCGAAGTTCGCCGGCGGTCAGTTCTGAATTGCCGATGTTGAAGAGCAGCAGCGCCTGAACGGCGTTGACGTCGCTGCGGCCCTGCCGGTCGAATTCGTCCTTGATGACGTCGAGCAGACGGCGATGCAGACGCTCGACAAGGTGAAGGGATTCCATATAGAGACCACGGATCGTCTCTTCCTGCGGGTCCCGGGGAGCAGCTACCTGCGGCTTCATCTTCGTGTTCATTTTCGTGCCTCACTGTTTCGTTTGGCGGTGTTTCTTTGTCTTCCCGCCTTGAGTGAGACCCTATCGAATACGTATAAAATTCTACTTAAACCGCAGCCTTAACATGTACTTACTATCCGTCGACACTGTCTCAGGGTGAATCAACCCTTACCTGCCGCGCCTGGCGCAGGCGCTGCCAGAAGATCGCCGCACGGAAAAGTACGAAGGTGACGGCGACCGATCCATGTAGCACGAGGAGCAGCGGACGGGCGCCGAGCATGCCCGGATAGAACTCGACCATGGCGACTTCGATCGCGGCCGCAAGCACCCAGACAACCGGCCCCCAGGAGACGAGCAACCAGAGCCCAATGGCGGCGACCGGATAGAGGACGGCGAGCGCCGTTGCCGCAGCGCGCCACTCCGCTGCCAGCAGATCGAAACGCCCGGCGCCGCCGTGGGAAAAACCGATCAGCATCGCCCAGTAATTCAGCGCGAACCAGAAGCAGGAGGCCGAGACCAGGCGCAGGAACCAGCCGAACAGCACTTCGGTGAGCGATGGCTTCGGCACATGAGCAGAATCGTGAAGCATGGCCGGCAAGATAGGCCGAGTGCCGGCAATCCACCAGCCGCAAATCAAGAGCACGCGCCCGAGCCGCTGCGCGCGGAGAGGAAATGCCGCAGCCCCTCACCGCGTGATGCGGTTTTCAATCTGCCGAGGCGCGTGATAAACCGCCTTTGACCGACGCAGATGAAGGAAGAAGGACGCGGGCGCGATGAACGACAGCACAAATCTTGTGGACAGGATCACCGGGCACCGTCGCATGCGCCGCAACCGCAAGGCGGACTGGACACGCCGCTTGGTGCAGGAGAACCGGCTCGCCGTGGACGACCTGATCTGGCCGATCTTCATCGTGCCGGGCAAAGGCATCGCTCAGCCTATCGAAGCAATGCCCGGCGTCAACCGCATGAGCATCGACAGGGCCGTCGAGGCGGTCAAGGAGGCGGCCGACCTCGGCATTCCCGCCGTCGCCACCTTCCCGAATATCGAGATGGCGCTCCGCGACCAGACCGGCTCGAACAGCCTTGCCGCCGACAATCTCATCAACCAGGCGACGCAAGCGATCAAAAAAGCCGTTCCGAATATCGGCGTCATTACCGACGTGGCGCTTGACCCCTTCACCAGTCACGGCCATGACGGCATCCTGCGCGATGGCGAGATCGTCAACGACGAGACGGTGGAAGCGGTGGCGCGCGCCGCAGTCGTCCAGGCGGATGCCGGCTCCGACATCATTGCGCCTTCCGAGATGATGGACGGGCGGATCGGCGCGATCCGCGAGGCGCTCGATGCCAGCGGCCACCATAATGTCGGCATCATGTCCTATGCGACGAAGTTCGCCTCCGCCTTCTACGGCCCCTATCGCGAGGCGATCGGCACCGGCGGGCTGCTGAAGGGCGACAAGAAGACCTACTATATAGATCCGGCCAACGGCACCGAAGCGATCCGCGACGCCGCGCTCGACGTCGAGGAAGGCGCCGACATGCTGATGGTGAAACCGGGCCTGCCGTATCTCGACATCTGCTGGCGGATGAAGGAAGCCTTCGGCCTGCCGGTCTTCGCCTATCAGGTCTCGGGCGAATACACGCAGATCAAGGCGGCGGCCGCCAACGGCTGGATCGACGGCGAGCGCGTCATGCTCGAGACGCTGCTCTCCTTCAAGCGAGCCGGCTGCGACGGCATCCTCAGCTATTTCGCCGTCGAGGTGGCTAAGATCCTGGCGAAGCGGTGAGCGGCCGGTTCGCGCGAGAGACGCATTGTTTTGACGAATTCGGTCCCCATATGTGATCGAAACGACGCGAGGCTGACATGAGCATGCACAACCAAGAACTCCGACTTCCGAGCCAGGACTGGCGCGCTTACCAGGGTGTTCTGTCGCGCCGGGTGTTTGCCTTCATTATCGACTACCTGGTCGTCGCGCTCCTGTGGATTCCGGCTGCGGTTGTCGTGTTCTTTCTCGGCATCCTGACGCTCGGCCTCGGATTCTTCCTCTATCCCGTGCTCTTCGCTCTCGTGGCGATGCTGTATTTCGGACTGACTGTCGGCGGCCGCGAGCAGGCGTCGCCAGGGATGAGGATCATGGGCGTGGCGATCGCCCGGACGGATGGCCGGCCCATGGATTTCCTGACGGCAATCGTCCACCTGGCGATCTTCTGGATCGCCAATGCGCTGTTGACGCCGCTCATCTTGCTGATCGGACTGTTCACGGATCGCGGCAGGCTGCTGCACGATCTTCTGATCGGTACCGTCACCGTCCGGCGCGACATGTATTGACGGCGCCCGGACCGTCGAAAACGACTGTGCCGCGGCCCGGATGAACCCGGGTCAAACCGGAAGCATCTCCAGACGAAGAATTGCCGGCACTTTGCTCGCTCCTTGCGGAACGAGTGTGTTGACGTTTTTATTTCTTCGGCCATCCTATTGCAGAGTAACTTCGCGAAGAGTGACCCCCACGCTCGATGAACACGCAGACCACATCGTCTCCGCAATTCTACCTGACCGCACCGGCAGCCTGTCCGTACCTGCCGAACGAGATGGAACGGAAGGTCTTCACCCACATGGTGGGCGAGCGCGCTCCCGAGTTGAACGATCTTCTGACCCAGGGCGGTTTCCGCCGTTCGCAGAACATTGCCTATCGCCCGGCCTGCGAGACCTGTCGCGCCTGCATCTCGGTGCGCATCCTGACCAATGAATTCTTGCCCACCCGTTCGATGCGCCGCGTGCTCGCGGCCAACGAGGACGTGGTCTCCACCGAATACCCGGCCGAACCATCGAGCGAGCAGTACAACCTCTTCCGCCGCTATCTGGATTGCCGGCACCAGAGGGGGGGCATGTCGGACATGTCAGTGCTCGACTACGCAATGATGGTCGAGGACACCCATGTACACACGAAAATCATCGAATACCGCTTGAGGGCCGAGGGCGACGGCATCAGCGAAAAGGCCAAAGGCCCCTTGATCGCCACGGCACTCACCGACCGGATGTGCGACGGGCTGTCTATGGTCTATTCCTTCTTCGATCCGGGCCTTGCAAACCGGTCCCTCGGCACCTTCATGATCCTCGACCATATCCGCCGTGCAAAGGAACGCGGCCTGCCGCACGTCTATCTCGGCTACTGGGTCAAGGGATCGCGCAAAATGGGGTACAAAACAAAGTTTTTGCCGCAGGAGCACCTTATGGCCCGCGGTTGGGAGCGTTATGCTGGCGGGGAAGATTCTCCTGAAACCGCCACGGATTGACGATTGACCCCCTCCTCTGACGCCGCCCGGCATCGGCGCGGCCTTGCCATCACCGGCCTCGGCGGCCTTGCGCTTTCCTTCGACATCCCGCTGATCCGTTCGGCAGACGGCGAAGTCTGGTCGATTCTCGCCGTGCGCAGCCTGTCGACCTTTGCGGTGGCGATCGCCGCCTGGTTCTTTATCAATCGCGTGCTGGGCCGCCAGATTGCGCTGATCCCCGGCAAGGCCGGGCTGATCGCCGGCCTCTTTTACGGCATCAATTCCTTCACCTTCCTGCTCGCGGTGTTCAACACCTCGACAGCAAACGTCGTTTTCATCCTCGCCTTCACCTCGATGTTCGCGGCAATTCTCTCCTGGATCTTCCTGAAGGAGCGCCCCTCCAACGCCACGCTGCTGACGATGGCGATCATGCTTCTCGGCGTCGGGGTGATCGTGCAGGACGGGCTCGAAAGCGGGAACCTGTTTGGCGACGCGATGGCCGCCTGCTCCGCTTTCCTGCTGGCGAGCGCCATCGCCATCAGCCGCGCCAGCGGACGGGACATGGCGCTGGTGCCGCTAACGACTGCGATCTTTCCAGCCCTGGCGGCGCTCACGCTTTTGCCGGCGAGCGGCATCGCCATTGCCGCACCGGGCTATATTCTCTTCAATGGGCTGGTGATGATCCCTGTCGCCTTCTTTTGCCTGGCGACGGGCCTGCGTTATCTCTCGGCACCGGAAGTGGGGATGTTCTACCTGCTCGAGACGATTCTGGCACCGATCTGGGTGTGGATGGTCTTTTCCGAGACGCCCACTTTCCAGACGCTCGTCGGCGGCACCATCCTCATCATCGCCCTGCTTGGTCATTCGCTGTGGCAGATGCACAGCAAGGCGGCAAAGGCGCAGCTACCCTGTGCCGAATTGCCATTTACCGGTTGACGGCCGCTCGCCCACCGGTCACTGCGGGGTGGTAGAAGCAGGCCCCGTCTCCTCAATCTGCGTGCGCATCGCCCAGAGCTCGCGATTGGTGTTGATCCATTCCGCCGCGACTTCCAATGGGGCCGGATCGGCGGCGATCATCTCTCGATCGTCCTGGTGCCGCCGGGTAATCAGCCCCGCCTCCTCCAGAATCACCATGTGACCTGACAGCTCGTCCTGTTCGGCACCGACCGCAACGGCGACGTCCGCAACGGCGGATTCGCCGGCAAATAGGACTTCGAATATGCGGCGGCGTGTGGGATCGGCGAGCGCCAACAATGTATCGTCAAGAGCCGGGATCATCGCGTTCCTCTCTCCGGCGCATCATTCGTCAAATCGCGGCCGATTTAAGGAAACATCGCGGAGTTGCGGCGGCAGCGGGAAAAGACGCAGGAGCTGTGGATAACCACGGGGCACCCGCCGGCAGCAGGTGCTAGAGTCTAGGTCGGGCAATCAGCCACTGAACCTGCCGCTTCGCGGAAAGCCCTTCGGCACGGTGCGACCGGCGCCGGCGCGGTCGCCTAGCCACTCGATCAGCTCATCCCTCACCTTCGTGAAGACACGGCCAGCACTGTCTTCCCAGGTGAGGCCCTCGGCCATGGTGAAGCAGCGGATGTCGGAGATGCCGCCGTCCTTGTAGCGCTGCAGGCGCACGCCCTTGCCGCGCGCCATCTCCGGTATCTGCGGCAGCGGGAAGACCAGCATCTTGCGGTTATCGCCAACGACGGCGACGTGATCTCCCTTGACCGGCACGACGAGCTTCGCTTCGTCCGGCATCACGACGTTCATCACCTGCTTGCCCTTGCGGGTATTGGCGACAATGTCGCTTTCGGTGACGACGAAACCGTTGCCGGCAGCGGACGAGACAAGGAGCTTGCGCGCCGGATCGTGGACGAGCGCCGTCAGCACGTCCTGATCGTTTTCCATATCGACCATGATTCGCAACGGCTCACCATGGCCGCGGCCGCCCGGCAGCTTGTCGCCGCCGAGTGTGTACACCTTGCCGCCGGTGGTGAAGACGAGAATCTTGTCCGTCGTCTGCGCGGGGAACGCCACCTTCAGCGCATCGCCGTCCTTGAACTGCAGCGAAGACGAGTCCGACATGTGCCCCTTGAGCGCCCGGATCCAGCCCTTTTCCGAAATGACGACGGTGATCGGCTCCTTCTCGATCATCGCCTGCTGAATGGCTTCGACATCCGCCTCGGGAGCGTCGGCGAAGGTGCTGCGGCGCTTGCCGAGCTCGGTCGCCTTGGCGAACTTCTTCTTGACCTCGCCGATTTCCCAGGCAACTGCCTGCCACTGTTTGTCATCGGAGGCGAGCAGGGCCTCGATCTCCGCCTTCTCCTTCGACAGCGCGTCGAATTCGGTGCGGATCTCGAACTCCTCGAGCTTGCGCAGCGAGCGCAGGCGCATGTTGAGGATCGCTTCGGCCTGGACATCGGTCAGCGAGAAACGCTCGATCATCACCGCCTTCGGCTCATCCTCTTCGCGGATGATACGGATGACCTCGTCGATGTTGAGATAGGCAATCAGATAACCGCCGAGGATCTCGAGCCGCCGATCGATGGCGGCAAGCCTGTGGCGCGATCGCCGCTGCAACACCTCACGGCGATGCGCCAGCCATTCGCTCAGCACCTCGTTCAGCGCCATGACGCGCGGCACGCGGCCCATCGACAGCACGTTCATATTGAGCGGAATGCGGCTTTCGAGCTCGGTCAGCTTGAACAGCGATTCCATCAGGATATTGGCGTCGACCGAGCGGCTCTTCGGCACGAGCACGACACGGACATCCTCGGCCGATTCGTCGCGGATGTCCTCGAGCAGCGGCAATTTGCGCGCAATGAGGAGCTCGGCGATCTTTTCGATCAGCCGCGACTTCTGAACCTGGTAGGGAATTTCCGTCACGACGATCTGATAGCCGCCGCGCCCCAGATCCTCGACAGTCCAACGCGCCCGGACGCGGAAGCCGCCGCGGCCGGTGCGGTAGGATTCGAGCATGCTGGCGCGACTTTCGACGATGATGCCGCCGGTCGGAAAGTCCGGCCCCTCGATACCGCCGCGCTGCGGATTGGCCGGATCGAACAGCAGTTCTTCAACCGTCGCGTTCGGATGGCGGATCAGATGCAGCGCCGCGTCGCAAAGCTCATGCGCATTGTGCGGCGGAATGGACGTCGCCATGCCGACTGCGATGCCGGACGCGCCGTTGGCGAGGAGGTTCGGGAAGGCGCCGGGAAGGACGACCGGCTCCTGGTCCTCCTCGTTGTAGGTCGGGCGGAAATCGACGGCATCCTGGTCGATGCCCTCGAGGAGGAGGGCCGCGACCTCGGTCATCTTCGCTTCGGTGTAACGATAGGCGGCGGCGTTGTCGCCGTCGATATTGCCGAAGTTGCCCTGTCCGTCGACGACCGGGTAGCGCTGCGAAAAGTCCTGCGCGAGTCTCACCAGCGCATCGTAGACCGACTGGTCGCCGTGCGGGTGGAACTTACCGATGACGTCACCGACGATGCGCGCGCATTTCTTGAACGAGGTATTGGGCCGCAGCCCCATCTCGCTCATCGCGTGGATGATGCGGCGGTGGACCGGTTTCAATCCGTCGCGGACATCCGGCAGCGCGCGATGCATGATGGTCGACAGCGCATAGGCGAGATAGCGCTCTTCCAGCGCCGCCTTGAGGTCAACCGGCTGAATGTTGTCGTCCCCGCCAGAAGGCGGCAAAAGGCTTTGTCCCATGCATCCTTGCTACCGCAACAGGCGCGCCGCGGCAAGAATCCGCGTCAATCGCTCTGTGGAGAACGCTTCACAGCCACTTGCCTATACCTCGGGTTGCAGTCATCGAAATTCCCCGGGTAATTTTCCGGAAAGCATGATCCGCGGGGAACATCCGTCATTCGACTCGGCGATATAAATTTGCCCTGTTTCGTATTAGGGTCGCACCTGCGATTTGGTCGGTTGAGGATGGGAATCAATGCAAGTGACATGGCGGGCGACCGGACGCGTCGCAGCGGTTGCTACCGCGCAGCCCTTCCTATGGCGCCCAGCGACATTGGTGACGCATTCCGCGCCGACCGCCAAGAACCACCTGTAGCACCCCTCGGAAACAGCCGCACAATCTATCATTTTTCACAAGGAACAACGCAATGATGCATACGCGCAAGATCCGCCTGATGATGGCCAGCGCCGCCCTCCTCACGCTTGCCGGCCCGGCCTTCGCCCTGGACGGCGCGGACATGATGAAGAAACTGAGTGCCTCGTTCGAGGTGAACGGTACCTCGCTTGTCTTCGACAAGGCGGAGACGGACGGGGACGTGGTCACGGCGAGCGGCGTCAAGCTGCAAGTCGCGACAACGCCCGGGGAGTCGATCGCCATAGGCGACGTGACGTTCGAAGGCGTCGAGGAAACGGACGATGGCGGCTATTATGCCGAAACGGTTTCCTTCGCGGACGTCAACGTCAGCGAAAAAGAAGACAGCGTATCCGTCAAGGACATAGCGATCGGCGGCCTTTCCATTCCCGGAAATGCCTCTGGCGGCACCATCGACGACATTCTGCTCTACGAGTCCTTCGGCACCGGCCCGATGGAGGTCAAGGTCAAGGGCAAGGACGTCTTCAAGATCGCCAGCATCGAGAGCAATCTGAGCCGTCAGGAAAATGATGCCGGATTCGACTTCGATGCGACGATGGCCGGGCTGAATGCGGATCTCTCGGATGTGGAGGACGCCAAGGCAAAGGACGCCATCGACAAGCTCGGCCTGAAGCAGATCGACGGCCAGGTGACGATGAAGGGAAGTTGGGAGCTCGAGAGCGGCAAACTCGCTGTTGAGGAATATGCCCTCGACTTCAAGGATGTCGGACGGCTGAACATCGCCATGGATTTCTCCGGCTACACGCTCCAGTTCCTGAAGTCGCTGCAGGAGGCGAACAAGGCCGCCCAAGCCAATCCGAACAAGGAAGAGGCCAACCAGGCAATGGGCCTCGCGATGCTCGGCCTCATGCAGCAGTTGACCTTCAACAGCGCTTCGATCCGTTTCGACGATGCCTCGATCACCAAGAAGGCACTCGATTACGCCGGCAGCCAGCAGGGCGTCACCGGCGAGCAGATGGCACAGTCGCTGAAGGGCCTGGTGCCGATCATGATGGCGCAGCTCAACCTGCCGGAGTTGCAGAACCAGGTGTCGGCCGCGGTCAACGCCTATCTCGACGCGCCGAAGAGCCTGACGATCAGCGCCGAACCGGAAAAGCCTGTGCCGTTCCCGATGATCATGGGGGCCGCCATGGGCGCGCCGAACACCATCCCCTCGGTCCTCGGTGTCAAGGTGACGGCGAACGACTGACGCTTCACGAAGCGCCGCTGCCGACCGCGACGCGGTGCGGCTTTCGCATTCAAGCCTGGCGGACCTCCCGCCGGGCTTTTTTCTTGTCGCTGTGATCGCGATGTTATGATGTGGCGCTTGATGCTCGCATGCGCCGGCCTATCTATCTCGACATGGTTTGCCGGCAGTTTGTGCATTCCTGACCGAAGCAAAGCGGAAGGAGGACGCAATGGGACTGAAGCATTCGGATATCACCGCCATTCTCGGCCCGGTCGATGAAACCCTGATGGCCGAACTTCTTGCGACGGGCGCGA
Source organism: Sinorhizobium sp. BJ1 (assembly GCF_002531555.1). Taxonomy (NCBI): domain Bacteria; kingdom Pseudomonadati; phylum Pseudomonadota; class Alphaproteobacteria; order Hyphomicrobiales; family Rhizobiaceae; genus Sinorhizobium; species Sinorhizobium sp. BJ1. The sequence goes on from NZ_NWTH01000003.1 coordinate 106,241, forward strand.
CAGCGAGTGAACTTGCCGAAGCGATTGCTTGGGTCAACAACGACGAGGCGCTGATTGGCGAGGGCCGCCATCTTCCGGCCGGCCGGGTTGCCGCCCTGATCGACATCCTGACGCCGGACGTCGATGAGGAATGACTGCGAAACGTCCGCCCCTGGAGGCGGCTATCGTCTTGCTTCTCGGGTCGGCGGCAAGGTGCAATCGTAAGGTCCTGCCGCTGCCGGCCGGCGTATGAATACCTGAATTTTTTTGTGTTGAGGGAGGGATCCATGGCTGCCAAAGACGTCAAGTTCAGCGCCGATGCGCGCGACCGAATGCTGCGCGGGGTCGACATAATGGCCAACGCGGTCCGGGTCACCCTTGGACCCAAGGGGAGGAACGTGGTCATAGACAGGTCTTTCGGCGCGCCGCGGATCACCAAGGACGGCGTCTCCGTCGCCAAGGAGATCGAGCTCGAGGACAAGTTCGAGAACATGGGCGCGCAGATGGTCCGGGAGGTCGCCTCGAGAACCAGTGAAATCGCCGGTGACGGCACGACAACCGCGACGGTTCTGGCCCAGGCGATCGTCAAAGAAGGTGCCAAGGCCGTCGCTTCCGGCATGAACCCGATGGATCTGAAGCGTGGCATCGACCTCGCCGTCGATGCGCTCGTCAAGGAACTCAAGAGTCGGGCCCGGCAGGTCTCGAAGAACGAGGAGATCGCACAGGTGGCGACGATCTCGGCCAATGGCGATGCGGAGATCGGGCGCTATCTTGCCGAGGCGATGCAAAAGGTCGGCAACGAGGGCGTCATCACTGTCGAAGAGGCCAAGACCGCCGAGATCGAGCTCGAGGTCGTCGAGGGCATGCAATTCGATCGCGGCTATCTCTCGCCCTACTTCATCACCAATCAGGACAAGATGCGTGCGGAGCTGGAGGATGTCTACATCCTCATCCACGAGAAGAAACTCTCCAACCTGCAGGCAATGATCCCGATTCTCGAAGCGGTGATCCAGGCCGGCAAGCCGCTGCTGATCATCGCCGAAGACGTCGAGGGCGAAGCCCTTGCGACGCTCGTGGTCAACAAGCTGCGCGGTGGGTTGAAGATCTCCGCCGTCAAAGCACCTGGCTTCGGCGATCGACGCAAGGCCATGCTGGAGGATATTGCCATTCTGACCGGCGGCACGGTCGTTTCGGAGGAGCTCGGCATCAAGCTCGAGAATACGACGATGGAAAGCCTCGGGCGGGCAAAGCGCGTCATGGTGGAGAAAGACGCAACCACGATCGTCGGCGGCGGCGGCACGAAGCAGGATATCAGCGGTCGTGTCGCCCAGCTGAAGGCGCAGATCGACGAAACAACCTCCGATTACGACCGGGAGAAGCTGCAGGAGCGGCTCGCCAAGCTGGCCGGCGGCGTTGCGGTGATCCGCGTCGGCGGCTCAACGGAAGTGGAGGTCAAGGAGAAGAAGGACCGCGTCGACGACGCGCTGCATGCGACGCGCGCCGCGGTCGAGGAAGGCATCCTGCCGGGTGGCGGCGTCGCGCTGCTGCGGGTCGTCAAGGTGCTCGAGAGCGTGGCGACCGGCAATGACGACCAGCGCGTCGGCGTCGAAATCGTTCGCCGTGCCATCGAGGCGCCGGTGCGCCAGATTGCCGAGAATGCCGGCGCCGAGGGATCGATCATCGTCGGACAGCTGCGCGAGAAAACTGACTTCGCCTATGGCTGGAATGCCCAGACGGGCGAGTTCGGCGACCTCTTCGCGATGGGCGTCATCGACCCGGCCAAGGTCGTGCGCGCGGCGCTGCAGGACGCAGCCTCCATCGCGGGGCTCCTCGTGACGACGGAGGCGATGATCGCCGAGAAGCCGAAAAAGGAGGGTCAGATGCCGATGCCCCCCGGTCCGGGCATGGACTTCTGAGAAACGCCAGGCGGCGACAGGGCCGGGAGAGCCGACCTCACCGAGACCGCTCCCCACAAGGGGGAGGGGTTGGGGAGAGTCTAAAAAAGCTGCTCACGCGGGCTCTGTATCGATCCCCGCTTCGGCGAGCTCCTTGAAGCCGCCAATGTTGAAAACCGCCGTATATCCCATCTCCTGCAGGGTCTTACCCGCGAGAGCGGAACGGCCGCCGGAAGCGCAATGCAGAAGGATGGTCTTGTCCTTCTGAAAGGCCGGGTTGTGATACTGGCTCTCCGGGTCCGCTCGAAATTCCAGCATGCCGCGCGAGACGTTCACTGCCCCCTTGATCCTGCCGGTCTGCTGAACCTCCGTCGGATCTCGGACATCCACAACGAGCACGTCGCCGGAGCGCATCTTCTCGGCGGCTTCGGTCGGCGACAAGTTCGGGACGGCACTATTTGCTTCCGCCAGCAGGTCCTTGACGTTCTTCACCATCATTTCCTCCAACCGATAGTTGCCATGCAGCATCGGGGAGAAAGGAAGCGCCTTGAAAGAAGCCCTGTCAAGGTGAGCTCGAATAAGCCCTTTTGGGGCGGGGCCGCAGACATACCCGCTTTGGTTCGCTCGAGGCCAAGAAAACCGGCGAGATTTTCACCGGGTTTTTCTTGGATCAGAGATTTGGCATCAGAGAAGATCAGTCCTTCTTCTGCGGTATCGGACGGATCGCCAGCTCGCGCAGTTGCGCCGGCGTTGCCGGCGATGGCGCGCCCATCAGCAGATCGACGGCTTGCTGGTTCATCGGGAACAGCGAGATCTCGCGCAGGTTCTTGGCGCCGACGAGCAGCATGACGATACGGTCGATACCGAAGGCCATGCCGCCATGCGGCGGGGCACCGTATTGGAAGGCGCGGTAGAGACCACCAAATTGCTCTTCGACGTCCGCCTGGCTGAGCCCGACATTCTCGAATGCCTTGACCATCAGTTCCGGCGACTGGTTACGGATCGAGCCGGATGCGATCTCAAAGCCGTTGCAGACCATGTCGTACTGGAACGCCTTGATCGACAGGAGATCATCGCCCGACAACCCTTGCAGCCCGCCCTGCGGCATCGAGAAAGGGTTGTGGGCGAAGTCGACGCGCTTCTCGTCCTCGTTCCATTCATAAAACGGGAAGTCGACGATCCAGCACAGTTCGAAGCGGTCGCGATCGACGAGGTTCAGTTCCTCGCCGGCCCTGGTGCGGGCCTCGCCGGCGAACTTGTAGAATTTGGCCGGCTCACCGGCGACGAAGAAGCAGGCATCGCCATCCTCAAGGCCAAGCTGCGTACGGATCGCATCGGTGCGCTCCTCGCCGATGTTCTTGGCAAGCGGGCCTGCACCTTCGAGCTTCTCGCCTTCCTTGCGCCAGAAGATATAGCCGAGGCCGGGCTGCCCCTGGCTCTGGGCCCAGGCGTTCATGCGGTCGCAGAATGCCCTGGAGCCGCCGGTCTTGGCCGGAATCGCCCAGATCTCCACCTTCGGGTTCGAGGCGATCATGTTGGCGAAGACCTTAAAGCCGGAGCCGGCGAAATGCTGGGTGACCTCCTGCATCTCGATCGGGTTGCGGAGGTCCGGCTTGTCGGAACCATACTTGCGGATGGCCGTGTCATACGGGATGCGCTGGAACTTTTCGGTGACCGGCTTGCCGCCGGCGAAATCCGAAAAGATCGCGCGGATCATCGGCTCCATCGTGTCCCATACGTCTTCCTGCTCGACGAAGCTCATTTCGAGGTCGAGCTGGTAGAACTCGCCAGGCAGCCGGTCGGCGCGCGGGTCCTCGTCGCGGAAGCACGGGGCGATCTGGAAATAGCGGTCGAAGCCGGCCACCATCAGCAGCTGCTTGTATTGCTGCGGCGCCTGCGGCAGCGCGTAGAAGGTCCCGGGATGAATGCGGCTCGGCACGAGGAAGTCGCGCGCGCCTTCCGGCGACGAAGCCGTCAGGATCGGTGTCGTATATTCGGTGAAGCCGATCTCGGTCATGCCGCGGCGCATGGCGGCGATGACCTCGGTGCGCCTGACGATGTTCTTGTGCAAGGTCTCGCGGCGGAGATCGAGGAAGCGATACTTGAGGCGCACATCTTCCGGATAATCCGGCTCGCCGAAGACCGGCAGCGGCAGCTCCTTGGCGGCCGACAGCACTTCGATCTCGCGGGCATAGAGCTCGATCTCGCCGGTCGGCATGTTCTTGTTGATCGTGTCCTCGGTGCGAGCCTTGACGCTTCCGTCGATGCGAATGACCCATTCACCGCGCACGGTTTCAGCCATCTTGAAGGCCGGCGAATCCGGATCGGCGACGACCTGGGTAATGCCGTAATGGTCGCGCAGGTCGATAAAGAGCACGCCGCCATGGTCGCGGACGCGGTGAACCCAGCCGGAAAGGCGAACGGTGGAGCCGACGTCCGACTTTCGGAGGGCGGCACAGGTGTGGCTGCGGTAACGGTGCATCGTCTGGTCCTGGAATTGCAGAAGGCCGCGCGTGTCTCGCCGAGGCGGGCGCGGCGGCATAGCCAAAGTCGGGCGGAAAAGCGCATGATGCGCCGGATTTGTCAAGGCCGCGGCATTCGCCGCCGACCCGTCAGTCCAGCGACTCCGCCGGTCGCCACTCTTCCGCCTCGTCGGTCCTCCTGGCGGATATCCACCCGGAAAAGGTCACAAATCGCGACTGTCCCCGCCCACCGTGTACCGCTAAACAGTGGGAGACCCGCCTGCCCCACGAGTCGCCGCCGTAAAACCGGATGCGCCCATGTCCCAAATACGCCCGCTCATCCCCCTCCTCCTCACCGCCGGCATTCTGATCGGCGGCAATGGATTGCAGGGCACCTTCATTTCCTTGCGCGCGCTCGATGAAGGCTTTTCGACATCGCTGATCGGTGTCGTCGGCGCAGGCTACAATGTCGGCTTTGCGATCGGCTGCGTCTACGTGACCAGGATCCTCAGGGCGATCGGTCATATCCGTACCTTCTCCGCCATGGCGGCGATCGCCTCGGCGGCGGCAATCGCCATGGTGCTGGTCATCGAGCCGTGGTTCTGGTTCGTGATGCGGCTCGTCGCCGGCATCTGCTTCGCCGGTCTTTTTGCAACGGTCGAGAGCTGGTTGAATGCCAGCGTCACCAATGCCAACCGGGCCCGCACGCTGTCGATCTACCGCCTAGTCGACCTCGGCTCGGTGACCGCCGCGCAATACATGATTCCGGGTGTGGGGATCGGCGGCTTCGAGCTCTTCGCCTTCATCTCGATGGCGCTGACGCTCTCGCTTGTGCCGATCTCGTTTGCCGACCGGTCGAGCCCGGTCGCTCCGGAAGCAATCCACTTCGACGTCAACGCGCTTTGGAACATCTCGCCGCTTGCCACCATCGGCTGCATCGTCGTGGGTCTCACCAATGCGGCCTTTCGCTCACTCGGACCGATCTATGCGCAGGAGATCGGGCTTTCGGTCACCGCGATTGCGACCTTCATGAGCGCCGGCATCATCGGCGGCGTCGTGCTGCAATATCCGCTCGGGCACTACTCGGACCAGTTCGACCGCCGGCTGATCATTCTAATCGCCACTTTCGGCTCACTCGTTGCGGGCCTTTTCCTCGCTTTCGGCGCCGGCAGCGACGAGTGGCTGAACTTCGCCGGCATCTTTGCCTTCGGCGCCTTCGCCATGCCGCTCTATTCGCTCTGCTCGGCCCATGCCAACGACCACGCGGCGGAAGGTCAGCATGCGCTGGTTTCCGCCGGCATGCTGTTCTTCTGGTCGCTCGGCGCCATCATTGGGCCGCTCTTCGCCTCCTTCCTGCTCGATCTCTTCGGCCCGCGCGCGCTCTTCCTTTATACCGCCGCGATCCTCTTCCTCTTCATGCTCTACACGCTCCGGCGCATGACGGCCCGCGGAGCGATTCCGGCGGGCGAACGCTCCATGCCGTTCCGCAATCTCCTGCGTACCTCGTCGTACTTCAACAAGCTGGCGGGCGGCAGCCAGCCGCAGCATGATCGCCTGCGGCAAGATGTGCGATCGCGACGAATTGCTGAACACGAGGATCAGGTTTAAAACGGCGCCAATCCCGAAACACTGCGGGGCGACGCGGTCCACGCCCCGCTCGGCCCTTTTAGAATGTGGACGCTATGACGCCGATGCTCAGCCGCCGCACTTTTCTCCAGGGCTCGGCCGCACTGGGCGGCGCCTTCGCACTCGGCGCCGGGCTTGCGGCACGGGCCGGGGCGTCTCCCGAACCTCAGGTCCTCACGGCGCAACTGGCAAATGCGCAGATCGCGGCCGACGGCGCTACCCCCGTCATGACCTACGGACTCGGTGAAACGCCTCATGCCGGCATGCCGCCGGTCTTGCGAATTCGCAAGGGCGGGGCCTATGCGGCAAGGCTCGTGAACAGGCTCGATGAGCCGACGACGGTTCACTGGCACGGGCTCAGAATCGCCAATGCGATGGACGGCGTGCCGGAGATGACCCAGCCTTATGTTTATCCGGGCGATCACTTCGATTACAGCTTCACACCGCCAGACGCCGGCACCTTCTGGTACCATCCTCATTGCAACACGCTGACGCAGATAGGCCATGGCCTGACCGGTGTGATCGTCGTCGAAAATCCCGAAGATCCGGTTTTCGACGCGGAGATCGTCCTCAATCTTCGCGACTGGCGGCTCGGCACCGGAGGCAAATTCATCGATCCGTTCAAACCGCGGGATGCGGCACGCGGCGGCACCTACGGGACCGTCAGAACTGCCAATTGGCAACAGGAGCCGGTTTACGACGCGCCGACCGGCGGACTCGTTCGGGTCAGGATCGCCGCCACCGACGTGACGCGCATCTACACGATCGGCCTTGAGGGCGCCGAGGCGAAGGTGGTCGCGCTTGATGGCAATCCCGTCGATCTTCCGTTCCTGCTCGATCGGCTGGACATCGGGCCGGGGCAGCGCGTCGATCTCGTGATGCGCATGCCCGACAGCGAAGGGGCGCATGCGACGCTCGGCAATTTCCGCGGGTCGAAGCCTTGGACGATCGCGAGACTGCGTGCGGTCGGCCCGTCCTTGAAACGCGATCTTGGCGACGTCGCTCCCCTCCCCGCCAATCCGGTCACCGAAGCCGACCTGTCGACGGCCAAGCGAATTCCCCTCGAACTCACGGCAACCGCCGAATACAAGGCGGCACCGTCGATCTGCGGATCGCTCGGCTTCACCTTGTGGGCGCTCAACAAGGTTCCATGGCCGGGAGACACGCCCGACCCGATTGCGCCGATCGAGGAGTTGAAGCTCGGCAAAAGCTATGTGCTCGAAATCGCCAATCGCACCCCGCACGCGCACCCGATCCATCTGCATGGCTTGAGCTTCCGCATCCTCAGTTCGAACAAACGGAACTTCCTGCCGCCGCCGACCGACACGATCCTGCTTCTGCCGGACGAACAGGCGGAGGTGGCGCTCGTTGCCGATAACCCCGGCGACTGGGTGATCCACTGCCACATCATCGAACATCAAAAGACCGGGATGACCGGTTATTTCAGAATTATCTGACAATTTCGATTGAGACGTCCGCCCCGAAACGATAGAGGGGAGGCTCAAGCCTCATTTTCGCCATAGTGATTTAAGCCCAGATGATTCAGACGACAGCAGAACTGGAGGCCGCCTGCCAAGAGCTGGCCCGCTCGAGCTACATTACGATCGATACGGAATTCCTGCGCGAGACCACGTTCTGGCCTGAACTCTGCCTGATCCAGATGGCCAGCCCCGACACGGCGGTGATCGTCGATCCGATTGCGCCGGGGCTCGACCTTGCGCCCTTCTTCGCGCTGATGGCCAATACAGATGTCATCAAAGTCTTCCACGCGGCCCGCCAGGACATCGAGATCATCCACCATCTCGGCAACCTCATTCCGCATCCGCTCTTCGATACGCAAGTCGCGGCAATGGTCTGCGGCTTCGGCGACAGCGTCTCCTACGACCAGTTAGTCAGCCGCATCAAGAACGTGCAGATCGACAAGTCCTCGCGCTTCACCGACTGGAGCCGCAGGCCGCTCACCGACAAGCAGCTCGAATATGCTTTTGCCGACGTGACGCATCTCAGGGACATCTACCATTACCTGAAAGCGGAGCTCGAGCGCGAGGGACGCTCCTCCTGGCTTGCCGAGGAAATGGCAATTCTGGAGAACCGCGAGACCTACGACCTCCATCCGGAGAATGCCTGGCAGCGCCTGAAGATGCGCGTCAGAAAGCCGATCGAGCTGGCGGTTCTGCAGAAAGTCGCCGCCTGGCGCGAGCGCGAAGCACGGGCGCGCAACGTGCCGCGGGGCCGGATCATCAAAGACGATGCAATCTACGAAGTTGCCCAGCAGCAGCCGAAGGACGCGGAAGCGCTCGGCCGACTCAGAACCATTCCGAAGGGGTGGGAGCGCTCCAGTGCGGGCGCTGCGATCGTCGAGGCGGTGACCGAGGCGCTGGCGATTCCGAAGACTGAACTGCCCCGACTGCCGCGGCAGAATCACACGCCGGAAGGCGCGGCCGCAGCGGTCGAGATGCTCAAGGTGCTCTTGAAGCTCATCTCCGAAAAGCAGGGCGTGGCGGCCAAGATCATCGCCAGCAGCGACGATCTCGACCGAATCGCCGCTGAAGGCGAGAATGCCGATGTCGCCGCGCTGAAGGGCTGGCGCCGGGAGCTTTTCGGCGAGATGGCACTGAAGCTCATCAATGGCGAAGTGGCGCTTCGGTTTGTCGGAAAAAAAATCGAGGCAATGGAAATCGGCGGTTGAACGGCCGCAACTGCCAACACCTTTCCGCCCGAATCCGCCCTTAGCCAGCGAATCGAAAAGCTGATCCGACGCGAAGGCCGAGGAGCAGATGCTCGCACCGCTGCGGATGGGGCTGCCCAGGTCGCGGCCATCCTTCAGAAGTTCGATTTCCGAGGCCGTCGCGCATGCGCTGGAGATTTTCCACGCTCGAGTTCATCCTGTTGCTCTTGGTCGTCGCCGGCAGCGGCGTGGCCTATGCCTGGGTCGTCTATGGGGACGGCGCGCTGATCGGCGCGACCTTTGCGGTCTTCATCTGCATGCCGGTCCTTGCCTTTGAACGACGCATCATCTTCCGCCGCCTCTACAGGACGATCCACAGCTTTCCGACGCCAGCCTTTCTGTTGTCCTCGGTCGCCGTCTATTTCGCCGTTGAGAATCTCGGCTTTGTCGCGGCGGGGGTGGTGCTGAAGCTGTTGGGCGTGCTGCAGCAGAGCTGGAGTGACGCGGTGATTCCGTCCTTCAATGCGCTCGTCTATGCGCTCGTCGTTTCCGGTCCGATTATTTTCGTCCTGCGGGTGCGGGAACTGCTCGGCCGCAATGTCTTCCTCAGCTTGCTGACGGGACGCTACCGCAAGCCGGTGCAGGAGGAGCGCGTCTTCCTGTTTATCGATGTCGCCGGCTCGACCTCCTATGCCGAGCGCTTCGGCGATCTCAAGATGCAGGAATATCTCGGAAAGCTGTTTGCGGAGGTCGCCGACCCGGTGCTGCGCTACCGCGGATCCATCGACGACTATGTCGGGGACGCTGCAGTCATCACCTGGTCCTTCGATCGCGCCGTGGCGGACGCCGCCTGCATTCGCTGCGTCTTCGACATTCTCGACCAGGTCGAAGCGTCCGCCTCCCGCTGGCGCAAGGTTTACGCCGAGGTTCCGCGCCTGCGCGCCGCACTTCACGGCGGAACGATCGTCGCCGCCGAAATCGGCGTCGACAGGCACAAGATCACCTATTTCGGAGACACGGTGAACACGACGGCGCGTCTCGAGGGCCTCTGCCGAACGCTTGATCGGCAGGTGTTGATTTCCGCCGATCTCTTGCGGCGCATGCGCTTGCCCATTTTTGTCAGAAGCGAAGACCTCGGCGAACACGAGGTGAAAGGCCGCGGCCAGAAGCTCGGCGTGTTCGCGCTTCGCGCCGTCCCGCCGTAAGACGCATCGCGGCGTCAACAAAGCTTCACCGCGCTGTCAGGGAAGCGTCACCGAGCCGTCATCAAAGCCGCCTATCGGGAAGCGATCCCCACCTCGAACCCAGGGTGAATTTGATGACGAAATCCATTCTCGCCGTCGCCTTGACGCTCTTGTCGACGACGACCGCGCTCGCCGACGAGAAGGCCTTTCCGGCAACACTGAAGGCGCACGCCATCCTTCCGGCCAATACCATCATCGCCGCGCCGGCGGATGCGGCCGATTATCTCAAGACGTCCGGCAAGTTCTCGGCCGCTGACCGCAAGCGCGCGATGGATTTGGGCAGCGTGCCGGGCAAGGACGTCGTTCGGCCGACCGGGCTGTCGCTTCCCTTCAATGGCCAGCCGATGCAGGGCTTTTCGGGCATCAAGGCGATGCCGGACGGAACCTTCTGGAGCCTTTCGGGTAATGGCTTCGGCAACAAGCTCAATTCGACCGACGCCACGCTGATGCTTCATCACCTGAAGATCGACTGGGACGGCGGCAAAGTCGAAGCGCTGGAGACGATCTTTTTCTCGGACCCAGACAGCAAGGCTCCCTTCCCGATCGTCATGGAAGGTTCTACGACGCGCTATCTCACGGGTGGTGATTTCGACATCGAGTCGATCCAGCCTGTCGCCGATGGCTTCTGGGTCGGCGAGGAATTTGGCCCCTATGTCCTGAAGTTCGACACGAACGGCAAGCTCACCGACGTCATCCCGACGATGGTGGACGGCAAGCCGGTCCTCTCGCCGGACAATCCGACACTGGCTTTGCAGGCGGACCCTTCCAAGAAGACGCCGGCCTTCAACCTCAAACGTTCCGGTGGCTACGAGGGGCTGGCGCTGTCCAAGGACGGTACGAAGCTCTATGGCCTGCTCGAAGGACCGCTTTGGATCGACAACGAATCAGTCGAGCAGGCGGATGGCCGTCCGGCGCTCCGCATCGTCGAACTCGACGCTGCGCGCAAGAGCTGGACCGGACGCAGCTGGCTCTATCCGCTTGCCGAAGGCGGCGAGGCGATCGGCGACTTCAACATGCTCGACGAAAAGACGGCGCTGGTGATCGAACGCGACAATGGCGCCGGCACCCTCGACAACGCCTGTGCAGACCCCAAGGATCCGAAGCCGGATTGCTTCGCGGTCGGATCGAAGCTGAAGCGTATCTACAAGATTGAAATGACCGAGGAAAACATCGGCAAGGCGGTGCGCAAGATCGGCTATATCGATCTCCTGAAGATCGCCGATCCGGACAACCGGAAGCGCCAGGGCGGCGGCGACGGCTACTACGACATGCCCTTCGTCACCATCGAGAACGTCGATCGGGTGGACGACACGCATATCATCGTCGGCAACGACAACAATCTGCCCTTTTCAGCCGGGCGCGCGCTGGACAAGGCCGACGACAACGAGTTCGTGCTGCTTGAAGTCGGCGAATTCCTCAAGGCCGAATAGTCGGGAATGGTCGCGCGTGGAAATCCTCGCGCGACCGCCACCCGCTTGCAAAAGGGCGGGGCTCTCAGCTCTCGAAGTGGAACGCGAGTTTCTTGCCCGTCAGCCGGCTCAGTTGCTGCAGGCGGCCATCAAGGCGTTCGCCCTCGAAATCCAGGTAGGCTGCCGGCACGACGAATTCGAGGTCGACATCCGGCCGCAACGACCGTCGCAGGGTGAGATGGCGGGCGACCCCCGGCATGGAGGCGGAGAAGAGATAGGCTACCCGCAACAGCCCGCCGAGCACCTTCGCCAGTTCGAGAAGACGTGGCGTGGTGATGCCGGCGAGAGGGCTGGTGGCGCCGTCGTCGTTGAGCCCCTCGAAGCGATAGTAGTTGGCGAGCGCGATGTAGGCCCGGCCGGCATGCGTAATGCCGGTGAAGGCGGAATGGGCGATGATGTTCAGCGCCTGCAGGCCGCGATAGTCCGGATGCGCGCGCCAACTGATGTCCGCCAACAAGCAGGCGGCCTTGCGGTAGCGGCTCTCCTCCTCGGTTTCCTCGATGCCGAAGTTCGGCACCATCCGCCCGGTCCACTCGGCAAGCTCGCGCGCATGTTCCGGTGAGCGGGCGCGCAGGATGGCGATCTCGTCGGCTGCCGTGAGCAACGGGTCCTGCAAGCGCTCCTCATCGGAAAGCAGCGAGTACAGGTAGCCTTCGCGAACGCCGAGGGCCGAAAACGAAATGCGCTCGGGGCGCATGATCGAGATCGCCTCCTGCATCGTCACGGCGCCGAACGGCAAAAGGCTGCGACGGCTCTTGGAAATCGTTGCAAAAGCAGAGGGCTTCAAGGCCTTGGGCTCGATCACCTCGGCGAGAATCGTCATCGCCTCGTCATAGGAGATCTCGTAGCCCTGCATCATGTGCAGCGGATAGTCGCGCATTTCCATCTGAAGCTTGGCGATCGCGCGCCAGGTCCCGCCGACGGCGTAGAAAGTGCGCCCGGTACCCTTTCTCAGGACATCGGCACCCTTCATGAACTTCCGCACCCAGGTGCGTGCCCGTGCCAGCGAGCCGTTGCTGTGCTCGAAGAGACGGATACCGCCGAGCGGCAGGGTTACCCCGTTGCCGATCCGCCGGCCCTCGACATCGACCAGTTCGAGCGAACCGCCGCCAAGGTCACCGACCACGCCATCCGGATCGTGATAACCGCTGACGACGCCCATGGCCGAGTAGTAGGCTTCCTGCTCGCCGGTTAGGATTCGAACCTTCTGGTCGAGAATGGCTTCCGCCTTCTCGATGAGGGCCGCGCCGTTCGAGGCCTCGCGCGCGGCGGCGGTTGCCAGCACATACATCTGCGTGGCGCGCGCCTGGTCGGACAGCGCACGGAACCGGTGCAGCGCCTTCAGCGCCCGCTCGACGCTCTCCTCCTCCATTCGGCCGGTCGCGTCGATGCCCTTGCCGAGACCGCACATCACCTTTTCATTGAAGAGCACCGCCGGGGCACGGCTGAGCCCCTCGTAGACGACGAGACGAATGGAGTTGGAGCCGATGTCCACGACGGACACAGGGCGGATGCCGGGCAGACGCCCCTGCGCTTCAGATTCGACCATGCGATTCCAGTTTACTTGCGCCAACCGCTTTTCCAGCCGGCAATCAGCTTCGGTGCACTGGACTTCAGAGCCTCACCCCGACCCGAGAGGCTGGGATTGGTCATGAAATAATGCTGCGCGTTGAACGGCTCGGCATCCTTACCGACTTCCAAGCGGCGCGAGGTGCCGTCCGGAAGAATCTCGTAACTCTGCTGGTTGTCGATGAGATTGCCCAGCATGATCTGCGAAAGGACCTGTTCGTGCACAGTCCGGTTGATGAGAGGCACGAGCGTCTCTACCCGCCGGTCCAGGTTGCGCGGCATCATATCCGCCGAGCCGATATAGACAAGCGCATTTTCCGAAGGCAGGCCGTGGCCGTTGCCGAAGCAGAATATCCGGGAATGCTCGAGGAAGCGGCCGACGATGGACTTGACACGAATGTTGTCGGAAAGACCCGGCACCTGCGGACGCAGGCAGCAGATGCCGCGAATGACGAGATCGATCTCGACGCCCGCGCCGCTTGCCTTATAGAGCGCGTCGATGATCTCCGGATCGACAAGCGAGTTCATCTTCATCCAGATCGACGCCGGCCGACCCGCTTCGGCGTGCGCTATCTCTTCATCGATGTGCTTGAGGATACGCGGGCGCATCGTATGCGGCGAGACGGCGAGCTTCATGCCCGCTTCCGGTTCGCCATAGCCGGTGATGAAGTTGAAGATGTTCGCCATGTCGTGGGCGATCACCGGATTGCAGGTGAAGAAGGACAGGTCCGTATAGATCTTCGCGGTGACCGGGTGATAGTTGCCGGTGCCGAGATGGCAATAGGTGCGGAGCTTGCCTTCCTCGCGACGGACGACCATCGACATCTTGGCGTGGGTCTTCAACTCGAGGAAGCCGAAGACCACCTGGACGCCGGCGCGCTCGAGGTCGCGCGCCCAGCGGATGTTCGCCTCTTCGTCGAACCGGGCCTTCAGCTCGACGAGCGCGGTCACGGACTTGCCTGCCTCGGCGGCGTCGACTAGGGCGCGCACGATCGGGCTGTCGTTGGAGGTACGGTAGAGCGTCTGCTTGATCGCCAGCACGTCGGGATCGCGCGCCGCCTGCAGCAGGAACTGCACCACCACGTCGAAGGACTCGTAAGGATGGTGGACCACCATGTCCTTCTCGCGGATCGCGGCGAGGCAGTCACCGCCATGCTCGCGGACGCGCTCCGGGAAGCGCGGATTATAGGGCTCGAAGCGCAGGTCCTCGCGCGGTGCCTTTGTGATTTCCGAAAGCGTATTGAGCGCGAGCAGCCCGGGCAGCACGGCGACGCGGTTATCCGGAACGCCGAGCTCGTGCACGACGAACTGGCGCAGCGAGGCGGGCATTTCGGAATCGGTCTCGATGCGGATCACCGACCCGCGGCGGCGGCGCTTCAACGCCGTCTCGAACAGGCGGACCAGGTCTTCCGCCTCTTCCTCGACTTCGATATCGCTGTCGCGGATGATGCGGAACGTACCCGAGCCCTGAACCTCATAACCCGGGAACAGGCGGTCGATGAACTGACCGACGACATCTTCAAGCGTGATGTAGCGGATAACGTTCTTGACGTCCGGCAGGCGGACGAATCGGTCGAGCGCCACCGGCAGGCGCAAGAGCGCCGTCATCGGCTCGCGCCCGGTCCTGCTGACGAGTTGCAGGCCCATCGAAAAGCCGAGATTCGGGATGAACGGGAACGGATGCGCCGGATCGATCGAGAGCGGCGTCAGGACCGGGAAGATCGACTGGTCGAATTCATTGGCGAGCCAGCTTCTGTCCTGGCCGGACAAGGAAGCGGGACGGACGATGAGGATATCCTCCTTGGCGAGATATTGCTGCAGGACGGCGAGCGAGGCCTGCTGCTCCATCTGGAGATTGTCGATCTCCTTCAGGATATCGTCGAGCTGTTCTGCCGGCGTTTTGCCATCGGGACTGCGCAACGAAACGCCCGAGCGCACCTGCCCCTCGAGGCCGGCGACGCGGACCATGAAGAATTCATCGAGGTTGGCGGCCGAAATCGACAGGAAGCGGATGCGCTCCAAGAGCGGGTGCGCCGTGTTCAGGGTTTCCTCGAGCACGCGGCGGTTGAACTGAAGCCACGAGAATTCGCGGTTGATGAAGCGCTCGGGGCTCGTGAGAAGATCAAGTTGCTCCGCAGGCACCTTTTTTTCGGTGATTACAGACGTCGCGTTATCCATTCCCATCAGACCCCATTGCTCCGGATAAACGAGCTATCCCACTTTGACGACGGAACTGTGACAGTCAATCGGTGGCTCGGGCATTTGCAAGGTCTTCCAGCACTTCCGTCGCCAGGACACGCGTCAGCCGCGTTCCACGGGCAAGCGCCAGATGATCCAGCCGCTCGACGATCGTCTGCGCCGCCTCCAGGGAACGCTCCATCCGAGTGACTATATAGGCCACGAAACGCTCATCGACGAGCAACTGGCGATCGGCGAACAGCTTGAAGAGCACCTGCATCAGGAGTTCGTCGTCAGGCTCGCCGATCTCGACGACGGTCGCCGCCTTCAGCCGCGATTTGAGATCCGCGAGTGTCACCGGCCAAGACATCGGCCACAGCCGCGAGGTCATCAGGAGCGCCGTGCCGTTCTGGCGGACGCTGTTGATGACGTGGAACAGTGCCGTATCGTCGAAACCCTGACGGTCGACATCCTCGAAGAGCACCGGCTTGGCGGCGGCGATGTCGGCGGCACTCGAGCCGGCAACGGGGTGGATCGTCTCGGCGCCGGACTTCTCCCGCCAGATACTGGCCAGGTGCGACTTTCCGGAACCGACCGGCCCGGCGATGATGACGACCGGTGATGGCCATTCCGGCCAGTGATCGACGATCGCAATGGCCGCGCTCAGGCGATCGGAAACGAGCAGATCCTCCCGGCTGGTTGCCGGGTCATGGCCGAAGACGAGCGGCAGTTGTTCGTTAGGACGTCTTGTCATGCTTTGCTCTGGAGGATGGCATGTGTCGGCCGGGCTCCTCGCCCTCCGACTGCTGGTTCGCGGCCGTCCTGTGCCCGTGATAGAGGTCGCTATCAAGGTATCGCTGGATGCCGAAACGGACAAGAACGCCGATCGCGGCGGCGGCCGGCACCGCGATGAGAAGGCCGACGAAACCAAACAGCGCGCCGAAGGCAAGCAGGGCGAACATCAGCCAGACGGGATGGAGCCCAACGCTCTTGCCGACCAGCTTCGGTTGGAGAATGTTGCCCTCGAGAAACTGGCCGCTGAAGAAGACGGCAAGCACGAGCAGGATCCATATATAGTCCGGCCAGAACTGGACGAGTGCCACGCCGACGGCGAGCACCAGGCCGACCAGCGAGCCGACATAGGGGATGAAGCTGATCATGCCGGCAAAAAAGCCAATCAGAAGGCCGAAATTGAGCCCGACCAGAGACAGGCCGATGGCGTAGTAGAGGCCGAGAATGACGCACAAGGAACCCTGGCCACGCACGAAGCCGGCGATCGTCGTGTTCATGTCGCGGGCGATCTGGCGCACCACGTCGACATGGTCGCGCGGCACCCAGCTATCGACCTTCTGGACCATGCGGTCCCAGTCGAGCAACAGATAGAAGGCGACGACCGGAGTGATGATGAAGAGCGATAGGATATCCAGCAGCGCCATGCCGGAATTCCAGAGCTGCTGGAACAGTGTGCCGAGAAAGGCTGCCCCTTGCTCGAGGAGCTTGGCCGAATTCTGCTTGATCGACGCCATTTGAGCTTCGAGCCAGTCGGGCACAAGCGTCGATTGGGTGGTGTCCGCCACAAAGGCCTGCAGCCTGGCCACATAGCCGGGCATCTTCTGGATGAAGTCGGCGGCTTGGGTGAAAATCAGCGGGATGATGATGATCAGCGACAGCGCAAAGAGAACGACGAAGGCGACGAGAATGGCGATCGTCGCCATCAGGCGGCTGAGGCCAAGCCGCTGCAGCCGGTCGGCGACGGGATCGAGGAAATAGGCAAGCGCCATGCCGGCGAGAAACGGCAGGAGAATGGAACTGAAGACCATCAGAAAGGCGACAAAGGCGACAAGCACCAGCAACCAGAAAAAAATCTGGCGCTGAAGTCCCAAACCGCTCACCCGATTGCCCATTGTACTCCCCGTCACGCGTCCGGCGCTACCGACGCCACGCGTCTTTCGTGTGACGAGATAGGGTGCGGCGCGCGCGCAGGTCAAGCCCGACGCCCTTCAATCCGCTCTCTTGTCGCCTGAAGACGTCGAGGCGAAGGCAAAAACGTGAAAAAAGGCCGCAGGTCTGGGCCTCTCCGCTTGCACTCCTCAGCTTGCCGTGCCAATCGCATCCGCAAAATACGACGAGCCTTGGAGAACGAGCATGAGCCAGTCGGGAAAGAACGGCCTCACCTACAGCGACGCAGGCGTGGATATCGATGCCGGCAACCTGATGGTCGAGAAGATCAAGCCGCATGTGCGCTCGACCCGGCGTCCCGGCGCCGACGGCGAGATCGGCGGCTTCGGCGGCCTCTTCGATCTCAAGGCGGCCGGCTTCACCGATCCGGTCCTCGTCGCCGCGAATGACGGCGTCGGCACCAAGCTCAAGATCGCCATCGACGCCGACAAGCACGACACGGTCGGCATCGACCTGGTGGCCATGTGCGTCAACGACCTCGTCGTGCAGGGCGCCGAGCCCTTGTTCTTCCTCGATTATTTCGCCACCGGCAAGCTCGATCCCGACCAGGGTGCGGCGATCGTCGCCGGCATCGCCGCCGGCTGCCGCGAGGCGGGCTGCGCGCTGATCGGCGGCGAAACGGCCGAGATGCCGGGCATGTATTCCGGCGGCGACTACGACCTTGCCGGCTTTGCCGTCGGCGCGGCCGAGCGCGGACAGCTTCTGCCGGCCGGCGACGTTGCCGAGGGCGACGTCATCCTCGGGCTCGCCTCCTCCGGCGTCCACTCGAACGGCTATTCGCTGGTGCGCAAGATCGTCGCGCTCTCGGGCCTTGCCTGGGACGCGCCGGCGCCGTTCGGCGAGGGTACGCTTGCCGACCTCCTGATGACGCCGACCCGCATCTATGTGAAGCCGCTTCTGAAGGCGATCCGTGAAACCGGTCGGATCAAGGCGCTGGCGCATATCACAGGCGGCGGCTTCCCCGAGAACATTCCGCGCGTGCTGCCGAAGCAGCTGGCCGCCGAAATCGACCTCGACGCCATCAAGCCGCCGGCCGTGTTCTCCTGGCTCGCCAAGACCGGCGGTGTCGGCGCCAATGAGATGCTGCGCACCTTCAATTGCGGCGTCGGCATGATCGCCGTCGTTCCGGCAACGGAAGCCGATAACGTCGCGGCGGTTCTCGCCGCCGAAGGCGAGACTGTCTTCACGCTCGGCCGCATCGTGGCGCGCCAAGAGGGTGCGCCTGGCACGATCTACAAGGGCAGCCTCGCTGTATGAGCATGACCGCAGCCAGCAAGAAAAAGGTCGTCGTCTTCATCTCGGGCGGCGGCTCCAACATGCTGTCGCTGGCAAAGGCCGCGGCCGAGCCGGATTTCCCGGCCGAGATCATTGCCGTCATCTCCGACAAGGCGGAGGCCGGCGGCCTCGCCAAAGCGGCAGCGCTCGGCATCGCGACATCTTCATTCGTGCGCAGGGACTTTCAAAGCAAGGAAGCGCACGAGGCGGCGATCCTCGCGGAACTCGACCGGCTCCAGCCGGACATCATCTGCCTTGCCGGCTACATGCGCTTGCTGTCCGCCGCCTTCATCCAGCGCCACGAAGGCCGGATCCTCAACATCCATCCGTCGCTGCTGCCGCTTTTCCCGGGGCTCAATACGCATCAGCGTGCGCTCGATGCGGGCATGAAGCTCGCCGGCTGCACCGTGCATTTCGTGACCGAAGGCATGGATGACGGCCCGATCATCACGCAGGCCGCCGTTCCGATCATTGCCGGCGACACGCCGGAGACGCTTGCATCGCGCGTTCTGACGGTAGAGCACAAGACCTATCCGCTGGCATTGCGGCTGGTCGCCGAGGGCAAGGTGACGATGCAAGAGGGGCGCGCCGTCAGCCACGCGGTGGGCGAGGCCTCGGGAACGCTCATTTCGCCAGCCATCTGATACCAGTGGCCCTGCTACTCACGCCTTGACGAGGATCGGCGTAGTTAACCCCCTCTGCCCTGCCCTCCTAACTACAGCCCGCGCCTCTGACCGAAAGTAGGTCACTTCGCCGCCGCAAGTCTTCGATCGAGACCGTCAAGGACGCGTCGCGTCAGCGGGGAGGAGGACGTCATGGGTCGCCCGTGTCGTTGAGGAAGACATGAGCGATTTACCGCAGCACGGCGCCGACAAAAAGTGAATTATCGATAATGTATGCTGGATCAAAGGGCTAGCCTGAAAGTGCCGCGCGGTTCAGCATGGCCCATTGCAGGAGCATGATGGTCTTGGCGTCGCAGACTTCGCCGGTGCCGATCATCGCGATGGCCTCCTCGAAGGGGATTTCCAGCACCTCGATGTCTTCGCCCTCATGGGCAAGGCCGCCGCCAGGCGCCACCTTCTTGGAGGTGTCGATGCGGCCGAGAAAGAAACTTGTCCGCTCCGTTATCGAGCCGGGGCTCATATAGGCGTCGAAGAGATGTAGGGCGCTCTCGATGTGATAGCCCGTCTCTTCCATCGCTTCGCGGCAGATCGCCACCTCTGGCGCCTCGCCGTCGAGAAGGCCGGCCGGCGCTTCGATAAGATATCCCGATTCCCCTTGCAGGAAGACGGGAAGGCGAAGCTGGCGGACGAGAACGACCATCTGGCGTTCGGGGTCGAAGAGCAGGATTGTCGCAGCACGGCCATGGTCGTGCACTTCGCGCACGAGTCGCGCAGTGCTGCCATCGGACATCATTTGCTCGAGCGTGATCTGCTCGAGATTGACGAAGCCATTCCAGAGTGTTCGGCGGTCGATAATCCGGAACCGCTGGTCCTCGTGTTTCGTCATTCGAAGTCCCTGTTAGCTCAGTAAACATGTTCGGACGGCGCGCAGCTAATTCGCTCCATCTGCAGGGTCGTATGGTGGAGGTCGAACTCGTCGCGGAGCCGATTCGCTATCGCGCGCCGGACGGCTTCGCCATCCGCCCCTTCTTCAAGCACGGCGTGGGCCGTCAGGGACGGCTGACTCTGCGTAATCGCCCAAAGATGGAGGTCATGCACGGAAGCAACTCCCGGCACAGTGGTGATCGCAGCATGGACATCGGCGAGCCGCATTGCCGCCGGCACCCCTTCCAGCAGGATGTTGACGCAGTCCTTGAGCAGGACCCAGGTGCGCGGAAAGACCATGAATCCGATCCCGACGGCCAACACGGAATCGATCCATTGCAGACCGGTGAGCCAGATGATCGCCGCTCCGATTATTACGGCGAGGGAACCGAGCATGTCCGACCAAACCTCGAGATATGCTCCCTTGACGTTGAGGCTTCGGTCCTTATGAGTCGTCAAAAGCCGCATGGACAGAAGATTGACCACAAGGCCAACCACCGCGATCGCCAGCATACCGCCCGACTGGATCTCCTGCGGCACGGTCAGGCGTTGCCAGGCCTCGTAGAGAATGTAAAAGGCCGCACCGAGAAGCAGCAGCGCATTGAAGGCCGCCGCAAGTATCTCAAAGCGGGCGTAGCCATAGGTCCGGAAGAGATTGGAGGGCCGACGGCCGACATGAATGGCGACGAGCGCAATCGCAAGTGCGGCGGCATCGGTCAGCATGTGCATGGCATCGGAGATCAGCGCGAGGCTGCCGGTGAGGATGCCGCCGCCGACTTCGGCGAGCATGAAGCCGCCCGTCAATGCAAGCGCGCCCCAAAGTCGGGATACCGGCGTATTGCTGACGTCCCCGTGCTGGTGATCTCCGCTCATGACGGACTCCTCGCGCTAGTCAGCCCGGCGCATCCAGACCCGGTTGTCGTGGAACGCCGCACCGCCATAGGGCGCCACCGCATCGGCGCCGGTCAGCACGTTGATCCCCTCGCCGTCGAGATGGGCGCCGTTCGGCCACAGCCCTTCGGCGACAACGACGCCGCGGCGCGCACCGCCGCCGATCCTGGCGTGCAGGCGGAGTTCGCCGCGGTCGTTGCCGAGTTTGACGATGTCGCCGTCGGCGATACCGAGCTCGGCGGCGTCCTCCGCATGGATCATCACCTCCGGGCGCCCTTCCTTCTCGATCGAGGAGGGCGTCTCGGAAAAGGTCGAGTTCAGAAAGGAACGCGCCGGCGAGGTCGCCAGCCGGAACGGATGGCGCTCGTCGGCGACTTCGATCAGATCGATGTGATCAGGGAACTCAGGAAGGCGGCCGTGCGGCCCCTGCGGGCCCATCGACTTCGGCGGCCGATTGGGCGCCGGAGTGCCGGTCCAGTCTGCCTTGAACCGGAACTTGCCATCCGGGTGGCCGAAGCCTTTGAGGAAATGCGCCTCCTCGAAGCCCGGCTGACAATCGAGCCATTTCCTCTCTTTCATCTCTTCGTAGACGATGCCGTAATTGGCGAGCAAACGGTCGATGTGCTGCCGTTCCGAGAGGCCAAAGCCGGGACAGTCGGCGACGCCAAGACGCTTTGCCAGTTCCTCGATGACGAAGAGGTTGGTGCGCACGGTCGGCGGCGGCTCGACGAGCTTCGGGCCGATCAGGATGTGCTGGTGCCCGCCGCCGCGGTAGAGATCGTCATGCTCCAGGAACATCGTCGCCGGCAAAACGATATCGGCGAGCCTAGCCGTATCCGTCATGAACTGTTCGTGCACGGCGACAAACACGTCGTCGCGCAGGAAGCCCCGCCGCACCAGCCGTTGCTCGGGCGCGACATTGACGGGATTGGTGTTCTGGATCAGCAGGGCCGTCACCGGGCCGCGGTGGCGCAGCGCTTCGGCATCGCCCGTCAGCACGCGGCCAATCTGCGACTGATCGAGCATGCGCACATCCGGATCGTGCAAAGCGGTGCCGACGAGTTCGCGCTTGTCGAGCTTGAAAATGTCGTTGTTCGAATGGAAGGCGCCACCGCCCTCATGTTTCCACGACCCAAGCACGGTCGCGAGGGACGCGGCGGCGTGGATAGCGACGGAGCCGTTGCGCTGGCGGGTGAAGCCGTAGCCTAGACGGAAATAGGTTCTCGGCGTCGTCCCAACGAGCTTCGCAAAAGTCTCGATTTCCTCCACGGTCAGACCGGTGATGGCCGATGCCCATTCCGGCCCGCGTGTCTTGAGATGAGCCTCGAGCCCGGCCGGATCGTCGGCGAACTCCGCCATATAGGCGCGATCCGCATAGCCGTCGCGGAAGGCGATATGCATGACAGCGCAGGCGAGCGCAGCATCGGTGCCAGGCTTCAGCACCAGGCCGAGATCGGCCTGCTTGACGGTCGCGTTGTCGTAGACGTCGACGACGACGATCTTGGCGCCGCGCTCCTTGCGCGCCTTGACCGCGTGGGTCATCACGTTTACCTGCGTCGCCACCGCATTGGTGCCCCAGATCACCACGCAGTCGGACTTGGCCATTTCGCGCGGATCCGGACCGCGCAAGGCTCCGGTCGCCATGGTGAAGCCGGTCCAGGCCATGTTGGTGCAGATCGAGCCGAAGAAGCCGGAATAGCGCTTCGCGTGACGCAGCCGCTCGATGGAATCGCGCTGCACCTGCCCCATGGTGCCGGCATAGAAATAGGGCCAGACCGCTTCCGCGCCGTGCTTCTGCTCGGCCTTTACGAATTGGTCGGCGATCTCGTCGAGAGCCGCCTCCCAGGAAATTTCCTGCCAGATCCCCTCGCCCTTGGCGCCGACGCGGCGCTGCGGCACCATCAGCCGCCCCGGATGGTAGATGCGCTCAGCATAGCGGGTCACCTTGGCGCAGATGACGCCCGCCGTATAGCTGTTTGCGGCCGCGCCGCGGACACGACCGATCCGCCCCTCGGCGGTCAGATCCACTTCCAGGGCGCAAGCCGAAGGACAGTCATGCGGACAGACCGAGTGGCCGACCGATTTTTCTGCTCTGATAGGGGTCGCAACGTTCATGGCTTTTCTATATGGCATCCGCCAAGGGGCTCAAAGTCCCATTCGTCATCCATCGAAACAATTGATCACAGCCATCGGCGGCTCTTATGAACTATCGGCACATCTATCACGCGGGCAATTTCGCCGATGTCCTGAAGCACGCGGTGCTGGCGCGGCTCGTCACCTACCTCAAGCAAAAGAACAAGGCCTTCCGCGTGCTGGACACCCATGCCGGCATCGGGCTCTACGATCTGTCGGGCGAGGAGGCGCAGAAGACCGGCGAATGGCGTGAGGGCATCGGAAGGCTGATCGAGGCCGAGCTCCCTGCACCGGTCGCCGCGATCCTCGAGCCCTATCTCGCGGCTGTGCGCGATCTCAATGCGGATGGCGGGCTCAAGCATTATCCCGGCTCGCCCAAGCTTGCCCGCATGCTGTTTCGGCCGCAGGACCGTCTCTCAGCAATGGAACTGCATCCGGACGATTACGAAACGCTGCACCGGCTGTTCGACGGCGATTTCCAGAGCCGGATCACCCGGCTCGACGGCTGGCTGGCGCTCGGTGCCCACCTGCCCCCGAAGGAAAAGCGCGGCCTCGTGCTCGTCGACCCGCCTTTCGAGAAGGAAGGCGAATACGAGCGGATGGCCGAGGGGCTCGCCAAGGCCTATCGCCGGTTTCCAGGCGGCATCTACTGCCTCTGGTATCCGCTGAAGAAAGGCGCACCGATCAAGGAATTCCACGAGGCCCTGAAGGCGTTGGAGATTCCGAAAATGCTGTGCGCCGAGCTTTCGGTCCGCAGCGATCGCGACATCACCGGGCTTGCAGGATCCGGTCTCGTCGTCATCAATCCGCCCTATACGCTCAAGGGCGAACTCGACATCCTGCTGCCCTACCTTAAGGAACGGCTGCGCCAGGATCGTTTCGCGTCCGCACGCTGCTTCTGGCTGCGTGGCGAAGCAGTTCTCAACCGAGGGCCTTGACGGGTAACGCTTAGTGGCTTCAATCTCTTGAGACGATCCAGGGAGGTAGCCATGATTTGCAAGCTTGCCGGAATGCTTCTCTTCTCGCTTTCGCTCGCCGCCGGTGCGGCCAACAGCGCCGCGGCCGCGGATTATGCGGAGGTGCCCGTCGTCCGACACACCTACGACATCGGCGCTTGCGGCAATCCCTCGGTGCTGGGCTTCATTACGCGGCGATTCGACTACAAGGCCGCGAACTATCTTCATGCCAATCTCGCCATTGCCGAGATTCGCGAGTTGGGCCAGAGCCGCTTCGAGCCGCGCGACTATACGCATCTGGTCGAGCGTGAATATTGCTACGGCACTGCCGTAATGAGCGACGGCGTGCGGCGCCCGCTTTGGTATCTGATCGAGCGGCCCTGGGGCTTTGCCGGCGTCGGTTCCAATGTCGAGTTCTGCATCGGCGGCCTCGATCCCTGGTATGTCTACGGCGCCCATTGCTCGTCGCTGCGTTGATTGCGCCAACAAGGCTGCTGCCGGCGTTTCTCGCTTTGTCGGCGATCGCCGGCTGCAGCAATGAAGGCGACAAAAACCCCGGCCCAGGCACGGAGGCCGCGAAAAGCGAGGCATCGGCAAGCGTTCCTATCGGCAAGGGCTTCGACTTCTATGTTCTATCCCTGTCCTGGTCACCGACCTGGTGTCGCGCCAATGACCCGAGGAAAGAATCGGAACAATGCGAGCGTGGCAGCGGTCTGATCGTCCACGGCCTATGGCCGCAGAACGAACGCGGCTATCCGCAATTTTGCGCGACAAGACAATCGGATCGCGTGCCCGAATCGCTCGGCCGGCAATATCTCGACATCGTTCCGTCGATGGGCTTGATCGGCCATCAATGGCGCAAGCACGGAAGTTGTTCCGGCCTCACCCAAGCCGACTATTTTGCCGTCACGCGGGCGGCCCGCGAGCGGCTTGCCCTCCCCGCCGAACTCGCTTCCACAGGTCAAACGCGTGACCTCTCCGTCGCGTCAATCGAGACGGCTTTCGCAGTGAAGAATCCTGGGATGACGAGAGAGATGATCGCTGTTACCTGCGAGGGCCGGCTGATCGAGGAAATCAGAATCTGCTTCGACAAGGAATTGCGTTTCAGGGCCTGCCCTGAAATAGATCGCCGCGCCTGCAGACGGGACGCGGTTCTACTCCCCGCCGCACCATGACAACGGGAAAACGAATGAAGATACTCTACTCGCCCGCCTCGCCCTATTCCAACAAGGTCCGGATGGCCGCCCATCATGTCGGCATCGCCGCGGAAAGCGTTTTGACGGATACCAACGCCAGTCCGCCGGAACTGATCGACAACAACCCGCTGGGGAAAATCCCGACACTGATCACTGCCGATGGCCAGTCGATCTACGACAGCCGGGCGATCATGCATTTCCTTGACCGCGAGACCAAGGGCAAGCTCTATCCGAAGAATGCCGAGAAGCGCACCCAGCTCGAGATCTTCGAGGCGCTCTGCGACGGCATCTGCGACAGCCTCTTGGCGATCGTCTACGAAAAGCGCTTCCATCCGCCGGAAAAAGTGCATCAGCCTTGGATCGACCGGCAATGGGAAAAGGTCGAGCGGGGTCTAGACCATCTCGAAACCAATCTGCCGAAGACCGGCGGCAAACTGAATGCCGGGCATTTCGCGCTCGCCGCCATGCTGCGCTATATCGAGCTGCGCTTTACCGGCGAGTGGCAGAAGGGCCGGCCGAAGCTCAAGAACTGGCCCGCCAAGTTCGAGAAGCACTTTCCGGACTATCCGAAATTCAAGGCCTGAGAATTCAAAACGAAAGTTCAAGGCATGAAAAAGGCCGGGTCGCCCCGGCCTTTTTCGATCCATTTTGTCGGATCAGAACTTGACGCCCATACCGAGGCGGACGCTGTGCTCGTCATAGCCGGACGAGACGGTCGAGCCGCCGGTGCGGAAGTCCTTCGAGGCATAGTCCGTGTAGCGGTACTCGACGCGAGCGGTGACGTTGTCGGTGACGAAGGTTTCGGCACCGGCGCCAGCCGTCCAGCCGACGAGGGTCTTGTCGTCGGAACCTGCCGGGGTCGAGAGCTTGGCATTGCCAAGGGCGAGACCGGCGGTGCCGTATACCAGGACAGGATTCAGATCGACACCGACACGGCCGCGGACCGAGCCATTGACGCCCTGCTTGACGCGGCGACCGCTGGAGTGCGAGTCGTTGCCGGCATAGTTGACGTCGGCTTCGCCACCGTAGACCATCTGGCCGTCCTGCACGTTGTAGCCGCCGTAAAGACCACCGCCAAAGCCGGCTGACGTATTGCCGCCGGTGGCATCGGCTTCGCCGTGATGCCAATTCGCCGTGCCGCCGACATAGGCGCCGGACCAGTTCTTCACGGCCGGTTCGGTATATTCGGCAGCCGGAGCAGCCGGAACCTCGTCGACGGCGTCAGCGGCATGAGCTGCCTGCAAGGCGACCAGGGCGATGGCCGAAGCCATGAGAGTGGTGGTGAGCGTACGCATACTATTCTCCTTTCAGACCGGCGCTCCGAAGCATCTCTTTGGCGTGCTTTATCGGGACACCGGGTATCTACAATTAACCCGTCCGGTTGACCGGAAATTGGATAGAAATTGCGGATTCACAAGAGCTAAAATGTGAAATTTTAGTGGCGCAAGCACGTCCAAAATTTGATGTTGCCTTGGCGACACAGAGGATTTATTAACTATGTTTCAAGATTAACCAAAGATATACTATAAGGATAAAAGTTAATTCAAAATACGCCGTTCGCGTTAATTTTTCCGAAATGAATCGTCCGGGGAGTTTTTCAGTCCCGCCTTTCCAGCCTATATCTTTGTCCGATCGGAACGGGATTCGCAGAACGGGAAAGAACGTTGAAAAGGACATTGAAGGCGGCGCTGGTTACAGGCGGCGCTCGGCGCATCGGCAGGGCAATAGTTGAGGACTTGGCAGCACACGGTTTTGCGGTCGCCATCCACGCGAACGGCTCGTTCGCCGAAGCCGAGGCGCTGGCGGCGAACCTTGGTGCGACGGGCGCCAAAGCCGTCGCGCTTCAAGCAGACCTCACCGATGCGAGCGCGGCGTCGGGCTTGATCGCACAGGCAACGGTAAGGCTCGGTCCCCTCGATCTCCTCGTCAACAACGCCTCGGTCTTCGACAAGGACAGTCTCGAGCAGTTCGACGAGGGGGTCTGGGAGCGGCATTTCGCCCTGCATGTCAAAGCCCCTTCACTGCTCGCCCGCGACTTCGCACGCCAGCGCCCGGCCGATATCTCCGGCCTCATCGTCAATGTCATCGATCAGCGCGTCTGGTCTCCAAATCCCCGCTTTTATTCCTATATGCTCTCCAAGTCAGCGCTCTGGACGGCAACCCAGACGATGGCGCAGGCGCTTGCCCCCGACATACGCGTCAACGGCATCGGACCGGGGCCGACGCTGCCGAACGAACGGCAGGACCGGCGTGATTTCGAGGCGCAGGTGAACGCGCTGATCCTCAGGCGCGGCCCGGCGCTAAACGAGTTCGGACGGGCGATCCGCTTTCTTTTCGACACGCCGTCGGTTACCGGGCAGATGATCGCGCTCGACGGCGGCCAGCACCTTGCCTGGGAGACGCCGGATATTCGGGAGATAGTGGAATGAACGGGCGGACGCCCACGGACGGCGGCATCCTCTACGACGGCAGCGAAACCGATGACGAGGACGATCTCGTCGAGGTCGCGGAGAGCGAACGGCCGGCGCCCGCGGTGGACTGGGCGGAAAGCAAGCCGGATGCGCAAGGGCTCACGGGCGCAGAACTGATCCAGGCCTTCGTCAAGCTGCTGCCGAACGGACCGGGCGTCTACCGGATGTTCAACGGGGCCGGCGACGTGCTCTATGTCGGCAAGGCGCGCAGCCTGAAGAAGCGTGTCGGCAACTACGCCCAGGGCCGCGGCCACTCGAACCGCATCGCGCGGATGGTGCGCGAGACGGCGAACATGGAGTTCGTGACGACGCGGACGGAGATCGAGGCGCTGCTGCTCGAAGCGAACCTGATCAAACGCCTGCGCCCCCGCTTCAACGTGCTTTTGCGCGACGACAAGTCCTTCCCCTATATCGTCGTCACCGGCGACAGCCGAGCACCCGCGCTCTACAAGCATCGCGGCGCGCGTAGCCGCAAGGGCGACTATTTCGGCCCGTTCGCCTCGGCGGGAGCCGTCGGGCGAACCATCAACTCGCTGCAACGGGCCTTTCTTCTCAGAACCTGTACCGACAGCGTCTTCGAAACGCGCACGCGCCCCTGCCTCCTTTACCAGATCAAGCGCTGTTCGGCGCCCTGCACGGGCGAGATCAGCGATCCGGACTATGCGGAACTCGTGCGCGAGGCGAAGGATTTTCTCTCCGGCAAGAGCCAGGCGGTGAAGGCAACGATCGCCGCGGCAATGGCGGAAGCATCGGAAACCCTCGACTTCGAACGGGCGGCGCTCTATCGCGACCGGCTGGCGGCGCTCAGCCATGTCCAGAGCTATCAGGGCATCAACCCGGCCGGTGTCGAGGAGGCGGACGTCTTTGCCATCCACCACGAAGGCGGTATCTCCTGCATCCAGGTGTTCTTCTTCCGCACCGGACAGAACTGGGGCAACCGCGCCTATTTCCCGAAGGCCGACCCGGCGCTCCCGGCCGCCGAAGTGCTCAGCGCCTTCCTGGCGCAGTTCTACGACGACAAGCCCTGCCCGCGGCAGATTCTCCTCTGCGAGGCGGTCGACGAGCAGGAATTGCTCGCCCAGGCGCTCAGCGAGAAGTCCGGCTACAAGGTTTCGATCCTCGTACCGCAACGCGGCGAGAAGAAGGACCTCGTCGAGCACGCGCATGCGAATGCGCGCGAAGCGCATGGCCGCAAGCTGGCGGAAACGGCCTCCCAGTCGCGCCTGCTCGAAGGTTTCGCCGAGACCTTCAAGTTGCCTTCGGTGCCGCGTCGCATCGAAATTTACGACAACTCGCACATCATGGGGACGAATGCCGTCGGCGGCATGGTCGTGGCTGGTCCGGAGGGCTTCGTCAAGGGCCAGTATCGCAAGTTCAACATCAAATCGACGGACATCACGCCGGGCGACGATTTCGGCATGATGCGCGAGGTGATGACGCGGCGCTTCTCGCGTCTCTTGAAAGAAGAAGGTAAGCCGGACCGCTCGACCGAAGCGAGCGAGGAGACGGCCTTTCCGGCCTGGCCCGACGTCATCCTCATCGACGGCGGCCAGGGCCAGATGACGGCCGTTCGGGCCATTCTCAAGGAACTCGACGTCGAGGACTGCGTGACGGCGATCGGCGTCGCCAAGGGCGTCGATCGTGACGCCGGGCGTGAGCGCTTCATCGTCCAAGGAAGGGAAAGCTTCACGCTCCCGCCGCGCGATCCGGTGCTCTATTTCATCCAGCGGCTGCGCGACGAGGCGCATCGCTTCGCGATCGGTTCGCACCGGGCGCGGCGAAAGAAGGAAATGGTGAAGAACCCGCTGGATGAAATCGCCGGCATCGGCCCGACGCGCAAACGGGCGCTTCTCACCCATTTCGGCACCGCCAAGGCGGTTTCCCGCGCCGGCATCAACGACCTGATGGCTGTCAACGGGATCTCGGAGACGGTGGCCCGTCTCGTCTACGAGCATTTTCACGAGGACGCCAAATAAATTCCCCTGGCGGCGCAATTCAGACTGCGTTCAGACGAAATCCGCCAAATATGACAGGAGTTGCGCAATGACCTGTTGACCTTGGGGTCGCAAAGTCATTCTGTACACCTGAAACCCGGAAGGCATGGAAAAGCTGGTGCTTACCCCATGCCGACCGAACGATAAAATCGCGTCGATGACCCTAGCTCGCGGGAAATGGGGGATTGTCGTGTCCAGAGAAACCGAGTCTATGCCAACGCCCATTGCCTACAGCGTTCCGAATCTGCTGACCTATTTCCGTATTCTCATCGTACCGCTGATTGTGCTGTGCTTCTTCATCGAGGGCCGGCTGCACAGTTCCGATTTCGCGCGCTGGACCGCGCTCGTCCTGTTCGTCACCGCCTCGATCACCGATTTCTTCGACGGCTATCTCGCCCGCATATGGAAGCAGACTTCCAATATCGGCCGGATGCTCGACCCGATCGCCGACAAGCTGCTGGTCGCCTCGATCCTGCTGCTCGTCGCCGCCGACGGGACGATCGCCGGCTGGTCGATCTGGGCCGCGATCATCATCCTATGCCGCGAAATCCTCGTTTCGGGTCTCCGCGAATATCTGGCCGCGCTCAAGGTCAGCGTCCCGGTGACGCGGATCGCCAAGTGGAAGACGACCATCCAGATGGTGGCGATCGCCTTTCTGCTTGCCGGTCCCGCCGGCGACAAGATCATGCCCTATATAACGGAAGCGGGTATCGTCCTTCTCTGGATCGCCGCGGCAATCACGCTCTATACCGGCTATGATTACTTCCGCGCCGGCTTGAAGCACGTGGTCAACGAATGAGCACCGTAAACCTCGTCTATTTTTCCTGGGTGCGCGAGCGCATCGGGAAGGCTGAGGAAACGCTGGAACTGCCGGCGGGTATCGTCACGATCGGCGACCTGCTGGCGCATCTGAAGACTCTCGGCGCCGAATATGAATCAGCGCTCGAACACCAGAACGTCATCCGCGCGGCGATCAACCAGGAACATGTCGATCACGGCGAGCCGATCGGCGGCGCCCGCGAGATCGCCCTTTTTCCGCCGATGACGGGCGGCTGAGGCGATGGACGCCCCGGTCACCGTGCGCGTCCAACGCGAAGATTTCGGACTTGCAGCCGAGGTCTCGGCGCTTCACCGCGGGCGGACAGACATCGGTGCGGTGGTCACCTTTTCGGGCTTCTGCCGCGACGAGCAAGGCGCCGTCGACGCGCTCGAACTCGAACACTATCCGGGCATGGCGGAAGCCGAGATCAGCCGGATCTGCCACGAAGCGGTGCAGCGCTTCGGCCTGCAGGCTGCGACGGCCATTCACCGCTTCGGCCGCATCGAGCCCGGTGAGAACATCGTACTGGTGGTAACAGCCTCGCCGCACCGCCAGGCAGCCTTCGAGGGCGCGAATTTCATCATGGATTTTCTGAAAACCTCGGCCCCCTTCTGGAAGAAGGAGCACGGCGCCGACGGCAGCGCCGGCGAATGGGTCAGCGCCAAGGACGCCGACGACGCGGCGCGTGATCGGTGGAACCGCTAAGGTCAGGGAATGATCTTTTCCCGCCGCGTCACGACGAGGACCACGACCAGAAAGCTGAAGATCGCGAAATCCCGCCAGAGGATCGGGCCAATAGGCGCTCCATAGCGTCTCGAGCAGGCCTACGCCGGCGGCGCCGAGGGCTGCGAACAACGGCGCCGTCTGACCGCCGATCGCGGCGATGAACAACACTTTGACGCCGAAGCTCAGGCCCATGCCGAAGTCCATATTGCCATAGTAAGAGGCGGCAAGAATCCCGCAGAAGGCGGCAATCAGCGACGCGACGCCATAGGCGAGAATGTAGACGGTCGAAGGATCGACCCCGCAGAGGGATGCCGCTTCGCGATCCTCCGAGACGGCCCGCCAATAGCGCCCCGCATAGGTATGGCTGAGCAGGAAGTGACCAGCGGTGACCAATGCGGCCATCAGCCCGGTGTTCAGCAATTGCACGACCGTCAGCGTCACGGGAAATGCCGGATCCGGCCAGAAGACGATGACGTGATTAAGGAAGGGCGGCAGCCATAGGCTTCGCGTATCGGACGCGAGCCTGGCCGCTTCCATGAGCACCAGGAGACTGCCGAGCGAGGCAACGACGACGGCATTGGCCGAGGAAAAAGCCAGCGGCCTCATCACATAGCGCCCGGCGATAAGACCCGCACCAAGCCCGAAGATCAGGGCCGCCGCGGCTCCGAGACCCAGCGCCGCCGGCAAGACCAACCACAGCCGGTCCCAGCCGAAATCCGCAAAAAGCACAAACACCTGACCGGCAAAGGCGAAAAGAGCGCCATAGGTCAGGTCGGCCCGCCGCGTCACCGCAAAGGCGATAGCATAGCCGAAGGCGAGTGCCGCATAGAGCGCTGCCACTGGCACGGCGTTGGCGATCTGCTGAAGGAAATAGGCCATCACATTTCCGGTCGGTCGCGGCGATCGGGATCGAGACAATCCAAGAACGAAACCGCATCAATTTCAATTGCAACACGCAGAGGCCAACTTTCCTCTGCGGCTCTAGTGACAGAAGCAATATAACTGGTAAAATGCATTTTACTAGTTAGGATTTTCGCATGAGCTTCACCTGGACCGCGCATCGATTCTCAGGCGGCGCATTGGCGCTGGATGTCGCAAATTCCGTGGTTTTGCGCTTCGACCCGACGCGCCGGATCGATCGTTTCGCGGATGGAGCGGCGATCGACAGCTTTGCCGAAGCCTTCAATCTTTACGGCGCCGAGAAGGAGCGTTTTGGCAGGCTTGGGCCGATCGGGCCTGGAAGGCGGGAGCCGCTGATCGGTCTGCGCGAGGCGACGGATCGGCATTTCCGGGCGCAGGTGCGGGCCGAAGACCGGCCGGAGCTGCTCGCCGATCTGCTCGAGGCGATCACGGCCGTCCTGCGCCAATCATCCGAACGCGGCAAATACATCGCGCTCGACGTCGCCACCGCGCATTCGGCGCTCAGCCTGGCTGCCAATCCGGAGCCCGATCGTCTGAAGATTTGCCCGAACTGCGAATGGCTGTTCCTCGACCGCAGCCGCAACAGGAGCAGGACCTGGTGTGACATGGCGGTTTGCGGCAACCGCACGAAGGCGAAACGCCACTACCGCCGCAACAAAGAGGAAATCCAGCCATGAAAAATGTCATTGCCATCGCCGTTGTCGCGGCGGCGGTACTTGCCGGCTGTCAGCGCGAGACCGGGCCGGACCCGCTGAAGCTGACCGGCAAGATGTTCGTGTTCAACTACCGGCTGGCCTATGCCACCTATACGATCACGCTCAACAAGACCGAGCCGGTCCCCGACGGCAGTATCGTCGTGGCGACCTTCGAGAATCCGGCCGGCGGCGAACCGCTGACGCTGACGCGCAAGCTCTTCCCGAAACTGGACAAGGTGGCGCTGGAGAGCCCCGACATCACCTGTGTGAAGAAGGGAAGGCCCTATGCTGTGACGATTGAAGTCAAGGGACCGGATGGTGCGACGCTGCAAAAGCTGGAAACGACGGTGATGTCCGACCTCGACCAGAGCGTCATGCCGGCGAGGCCGTTGGTCGTCGGTCCAGCTTACGACAAGAATCCGGAAGTCTTCAGGAATGGGCTGGCGCCGACACATTTCGACACGGCAGCCTGCCCGACATAAAGTGCGTCATGCATGTCGTTGTCCCAATACCGCTGCACACTTTTGACGACATGCATAAGAAAAACCGGGGCGTCTCCGCCCCGGTTCGAAGAATCGTTTCAAGCCTTAGGGGCCGAAGCGAAGAAGGTGAATCAGCCGACGATTTCGGTGCCCGCGAACCAGTAGGCGATTTCTTCGGCAGCCGTTTCCGGGCCATCGGACCCGTGAACCGAGTTTTCGCCGATCGACAGCGCATGGACCTTGCGGATGGTGCCTTCGTCGGCGTTGGCCGGGTTGGTGGCGCCCATCACTTCACGGTTCTTGGCAATGGCGTTTTCGCCTTCGAGAACCTGAACGATGGTCGGGCCGGAGGACATGAATTCGACCAGTTCGCCGAAGAACGGGCGTTCCTTGTGGACGGCGTAGAAGCCTTCGGCTTCGCGGCGGCTCATCCAGACGCGCTTCGATGCGACGACGCGCAGGCCGGCGTCTTCGAGCATCTTGGTGATGGCGCCCGTCAGGTTGCGCTTCGTCGCATCCGGCTTGATCATCGAAAAGGTACGTTCAATCGCCATTGGCTCAATTCCCTTGCTCTTGAGAAAGTGGCGGTTCATTAGCCGCCAATGCCACGCAAAACAAGGGGGCCGCGCAAAACAAGGGGGCGCGGCGATGATTCGCCGCTGCAGGGGAGAGTTTCACGCCGCTGTTACGGAGCGGCCGAGGCCATCGTGAAGGTCGAGGCAACGCTCGAACCAGTCCGAAACGACGTCCCCTGTGGCAAGCAGACGATGTGACGAGACGATGCGCGCCCATTGCAGGGCACCGAAAACGATGTAATCGGCAAAGAGTGGAGCGTCGCCGCCGATGAAGGGCTGGAATTTCAACATGTGGCGCAGCGGCTCGAGCTTGGCCGAGAAGGTTTCGAGATCCGCCTGCCCTGCCTCGGCGACCGCTTCGAGCGGCTTGCCGAAGCGCTTCTCGCGGCTTTGCCTGAAATAGGCCTGGTCCACCGGTTCGAGGCTGTCATGGATATCCATGATGGCGATGCGGCCAATGGCAGGATGCAGGGTCGTCTGCGACCAGCCTTCGACCAAGCGGGCCATCGCCTTGCCGCCCTCGCCGCCGAACAGCGTCGGCCGCTCGGGATAGGCTTCCTCCAGATAAAGGGCGATGTCGAAGCTGTCGCTAACGAGTTTTTCGCCATCGCGAAGCAGCGGGACGATCTTCGTCACCCCTTGCTCGAGCTTCGGAATTTCGGTGAAGCCGACAGGCATCACATCGAAGTCGAGGCCCTTGTGCGCGAGCGAGAGCTTGGTCTTCCACACATGCGGAGAAAAGGGGCGCGTCCGTTCGGTACCACAGAGCGCATAAAGTTTGCGGGTCATCTCACCTCCTGATCTGCATATCGCTCGACGCATAGGACGATAGGGAGCGGGTGATCAAATCAGTAAATTTCATGAGTTGCATTCGACACGCGAATATCAATCCCGGCTAGGCTGGCCGGACAGCAAGGGAGAATGTTGATGCTCGATCACTATCGGATGTTTGCCGACTACAATCGCTGGGCCAACCGGCGGCTCTACGCTGCCGCGGCGGAACTCTCCGAGGCGGAATACCGGGAGGACAGGGGCGCCTTTTTCGGCTCGCTGCACGCTACGCTGAACCATATTCTCGCGGCCGACCGGATCTGGATGAACCGATTCACCAAGGAGGGCAAGGCACCCACGCGGCTCGATGCGATCCTCTGCGAAGACCTCGCCGCGCTGACGGCGGCGCGGGCGGCGGAAGACGAGCGCATCATCGCCTGGCTGGACAGCCTCGACGAGGCGCGTCTCAACGCGCACTTCACCTATTCGCCGCTGACCGCGCCCGACAAGATCACCCAGAGAGTCGGTCCGACGCTCGCCCATTTCTTCAACCACCAGACCCATCACCGCGGGCAGGCGCACGCGACCTTGACCGCGCTCGGGCGGCCGTCACTGACGCTGGACCTGGTTTTCTTCCTGCGGACCGAGGGAAAGAAGTGGGCGGCCTGAAGAGAGCCAGGACTTAACCCCGGCCGGCCAGTCCATCGGCAGAGCGCCGGCCCGGGCGCGCACAAGCCCTTTGAATAGCTGACGCTGCCCCGCCCAGACCATAAGCCCGAGCACGACGCCGCCAGCGATCGAGGAGAGCGAATAGGTGAGCGGCGGGAGGAACGGCTGGACTGGCGCCAGCAGGAGATCGGGCACGAAGCGGTGCAGGATGTAGATATGAAAGCCTGCCGCCGAGAGCGGCAGGACAAGTTGCACGGCCCATTGCGGCAGGCGGATGCGAGGCAGAAACAAAAGGCCCGCGAGGACGACGATCTGCAACAGGTACTTGATCTTGGTGCCGATCCAGACGCCCTCGTAAAGCCCGAGAAACAAAAAGATCCCCGTTCCGGCCACCATGACCGCGAGCCGCTGTGCCCAGTTCTGGGCGAAGGCCGCGCACCAGCCGACGACGGCCAGATGGAAGATCCAAGGCAGCGTGAAGATCTGGCGGTTACCGATTTCCCAAAGCTGCGGCATCGCCAGGCGGGCGGCAAAAGCGGCAGCAAGCAGCGCCATGCCGGCGGCAAAGGGCCGCACGGCGGCAAAGCGCCTGACGAACGGAACGGCGAACAGAGCGCCAAACACCAGCACCATCTGGCAATAGGCCTCGATGAACCAGTAGAGGTACGGCACCATGCTGTGGCGCTCGGGGTCGGCGAAACCAAAATTGCCGACAAGGAAGACGGAAGCCCAGGGCACTTCCCCCCAGGCAAGGGCGTAAGCCGCGACGATCAGATAGTAGGGGACTAGGATCTGCGCGAGCGGCCGCAGCAGCTGCCATAGCGCGCCCGACAAAAGGGCGCCGCTCTGGAACCGAGCCAGGCCGAATCCGGCGAGGATCACCATCGCCGCCGAGCCGCCCGGGATCGGCCAGAGCGTCTCGTGGTGAAGCACGACGAGCAGGATGGCCAGCGCCCGGATCAGGAAGTCGGTGCCGATCTGCGGTGTCTTGCGCTCCTGGCGAACCATGGCCGCCAAGGTATTGACCGGCATTCTCTCCCAAGCCTCGGGCACCTCGCCGAGGATTTTTTCAAGCCCGATCGACAGCTGGACGAAACGGAGCGAATCCCCGCCGAGCGACAGAAAGCTGTCCTCCGGTCGAACCTTCTGCGGGTAGAATAACTGCTCGAACAGGACTTCCACGCCTTCTGCCTGCGAAGGACCGCCGGTGCCCCGGCTCTTCTGGCGGAGCGCTTCGTAATCGACCTTGCCGGATGCCAGGCGCGGCAGCGCGTCGATGCGCGTCGCCCGTACCTGCAGCAACGTCAATCCGCTTGCGGAGACGAGGAGCCGACGGACGTCAGCCGGATCGCGTTCTCCCACGAAATAGGCATGGATTTCGACATCGCTGCCAATGACGGCGGCGGCGATATCGTGCCGCTCGAGAGCCGCTTCGAGACCGTCATGCCCGATTCGCAGCCCGGCGATCTTCGATATCCGCTTCGTCCGCCCTACGATGCGGAACAACCCGTCGGCATCGCGCACCGCCAAGTCGCCGGTCCGCAATACGGCGAGCGCGGCACCCTCGGCGAGGTCGGCGCGCGACAGGGCGTAGCCCATCATCACGTTCGGCCCGCGATAGATGAGTTCGCCGGGTTGCTCCGGACCGGTGATCAGACGCCCGCTTTCGTCCTCGATCGTCAGGCTGCCGCCCGGTATCGCGACCCCGATCCGGTCTTCCCGGCCGCTCAGGCGATCCGGAGGCACGTAGGCCATACGCGCGGTCGCCTCGGTCTGGCCGTACATCACGAAAAAGGATGCGCCGCGTGCGGTGAGATGTTCGTTGTAAAGGTGGACCTTTTCGGGCGGCAGGCGTCCGCCAGCGACGGTCATGAACCGCAGGTGCGGAAACGCCCGCTCGCGGAAGCCCACCTTTTCGAGAAGGTCGTAGGAATAGGGAACGCCGGAAAGATTGGTGCAGCCGCTCTCGGCGAGACCGTCGAGAAAGCCCTCGTCCAGGATAGATCTGCCGGGCAGATAGACGCTTGCCCCGACCGAAAGGTGCGCGTTCAGGACCGAAAGGCCATAGGAATAGTGCAGCGGCAGGATGAGGCAGGTCCGATCCGCCGCCGTAAGGCCGAGATAATCAGCGATGGCACCTGCATTGGCCTCGATATTCGTTCTCGACAGCCGGACATATTTCCCCTGTCCGGTGCTGCCGGAGGTCGAGAGCAGGACGGCAAGATCGGGATGGGGGACCACAGGGTCTCCCTCCAGCCGCTCCGTGCGCCAGCATCCGTCGATCCGGCGATGGCAGAAATCCGGCCTGAAGATCTCGCGATCCGTTTTCGTGGCGACCGGGCCCTGCAGCGCGATGCCGTGTCCGGCATCGAGCGCAGCAAGATAGGCGATGATCGCGTGCTCCGAGAGATCGGCCTCGAGCATCACCAGCCCGCGGTCGCGGCGCCACTTAGATGCCTGGCGACCGACGCGGGCGGCGAGCTCGCGATAGTTGACGACCCTCCCGCCGGGAAACACGAGCGCCGGTTTCTCGCCCTGAGCGGACAAGTGCGCAACACGGAACGGGAATATCGACAAATCGCCAGCGCCCAAAGCCACCTCCATTTTAGCAAGGCGGCATATTATTGCTGACTCTTGTCGTCAAGTATAAGCGCCCGACTAAAGCAGCAACCTGCGCAAGAAGGGCCGCGACAAATCGCGGCACGCACCGGTGCCCGTAACGCGTGCAAGACAAAAAGAGGCCCGGTCCCGCTGGGCGGGACCGGGCCAGGGAAAGAGCAGTCTGGGAGGACGACCCGCTCTACTGGGATTCCGACTTAGCGGCTGACGCCCTGGTAGTATTCGCCTTCTCCGCCGCGGACCGGCTTCGGCTGAACGGCGTAGTCGGAGACCGCACCGGTGGAGGTACGGTCGATGGAACCGTTGGTGCGGCGGACCGCGGCCTCGTCACCGGCCTTCGGAGCACGTTCGGTAAACAGCGGCTTGTCGCTGATGCCTTCGTAATAGCTGCCGCCGGCAAAGGCAGCGGAAGCGCCGCCAAGAACGGCAGTGGCAACGAGGGCAGCGGCGAGAGCGGTGTGGACTGCATTTCTCATGTTTAACACTCCTGATGAGAACGTTCTCTTCAACGATGGGTAGGCCGCGACCACCTGTGATCGGATCAGTCTTTTCGAACGCGGCGGCCTTGCCGATGGCATTCGATCCGAGCCGGATGATCGGAAGAGCAGTTCCTGTGCTCTTCGCTGATAGATGTGGGTCCTCATGATGAGGCTTGGAAGTATTGATTATCGGAACACGTCGTCCAAGATTCGATAACAATAAGCCCTTGAAACCGCCCGCTAAGGACTTATCGGTAAGCCGCGAAGCTCGTCCGCTGACCCTTGCCTTCGGGTAAAACTCGGGGCAAAAGGCCCGGATGATCCAGATCACCGGCCTCTCCGCCCGCGTCGCGGGCCGTCTTCTCATCGAAAATGCTTCCGTGACGCTTCCGGCGGGCACGAAGGCCGGTCTTGTCGGACGCAACGGCGCCGGCAAGTCGACGCTTTTCCGGATCATCACCGGCGAACTTGCCGCCGAGGCCGGCAGTGTCTCCTTGCCGAAAAACGCACGGCTTGGCCAGGTGGCCCAGGAGGCGCCGGGTACGGACGAGCCGCTGATCGAGATCGTGTTGAAGGCCGACAGGGAACGCGCCGCACTTCTCGCCGAGGCCGAAACCGCCACCGACCCGCACCGGATCGCCGACATCCAGACGCGACTAGCCGATATCAGCGCCCACTCGGCGGAAGCGCGGGCGGCGAGCATTCTCGCCGGGCTCGGCTTCGATCACGAAGCGCAGAGGCGCCCCGCCTCCGCCTTCTCCGGCGGCTGGCGCATGCGCGTGGCGCTTGCAGCGGTGCTCTTCTCCGAACCGGATCTGCTGCTGCTCGACGAGCCAACCAACTATCTCGATCTCGAAGGAACCTTGTGGCTGGAGGATTACATCCGCCGCTACCCGCATACGGTCATCATCATCAGCCACGATCGGGACCTCTTGAACACGGCCGTCAACGCCATCGTTCACCTCGACCAGAAGAAGCTCAATTTCTATCGCGGCTCGTATGACCAGTTTGAGCGGCAGAAGGCGGAAGCCGACGAACTGCAGATGAAGGCAAAGGCCAAGAACGAAGCGGCCCGCAAGCATCTGCAGAGTTTCATCGACCGCTTCAAGGCGAAGGCATCGAAGGCCCGCCAGGCCCAGAGCCGCATCAAGGCGCTGGAACGCATGGGCACCGTCGCGGCGGTGATCGAGCAGCACGTCCAAGGTTTCTCCTTCCCCGATCCGGAGAAACAGGTCGCCTCCCCCATCGTCGCGATCCAGGGCGGCGCGGTCGGATACGAGCCGGGCAAGCCGATTTTGAAGAGGCTCAATCTGCGCATCGACGCGGACGACCGTATCGCGCTGCTTGGCTCGAACGGCAACGGCAAGTCGACCTTCGCGAAATTCATCTCAGGCCGCCTCAATGCTGAGGCCGGCGACGTCCGGATCGCTTCGGGCCTGAAGACCGGCTTCTTCGCCCAGCATCAGCTCGATGACCTCGTCCCGACGCAGAGCGCTGTGGAACACGTGCGC
The DNA here is from genome assembly GCF_002531555.1 of Sinorhizobium sp. BJ1. Lineage (NCBI taxonomy): Bacteria > Pseudomonadati > Pseudomonadota > Alphaproteobacteria > Hyphomicrobiales > Rhizobiaceae > Sinorhizobium > Sinorhizobium sp. BJ1. The sequence goes on from NZ_NWTH01000003.1 coordinate 146,021, forward strand.
CGCCGCATGCCCGATGCCCCGGAAGCCAAGGTCCGCTCGCGCGTCGCGCAGATGGGGCTGTCGACCGAGAAGATGGACACGCCCGCAAAGGACCTCTCCGGCGGCGAGAAGGCACGGCTCCTGATGGGCCTCGCGGCATTCGACCAACCGAACCTGCTCATCCTCGACGAGCCGACCAACCACCTGGACATCGACAGCCGTAATGCGTTGATCACCGCCCTCAACGACTATTCCGGCGCCGTCATCCTGATCTCGCATGATCGACACCTGATCGAAGCCACCGCCGACCGGCTGTGGCTGGTGCGAGACGGAACGGTTGCGGTGTACGATGGCGATCTCGATGACTATCGGAGCGTGATCGTCGGCGGCCCCAAGGCGAAGGACGAGAGGCCCAGACCAAACGGCCTGGACGAGGGTTTGTCGAAGGCCGACCAGCGCAAGGTGAATGCCGAAAAACGCGCGTCGCTGGCGCCGCTCAGGAAAAAGATCAACGAGATCGAGTCCTTGACGGGAAAACTGGAGAAACTGATTCAGGCGCTCGACGCCGAGTTGGCCGACCCGGTCCTCTACGAGAAAGCCCCGGCAAAGGCGGCCCAAAGAGCAAAGGAACGGGCGGAGGCGGCGGCAAGACTCGCCCACGCCGAAGAGCAATGGCTCGAACTCTCGGCCGAATACGAAGAGGCGATGGCGATCTAGAGCCTTTCCCCTGGGCATCGCCTCCCGTAGCAGACGGCGGGTGCTTCTCGACCAGATCAGCCGAGTTCGAACGTAGTGATGCCGTAAATCCGTGGAAGCGGCAGGTCTGGCGCCGGCCCCCGATACATGCGCGCCGTCTCGAAAACCGGCTTCATGTTGTAGCGTTCGCAAAGCGCCCTCGCCGAGGCGTTCGGCTCGGGAATGTCGAGGTAGACCCGCGCGCCCTTTGCGCCCGCGGCGAGCTTGCGGAAGATGAGGTCGGCGCCGGTCTCGTTGTCGGCAAACAGCGGACCGATCTTGAACCCTTCGCGGCAGGCGCGGATCGTCCCGTAACCGACGATGGTGCCGTCTCGCAGCATCAGTATGCTTCGACGCGTCGGCAACTGCTTCGTCCACTCGTACAGAAAGGCTTCGCGGCGGGCCGGGTTGAAGCGGCGGTCATAATCGGTCAGGGCCGCGACATGCACCGGAGCTGCGTCGACGAGTTGGGTGCCCGGCGGCTCCCATATATCGACGGCGCCCCCATAGCGCACATTCGCATGCGCCCGGGCGAAGCCCGACTTTCGATAATTGTCCTGCTGGGCTACCACGCCGTCGAGGCCGATGACGCGGCCCTCGGCGCTGGCGATCGCTCGCTTCCAGAGCGCGAGGCCGATGCCCCTGCCGCGAAAGGCCGGGTCGGCAATATAAAGGCCGAGAAAGGCATATTGGCTGCCGTAGCGCACAAGCGAGATGGCCGCCGCCAAGGTCTCCTGTTCGGTCGCAACCCAATAGCCCTCCGGGTCGGCGGTCCAGAACGCGTTGGCGTCTTCGAGACCTGGATTCCATCCCTCCCTCGCCGCCCAGTCGATGATCGTGTCAAGCTCGGCGCGCATGGCGCGGCGGATGTTCGGCATGGCAAATCCTCAACTGTCGTTCCGAACAACAGATCAGCAAAACCGTCGCCCGACTCACCGGAGGCATAACAGATTTGTTTGCAAGTTGTGCCCTGAGGTGCCAGCTTATTTCAAGACGGAACCCCGCTTGCCCACTGCCCCCAATCTGCTACAAGGGGCGAGAATAAGTCATACTAATTAAGAGCGAAGCACCATGTCTCCCATTCCAATTGCCATTGTCGGCGTCGGAAAGATCGTCCGCGATCAGCATCTGCCGGCACTCGCCAAGAATGCCGACTATCGACTGACCGCAGCGGCGAGCCGCCATGGAACGGTCGATGGCATCGACAATTTCAAGTCGATCGAAGCGATGCTCGAAGCGGTGCCGGCGATCGAGGCAGTCTCGCTCTGCATGCCGCCGCAATACCGCTATGAAGCGGCCCGGACGGCCCTCGAGGCCGGCAAGCATGTCTTCCTCGAAAAACCGCCGGGCGCGACCCTGAGCGAGGTCGCAGACCTTCAGGCGCTGGCGGCGGAAAAGGATCTCTCGCTCTTCGCGAGCTGGCATTCGCGCTATGCGCCGGCGGTCGAAGCGGCCAAGGCCTTTCTCGCGGCGACCACGATCCGCAATGTCAAGATCATCTGGAAGGAGGATGTCCGGCACTGGCATCCGAACCAGGAATGGATTTGGGCGGCTGGCGGGCTCGGCGTGTTCGATCCGGGGATCAACGCCCTGTCGATCATTACTCATATCCTGCCCCACCCGATCTTCATAACCTCGGCGACGCTCGAATTTCCCGAGAACCGCGACGCACCGATCGCCGCTTCGATCGCCTTCAGCGATGCCCGAAAGCTGAACGTTTCGGCTGAGTTCGATTGGCGCCAGACGGGCAAGCAGAGCTGGGACATCGTTGCCGAGACCGAGGCCGGCGAGATGGTTCTCTCCGAAGGTGGTGCCAAGCTCGCCCTCGACGGCAAGATCGTTCATGACGAGCCGGAAGAGGAATATCCGATGCTCTATCGGCGTTTTGCCGAGATCATTAAAGAGGGCCGATCGGACGTGGATCTTTCGCCGTTGCGCCACGTCGCCGACGCCTTCATGCTCGGCCGGCGCAAGTTCGTCGAGGCCTTCCACGACTGAGCTTCACTCAGCTGCAATATCAAGGCCCGCGGTTTTCGCGGGTCCTGTGTTTTTCGGAAGAGCTTCAGGCCTTCTTCTCCCAGCGGCCGTCGCGGTTCTGCTGCCAATAGGTGAGGTTGTGCCCCTCGCCCTTCAGCCGCTTCCATTGGCCGCGCGCCGCCTCGAGCTGTTGCTGGTCGTAGCCGTCGAACATGAAGACGACGCGCTCGTATTCGGAGACCGGCGGCGGCTCGGCGCCATCGACGAGAAAGCGCACGGTCGCCCCGTTCTGGTTGCCATTGTCGGCGACGATCAGGATCGGTTGCTCGGTCGCGAATTCGCCCGCATCCGTACCGTGCGGCAGGAAGCTGTCGTCGCGATAGACCCAGAGATGCGTGTCGAGCGCTTCGCGCCTTTCCGCGTCAACTGTTTGCACGACCACCCGCCAGCCGCGCTCGATGCTCTTGTCCAGGAGCGGCGGCAGGGCGTCCTCGAGCTTCGATTCGGTCAGGTGGTAGAAAAGGATTTCGGTCATGCCGATCGCTCCCGGGATCCCCAGGCAATCAGGATTCGTAGTTTGCCCGGACCAGTTCGTCGAGGAGACGCACGCCGAAACCCGAGCCCCAGGACTGGTTGATCTCATGGGTCGGCGAACCCATCGCCGTACCGGCGATGTCGAGATGCGCCCAGGGCGTGTCCTTTACGAAACGCTTCAGGAACTGCGCCGCCGTCACCGAGCCGCCGTGGCGGCCGCCGGTATTCTTCATGTCGGCAAACTTGCTGTCGATCATCTTGTCGTATTCCTTGCCGAGCGGCATCCGCCACAGGCGCTCATGTGTCGTCGTGCCGGCCTTCAGCAGCTGTTCGGCGAGGCGATCATCGTTCGCGAACAGTCCGGCATAGTGATTGCTGAGCGCCACCATGATCGCGCCGGTGAGCGTCGCCAGGTCGATCATCGCCTTCGGCTTGAAGCGATCGTTGCAATACCAGAGCGCGTCGCACAGAACGAGCCTGCCCTCGGCGTCGGTGTTGATCACCTCGATCGTCTGCCCCGACATCGAGGTCACGATATCGCCCGGCCGCTGCGCGCTGCCATCCGGCATGTTCTCCACCAACCCGATGATGCCGACGGCATTGACGCTCGCCTTGCGAGCCGCCAGCACATGCATGAGACCGGTCACGGCGGCAGCACCGCCCATGTCGCCCTTCATCTCCTCCATGCCGGAGGCTGGCTTGATCGAGATGCCGCCCGTGTCGAAGACGACACCCTTGCCGATGAAGGCAATCGGCTTGTCCTTCGCCTTGCCGCCCTTCCACTGCATCACCACCAATCGCGGCGGGCGGGAGGATCCCTGCGCAACGCCGAGCAGCGCACCCATTCCGAGTTTCTTCATTTCCCGCTCGGTCAGGGTCTCGACCTCGACCCCGAGCTTCTCCAGTTCCTTGGCGCGCGCCGCAAACTCCACCGGGCCGAGCACATTGGCGGGCTCGTTGACGAGATCGCGCGCCAGGAAGACACCCTCGCCGACCGCCTGGACGGTGGCGAATGCCTTTTTGGCGGCAATAACCATGCCGGTGACGATGGTGACCTTCACCACTTTCTGAGCAGTCTTCGATTCGTCGTCGGACTTGCGCGTCTTGTAGCTGTCGAAAACATAGGCGTTCATTTCCATGCCGAGCACGAAGTCAGCAGCCGCCTTGCCTGTGACGTCAACGCCCGGCGCATCGATGAAGATCGTCGCCTTCTCGGCAGAGCGGAGCTTCGCGGCCGCGGCGCCGCCGGCCTTCAGCCAATCATGGCTCGTGAGCGCCGCCGCATCTCCAAGGCCGAGAAGGATGATCCGATCTGCCGGCGAACCGTGTGGTGCAACGACGTCGAGGGCGGCCAGGGCCTTGCCGGTGAACTTTCCTATCTTCACGGCCCTCGGCAGGACGCCCTCGGGATCGACGACAGCGGCACCGGCCGGCTCTTTCGCGCCCGCGACCTGCAGGAGCACTGCGGAGCCCCCGGCCGGGCGATGGGATTTGCTGAAAGTGAACTCGAACTTCATCGGCATACAGAACTCCGGGCATTTCTGGTGGGCTTCCGTCTGGCTGTTACCGGACGGCTACAGTGGCGGACATTCGCGACGTCGGCCGTGTTCAAAACCGTGGCGCGCACCCTTCTCGCTTTTGAGGCGCTTGGCAAGATGCCCGCACATGTTTACATGCGGTTAACCGCAGTTCTTCGTCTTATGTTATCCCTGTTGTTCGACACTCCGAGTTCGGATGCAGGGAACCGGGACCGGTTCGGCCGGACAGCGAATACGAGGCTCGCATACGCATGAGCGGCTTGAACGAAGAGCAGGATTTGGGTCGGAAACGGGTATGAAGCTGATCGAACGCTACATCTTCCGGCGCGCCACGATCATGTTCCTGGCAACGCTCCTGCCGCTGCTCGGCATCGTCTGGACCACGCAGGCGCTGAGCAACGTCAACCTCGTCACGGACAGCGGCCAGTCGATCTTCGCCTTCCTCAAGCTTGCGACGCTGATCCTGCCTTCGGTCGTTCCGATCATTCTGCCCTTCGCGCTGCTGATCGGCGTCACCCAGACGCTGAGCGTGATGAACACGGATTCGGAACTGACGGTGCTCAACGCCGCCGGCAGTTCGCGCATGTCCGTCATCCGGCCGGTGATCTATCTCGCCATTGGGCTGAGCGCCCTCTCCTTCGTCGTCGACAATTTCGTCGAGCCCTATTCGCGCGTTGCCGTGCGCAAGATGATCGCGACGGCGCATGCCGACTTGCTGTCCTCCGTCGTGCAGGAAAACGCCTTTCGGAAGATCACCGACGGGCTTTACGTACAGGTCGCCGCCCGGCGCAGCGGCGGCGTCCTGCATGGCATCTTCGTCGCCGATTCGCGCAATCCGAATTTCGAACTCGTCTATTATGCGCGCGAGGGGGCGGTCGACGAGGAGCGCTCGGCGCTCGTGATGAAGGACGGCGAAGTCCATCGCAAATTGCCGGACGGCGGCGTGTCCGTCATCAAGTTCGATTCCTATGCCTTCGATCTCACCGACATGACCCGGGCGGCCGGCGAGGCCACCATCCGGGCCAAGGATCGCGACCTCTTCTATCTCATCGCACCCGATCCGAACGATTCTTCCTACAAGCGCTCGCCGCTGACCTTTACTGCGGAACTGCACCGGCGTCTCACCGAGTGGACATACCCGCTCCTCTTCGGCTTGATCGCCCTCGTCGTCAGCAGCGATGCCCGCTCGCACCGGGAGGCGCGCGTGCATCCGACGCTCAGCGCCGTGGGTGCGGCTCTCGTCATCCGCTGGATGACTTTCTACGCCGGCAACAGCGCGGAAGATTCGATCTGGTTCGTACCGCTCATGTATCTTGTGCCGCTGGTGACCGGTGCCCTGGCGATACGCCAGCTCGCCAGCAACCGCCGCCTCGACATACCGATGACCTGGAAGGAAAAGCTCACCGATCTGATGCTGCGGCTTCGGCTCGTGCGGCCGGCTGGCGTCGATGGGGAACAGCCGTCATGATCCTCAGCACCCTTGGACGCTATTTCTTCAAGCGGTACATCGTCACGACGTTCTGGTTTCTGATCGGCATCTTCGCGCTGATCTTCATCATCGATTTCAGCGAGCTCGCCAGCCGTATGTCGGCCTTGCCGCATTACACGGTTTCCGGCGCGCTGCTGATGACGACGTTCCGCATCCCGACCATCCTGCAGCAGACGGTTCCCTTCGTGGCACTCTTTTCTGCGATGGCGGCACTGATTTCGCTCAACCGCCGCTACGAGTTGGTCGTCACGCGGGCCGCTGGCATTTCCGTGTGGCAGTTCTTGAGACCATTCGTGCTGGGAGCGTTTCTCGTCGGCGTTCTCGCCGTCGTCGCACTCAACCCGCTTGCCGCCTGGGGAACAAAGAGGGCCGAAGCGCTGGAGGCGGAATGGGGCTCGTCCCGCTCGGCGCAATCCAATTCGATTCCGTGGCTCAGACAGATCTATGACGGCACGGACACGATCATTGGCGCACGGTCCGTCCAGAACGGCGGCACGGAGCTCATCAACGTCACCGTTATCCACTTTGATCCACAGGGAACGATCATCCTGAGGCAGGATGCGAAGTCGGCGAAACTCGAAGATGGTTACTGGCTCCTTAAGGGGGTCACCGAAAGCGGCAACGGACGCCTGCCCCGACGGCTGGAAACGGTACAACTGCGTACGAATCTGAAGGCCGATTTCGTCCAGGAACGTCTGGCAAAGGCTGATTCCATTCAATTTTTCGACCTGCCGCACAAGATTGACGTGGCCCGGTCCTTCGGCTTCTCGACCGACGCCATGGAGACCCAGCTTCACTCGCTCCTGTCGCTGCCGCTGCTTCTCGTTGCAATGACTCTGATCGCCGCATGCGTGTCCTTGAAATTTAGCCGATTCAACCAATCGCGCTCCGTAATTCTCGGTGGAATCCTGTCAGGCTTCGTGCTTTATGTCGTCACCGTGCTTGTCAAAGCATTCGGGAGCAGCGGTATTGTGCCTCCGTTCGTTGCAGCCTGGTTGCCAGTTGTTGTAGCGATGGCGCTGGGCTCGACGATTCTATTACATCAGGAGGATGGCTAGTGGCGGCAGGCAACCGCGGACCTATGAAGCTTATCAACGCCGCCCTCCTCGCAGGCGTGGCGCTGCATGCGCTTGCCATCGGAATGCATGCGCCGGCCATGGCACAGGACACATCTACCCGAATCGATGAGCTGCAGCCGAACATCCCGGCTGATGCGAAACTGCTGCTGACCGCCAACGAGCTGGTCTACAACCGCGACACGGAAATCGTCACCGTGCGCGGCAACGTGCAGATCGAATATGGCGGCTACAAAATGGTGGCCCGCCAGGTCGAATACAATCAAAAGAGCGGCCGCATTCTTGCGACCGGAGAAGTCCAGCTGATCGAGCCTGGCGGCAATGTCGTCTATGCCGACAAGATGGACGTCACCGACGATTTCGGCAATGGATTCGTCGAAGCGTTGCGGATCGAGACGACGGACCTGACCCGGCTCGCGGCCGAAAGCGGCGAACGACGCAACGGCGAAGAGTTCATCCTGAACAAGGCCGTCTATACCGCCTGTACGCCTTGCTCGACCAAGCCGGAGCACCGCTCGCTGTGGCACATCAAGGCGCAGCGTGTCATCCAGAACGGCCGCACCCGCACGATTCGGCTTGAACACGCCTATTTCGAACTTTTCGGAAAGCCGATCGCCTACATACCGGTGATGGAAATCCCTGACCACACGGTCAAGCGCAAGAGCGGCTTCCTGTTCCCGACGTTCCGCTACGCGCAGAAACTCGGCGCCGGCGTCGGTATCCCCTATTATTGGGCGATCTCGCCCTATATGGACGCGACCGTCACCACGACCGGATTGACGCGCCAGGGCTTCCTGCTCGAAGGCGAGTTCCGCCAGCGCTTCCACAACGGCATGCACACGCTGAACGTGGCCGGCATCAGCCAGATGGACAGGGACCAGTTCACGCCTGGTACGGTCGACGCCGAGGAGACCGCACGCGGCATGGTGGCGTCCAGGGGCCGATTTGAGATCAATCCGCGCTGGACCTTCGGCTGGAACGTTCTCGTCCAATCGGACAACAACTTCGCCAAGACCTATGATCTTTCGACGTTCGACGGCACGACGTATGTCAACCAGGCTTATCTGTCTGGCCTCGGCAGGCGCAATTATTTCGACCTGCGCGCCTTCTATTTCGATATTCAGGATGCCGACCCGGACAGCATCGCGGAAAACCAGCAGCCGGTCGCGCAGGTCCTCGACTATTCCTACACGGCGCCCGAGCCGGTGCTGGGCGGAGAACTCAACGCCGACATCAACTTCACGAATGTCAAGCGCAACCGGCTGGACCGGGATACGACGGTGTTCGGCGTCGATCGCTTCCGCGGGCTCGAAGGCACGTCGCATCGCCTGACCGGCGAACTCGAATGGAAACGGACCTTCATCGCGCCCGGCGGGCTCGTTCTGACGCCGCTGCTTGCGGCGCGCGGTGACGCTGTGGGCGTCAATGTGGACGACCCGGTCGGCTACACAGGCGATTTCACGAGCAGCGATGCCGTGACGCGGCGCATGCTCACCGCAGGTCTCGAGGCTCGTTATCCGATCCTTTTCGCCGGTGAGACGAGCAGCCACGTGCTGGAGCCGATCGCGCAGCTTTATGCGCGTCCAAACGAAGAATATGCCGGCGCACTCCCGAACGAAGATGCCCAGAGCTTCGTCTTCGACGCCACCAACCTCTTCGATCGCGACAAGTTCTCCGGCTTCGACCGCATCGAAGGCGGAACACGCGCCAATGTCGGCTTCCGATATACGGGAAGCTTCGACAGCGGCTACGGCCTGCGCGCCATTGCCGGCCAATCGTTCCACCTCGGCGGGCTGAACTCGTTCGCGACGGACGATCTCGTCAAGGCCGGCGCCGATTCCGGCCTGGAAACCGACCGATCCGACTATGTCGCCATGTTCGGTGTCGACGCTCCATCCGGTCTGATGGCGAGCCTCTCCGGACGACTGGACGAGAAGGACCTCGACCTGCGGCGCGCTGATGCGACTGTCGGCTATCTCGGCCTGACATGGCAGGCCGCCTTCACCTATACGCGGATTGAGGCACAGCCGCTCTACGGCTCGCAATCCGATCAGGATGAAATTCAGACAGCGGCGGCCTACCGATTCCACGACTTCTGGTCGGTGTTCGGCGCGTTGACCTATGACATCAATGAAGGCGTTGTATCCCGCCAAGGCCTGGGACTGACCTATGACGATCAAGACACGCTGTTCTCGATCGTGTACAAGTCGGAGCGGGATACCGACAGCACGGTGGCCAACGACTGGTCGATCGGCGCCCGCATCAGCTTCCGGACGTTGGGCGACATCAATGTGGGCGAGACCAGGTTCGAAGAGCTGGACTACTTCTGATCCGCTTCCCCTTCCCTTCTTTTCTTTTCTTTCGTGAGCGCAGCCTCGTTGCCGCCGACATGCGGCGCGATCGATTGTTCATGCGCTCTTGTCATCGTTTAGCCGCATGTATTATGCATTTCCCACAAATTGACACTGGGAAAACGACGATTGCGGCTGTGGCAACGGCTGCGAGCAGTCGGCGAGGGATGAGCAGGGAAAAATGATGGGCGGGAAATTCTCGATCGTGAGGGCGCTCTCCGCGCTGATGGTGGCCGGCGTGTTGAGCATTGCTTCGGTTGCGGCCGTTCAGGCTGCGAGCGGTGTGAGTGTGATCGTCAACAATACCGTTATCACCTCGGGTGATATCGCCAAGCGCGTGGCGTTCCTTCGCCTGCAGCGCCAGGGGGGCGGTGCGGCGGAAGCCAAGCAGCAGCTGGTCGACGAGGTCCTGAAGCGGACCGAGATCGCACGCGTCCAGCAATCGGTAAGCACCCAGGAGGTCGACGCCGCCTATGCGCGTTTTGCCGCCGGCAACAAGCTGTCGGCCGAGCAACTCGGCAAGATCCTCGAGCAGTCCGGCGTCGGCGTCGAGCATTTCAAGCAGTATATCGCCGTCCAGATGAGCTGGCCGCGGGTCGTCAACTTCCGCTATGGCAGCGCCAGCCGCCTATCCGGCGGCGACCTCGTCAAGCGCATGATGGAGGGCGGCGGCGACAAGCCGGTGACGACGGAGTATTTCCTGCAGCAGGTCATCTTCGTCATCCCGGAATCGAAGCGCGGCGCGATCACCGCCAAGCGGCAGGCCGAAGCCAACGCCTCGCGCTCGAAGTTTCCCGGCTGCGAAACGTCGAAGGTCTTTGCGGCGAATTACCGCGACGTATCGATCCGTAGTCTCGGCCGCGTGCTTGCCCAGCAATTGCCGGAGGATTGGAAGCCGCTCGTCGAAAAGGCGGGCGACGGCATGACGACCGGTACACGCGTCACCGAAAAGGGCGTCGAATATCTGGCAATCTGCAGGAAGCGCCAGGTCAATGACGACGCAGCTGCCGAAGTTGTCTTCCGTGCCGAGGATATCGGCAAGAAGAAAGCCGGCGGCGATGACCCCAACAGCGAGAAGTATCTCGAGGAACTGCGCGCCAAGGCGCAGATCGTCAACAAATAATACGGGCTACCATGAGCGACACGAGCGGCAGGCCGATTGCCCTGACGATGGGCGACCCGGCCGGTATTGGCCCGGACATCACCCTTGCCGTTTGGGCAAGGCGGCAGGCGCAGGCGACTGCGCCTTTCCTCTTCATTGGCGACCCGTCAGTGCTATCGGCACGCGCCCAGGCGCTCGCGCAGACGGTGCGGATCGAGGAGACCGATTGCCTCAACGCGGCCGCCGTCTTCGCGAATGCCCTGCCGGTCCTGCCGATCCGTTGTCCCGCTCGCGTTGTCGCCGGTCGGCCAAGCGCGGAGAATGCCGCCGCCGTCACCGGCGCGATCGATACCGCCGTCCGGCTTGTTATGGCCGGTGAAGCGTCAGGCGTGACGACCAATCCGATCGCCAAGGCCGTGCTTTACGAGGCGGGTTTTCGTTTCCCCGGTCATACGGAATATCTCGCCGATCTGGCGGAGAAGGCGACCGGGACCTCCGCCCCGCCGGTGATGATGCTGGCGGGACCGAAGCTGCGCGCCGTTCCCGTAACCATCCATATTCCGCTCAAGGATGTTCCCGCGGCGCTGACGCAGGATCTGATCTACCGGACCTGCACGATAACCGCCGCCGATCTGAAGAGCCGCTTCGGGCTGGCGGCGCCACGCCTCGCCATCGCCGGTCTCAATCCACATGCGGGCGAAGGCGGTGCGCTCGGTCTCGAAGACGATGCGGTCATCCGCCCGGTCATCGACCGCCTTCGCGCCGAAGGTCTCAACGTTGTCGGACCGCTTCCGGCCGACACGATGTTCCATGATCGGGCAAGGGAGACCTACGACGTCGCGATCTGCATGTATCACGACCAGGCCCTGATCCCGGCCAAGGCACTCGGCTTCGATGACAGTGTCAATGTGACGCTTGGCCTGCCTTTCATCAGAACCTCGCCGGACCACGGCACCGCCTTCGCGATTGCCGGCAGGGGCATTGCCCGAGAGGACAGCCTGCAGGCGGCGCTGCGGCTTGCCGCGGAGCTTGCAGCCAATGCCGGGAAGGCGCAGGGCTGATGGCAGCACTCGACGGCCTGCCGCCGCTTCGCGACGTCATCCAGCGCCACGGACTGGATGCGAAGAAGGCGCTCGGGCAGAATTTCCTGCTCGATCTCAACCTCACGCAGAAGATCGCACGCACGGCCGGCCCTCTCGATGACGTCACCGTCATTGAGGTCGGTCCGGGCCCGGGAGGGCTGACGCGCGCGATCTTGGCACTCGGCGCCAAGAAGGTCGTGGCAATCGAACGCGACCCGCGCTGCCTTCCGGCGCTTGCCGAAATCAGCACCCATTATCCTGGCCGGCTCGATGTCGTCGAGGGCGATGCCCTGAAGGTCGATTTCGAGACCCTCGCCGAGGGTCCGGTGCGTATCATCGCCAATCTGCCCTACAATGTCGGCACACAGCTTCTCGTCAATTGGCTGCTGCCGGGGCGCTGGCCGCCCTTCTGGGAGTCGATGACGCTGATGTTCCAGCGGGAAGTCGGCTTGCGGATCGTGGCGAGCGCCGACGACGATCATTACGGCCGCCTCGGCGTCCTCTGCGGCTGGAGGACCAATGCACACCTGGCCTTCGATGTTCCAGCACAGGCCTTCACGCCGCCGCCGAAGGTCACCTCCACGGTCGTGCATCTCGAGCCGATCGACAATCCGATCCCATGCGCCGCCTCGGCGCTCGAGAAGGTCACGCAGGCAGCCTTTGGCCAGCGCCGCAAGATGCTACGTCAAAGCCTCAAGCCGCTCGGTGGCGAAGCGCTGCTTGGCAAAGCCGGCATCGACCCGCAACGCCGGGCCGAGACGCTGACGGTGGAAGAGTTCTGCCGGTTGGCCAATTGCCTCTGAGCTGGCGCAAAGGCCGGGGACTAGAACGGATTCTCCGTCAGAAGACCGTTGACGAATTCGAACAGCCCGGGTCGCCGGTCGCGGCGCAGGCGCTCCGCTTCGATGATCGAGCGGACCGAAGAAAAGGCACGGTCCAGATCGTCGTTGACGACAATATAGTCGTATTCCCGCCAGTGCTCGATCTCGGCGCGTGAGTTGGCAAGCCGGGTGGCGATCACTTCTTCGGTGTCTTCGGCGCGCCGATGCAGGCGGGACTGCAGCTCGGCCATGGACGGCGGCAGGATGAAGATCGAGACGACGTCGCCCGCCATCTTTTCCTGCAATTGCTGCGCACCTTGCCAGTCGATATCGAAGAGCATATCGCGCCCTTCGGCCATAGCGGTTTCGACGGCGTCGCGCGGTGTTCCGTAAAAATTACCGTGCACCTCGGCCCATTCGAGAAGCGAGTCCGTCGCCCTCAAGGCTTCGAATTCGCGGACGGTCTTGAAGTAGTAATGCCGCCCCTCGATCTCGCTCGGGCGCCGGGCGCGCGTCGTCACGCTCACCGAGATGCTCAGTTCCGGATCGGCTTCGAGGAGATTGCGCGCGATCGTCGATTTGCCGGCACCCGAAGGCGACGAGATCACAAGCATCAAACCGCGACGGGCGATCCTGATGGGCGAGGCAGTCGCCGATTTCATGTCTTACTCCAGATTCTGAACCTGTTCGCGGAACTGGTCGATCACAACCTTCAATTCGATGCCCGCGGCCGAGACGGCGGCGGCGTTCGACTTCGAGCAGATCGTATTCGATTCCCGGTTAAATTCCTGTGCAAGAAAGTCGAGCTTGCGTCCAACCGGTCCGCCCTTCGTCAAGAGTTCGCGGGCGGCGGCGATGTGCGAACGGAGCCGGTCGATCTCTTCCCTGAGGTCAGCCTTGGTCGCAAGCAGCGCGACCTCTGCATGCAATCTTTCGCGGTCGATGGACGTCGCGTTGTCCATGATCAGCGCGACCTGCTGTGCCAATCGTGCGGCGATCGCGGAAGGGCTCCGTGACGGGTCGTTCTCTACCGTCGCCGTCAGCTCTTCGATGCGGCCCACCTGCGCCAGCAAAACCTTTTCGAGCGCAGCTCCCTCGTCCTCGCGCATGACGGCGAGGTCTGCGAGCGACGATTCCAGTCCCTTGACGATATCGGCGTCGCGTGCGGCGCGCTCGCTCTCGCTTTCCTCCGGCTCACGAAAATCGATGATGCCGCGCAGCGACAGAAGCGTATCGAAGCTGAGCGGCGCCGCGTCGACGAGATCGCCCAGTTGCTCGCGCAGTTTCAGGACCGCATCCAAGGCACCCCGGTTGACCACCGCTTCGACGGCCGTCTCGCCGCCGCTCACCGACAGCGCGATCTGCAGGTTGCCGCGAGAGAAATACTGTGGGGCAAGACGACGACAGTCGGGCTCGAAACGCTCCAACCCCTGCGGCAGGCGCAGCCGCACATCGAGCCCTTTTCCGTTGACCGAGCGCAATTCCCAAGTCCAGCGATAGCGGCCGCTGCTCCCCTCTCTCCTGGCAAAGCCGGTCATCGATTGGAGCGGCATGCTTTCCTCCATTCGCTGCGGGATGTTTCTTAAATCGGAGCCGATTTGGGGAACATCCAGCGGTTTTAGGTGCCACAGCGACCTTTGTGCGCCGGAACCGACGCGCGGCGCTGTCGTTGCAGAAGCAATAGGGCGACGGCGCGGCATCCCGCAAGGGATATCCGCGCCGTCCCCCAATCGTCCACAATGCAGCCTGTCTTTATTGCGCCTCGGGCGGAGCCGTGGCTGCATCCGCAGCCGCCTTTGCCGCCTCGGCCGCCTTTTCGGCCTCGAGCTTCCGCCATCGCCGCACATTCGCATTGTGCTCGTCGAGCGTCGCGGCAAAGACGTGACCGCCTGTGCCGTCGGCGACGAAATAAAGCTCAGGCGTGCGCGAGGGATTTGCCACCGCTTCCAGCGCCGCCCTGCCCGGATTTGCGATCGGTGTCGGCGGCAACCCCTTGATGAGATAGGTGTTGTAAGGAGTTTCCTTGTCGAGGTCCGACTTGAGGATCACCCGGTCGGCTGGTTTCCCCTCCCCGCCGAAAATGCCGTAGATGATCGTCGGATCGGACTGCAGGCGCATGCCCTTTTCCAAACGGTTGATGAAGACGGAGGCCACGCGCGGCCGCTCGTCTGCGCGCCCAGTCTCCTTCTCGACGATGGAGGCGAGCGTGACGAACTCTTCGACCGACGTCACCGGCAGCTCCGGATCACGTTTTTCCCAGATCTGCTCAACCAGCGCCTTCTGCGCCGAAATCATTTGCTGGACGATTTCCGCCCGCTTGGTGCCGCGTGTGAATTTGTAAGTGTCCGGCTTCAGTGCGCCTTCGGCCGGCAGTTCCGTCGGCAGATCGCCGACGAGCACTGGGTCGTCCGCAAGCTTGCGGAACATCTGCTTTACGGTCAGTCCTTCCGGAAGAGACACGGCATAAAGGATCGACTTGCCGGACTTCAAGAGTTCCATGATCTCCTGCATCGACGCATGCGCCTTGATCTCGTATTCGCCGGCCTTCAGCGTCTCGTTGTCGAGATAGGCCTCGGAGACGAAGCGGAACACGCGACTGTCGGTGATGATGTTGTTGCGCTCCAGCCCCTCGGCAATTTCGATGATGCCGGCGCCGCTGCGTACGATGAAGTTCCTGTTTGCTTCCAGCGGTCCGGGTTTCTCATATGCATGCATCGCGTAGTAGACGGCGCCCGCCGCCGCCAACGCCACGAAAACGACCACGGTCATCAGGAAATTGAGGAAGATGACGGCCTGGCTGCGCGCCTTTCGGGAACGTTTGGGCGGCTCCGGCACCCGCTCGGGTCTCAGCGCCTCGCTGGCCGATTTCGGAATGATCGGCCCGTTGCTCCCGGCTTCATTGCGGCCAAACTGTGCCGCGCTGTTATCGTTTGAGTCGCTCACGATTATCCCGAATCCGAAACTCGCAAATTCAATCGAGCTGTCGCCGGTGCGGGTTTCGGCTTAGACCGACGGCGAGCGTAAACGTGCACAAATGTGTCAGAGCAATAGGTGTTCTACAATTGTCAGATGTGCCTTGCGCGAACATAGCCAATCGGGGCGACGCCGACACGGCATCTCCCGCCGACAGCTTGTAGCGAGCATTGCGGCAAAAAACGGGATCAAGCTCCGACGCGCTAATGGAAAGCGCGACCGGCTTTTCCGCTCACGCTGCCGGAGCCACTCCCACGGTATCAGTCGCCCTTGTAGCGGCAGAGCACCAGCGATGCATTGGTGCCGCCGAAACCGAAGGAATTCGACAGGGCGACGTTGATTTCGCGCTTGCGGGCAACGTGCGGCACGAGGTCGATCTTCGACTCGACCGACGGATTGTCGAGATTGAGCGTCGGCGGAGCGACGTTGTCGCGAATTGCCAGTGCCGAAAAAATCGCCTCGACCGCGCCGGCGGCCCCGAGCAGATGACCGATCGCCGATTTCGTCGAAGACATCGAGATCTTCGAGGCGCTGTCGCCGACCAGTCGCTCGACCGCACCGAGTTCGATCGTATCGGCCATGGTGGATGTACCGTGCGCGTTGATGTAGTCGACGTCGGCAGCCGTCAGGCCAGCGCGCTTCAGCGCCATCTGCATGCAACGATAGGCGCCGTCACCATCCTCCGACGGAGCGGTGATGTGGAAGGCGTCTCCGGAAAGGCCGTAGCCGACTACTTCGGCGTAGATCTTGGCGCCGCGCGCCTTTGCGTGCTCAAGCTCCTCGAGAATGACGATGCCGGCCCCCTCGCCCATGACGAAGCCGTCGCGATCGGCGTCATAGGGACGCGATGCCTTTTCCGGATTGTCATTGTGCTGCGTCGAGAGTGCCTTGCAGGCGGCAAAGCCCGCCAGCGAGATACGGCAGATCGGCGATTCGGTTCCGCCCGCCACCATCACGTCGGCGTCACCGAGCGCGATCAGGCGGCTTGCGTCGCCGATCGCGTGCGCGCCGGTCGAACAGGCCGTAACAACCGAGTGGTTCGGACCGCGCAACTTGTGCCGGATCGAAACCTGGCCGGAGGCAAGATTGATCAGGCGACCGGGGATGAAGAAGGGCGAAAGCCGGCGCGGGCCCTTGTCGCGGAGCGTATAGCCGCCCTCGACGATCCCTTCCAGGCCGCCGATGCCGGAGCCGATCAGCACGCCGGTTGCAATCTGGTCCTCGTCGCTTTCCGGCTTCCAGCCGGCGTCCGCCAGCGCCATGTCGGCGGCCGCCATCGCATAGACGATGAAGGGGTCGACCTTGCGCTGCTCCTTGGGCTCCATCCAGTCGTCGGCATTGAATGTACCGTCGGAACCGTCGCCGAAGGGGATGCGGCAGGCGATCTTGGCGGGTAGGTCCTCGACCTCGAACTCGGTAACCCGGCGCGCCGCGTTGCCGCCGGCAACAAGACGCGACCAGCTAACCTCGGTTCCGCAACCCAAAGGAGATACCATGCCGGTACCGGTGATAACGACACGTCTCATGCCCGTGACCCACCCTGATTGTTCCATTCCGGAGCCGAACCGGAACGCATGCGACGAGCCCGATCCCTGCATCCCTTGCAGCTTTGACGATCAGAGGGAAAGGCGGGAGCGCTTTGCTGATCGCGACCCGCAATTAAGGCGGGCCAGCCCACATCCCCCGGGCTGTACGGGCCGCGAGTTGCGGCCCGCCGGCGGCCTCGAGGCCGCAGCAACGATTAGGCCTGGGCCTTCTCGATGAACTTGACGGCGTCGCCGACGGTCAGGATCGAATCCGCCGCGTCGTCCGGGATCTCGACGCCGAATTCCTCTTCGAAAGCCATGACCAGTTCGACCGTGTCGAGCGAGTCCGCGCCGAGGTCATCGATGAAGCTTGCGCCTTCGCTCACTTTTTCGGCATCGACGCCAAGATGATCAATAACAATTTTCTTCACGCGTTCTGCGATATCGCTCATGTCGGAGTTCCTCGACCTTCGTTTTCTCTGCGGCGCCATTTTTGGCGCCGGTACTCATTCACGCCTGATAGACCAAGATGGCCCACCGAGCAATCCATTCAACCGAAAACCGCGGAAACCCGTGGCAGCAGAGGCTGCCGGACCACCTGGCCGGACCGGTCGACTGCGCACAGTCATGGCCCGATTAACACGGTTTAAGTCTGCCGCAAAGTCCGAAAATGCCCGACATTCGCTTGCTCAACATTGAATTTCAGGCATTTGGCATCCACGCGCAAAGGCGTTGCGCGAGCGTCCGGCGGCAGGTCGCGGGTTGCATCACCCGGCCGCCGAAAACCGCAGGTCAGATCATCGCCATGCCGCCATTGACGTGAATGGTCTGTCCGGTGACGTATCCCGCTTCGCTGGAAGCGAGATACGCGACGGCGGAGGCGACTTCGGCACCGCTTCCCATCCGGCGCATCGGGATCGCCGCCATGATGCCTTCCTTCTGCTTCTCGTTGAGCTTTCCCGTCATCGCACTTTCGATGAAGCCTGGGGCAACGCAGTTGACGGTGACGTTGCGGGTGGCGATTTCCTGGGCGAGCGACTTGGAGAAACCGATCATGCCGGCCTTCGACGCGCAGTAGTTGGCCTGGCCCGGATTGCCGGTCACGCCGACGACGGAGGTGATGTTGACGATGCGGCCGAAGCGCCGGCGCATCATCGGATGCGTCAGCTCACGGGTCAGCCGGAAGACGGCCGTCAGGTTGACCTCCAGGACATTGTCCCAGTCATCGTCGCTCATCCGGACGAAAAGGCCGTCCTTGGTGATGCCGGCGTTGTTGACGAGGATGTCCACGCCGCCGAGTTCGGTCTCCGCCTTCTCGCCGAGCGCCTTGACTTCGGCACGATCGGAAAGATTTGCCGGGAAGATCTGGACGCGCTCGCCAAGTGTATTGGCAAGTGCCTCGAGCTTCTCGACGCGGGTGCCGTGGAGGCCGACAATGGCCCCCTGGGCGTGCAGCATGCGGGCGATTTCCTCGCCGATGCCGCCGGATGCGCCGGTGACGAGAGCCTTGCGGCCGGAAAGATCGAACATGGATTTCTCCCTTAATAATGGGCGCTTGATTGGGGCGTTCAGGCCAGAAGGGCGGCAAGCGCCGCGTCTATATCGGCAGGCGTATTGACGGCAATGCCGTTGACGTTCTTGTCGATCCGCCGGGCGAGACCGGTCAGCACCTTGCCCGAGCCGATCTCATAGAGAGTCGTCACATCATTGGCGGCGAACCACTGAACGGTTTCGCGCCAGCGCACCTGGCCAGTCACCTGCTCGACGAGCAATCTGACGATCTCGCCGGCGTCGCTCACCGGGGCGGCCAGGATGTTCGCGACGACCGGCACGACCGGATCACGCTTCTCGACAGTCGAAAGGGCTTCGCGCATGGCTTCAGCGGCAGGCGCCATCAGGGCGGAATGGAAGGGAGCCGAGACCGGCAGCATCAGGGCGCGCTTGGCGCCCCTTTCCGAAGCGAGTGCGGCGGCCTTTTCGACCGCCTGCTTCTCGCCCGAGATCACCAGCTGTCCGCCGCCGTTGTCGTTGGCGATCTGGCAGGCGCCGAGCGACGACGCTTCGCGACAGACCGCTTCGACATCGTCATGTTCCAGGCCGATGATCGCGGCCATCGCACCCTTGCCGACCGGGACGGCCGCCTGCATCGCATTGCCGCGAATGCGGAGCAGCCGAGCCGTATCGCCGAGCGAAAAGGTTCCGGCGGCACAGAGCGCCGAATACTCGCCGAGCGAATGACCGGCGACGAAGGAGATCTTGCTCCTGAGATCGAGCCCCTGCGATTCGAGCACCCGGATCACTGCCATGGAAACCGCCATCAGCGCCGGTTGGGCGTTCGCCGTGAGCGTCAGGGTTTCCTCCGGTCCGTTCCACATGATGTCGGAAAGCTTCTCGCCGAGCGCGTCATCGACCTCGGCGAAGACGGCAGCGGCCTCCGGAAACGCTTCGGCCAGGTCCTTGCCCATGCCGACAGCCTGGCTGCCCTGACCGGGGAACGTGAATGCAATGTTCATCAGGAGTGCCCTTCCCTGGATCTCGACCGGCGATTTTCGGCCCATCGCTATCTGCTCTCTTGGTATCCGAGCGAATGCGGGCGCTGACCGCCAACTTTCTTACTCCACCCGTCTTTTCCTCTCCATTCACATTCCTGAACGGCGAGTCAAGCGCGCAGGCCCGTTCGTTGCGGGCTTTTGCCCTTGATCTTCGTCAACCAACGCTTAAGTTTGCCCCGCATGGCCGCACCGGCTCGATATTCTCGAGGTTGCGGCATCACCCCATTCGAGGGCAGCGCGCCTTTTCCTCCCGCCGGCGCGCGTTCGCCAGCACAAGGAACGTCATTTCATGCGCTACAACACGCTTGGCCGCACCGGCATCCAGGTTTCCGAAATCTGCCTCGGCACCATGACCTGGGGCTCCCAGAATACGCCGATCGAAGCCCACGGGCAGCTCGACTACGCAGTCGAACGGGGCGTCAACTTCATCGACACCGCCGAACTTTACCCGACGACGCCGCTGTCGGCCGAAACCTACGGGAATACCGAGCGCATCATCGGCGACTGGCTGGCAGGGCGTCGCCGGCGCGACGACGTGGTGCTTGCCACCAAGGTCGCCGGCTCCGGCCGTCCCTATATCCGCAACGGCGGACCGATGACAGCGGAGGGAATCGAAGAAGCCCTCGATGCCAGCCTCAAGCGGCTGAAGACCGACTATGTCGACCTCTACCAGCTTCACTGGCCCAACCGGGGCCACTACCACTTCCGCAACGCCTGGTCCTACGACCCGTCGCGGCAGGACAAAGAGCATGTCGCCGCCGATCTGACGGCCATTCTCGACAAGCTCGGCGATCTCGTGAAGGCCGGCAAGATCCGCGCCATCGGGCTTTCGAACGAAACCGCCTGGGGCGCGATGAAGATGCTCGACCTGTCGGAGAGGCACAGCTTGCCGCGCGTCGCGACAATCCAGAACGAGTACAATCTGCTTTACCGCACCTACGACCTCGATCTCGCCGAACTGTCGCATCACGAAGACGTCGGGCTGCTTGCCTATTCGCCGTTGGCGGCCGGCCTGTTGACAGGAAAATATCTCAACGGAGCAAAACCTCTCGGGTCGCGCCTGTCGATCAACGGCGATCTCGGCGGCCGCTTCACACCGCACCAGGAGCCGGCGGTCGCCGCCTATGTGGCGCTTGCGCGCGAGCATGGCCTCGACCCTGCGCAGATGGCGCTCGCCTTTTGCCTGACGCGCCCCTTCATGGCTTCCGTCATCATCGGCGCAACATCGATCCCGCAGTTGAAGACTGATATCAGCGCCGCTGACATCGCGCTCCCGCAGGACGTGCTGAACGGCATCCGGCGTCTGCATCGACTCTATCCGGCGCCGATCTGAGCGCCGTTCCGCTGGACGCTGCAAATGCCGCCTCAGGCTGCCATCTGACGGCAGCTTATGGCGCAGCGCTGGCAGGCGTCGACGCATTCGGCCATGTCGCCGATGCGTTCGCAGTCAGCCGCGCATTCGCTGCAAATCTCTGCGCATTCGCTGCAGACGTGCCGGTGATGGGGCGTTCCGATCAGCATGAAATGCGCTGTGGTCCGGCAAATCTCGGCGCAGGCCATCATCAGCCGGAAATGATGTGGCTCCGTGTGCCTGCCGCCCGCCTCCAGACAATGACTCATTGCCGTCGAAAGACAGGCCCGGTAGCAGGCCAGGCAGTTTTCTATGCACTCCTGCATCTTCGGATCGATATGGTGCATTGTCTTCTCCTGCAGTTTCCCGACTGCGGGCCAACAAGGAAGAACAGCGTTTGTTCCGCAACTTGGCGCTGCGGGCATCTCCCCGCTTCGGGGGCCGGCGGACGATCTTCCAATCGCGCCTTGCATTTCGCCCGAAAATCCGTATAAGCGCGCTGTTCGAAACGCCCGGTCTTCTGGCTGGTGGCTGAACGGAGGGCCGGCTTCCATCCCGGAGGCCGCCAGGAACGACTAGCTGTTCCGGCCTCCCGTGTCTCCGCTCTCGACCGTCTCGATACAACACTTTCTTGCCGGCTCTCTGCAGCCAATAAGAACAGTCGTTGAGGCTTAGCCGCCAAGGTCCGGGCTGATTAACGCAAGAAAGGCAAGCCACAATGGCTCTTTATGAACACGTATTCCTCGCCCGGCAGGATATCACGCCGCAGCAGGTCGATGCCCTGGTCGAACAGTACAAGGCTGTCATCGAAGCAAACGGCGGCAAGCTCGGCCGTGTCGAGAACTGGGGCCTGAAGTCCCTCACCTACCGCATCAAGAAGAACCGCAAGGCTCACTACGTCCTCATGGACATCGATGCTCCGGCACCGGCAGTCCACGAAGTCGAGCGCCAGATGCGCATCAACGAAGACGTCCTGCGCTACATGACGATCGCCGTCGAGAAGCACGAGGAAGGTCCGTCCGCGATGATGCAGAAGCGCGATCGCGACGATCGTCCGCGCCGCGACGGCGACCGTCCGGACCGTGGTGGTTTCGGCGACCGTGGTCCGCGTCCGGACCGTGGCGACCGCGACGACCGTCCGCGCCGCCCGCGCGAAGACCGCGCGTAACCCGAAGCCTAGGAGATAAAGACAATGGCTGAAGTTTCTTCCGCTCCGGTACGCCGCCCGTTCCACCGTCGCCGCAAGACCTGCCCCTTCTCGGGCGCAAACGCTCCGCGGATCGACTACAAGGACGTTCGCCTCTTGCAGCGCTACATTTCCGAGCGCGGCAAGATCGTTCCTTCCCGCATCACGGCCGTTTCCCAGAAGAAGCAGCGCGAACTCGCCCAGGCGATCAAGCGTGCACGCTTCCTCGGCCTGCTGCCCTACGTCGTATCGTAAGGCTGACTTTCCGTTGGTCACCTGACCCAACGGTAACCGACTCTGCGTCGAGGCGCTTCCTTCGGGTGAGCGCCTTGATGCCTCCCTTCCGCGGTGGGCGCGGATCGGAACCGGCGCGGAAAGCGCCAAATCCCATGTTGGGGCAGGCAAGAGCGCGCCCCTAACTGCGTTTAGAGCAGGACAGCGAACGTGCAGACCTGGAACAGGACATCGCTGATCACCGGCGCGCTTGCCGGTATTACCGCCGCCCTTCTTTCGATGGGCGCGAATACGCAGTCGTCCCTTGCAATCGTGCTCTATGCCGCTTCCGCACTGCCGATCCTGATCGCCGGGCTCGGTTGGGGCAATGCCGCCGCGATCACCGCGATCATCGCGGCGGGCGTGACGGCGGCAGGCCTGATTTCGCCCTATTTTGCGTTGCTCATCCTTGTCGTCACGCTCGTCCCGGCCGGCTGGCTCAGCCACCTCGCCAATCTTGCGCGGCCGGCCCCGGAACTCGGCGGTCCCGAGGGGGCCCTCGCCTGGTATCCGCTCTCCGACATCCTCGGCCACCTCGCCGGGCTCGTTACCCTCGGCATGGTCATCGTCGCCACCATCGTCGGATATGATTCAGGCGTCTCCGACCTGATGGTCGACACCATCGTCGAGGCGGTGAAGGCGCAGGAACCGCTCTATAGTCCCGACGCAGCCGCAATTGCCCAGCTCAAGTCGATGTTCACGCTCGCCCTGCCGCTTGTGCAGGGCGCGATCTGGGTGGTCATGCTCTTTGCCGCCTATTATGTCGCGACCCTGATCGTGCAGATGTCGGGAAGATCCGTCCGGCCGCGCGAAGACATCCCCTCTTCCCTCAGGATGCATCGCAACGCCATCTTCGTCTTCCTCGCCGGCCTGATCCTTACCTTCCTGGGCGGTGCGCCGGCGGCAATCGGCGCCCTCGTCTGCGGGACATTCGGGGCGGGGTTCCTGCTCTCGGGCTTCGCTTCCTTCCATTTCCGCACGCGCGGCAAGTCCTGGCGGCTTCCCGTGCTGTGGATCGCCTATCTGTCGGTACTCGTCTTCACGATCCCGGCGGTCTTCTTCCTCCTGACCGGACTGACCGACACGCGACGCACCATCGCGGTCACGCCGACGGGAAAAAGCTAACCAACGAACAATGCCAAACTGAAAGGATATTCAACATGGAAGTCATTCTCCTCGAACGCATCGCCAAGCTCGGCCAGATGGGCGAAACCGTAAAGGTCCGCGACGGCTTTGCCCGTAACTACCTGCTGCCGCTCGGCAAGGCGCTGCGCGCCAACGCGGGCAACAAGGCCCGTTTCGAATCCGAGCGCGCAACGCTCGAAGCCCGCAACCTCGAGCGCAAGTCGGAAGCCCAGAAGGTGGCCGAGAAGCTCGACGGCAAGTCCTTCGTGATCGTCCGCTCCGCCGGCGAAACCGGCCAGCTTTACGGCTCGGTCGCCGCTCGCGACATCGTTGACGTGCTGGCTGCCGAAGGCTTCAACATCAACCGCAACCAGGTCAACCTCAACCAGCCGATCAAAGCGATTGGCGTTCACAAAGTGACGCTGCACCTGCACGGAGAAGTCGACGTGGTCATCCAGATCAACGTCGCCCGTTCGGCCGAAGAGGCTGAGCGCCAGGCCAAGGGCGAAAGCCTGACCTCCGCCGAGGCGATCTACGGCGTCGACGAAGACGCCCTGAAGCCGGAAGACTTCTTCAACCCGGAAGCCGAATTCGCGTCCGAAGAAGAATAAGCTTCAGCGACAGAGTGAACGAAAAGCCCGGATCCCCGCGATCCGGGCTTTTCTTTTGCCGCCACGAAAGGAGCGGGGGCTATTGGCGGACGACGCGGGAAAACGAATCAGATAGATTTGCGGCAGCCTTCGGCCTCAGCGCAATGCCCTGGCGTGGCATGTTTCGGGTCTATCCGCGCCCCCTGTGAATCAGTGTGAACAACCGCGAAAAAAACACCGACGGAGCCACAACCTCCGGCACTGTTGCACGGCTACACTAGACTTGGCGGAGGGCAGGCAGCAAACCGATTGGCTCACGGAATTCAGAGGCGGACACGGACTTACCATGAACGACGCAGCGCGAAAGCTCGCTCCCTTGCTCAAGGATCAGGCGGACCAGCATTATCGCGAGGCGCCGAACAACCTGGAAGCCGAACAGGCGCTGCTCGGCGCCATCCTGGTCAATAACGACGCCTTTTACCGCGTATCCGACTTCCTCAAGCCGGTGCATCTTTACGAGCCGCTGCATCGCAAGATCTTCGAGGTCGCCGGCGAGATCATCCGCATGGGCAAGACCGCCAACCCGGTGACGGTCAAGACCTTCCTCAAGGCCGACGACAAGGTGGGCGATCTGACGGTCGCGCAATATCTCGCGCGTCTTGCGGCGGAGGCCGTTTCGATCATCAACGCGGAGGATTACGGCCGGGCGATCTACGACCTGGCGCTGCGCCGCTCGCTGATCACCATCGGCGAGGACATGGTCAACATCGCCTTTGACGCGCCGCTCGACATGCCGCCGCAGAACCAGATCGAGGACGCCGAACGGCGCCTCTTCGAACTCGCGGAGACCGGCCGCTACGACGGCGGCTTTCAATCTTTCAACGACGCCGTGGCGCTCGCCATCGACATGGCCGGACAGGCCTTCGAACGCGACGGGCACCTCTCCGGCATCTCCACCGGCATCCATTCACTCGATGGCAAGATGGGTGGTCTGCAGCGCTCGGACCTGATCATCCTCGCGGGGCGTCCGGGCATGGGCAAGACGTCGCTTGCGACCAACATCGCTTACAACATCGCCGCCTCCTACGAGCCGGAAGTGCAGCCCGACGGCTCCTTCAAGGCGAGGAACGGCGGCGTAGTCGGCTTCTATTCGCTCGAAATGTCGTCCGAACAGCTGGCCACCCGTATCATCTCCGAGCAGACCGAAGTGTCGTCCTCGAAGATCCGCCGCGGCGATATTTCGGAGGCCGATTTCGAGAAGCTCGTCGCCTGCTCGCAGATGATGCAGAAGGTGCCGCTTTTCATCGACCAGACCGGCGGCATCTCGATCGCGCAGCTGGCGGCGCGTGCCCGCCGCCTGAAGCGCCAGCGCGGTCTCGACGTGCTCGTCGTCGACTACGTCCAGCTGATGAGCGGCTCGAAGAAATCGAGCGAAAACCGCGTGCAGGAGATCACCGAGATCACCACCGGCCTCAAGGCGCTCGGCAAGGAACTCAACGTACCGATCATCGCGCTGTCTCAGCTGTCGCGCGCGGTTGAAAGCCGCGAAGACAAGCGTCCGCAGCTCTCCGACCTGCGTGAATCGGGCTCGATCGAGCAGGACGCCGACGTGGTGCTCTTCGTGTTCCGCGAGGAATACTATGTGAAAAACATGGAACCGCGCGACGAGCTCGATCCGAAATACGACGAGTGGAAAATGCAGATGGAGCGGGTGAAGGGGACGGCCGATGTGATCATCGCCAAGCAGCGTCACGGACCGACCGGCACCGTGAAGCTCGCCTTCCAGTCGGAATTCACGCGCTTCTCGGACCTCGCCGATCCGTCATTCACCCAGTACGAGCACTGAGCCGGGCGCGTCGACGTCGCCCGACAGCAATCTTCACATCCCGATCAGCACCCTGGCGACGGCGACGACAAAGACGCCGATCGCCACCGCTGCGAGCAACGGCAGTCGCATTGCGGCGAATGCCGTGGCAAGGGTTGCGAGGGTCTCGGCTGGCCCGGTGACGAGCGCCGTCGGGGCGATGACTGCCATCAGCACGGCAGGCGGGATCGCCTCCAAGGCACGCTTCTGCTGTGGGCCGATGGCGACGAAGCGGATGAGGACAAGCCCAGCAATGCGAGTCAGCACCGTGGCGGCGGCCATCGCGACAATGGCGAGGAAGGTATTCGGATCGAGCGTCATGCGCAGGCCTCCTGACGTCGGCTTGTGACGAGCGTTGCAGCGACGCCGGCGGCGGCACCGGCCGCGATGTACCAGACGCCGGGCAGAAGCTGATGGGCAAGCACCGCCGCCGCAGCGCTGGCGGCCAGCACTGCGCCAGTCTCTCGCCCTTTCCAGAATCCCATCACCAGGACGGTGAAGACGGCCGGAAACGCGAAATCCAGGCCGATCGCCTTAGGGTCACCGAGGAAGGCGCCAGCGGCGGCGCCCGCGAGGCTCGCCAAAACCCATACACAATAGAACGGCACGGCAAGGCCCGCATACCAGGCGGGCGTGAGCCGCGTCTTGCCGGCACGAACCTCGGCCATCGCCCAGATTTCGTCGGCGAGCAGCAGCATCGCGGCGTATTTCGCCGGGCCGGAGAAAGCCGGCATCTTCGTGCCGATCGAAGCGCTCATCAGCACGTGGCGGATGTTGACGAGCAGGGCAGAAAAGGCGAGCGCGCCCCAGGGGGCCGGATGCGTCCAGATGTCCATGGCGACGAACTGCGACCCGCCGGCAAAGACGAGGATGCTCATCAGCGTCGCTTCGAGGCTGCTCAGGCCCTTGCTTGCGGCAACGGCACCGAAGACCAGGCCGATCGGGATCACGGCGACGATCAAGGGCGCCATCGCCCTCATGCCGCCAAGAAACTCCTGAGATATCCCTACCCTTTTCACGTCTACGATCTCCGTCCTTGTTTCGCGGAGAGTCATAGAAGGACCGCAGCGGCAGGTCTTGAACGAAAGTGATCTAGCGTCAGGGCCCTAATGCCTGACGCCCAAACGTTTGCAGCGGTTTTGGGATGACGACATGCATGAAGATAACGACTTACCCGCCGCGGAAGGCCCCCGGCGTCACGCCGGTGCGCGCCTTGAAATGGCGGGTGAAGTGTGCCTGATCCGCGAAGCCGCAATGGTAGGCCGTATCGACCGCCGACCACCCCCGACGCAAGAGCGTCCTTGCCTCGCGCACCCGCTTGTCGGTCAGGAAGGCATGTGGGGTAATATGAAACTCCTTGCGGAAAGCCCGGATCAGATGGGCGCGGCTGAGGCCGGCTACTTTCGCAAGCTCTTCGAGCCCGATGTCGCTTGAATAGTTTTCGAGGAGATAGTCGCGGGCGCGGTGCACCGCGGAACTCTCGCGCGTGCGGACCGGAACGATGATCGCGCTGCCGTGCCGCTCAAACAGCGTCGCCAGGAAACCGAACATGCCTTCGTCCGCCTCGAGCGCTCCCGTTTTTCCTTCAAGCATCTGATGGGCCCGTCGGAAGGCGGCTGCGAGCTCCGTGTCCGTCTGCCACTGCCGCAAAAAGCAGGGCGTGCCGCGGAAGGGACGGCCGGTGACATCCTCGAGAACTTCGACGAAGAGCTCGACGGACGGATAGATCATCCGGTAGCGATAGCCGTCACTGCCCGGATGCCCATCGTGGGTCTCGTCGGACCAATCCTAACGGTGCCACGATTTTTCGTCTTGCATAAAAGTGCTCACCATATCGGGGAGCCCGGTGCCGAAGCCGTTTGCGGCATCGGGCGCATGGATGTATTGCTCAAGGTATCGCCCATGCAAGAGCTCGCCCATGCACAGCCCCGAATTCCTCGCTGCCTCAAACCGGCTTACCATCGACCTCACGGCTCTCGCCGACAATTGGCGGGCGATGAACGAGCGCTCGGGCAAGGCCCCGGCCGCCGCCGTCCTCAAGGCCAATGCCTATGGGATCGGCGTCGCGCATGCGGCACCGGCTCTCTGCGCGGCTGGTGCGCGCGATTTCTTCGTCGCCGATGCTGAGGAAGGCGCCGAGCTCCGCCCGCTTCTTCCCGATGCCCGAATCTACATTCTCGCCGGCATGTGGCCCGGCAATGAGGAACTTTTCTTCGCCAACGACCTCGTGCCGATCATCAACTCGGAGGAGCAGCTTGCCGTCTTCATGGCGACGCTTTCCGAGCGGGGCGAGCATCCTTGCGTTCTCCATGTCGATACCGGCATGAACCGCTTGGGGCTATCCGTCGAGGAGGCCATTGCGCTCGCTCACGATCCCGCACGCCCGGCGAGCTTTTCGCCCGTATTGGTGATGAGTCATCTCGCTTGCGGCGACGATCCGAAGCATCCGATGAATCTCTATCAGCTCCAGCGCTTTCGCGAGGTGACGGCAGCCTTCGAGGGCGTGCCCGCAAGCCTTGCGAATTCCGGCGGCGTTTTTCTCGGCGAGGACTACCATTTCGACCTTACCCGCCCCGGCATCGCGGTCTATGGCGGTGAGGCGGTGAACGACGCCATCAATCCGATGAAGCCGGTCGTCACCGCGGAAGCCCGCATTCTGCAACTGCGCACGGTCCCCTCGGGCGGGACGGCAAGCTACGGCGCTTCGGCGCGATTCACCCGTGACAGCCGCATCGCGACCGTCGCGATCGGCTATGCCGACGGCTATCATCGTTCAGTGTCGGGCGGCGGGGTGACGCTGAGGCAGGCAATGCCGTCGGGAGCTTTTGGCTTCCTGCATGGCAGGAAGGTCCCGCATGTCGGCCGGGTGACGATGGACCTCAGCCTGTTCGATGTCACCGACCTTCCGGAGCGGGCCGTGCGGGCCGGCGACTATATCGAGCTTTTCGGCCGCAACGTCGCCATCGACGATGTCGCGCGGGCCGGCGGCACGATTGGCTACGAGTTGCTGACGAGCCTCGGACACCGCTATTGCCGAACCTATGCCGGCGGCGCCTGAGCGTCGTTTGGCCGGCGTCGAAATTCACCCTTTCAATCGGCATTCCACGTCATTATGTGACCGCTCACAGTGATTCTCCCGAGGCAGGCGGGCCTGCCTGTTGCAACTTGCCGAAAGCTGATCCCGATGGCGAAAACGCGCACCCAGTTCGTCTGCCAGAATTGCGGCACCCTGCACTCCCGGTGGGTCGGCAAATGCGACGGATGCGGCGAGTGGAACACGATCATCGAGGAGGACCCGACGGGCGGCATCGGCGGCGGTCCGACGCGGGCGCCGAAAAAGGGACGGCCGGTGGCGCTCACGACGCTTTCCGGCGACATCGAGGACGCGCCGCGCATTGAGACGGGCATCTCCGAGCTCGACCGCGCGACGGGCGGCGGCTTCGTACGCGGCTCGGCGCTGCTCGTCGGCGGAGATCCCGGCATCGGCAAATCGACCGTGCTGATGCAGGCGGCGGCAGCCCTTTCGCGCCGCAAGCATCGGGTGATCTACGTATCGGGCGAAGAAGCGGTGGCCCAGGTGCGCCTTCGCGCGCAACGGCTAGGCGCCGCCGACAGCGACGTGCTTCTCGCGGCCGAGACCAATGTGGAAGACATCCTGGCCACCCTTTCGGAGGGCAAGCGCCCGGATCTGGTGATCATCGATTCGATCCAGACGCTCTGGAGCGACACCGCAGATTCCGCTCCCGGGACGGTAACGCAGGTGCGCACCGGCGTGCAGGCGATGATCCGCTTCGCCAAGCAGACGGGCACGGCCGTGGTGCTCGTCGGCCATGTCACCAAGGAAGGGCAGATCGCCGGTCCGCGTGTCGTCGAGCACATGGTCGACGCGGTCCTCTATTTCGAGGGCGACCGCGGCCATCACTATCGCATCCTCCGGACCGTGAAGAACCGCTTCGGGCCGACCGACGAAATCGGCGTTTTCGAGATGTCGGACCGGGGCCTGCGCGAAGTTGCCAACCCCTCCGAGCTCTTCCTCGGGGAGCGCAACGAGAAATCGCCCGGTGCCGCCGTCTTCGCCGGCATGGAAGGAACCCGGCCGCTGCTCGTCGAGGTGCAGGCGCTGGTCGCACCGACCTCGCTCGGTACGCCGCGGCGGGCGGTCGTCGGCTGGGATTCGGCGCGGCTGTCGATGATCCTCGCCGTGCTGGAGGCCCATTGCGGCATCCGGCTCGGCCAGCACGACATCTATCTGAATGTCGCCGGCGGATACCGGATTTCCGAACCGGCGGCCGATCTTGCCGTCGCGTCCGCACTGGTTTCATCGCTTGCCGGGCTTGCTCTTCCGGCCGATTGCGTCTATTTCGGCGAAGTCAGCTTGTCGGGCGCTGTCCGGCCGGTTTCGCATACCGCTCAACGTCTCAAAGAAGCCGAGAAGCTCGGTTTCTCCCAGGCCGTATTGCCGTCCGCAACAGCCGACCTGCCGAGGAACGGCAATGGCCGGTGGAGCGAGATGGAAAGCCTGCCGGATCTGGTGGCGCGCATCGCGGAATCGCGACATGCCCTGCAGCAGGCGGACGAGGCGGAATGAAGCATCGAGCCACCGAAGCGCACCTCCGGTGCGGTATGGCGATAGCGGTGGAAAGACGGCCTGAGCGCGTGCGGACAGAGCCAGCGGCGGATAAGCTTTGTAAGACCCGAGTCAAGACGGGGTCGGAGTAAGGACAACATGCCCATTACAATTCTCGACGGTATCGTTCTCGGCGTCGCACTGTTTTCGGCCATCCTCGCGATGGTGCGTGGCTTCTCGCGCGAGGTGCTTTCGGTCGCGAGCTGGGTCGGCGCGGCGGCGGCGGCCTACTTCCTCTATCCGTACCTGCTGCCCTATGCCAAGCAATACACCACCAATGACACGGTCGCGATGATCGGCTCGGCGGCCGTGATCTTCCTGGTGGCGCTGATCATCATTTCCTTCATCACCATGCGGATCGCCGATTTCATCATCGACAGCCGCATCGGCGCACTCGACCGCACGCTTGGCTTCCTCTTCGGTGCCGCGCGCGGCATCCTGCTCGTCGTCGTCGCCATGCTGTTCTTCAACTGGCTGGTGGCGCCGCCGCAGCAGCCGATCTGGGTCACCCAGGCGAAATCGAAGCCGCTGCTCGACAACCTCGGCGACAAGCTCGTCGCACTGCTGCCGGAAGAGGCGGACGCAACCATTCTCGATCGCCTGCGCGGCAAGGACGCGACGGGCGAAGGCGAAAGCGATGCTCCGCCAGCCGCCACCGATCAGTCGCCCGCCGAGGATGCGCCGGCGACGAACGGCTAAGAAACGAGGAAATTTGCAACAAAGCCCGCTGTGCGGGCTTTGTCCATTTGGAATAACGCTTGCCAGTCATTTCGGCTAAAATTGCTTGACGTCTGGCAGCCTGATCACGATATGCGCACCGGCACGGAGCAAAGGCGACTGTGATGACCGATCTCAGATCCACTGAAATCCACGACGAAATTGATGGCGACACCCTGCACGAGGAGTGCGGCGTGTTCGGCATACTCGGTCATCCGGATGCAGCCACCCTGACGGCACTTGGGCTGCACGCCCTCCAGCATCGCGGCCAGGAAGCGGCCGGTATCGTCACCTTCGACGGCAAGCAGTTCTATACCGAAAAGCGCATGGGTCTCGTCGGAGACCACTATACCGACCCCGCCACACTGGCGAAGCTGCCCGGCTTTGTTTCCATCGGGCATACGCGCTACTCGACGACCGGCGAGGTGGCACTGCGCAACGTCCAGCCACTTTTTGCCGAGCTCGAAGTCGGCGGCATCGCTATCGCCCATAACGGCAACTTCACCAATGGCCTGACGCTCCGCCGCCAGTTGATTGCCGACGGCGCTATCTGTCAGTCGACCTCGGATACCGAAGTCGTCCTTCACCTCATCGCCCGCTCCAAGCAGGCGTCCTCCTCCGATCGCTTCATCGACGCCATCCGCCAGATGGAAGGCGGCTATTCAATGCTGGCGATGACGCGAACCAAGTTGATCGCCGCGCGCGACCCGATGGGTATCCGCCCGCTCGTCATGGGCGAACTCGACGGCAAGCCGATCTTCTGTTCGGAAACCTGCGCGCTCGATATCATTGGCGCCAAGTACATCCGGGATATCGAGAACGGTGAAGTGGTCATTTGCGAAATCCAGCCGGACGGCTCGATCGCGATCGACGCGCGCAAACCGGAATCACCGCGGCCCGAACGGCTCTGCCTCTTCGAATATGTCTACTTCGCCCGCCCCGATTCCGTCGTCGGCGGTCGCAGCGTCTATGTGGCGCGCAAGAACATGGGCGTCAATCTCGCCAAGGAATCGCCCATCGAGGCGGATGTTGTCGTTCCCGTGCCCGACGGCGGCACTCCGGCCGCGCTTGGCTACGCACAGCAGAGCGGCATTCCCTTCGAATACGGCATCATCCGCAACCACTATGTCGGACGGACCTTCATCGAGCCGACGCAGCAGATCCGTGCCTTCGGCGTCAAGCTGAAGCATTCGGCCAATCGCGCCATGATCAAAGACAAGCGCGTGGTACTCGTCGACGATTCGATCGTGCGCGGGACGACGTCGGTCAAGATCGTCCAGATGATCCGCGAGGCCGGTGCACGCGAAGTGCATATCCGCGTCGCGAGCCCGATGATCTTCCATCCGGATTTCTACGGCATCGATACGCCGGATCGCGACAAGCTGCTCGCCAACCAGCATGCCGATCTCGCCTCGATGTGCCGCTTCATCGGTGCGGATTCGCTCGAGTTCCTTTCGATCGACGGTCTTTACCGGGCCGTCGGCGGCGTTCCGCGCGATCCGCAGGCGCCCCAATTCACCGATCATTACTTCACCGGCGATTATCCGACGCGCCTGCTCGACCAGGAAGGCGCGAGCAACGTCCGCAAACTTTCGGTTCTTGCCAGCAACGGATAACCAGACAACACAATGACGCCCAATCTGAAAGACCGGATCGCCGTCGTCACCGGCGCATCGCGCGGTATCGGCTACTTCACCGCTCTCGAACTCGCCAAGGCCGGCGCGCATGTCATCGCCTGCGCCCGTACCGTCGGCGGCCTTGAGGAACTGGATGACGCCATCAAGGCGGTTGGCGGATCGGCGACGCTCGTCCCCTTCGACCTTGCCGACATGGCTGCAATCGACAAGCTCGGCGGCGCCGTCAACGAACGCTGGGGCAAGCTCGACATCCTGGTCGCCAATGCCGGTGTGCTCGGCACCATCTCCCCGATCGGCCATGTGGAGGCCAAGGTCTTCGAAAAAGTGATGACGATCAACGTCAGCGCAACCTGGCGCCTGATCCGCTCGCTCGAGCCGCTGCTTGTCAAGTCAGACGCCGGTCGCGCGCTCATCCTCTCCTCAAGTGCTGCGCACAAGTGCAAACCCTTCTGGGGGCCCTACTCCGCCTCCAAGGCCGCTGTCGAGGCGCTGGCGCGCACTTGGGCGCACGAGACGCAACGCCTGCCGCTGCGCATCCTCAGCGTCGATCCGGGTGCGACGCGGACCGCTATGCGCGCCCAGGCCGTGCCGGGCGAGGATCCCGCCACCGTGCCTCATCCCTCCGAGGTCGCGGCCGCGCTGATGCCCTTGCTTGGTCCCGAACAGACCGAAACCGGCAAGCTCTTCATCGTCCGGGAAAAGAAGATCGTCGACTACCGCATGCCGGAATAATCAGGTTCTGCGGGTTGTCCCATAAAAAGAGCCATCGCGGTATCCGCGGTGGCTTTTTCCTTGGTGCTGCTTTTGCAGTCAGTCGCTGTCGCCCGGTAGGCCGTCGCCCCCCTGGCCGGCGGGCCAGTCGCCATATTTCCGCTGCCAGGAGCGGGCGCCGAAAGGCAGCGTAAGCAGATAGCCCACTGCCGTCACGACCATCGTCTCCCAGGTGTAGGTCATCAGCGTTGCGACATAGAGGACGACGATCAGGATGGCGGGGAGCACCAGGTCGCGACGCACGCGATTCTCGGATTTGCCGGACCAGACCGGCAGGCGGCTGACCAGCAGGAAGGCGATCAGCAAGGTATAGACCGCCGCTATCAAGGCGAAGATCCTGCCGGGCGCTAGCCCGAGGAGACCGATATACACCGGCAGCAGCACCAGCATGGCGCCGGCCGGCGCCGGAACGCCGACGAAATATTCCGACTGCCAGGCCGCCTTGACGGGACGCTCGGCCATGACGTTGAAGCGGGCGAGACGCAAGCCGACCGCGATCGCATAGATGAGCGCCGCGATCCAGCCGACGGAGCGCGCCTGGTCGAGCAGGAAGGCATAAAGGACAAGGGCCGGGGCAACGCCGAAATTGATGATATCGGCAAGCGAGTCCATCTGGACTCCGAAGCTCGACGTCGCCTTGAGCAGCCGCGCCACGCGCCCGTCGATGCCATCCAGAAAGGCTGCAAACAACACCATTGCGACGGCGAGTTCGAAGCGATTCTCGAACGCAAGGCGAATGCCGGATAGGCCGGCACAAATCGCCAGAACGGTGATGGTGTTGGGGACCATCAAGCGCAGCGGGATTTCCCGCAGCCGTGGGCCACGCGCCTTTTCATGCGCGTCGTTCGTGTCGATCGCCGCTTCAGCCGAATCTTCCTGCCGGGGATTTTCCATGACCGTTCCTCACGCGCGTCGGCTGATGACCGGCCCCTTCGACGAGCCGAATTCGGCGATCACGGTCTCGCCGGCAATGGCCTTCTGGTCGAGACTGACGCGCGGCTGCGCGCCGTCCGGCAGAAACACATCGACGCGCGAGCCGAACCGGATAAGACCGAAGCGCTCGCCGCCTTCCAACGAAGCGTTCTCCGTCGTCCAGCAGAGGATGCGTCGCGCCACCAGGCCGGCGATCTGCACGACACCGACGGCGCCGTGGCTCGTTTCGACAACAAGTCCGTTGCGTTCGTTATCCAGGCTCGCCTTGTCGAGTTCGGCATTCAGGAAGCTGCCGGCCCGATAGGCGATGCGCCGGACGGTGCCGCTCATCGGCGCGCGGTTCACATGGCAATCGAAGACATTCATGAACACGGAAATGCGCAGCATCGGTTCCGAGCCGAGACCCAGTTCTTCCGGCGGAACGACGGTGGCGATCGACGAGACGCGTCCGTCGGCCGGGCTGATGACGAGATCGTCGTCGATCGGCGTCATGCGCTCCGGATCGCGAAAGAAATAGGCGCACCAGGCGGTCAAGAGGAAGCCGATCCACATCAGCGGCTCCCAAAGGAAACCAAGGATCAGGGAAACCACGAAGAAGATCGCAATGAAGCGATAACCTTCCTTGTGCACCGGGACCAGCGTGTTGCGGACCGTTTCGACCAAGCTCATCAACTTACTCCAGATGTGACGCGGAACGTGAACTAGCGCGAATTCGAGGGCCCGGCAACGGCGAACGGCTAAATGCCGGTTACGTCACGCTGCTGGAGCGCCGCGGTCGACGATACCGAGATCGTCGCGCTCGCGCACCCGCTTCAATTGCTCCTCCGCTTGTGTTGCCTCGCGCTGACGGCTCCACATGGAGGCGTAGAGGCCATCACGGTCGATCAATTCGGCATGCGTGCCGCGCTCGGCAATGACGCCGTCCTTGAGAACGATGATCTCATCGGCGTTGATGACGGTCGACAGACGATGCGCGATCACGAGCGTGGTGCGGTTGCGCGACACGACGTCGAGGGCCGCCTGGATTTCCTGCTCCGTCTTCGTGTCGAGCGCGGAGGTCGCCTCGTCGAGGATAAGGATCGGCGGTGCCTTAAGAATCGTACGTGCTATCGCAACGCGCTGTTTCTCGCCGCCCGAGAGCTTCAACCCTCGCTCGCCGACCATCGCTCGATAACCCTCCGGCAGGCCGCGGATGAAGTCGGCGATCTGTGCGGCTTCCGCGGCCGCCTCGACCTCAAATTCCGAGGCTTCGACGCGGCCGTAGCGGATGTTGTAGGCGATCGTGTCGTTGAAGAGCACCGTGTCCTGGGGGACCATGCCGATCGCGGCGCGGAGACTCTTCTGAGTAACGCCGCGCACGTCCTGACCGTCGACCGTGATCGATCCCCGCTGAACGTCGTAGAAGCGGTAGAGCAGCCGCGACAGGGTGGACTTTCCGGCGCCGGACGGGCCGACAACCGCGACCGTCTTGCCGGCGGGCACCTCGAAGGAAATTCCCTTGAGAATCGGACGGGCTGGATCATAGGCGAAATACACGTCCTTGAAGGCGACCGCGCCGCGCCCGATGTCGAGTTCCTTCGCATTCGGCCGGTCGACCACCTCCGCCTGAACGTCGAGAAGATCAAACATATTTTCGATATCCGTCAGCCCCTGACGGATCTCGCGATAGACGAAACCGATGAAGTTCAGCGGAATCGCAAGCTGGATCAGCATCGCGTTGATGAAGACGAAGTCGCCGATGGTCTGCTCGCCGCTCCTCACGGCGAGCGCCGAAATCGTCATCATCACGGCCGTGCCAGCCCCGAATATCAGCGCCTGGCCGAAGTTCAGCCAGCCGAGCGAGGTCCAGACTTGAGTGGCAGCGCGTTCGTAGCGCTCCATCGACTTGTCGAAGCGCTTCGCCTCCATTTCTTCATTGCCGAAATATTTGACGGTCTCGAAGTTGAGCAGCGAATCGATTGCCTTGGTGTTCGCATCGGTGTCGCTGTCGTTCATCGAACGGCGAATGGCGATCCGCCAGTCGCTGGCGCGTACGGTGAACCAGATGTACAGCCAGACGGTGATAGCGGTGATGAGGAGATAGCTGAAGCCGTAGCCCCACCAGAAGATCATCGCCGTCAGCAGAAACTCGATCAATGTCGGGACGCTGTTCAGGATCGTGAAGCGAACGATCGTCTCGATGCCCTTGGTGCCCCGCTCGATGATGCGCGAGAGCCCGCCCGTGCGCCGCTCCAGGTGGAAGCGCAGCGACAGCTGATGCATGTGGACGAAGGTCCTGTAGGCAAGCTGCCGCACGGCGTGCTGGCCGACGCTCGCAAAAAGGGCATCGCGCAATTGATTGAGGCCGGACTGCAGCAGGCGCGCCAGATTGTAGGCGAGCACCAGCATGACGGCTCCGGTCAGGAATTGCGGCAGGAAGCCGAGCGCGTCCGGCTTGTTGTTCAGCGCATCCGTCGCCCATTTGAAGAAATAAGGAACCAGGACGAGGACAATTTTGGCGGCGACAAGGATGATGGTCGCCCAAATGACGCGTAGCTTGAGATCGGGACGCTCGGCCGGCCACATATAGGGCCAGAGATTGGCGATCGTACCCACTGGATTGGCGGCATCGGCGGAAATCGTTTTCTTCTGCTTCTGGGGTGCCACGTGTCTGCTTCCAATGCTTCTCAGAATCGCGGCGATGCCGAACGCACGCGACTCCACCGTCAACCGAGAGGCCGGGTACCGTGTCCGCGATCCCGTTGCAACTCAATGAAAAGCGGCGTCCGTGACGGACGCCGCCTGTCCTTACAGATAGGTCTACAACTGCACCACCGCAATGGAACTGCGGTTGGAGCAGCGATGATTATTCGCGCCTTACGCGCTTGCGATGCATCTCGCGCGATTCCTCATCGGAGAGAGTCTCGTTCGGAACCCCGAACACCTGACCAGGACGGATCAGGTCGGGATTGTCGATCGCTTCGCGATTGGCGAGATAGATCGTCGTGTAACGCACGCCCGCACCATAGACCCGACGCGAAATCTGCCAGAGCGTATCGCCGCGGCGGATGATCACCGATTCCTTGCTTTGCTTGAGCGGCGGTTGCTCGATCGTTGCAGGCTGCGCGCCAGCCGTTGGCGATGCAGCGATCTCACCGCTCGACGACTGAGTTGCGGCATTCGTCGCGCTCTCGGGTTCCGGCGCGTCGCTCGCCGAGGTCTGGGGCTTGGCAGAGGCCGCAACCGCAGTCCCGCCCGCCTGTCGCGGCAAGGCGGCTCCGACGACACCATCAACCTTGCTCAGCGTAGCGGCGACGCTTGCCGGGTCCTGCGGCGAATTCCTCAGAAGCTTCAAGGCCTCGGCGGCTGCCTTCGAAGCCTCGGCCGCCGCTGCCGCCTGCGCCGCGCCGGAACTGTCGGCCGGCTTGAACTCGGAAAGCGACTTGAGCGCAAACTCCGTTGCCGAACGAGCCGCGGCAAGCTGCTCGGCGGAGGGCTGCTTGCCATCGGCGAAGAGGCCCTTCAACAGGACAAGCGCCTTGCCGGCCTCCGTCCTCAGCCCGTCGAGGCCAGGGGTAGCGGAGTCCGCAGAGGAGCCGGCAATCGCAGCGACCTGTGCGCCGGCCGGCCTGTCGAAAGGCACCGAGGCGCGCATCGCCACCTTGGCGGCGTCCTCACTCATCATGTCTGCACGGATGATGTGGCTGCCGACCGCGAGGTCAATCGAACCATCGACGACGAAATGCCCCTTGTCGTCCGCCTTCATCTCACCAACGAGCTTGTCGTCGGCATAGATACGCACCAGCGCTCCGGGTTTCGCATTGCCGGCAACGAATATCTTCCTGCCTTCGATCTCGACGGCCGTCACCTGCAGCCCCGGCACGATATTGGAGGCGGCCGGCGTCGCGAGCGCCGCCTCCGGCGCGCCGTTCTGCGTGGCGGGTGCGGCGGCAGTCTCGGTCGGCTTGGCCTTCGGCGTGGTGATCAGCCGGCTCGCCTCGCCCGGCTTGGAGACCATGGCCAGCAGTTGCCCACCCGGCTCCTTCGGCACGGAAATGGTCGCAACCTCTTCCGAGATCTTGCTGACGCCGTCGGCGCCGACACTCCTGAGCGTCAGCTGGTGGTCGCCGGCGGCAAGCGGCTTGTCGAACACGGCGGCAAAGTCCCCGGCGGCGCCGACATCGGCCGTACCGACAACCATATCGCCGCTCAGAATTTCGAGCTTCGTGCCCGGCTGGGCACGACCGGCGACGACGGTCGAGCCGTCCGGCTCGACGCGAAGAAGATCAAAGCCTGGAACGGTCAAGTCGGTAGCCGCACCGGGAGCAGTACCGGCAACCGTCCCAGCCGCCTGCTCCGTGGTCGTGCTTTGCGCGGTGCTCGAAGCGTCTCCGACCTTGGCGGCCGGCGCCGACCCTGCGGTCTCACTGCCGTCTGCCGTGGGTTGCGCGGTCTGCGCCTTGTCATCATCATTCAGATCGAGGTTCGGCTGAACCACGAAGACCATCAATGCAGTCGCAATCGCCAGCACACCGAGGGCCACCCAGCTGGCCTTGTTCTTAATCATGCCACTCTCCACAGGAGCGGAACGGTGCTCCGCACATGCCCCTTTATCGGCTCACAACCTGCAAGCCTTTGACACATTATAGCGCAACGGCGATCGGCCGTCCGAATTCTTCAATGTAATGCGGAAATTGCTAACGTTTCCTGTAGTTAAGCACAAGCTTCGACTGCTCCGGCAAGCACCGGCACGACAGGTTTTCGCGCATTTTCCTTGACCGGTGCTGCGCTGCAATGTCTTTTGCCTTCATGAGCGAGCATGATATTCCGATTCGATCCGTCTGCGTCTATTGCGGTTCACAGCCCGGACGCGACCCCGCACATATCGAGGCGGGGCGTCTTCTCGGCAAATCGATTGCCGATCATGGCCTGCAGCTCGTCTATGGCGGCGGCACGCGCGGCATCATGGGTGCAGTGGCGAGCGGCGTGCTTTCGGCCGGCGGTCACGTCACCGGCATCATTCCCGAATTCCTGATGGACAAGGAAGCGACCCGCCACTCGCTCGGGCAGCTCAACGAGCTCATCGTTACCGGCGACATGCACGAGCGCAAGCACACGATGTTCGAGCGCGCCGACGCCTTCGTAGCGCTGCCCGGCGGCATAGGCACGCTCGAGGAGATCGTCGAGATCATGACCTGGGCGCAGCTCGGCCGTCACCGCAAGCCGATGGTGTTCGGCAATATCAACGGTTTCTGGGCGCCGATGCTCGAACTCATGCAGCACATGCGCGAGCAAGGCTTCGTCCACACGGCCCACCTGGTTCAGCCGCTGGTGATCGACCGGGCCGAGGACATCGTCCCGGGCATTCTGGCTTCCGCCGCCGCGAATGGTCGCGAGGGCGAAACCGAGATCATCTCTAAGCTTTGAGCTATTCCGCAGGCGTCGGCTGTGCGGCGCGGCGCGCCCTGCTTTCGGCCAGCATCGCTCCCGAATAGACGATGAGCGCCGCCCAGATCAGCGCGAAGGCGATGAGTTTCGCGGCGCCGAAGGGCTCGTGGAACACGAAGACGGCGATCACGAAAATCATCGTCGGGGCGATATACTGCATGATGCCGATGGTCGAGAGCCGCAAGAGCTTGGCGCCATTGGCATAGATCATCAGCGGCACGGCCGTGACGAGGCCGCAGGACAGAAGGAGGACGACGTCGGTCATGCTTGTGTCGCCAAAGTGCCCCTGCCCCGTTGCTTCGAGCCAGATGATGTAGCCGATCGCCGGGACGCTGAGCAGAAGCACCTCGAGGAAAAAGCCCTGATTCGGCCCGATGGGCAGCGTCTTGCGGAAGAAGGCGTAGAAGCCCCAGGAGATACAGAGCCCGATCGAAACCCAGGGCAGGCCGCCGGCGTCGAAGGCGAGTACGGCGACCGCAAGCGCAGCGAGCGCGATCGCCACCATCTGCGTCGGACTCGGTCTTTCCTTGAGCAGGAGGGCCCCCAGGAAAATCGAGAACAGCGGGTTGATGTAATAGCCGAGTGCCGTCTCGATCGCCCGCCCGGCACCGATCGCCCAGACATAGATGCCCCAGTTGACCGTGATCAGGACGGCCGTGAGCGTCGCCATCTTCAGCATGCGCGGCGAACGCAACGCGGTCTTGATCTCCTGCGTGCGGCCGAGCCACAGAAGCACCAGGCCGGCGAGCGGGACAGACCAGACGATGCGGTGCGCGACGACTTCGGCCGCAGGGATGTGCGCCACGGCCTTCATGAAGAAGGGCAGGAAACCCCAGAGGAGGTAGGCTGTCAGCGCGAAGGCGAATCCTCTCGCGGAATCGGTATTCTCGGCGGGCTGTTTCGCATTCGGCTCTGCCATGATCTTGATCCTGAAAATTCGACCGGAGCCAAGCGGGCGTGCTCCGATTGCAATCGACGGCCAGTCATCAGCGGAGAACTGCCGTCCCTCCTTCTCGCGTCCTACTCCAACCAAAGGTGATGCACCAATTCATTTCCGTGAACCGATGCATGAGCGACGCTGAACGTGGAGCTAGAGCCTTTCCTGGTTAAATTGAACCATTCTGTTGGCTCAAGCGGAGCGGAATGTTTGCTCGGCTGGCGCGCGGCGTAGCCAACGCTACGGCGAAGCCGGCCGAGCAAACAGGCCGCCCGCTTCAGCCAACCCCGAAGGGCCGGGCATCTTTCCCCCAGGATCAGAGGCGATCGCCTCGGCCGTACGTCCGGGTACGACTCTCGGCAATCGCCTCTGCCCTGTCGAAAACCTGCTCCGGCAGAATGTTTCCATTTAACCAGGAAAGGCTCGAGGGCTATTCGGCGGCAATAAGCCCGACCTGGTCGCGGTTCTTGAGCAGCTTGTAGACGATGCTGTCCATCAGCGCCTGGAAGGACGCATCGATGATGTTGTCGGAGACGCCGACCGTCCACCAGCGAGCGCCCGTCTGGTCCGTCGATTCGATCAACACGCGGGTGACCGCCCCGGTGCCGCCATTGAGGATGCGCACCTTGTAGTCGGCAAGTTCGAGATCGGCGATCTCCGACTGGAATTTGCCGAGATCCTTGCGGAGAGCAAGATCGAGCGCATTGACCGGACCATGCCCCTCGGCGACCGACATCATCACTTCGCCGTCGACGATGACCTTGACCACGGCCTCCGACACGGTCTTCAGATTGCCGTTCGCATCGAAGCGGCGCTCGACCATGACCCGGAAGCTTTCCACATGGAAAAAGTCGGGCACGGTGCCGAGGATCCGGTTGGCGAGCAGCGTGAAACTCGCATCCGCTCCCTCATAGGCATAGCCTGTCGCCTCGCGCTCCTTGACGATCTCGATCAGCCGGTCGAGCCGCGGATCGTCCTTCGAGACGATGATGCCGCGCCGCTTGAGCGCGTTGATGAAGTTCGCCTTGCCGCCCTGGTCGGAGACCATGACCTTGCGCAGGTTGCCGACCGACTCGGGCGCGACATGTTCGTAGGTGCGCGGATCCTTCAGGAGCGCCGAGGCATGGATGCCGGCCTTCGTGGCGAAGGCCGAAGCGCCGACATAGGGCGCCTGCGGG
This sequence comes from Sinorhizobium sp. BJ1, assembly GCF_002531555.1. Lineage (NCBI taxonomy): Bacteria > Pseudomonadati > Pseudomonadota > Alphaproteobacteria > Hyphomicrobiales > Rhizobiaceae > Sinorhizobium > Sinorhizobium sp. BJ1. The sequence continues at coordinate 188,372 of NZ_NWTH01000003.1, forward strand.
TCCGGCGAGCGGTTGAGCAGTTCGTCGAAGGCGTGGGCAAGGCTCGTCAGTTCCTGCAGCCTGTCGGCGTCGATGGCGGTCTCGAAGCGCCCCGAATAGGTTTCCTTCAGCGCCAGTGTCGCAATCAGCGTCACCAGGTTGGCATTGCCGCAGCGTTCGCCGATACCGTTCAGTGTTCCCTGGATCTGCCGCACGCCGGCCTCGACCGCAGCCAAGGAATTCGCCACCGCCTGGCCCGTATCATTGTGCGCGTGGATGCCCAGATTGGCGCCCGGTACCCCGGACGCGATCACCGCCGATACGATCTCGCGGATTTCAGGCGGCTGCGTGCCGCCATTGGTATCGCAGAGCACCACCCAGCGCGCCCCGGCCTTGAGCGCCGTTTTCGCACAGGCGATCGCATAGGCCGGATCTGCCTTGTAGCCGTCGAAGAAATGCTCGCAATCCACCATCGCCTCACGGCCGGAGGCGACGACCGCCTCGACGGAGGCGCGGACATTCTCGAGATTTTCCTCGTTCGAACAGCCGAGCGCCACCTCGACATGGTAGTCCCAGCTCTTGGCGACAAGACAGATCGCATCGCTCTTGGCTGCGAGCAGCGCATTGAGGCCGGGATCGTTGGAAGCGGAGACACCGGCGCGCTTGGTCATGCCGAAGGCGACGAAGGAGGCCTTCTGCGTACGCTTCTTCGTGAAGAACTCCGTATCGGTCGGATTGGCGCCGGGATATCCGCCCTCGACATAGTCCATGCCGAATTCGTCGAGCATGGCGGCGATGGCGATCTTGTCCTCGACGGAAAAGTCGATACCGGGCGTCTGCTGTCCGTCTCGAAGCGTCGTGTCGAAGAGATAGATACGTTCCTTGGTCATGGCTCGGTCCAAAAATCAGGGTCTAGAATCAGTGCGGGTTCTGGCCATCCCGCTATTCGGCCTTGCCGGCGAATTTGTCGGTCGCGCGAATCAAGCGATCGAGAATGCCCGGCTCGGAATAGGCGTGCCCTGCCCCCTCGATTAAATGGAATTCGGCCTCGGGCCAGGCCTTGTGCAACTGCCAGGCATACTTGGCCGGACAGGGCATGTCGTAGCGGCCGTGCACGATGACGCCCGGAATGCCGTGCAGTTTGTGCGCATCGCGCAGCAATTGCCCCTCGCCCAGCCAACCGGCATTGACGAAAAAATGGTTCTCGATCCGCGCAAAGGCATCGGCAAACTCTTCTTCCTCGAAGCGGGTACTGGTCGCCGGCTCGGGCATAAGCGTTATCGTCTCGCCCTCCCAGATGCTCCAGGCCTTGGCCGCCGCAAGCCGCGTCGCACGGTCGTCGCTCGTCAAGCGGCGGTGATAGGCACGCATCATCTCATGGCGCTCTTCCGGCGGGATCGGGGCGACGAAGCGTTCCCACTTGTCGGGAAACATCTCCGAGACGCCGAACTGATAGTACCAGTCGAGCTCGGCCCTGGTGAGCATATAGACGCCGCGGACGACCAGTTCGGACACGCGCTCGGGATGCTTTTCGGCATAGGCAAGCGCCAGCGTCGAGCCCCAGGAGCCGCCGAAAACCAGCCATTTTTCAACGCCGGCGAGTTCACGCAGCCGCTCGATGTCGGCGACGAGATGCCAGGTCGTATTGGCCTCGATCCCGGCATGCGGGGTCGAATTGCCGCAGCCGCGCTGGTCGAACAGCGTCACATCGTACAGCGCCGGATCGAAGAGACGGCGATGGTTCGGCGAGATCGTGCCGCCCGGACCGCCGTGCAGGAACACGGCCGGCTTCGCCCCGGGCGTGCCGACCTTTTCCCAATAGATCACATGCCCATCGCCAACCGCGAGGTGACCCGAGGCATAGGGTTCAATTTCCGGATAGAGAGTTCTCGGTGCAGCACTCACGACAAGTTTTCCTCGGGTGGCCAGTGAACGGTATCGAAGTCGGGGTGTTGCCGGTTCGATTCAAGCACGCGCAGATGACGCTCGCCGGCCGCCGCGCTGCCATCGTCCGTGTCCCTTTCAAGAAGTCTTGGCAGGTGCGAAAACCAGATCATCCGCGACTCGACGCCGGACTGATAAATCGGTTGGACGTCATCGGGATCGTCGAGAGAACCGAGCGCGATGTTCAAGAAGCTGGCGTCGGGCATGTCGTAGAAGAGCGGCGTTCCGCAATTGCGGCAGAAGCCGCGCCGCACCAGATCCGAGGAACGGAACCAAGAAGGCTGGCCGCGTGTGATGCTGAAATCCTGGCGCGCGATATTGGCAAGCGGCAGAAAATAATTGCCGGCCGCCTTCTGGCACATGCGGCAGTGACAGATATGCGGATCGTCGAGCGTGCCCTCGGCACGGTAACGTACCTGACCGCATTGGCAGCCGCCCGTGAAGATGCGCCGGATCATGATGTCCACTGCCCTGCCGACGGCCACTGCTCCGTCTCGTGATCGGGATGCTGGAAGGAGATGATCCGCTCCTGGCGGGCATAGTAGTCCTGATCATCGTGGACCGGCTGATCGAAGATCGTTTCGACCCAAGGCAGGCGGGCCTGGTAATTGACCTGGATCTGCGGTGCGAGATCGGAGCGATCGTCGAAGGCGCCGATTGCGATTTCGAGACCGCCCGGATGGCGATAGGTCAGCGGGGTCCCGCATTTCGGGCAAAAGCCGCGATCGATATTGACCGAGGACTGGAAATAGCTCGGTTCGTCGCGCGTCCATTCGACCCCGTCCTTCGGTGCCGTCACCAAGGCCGAAAAGAACGACCCGAACTGCTTCTGGCACATCCGGCAATGGCAGATCGACGGGCGGCCGAGCGCGCCCCGAATGCGGAAACGGACCGAACCGCACTGACACCCTCCAGTTCGCACGGCGTCACTCATTGTCTCTCCTCCGGGGCCAGGTTTCGGTGTCATGATCGGGATGCTGATAGGAAACAAGATCGGCCAGGTAAGACGCCGCGTCGACGTCCGTCATCGTCTCCTCGCCGGGCAAGTTCGGCACGTGGTCGACATAGGGCAACTTCGCTTCCGTCCCCCACTGAATGGTCGGCGCAATGCCTTCAGGCCTGTCGAAAGCGGCAATCGCCAGCGCCATGCCGTCCGGCGCCTCGAAGGTGAGCGGTGTGCCGCAATCACCGCAGAAGCCGCGCCAAACCGCGTTGGAGGACTGGAACCGCTTGCGCTCGCCCCGTGTCCAGGCGACCTTCGCCTCGCGCACGGAAACGAGCGGCAGGTAAAAATTTCCGCTTGCCTTCTGGCACATGCGGCAATGGCAGACCGAGGCGTCGCCGAGCTTGCCCTCGATGCGGAAGCGGACCGCACCGCATTGGCATCCGCCGGTATGGATATCGTCAGCCATATCTTCCTCCTCGTCCGCAGGCGCCGCCGCGGCAATCGTCAGGTCTGTGACCGTTTCACTTCCCAGGTGGTGACCCGTTCGCCTGTTTCCGGATCCTTGCCGTCCTTGAGCTGGATGCCCCGGTCCAGGAGATCGGCGCGGATGCTGTCGGCTTCGGCATAGTTCCTCGCTTTCAGGAGTTCGAGGCGGGCACGCACGCGACCATCGATCTCCTGGACAACCGCTTCGTCGAGTTCGATCTCCTTCGGCAGCACGCCGATCAGCGCGGCGCTTGCGGCGAAGGCGCCGAGATACTGCGCATCCACCGACGCCTTCTGCGCCAAGGCGTGCAGTGCCTGGATCGCCGCGACGGTGTTGAGATCGTCCGCAAGCGCAGCCACGATGGCGGCGTCCGGCTCGCCCGTCGCCTCGCCGGGCACCGGCCATCTGGAGAGCAAGTGCTCGGCTTCCTCCAGCCGCTTGATCGAAAAATCGATCGGCTCGCGATAATGCGTCATCAGCATCGCCAGCCTCAGCACCTCGCCCGGCCATTTGCGGCGACCGAACTTCTCCGTGTGCAGGAGCTCGTAGATGGTGACGAAATTGCCTTCCGACTTCGACATCTTGCGGCCTTCGACCTGCAGGAAGCCGTTGTGCATCCAGACATTCGCCATGACATCCGTGCCGTGCGCGCAGCGCGACTGGGCGATCTCGTTCTCGTGATGCGGGAAGATCAGGTCGAGCCCGCCGCCATGGATGTCGAAGACTTCGCCGAGATAGCGGCCGCTCATCGCCGAGCATTCGATATGCCAGCCGGGCCGGCCGCGTCCCCATGGACTGTCCCAGCCGGGCTCATGCTCCTGCGAAAGCTTCCAAAGCACGAAATCGCCGGGATTTTTCTTATGCGCCTCGACCGCGACTCGCGCACCGGCCTGCTGCTCGTCCAGATTGCGTTTCGAGAGCTGACCGTAGTCCGCCATCGACCTCGTGTCGAAGAGCACTTCGCCCTCGGATTCATAGGCATGGCCCCTGGCTATGAGCTTCTCGATGATCTCGACCATCTCGGGGATGCTCTCGGTGGCGCGCGGCTGTACCGTCGGATCCAGGCAGCCGAGCACCGCGGCATCGTCGAGGAACTGCGTCTCGGTCTTCTCGGTGACGCGGCGGATCGCCTCGTTCAGCGGCAGGCCGGGGTAGTCGCGCAGCGCTCGCGCATTGATCTTGTCGTCGACGTCCGTGATGTTGCGCGCATAGGTGACATGGCTTTCGCCGAAGACATGGCGAAGCAGCCGGAAAAGCACGTCGAAGACGATGATTGGCCGGGCGTTGCCGATATGGGCATAGTCGTAGACGGTCGGGCCGCAGACATACATGCGGACGTTTTCAGGGTCGATCGGCCGGAAATCGGCCTTTTCCCGCGTCAGCGTGTTGTACAGCTTCAAAGTCGGTACTCCGCCCATCCCAACAATCTCCAAGTCGCATGCAACCGTAACACTATACGCCCGGGGCGGCCCGCACGTTTGTCATCTTGGATTTCGGGAGACGAAAACGGCCAGGCCAGCGGATCGCTAGCGAATAATCTTCCGGCAAATAATGCAGATAACCGTTTTCATGGCGATCCTTATCGCGCGTCGCATGGCGTCGGTCAAGAGGTCAGCCGCATGCAAGCAAAGGTGGGCGTGAACGCCAGAACCCGGCCATGGATTTGTCATGATTTGACTTGACGGGATCGCCGGCCGGGAAACGTGATTCGGGCTGCGGTTCGTGCTGCATCGGATCCCGTGTTTCCCGCGGAACAAGGAGAAACGCCGTTTTCGGGCACAAAAGCGAAGACGAAGCGTTTCCGATCTAGGGAAGCATCAAGGAGACTGCAAATGAAACCCGCCAAGACGCCCGGCTCCACAACGTCCGGCTCCAAGCCAGCAGCAGCCGATCTCGTGGCGAAATATCGGCCGGTTGGCCTCAAGGCCGTGCTTGCCGCTGCACTACAGGCGAAAGCCAAGCCTGCCGCCAAGAAACTCGCCAAGCGTCCGACGACAGGGCGGAGCTCGCTCTAAAAGAGGGTCAACTGTCCGTTGTCTTTCTCACGGTCCTCGGCGGGAGTTCTTTTCGCCGATGCGACGGGTGTCACTTCGTCCTGAAGGTCGGGGCCGGCATTCGCGACCTTGTTGACCCTATCGGATACGGGTATCGCCTCGAAGAAATCCTCAGGCGCCGGAACCAGGAGGTCGGCGATGGCGCGCGGTTCCTGCGTCCTGCAGTCCAGCCAGCGGGAAAATTCCTCCGGCGGGATCACCACGGGCATGCGATCATGGATGCGTCGGATCACCTTGTTCGCGCCGGTGGTCAGAATGGCGGCAGTGTCGACCTCCGATCCGTCGGCCGACGACCAGGTCTCCATAAGACCGGCGAAAGCAACGATGCCGCCCTTCTTCGGTCGAACCCAATAGGCCTGCGAGGCATCAGGGCTGCCGTTCGGCGGACGATGCCACTCGTAGAAGCCGGATGCCGGCACCAGAATGCGGCGGTGACGCATCGCGGCGCGGAAGGCGGCCTTCTCCGTCGCGGTCTCGGCGCGGGCATTGATGAGCAGCGGAAAGCTGCGCGGATCCTTCACCCAGCCCGGGGTGAAGCCCCAGCGGACGAGCATGGCCTTGCGATCAGGCAGGTTGCTGCCCGGCTCCGGCCGCTCGGAAGCAACGATGATGAGGATCGGCTGCGTCGGCGCGATATTGAACCTCGCCGGAAAGTCTTCCACCTTCAGCAGGCCAAACAGCTCCAACAGTTCTTCGGGGCTCGCCGTCAGCGCAAAACGTCCGCACATGGCATGGATGTGGCACTTCACGTAGGATGGGTCAACGACCATATGAATCTAGAACAGCAAATGACACGCCAGCCCCAACTTGCCTCCTCCGCCATTATCGAGCGGAATGGACGCTACCTGCTCGTCCGCCGGGCCAACCCGCCATCGGCCGACATGTATGCCTTTCCGGGCGGCCGCGCGGAGCCCGGCGAAACACCTCCGGAAACGGCCTTGCGCGAACTCGCCGAAGAGACCGGCATCTGCGGCCGCGATCCGGTGCTTTTCGAGACTTATGACCTTATCCCGAGCCAATCGGAGAGCCGGCATTTCCTGCTCTCCGTCTTCACGGTGGAGGCGGATGCGGATTGCGAGGCCATCGCTTCGGACGACGCGGCAGATGCCGGCTGGTTCACGCCGGAGGAGATCTTCGCCCTGCCCATTCCGGAGAGCGTCCGACATTGTGTGGAAAAACTGACCCGCATTCGGCCGTCGATCCGCCCGAGCCGCGACGCCCTTGCAAGCGGAGCCGATTCGGATTTGATGGACTGATGACCGTAGCGCCACTCCTATTCCGACTTCTCCTGACCGGCAACATGCTCGCGATCGCAGCAGGGGCTGCCGCGCAGGAGGCCTCCCCCGCCCCTCAGGAGCCGCAGGCCGCGCCGCCTGCCGTCGAAGACAAACCGCCTCCCTATGAGCCGCGCCTTGTCCGCCTGGCCGAAATCCTCGGGTCGGTTCACTATCTGCGCAATCTCTGCCTCGGCAAGCCTGAAGACGCCTGGCGCCGCTCGATGCAGGACCTGATCGACAAGGAGACCGCCGACGAGCCGAAGCGGCGCGAGCGCATGACGGCCGCGTTCAACCGCGGGTATAGAACCTTCGCCGCGGTCTATACGAGCTGCACGGAGCCCGCGACGATCGCCGAAGAGCGATACCGTGCCGAAGGTGCAACACTCGCCTCCGAAATCGTCGCGCGCTTTGGAAATTAGGGATAAATTAACCTCTTTTTCCGCCCGCCCGTGTCGTTTCGGGAAAAGGCTGCTAAAGTCCGTTAAGAGAGTGGTAAGAAGTGACCGGCCCGTCTGTCCGTTCAGTTGCGGTTCAGCAGAGAGGCGCTAGGTTGGCCAAGTGCACGTGATGGAAGCCGCATGGAACGAATGATGGAACCAAGCCTGACCGACATCGACGACATGATCGTTCATGAGAAAATGCAGGCGGCTCTGGAACACCAGAACGAAGCCTGGGCGGACGGCATGGCGGATGGGATCGAGCCGGAGATCATTGCCGACGCGGCAATTGCGTTGGCCATGCGCGAAACCATTCGGCTGCATGGCGAAGATGGCGCCGAGGCCATGCTGAATTCGCTTCGTGAGCGCATGCTCGCCGGAGAATTCTCGCCACAGCGCTCAATCCAATAGCATCAGGACTGCCCATGACCCGGAACCTTGCAGGCCGTGCCAGAGCGGTGCGCCTCGTCATGTTGTTGCTGGCGGGCGCCGTTCTCTATGTCCCAATGGCGGCTCCGGCGGCATTCGCATTGAGCGAATTGAAGGGCGCGCCTCCTCCCGCTCCCGCCGATAGTGCAGAGAACGCGACGCCGGCGGCGGCACCCGAGACCGAGTCGGAGGAGCCGCTCGAAATTCCGATGCCCGATCCGCTTGTCGACAAGTCCGCGACCGAGGCCAAGGATGCCGCGCCAGAAGTGGTCCAACCGGTCGAGGTTCTGACAGACGTCTCGAAAATTCCGGCGCAAGTCGCCCGCATGCGCGAACTGATCGTCGAGGCGGCCGCCTCCGGCGACATCGAGCGGCTTCGTCCGCTGCTTGGCAAGGGTCCGACCCAGACCCAGGTAAGCGGCAGCGGCGGCGATGAAGACCCGATCGCAATTCTCAAAGGGTTGTCCGGCGACCAGGATGGCGTCGAAATCCTTGCAATCCTGCTCGATGTTCTTTCGACCGGCTTCGTCCATGCCGACAAGGGCACGCCGGAGGAGGCCTATGTCTGGCCCTATTTCGCCGAGAAGCCGTTGTCTTCCTTGACCCCTCCGGAGAAGGTCGACCTCTTCCGGCTGGTGACCGCCGGCGATTTCGCTGGCATGGAAGAATTGGGCAACTACAATTTCTACCGCGTTGGCATCGCGCCCGACGGCCAGTGGAAATTCTTCGTCGCCGGCGATTGATCGCACGCTTGTCCTTCACCGGCGAAAATCCTACCTCTTCGACTACAGCGCCGTGCGTCTTTTCAGACGCACAAAGGCCGCTGTAGCATCTTTGAATTACTGCATCTTTTTCCTTAAATCGAATACGATTTAAGGAAGCATGCAGCAGAGAGAACGGGATTCGAAACCATGCCCAAACTTTGCCTCGACGACCGCGCGATCATCAGCGTTTCCGGCACGGATGCCGGCACGCTGCTGCAGAGCCTGGTTACCACCGACATCGGCGCGCTGGCTGAGGACGAAGTGCGGCCAGGGGCGCTGCTGACGCCGCAGGGCAAGATATTTTTCGACTTCCTGATCTCCCGCGATGGAGAGGCGTTGCGGCTTGAAACGTCCCTCGATCAAGTCGAGGCGCTGTTGAAGCGACTGACCATGTACAAGCTGCGATCGGCGGTGGAGCTCTCCCTTCTCACGCCGGCGCCGGTCGCAGTCGTTTTCGGGGAGGAGGACCGGCCCGAGGGCAGCTATCGCGACCATCGGTTCGAGAGGGCCGGGCTGCCCGTATTCCGTCTTTATCACGCAATAGCGGACGCTGAGGCCAGCATCGCCGACTACGATCGTCTGCGGATTGCGGCCGGTATCGCCGTCGTGAACCGAGACTACGCGCTGCAGGACGCCTTTCCGCATGACGTGCTGATGGATCTGAACGGTGGTCTCTCCTTCCGCAAGGGCTGTTATGTCGGCCAGGAGGTCGTCTCGCGGATGCAGCACCGAGGCACGGCGCGGCGCCGTGTCGTGATTGTCTCCGGCGAGGCCCCGCTCCCGCCGACGGGCACGAGCCTTACCATCAACGGGCGTCCGATCGGCGCGCTCGGCACCGTCCAGGACAAGGCAGCCCTCGCGATCGTGCGCATCGACAAGGCGGGCGAAGCGATCGCCAAGAGCGACCCGATCCTCGCCGGCGACGTGCCGGTCACCTTGAAATTGCCCGGCTGGACGGGTCTTGCCTTTCCGGCCGAGGCGGACGAGGCGAGCGCATGATGAATGCGCGCGCGTGGCAGCGGATGCTTTCCGGTCGACGGCTCGATCTGCTCGACCCCTCGCCGCTCGACGTCGAGCTTTCGGATATCGCCCACGGCCTTGCCCGGGTTGCCCGCTGGAACGGCCAGACAGTTGGCGATCACGCCTTTTCCGTCGCCCAGCATAGCCTGTTGGTCGAAGATATCTTTCGCCGGACCAACCGTTGCAACGCGGGCGACTGCCTGATGGCGCTCCTTCACGATGCGCCCGAATATGTCATCGGCGACATGATTTCGCCGTTCAAGGCCGTGGTCGGCGGAGGTTACAAGGCGGTGGAGAAGCGGCTCGAAAGCGCCGTCCATCTGCGCTTCGGCTTGCCGCCCCATACCCCCAAGGAGCTCAAGGAGCGGATCAAGAAAGCCGACCGCGTCGCCGCCTATTTCGAAGCGACCGAACTTGCCGGCTTTTCACCGGAGGAGGCGCGCAAGTTCTTCGGCCAGCCGCGTGGCGTCACGCGCGAGACCCTGCTGATCGATCCCTTGCCGGCGGTCGATGCGCAGCGGCTTTTCGCCGCGCGTTTCACTTCGCTGGAAGCGGAGTGGACCAAAACGAGCCAGGAGGCCTGACATGGCAGGCATCGTCGTATCGCCGCTCGGCCGAATCGCAGAAATGGCCGTCCGCCACGGTTGCCGCGAGATGCTCAGCCTCGTGGCACGAGGACAGGATTTTCACCGACCGGGAGTGATCGACGCGACCAAGCACGTGACGATCGGCGTCAACGACATCAGCTTTGCCGGAACGGGGGATCTGATCGCGCCGCAGGAGGCGCATGTCGCGCAGATCATCGACTTCGCCCGCAAGTGGGACCGCTCGCGACCGCTCCTCGTCCATTGCTGGATGGGGATTTCCCGCTCGCCCGCCGCGGCACTGATCGCAGCTCTCGCCGTCGCGCCGGACCAGGACGACGAGGCGCTCGTAAAACGCTTGCGGCTCGCCTCGCCCTTCGCGACGCCGAACACACGCATCATCGAGATCGGCGACGAGGCGCTGTCGCGGCAAGGACGGCTCGTCGCCGCGGTGCGGGCAATCGGCCGCGGAGCGGACGCCGACGGCAATGCGCCCTTCCTCCTGCGTCTTCTCCAGGAAAATGAGCGCCATGCACCCTGAAGGAGTGCCGGTCACCGTCGAGATTGGCCTCAACGCGGTCATCGTTGCCGTCGTCAACCGCAGTCCGCGCATCCTCGCGGTCAGCGAAACGGACGGCGACATGCGCGACAGCCTGCCCTTCGGCCCCTTCGATCCAGCCCGCCACCGCACTTTCGAGGCCAGCCTGCGCGCCCGCGTCGAAAAACGAACGGCGCTGAAGCTCGGCTATATTGAGCAGCTCTACACCTTCGGCGATCGCGGACGCCAGCGCCTGCCGGGTGAAGAAGGCAAGCACATGGTCTCCGTCGGCTATCTGGCGCTGACGCGCACCGACGCCGAAAACAACGAGAGATTGGCGGAAGCCGGCGCCCATTGGCGGGACTGGCACGGCTATCTGCCTTGGGAAGATTGGCGGCACGGACGTCCTGCCGTGCTCGACCAGACGATCCTGCCTGCACTTGCCCGCTGGGAAGCCGGCCTTGCCGGCGACGAGAAATCCGCTGCGAGTGCGCAACGCCGATCGCGCGTGCGGCTGGCCTTCGGGCTCGACGATTTCCCCTGGGACGAGGAGCGCGTGCTGGAACGCTACGAACTGCTTTATGAAGCCGGGCTGGTGCGCGAAGCGGTGATCGACGGCCATGGCCGCGAATCCGACACGCCGGCGGCCGGGCTGGCTATGCGGCACGACCACCGCCGCATCGTCGCGACCGCCGTCGCCCGGCTGCGGGGCAAGATCAAATACCGGCCGGTGGTCTTCGAATTGATGCCGCCGGAATTCACCCTTACCGACCTTCAGGCAACGGTCGAGGCGATCTCCGGCCGCCATCTGCACAAGCAGAACTTCCGCCGGCTGGTCGAGGGCGCGGAACTCGTCGAGCCGACCGGAGGAACTCTTGCCTCCACCGGCGGGCGGCCGGCTGCGCTTTTCCGCTTTCGCCGACAGATTCTCGACGAGCGCCCTGCCCCGGGGCTCAAGGTCGGCGGACGATGATCCTAGGCGCGCCGCATTCACGAGGCGCGCTTTAGGTCCTTGTTTTTATGCATGGCTCTATCCCAAAACCGCTGCAGACTTTTGGGTGATGCACTATTTAATCACGGCGCAGGCGAGCCGGTCGCCGGCATCCCCTGCCGGCTGGCTGCGGTTGTCGTCCGAACGCGCATGGATAACCAGAGCACGTCCGCGAATGGCCGTTGCCTTGTCGTCGAGCGAGACGAAGCTGCTGAACAACTGGGCGCGCAAGACGCCGTCCGCACCCACATATTGATTGGGCATGTCGCCGGCATGCGGACCATGGGCAGCCAGGAAGCCGTGCTCCGCGCCTTCGTCTCCGCCGACAAAATGCTTGCCGGCAGATTCGAAGCCGCCCGCGACGTCGCAACGTCCCGTTTCATGAACATGGAAGGCCACCCACGTATCCTTGGGTAGGCCGCTGACCTCCATCTCGATCAGCACACCCTTGCCGCCGGACGTCAACGTGGCTCGTCCGGTGTCCGTGCCGTCCTTGCCGACGAATTCCGCCGTCGCTGTCTGCGATGACTGTTGTGCGAAGGCAGCGACCGCCAGTCCCGCGGTGGCGGCGAGCGCGATTATCACCCTGATCATCATCGTTCTCTTCCTCGCTGTCGGTTTGAGAAGCAACGCGCGGTTGCCGATCTCGTTCCCACGACAATTCCGGAGATGCGGCGCTGGGCGAGTTGAAACGGCCTGCTGGAGGAGCGTCAGATCGAAATATCGAGCCCGATGTCGAGCGTCGGCGCCGCCATGGTGATCTTCGACGTTGAGATGTAATCGACGCCGGACTCGGCGATCGCACGGATCGTCTCGATCTTGACATTTCCGGACGCCTCCAGCCGAGTGCGGCGCAGGTCACCCGCATAGGAGGCGGCGCTCAAGCTCCAATGTTCGGCATTGACGGCCACGGCCTCGTGCAACAGCTCCGGGCCCATATTGTCGAGCAGGATGACGTCGGGTGCGGCGGTCAGCGCTTCGCGCATCTGGGCGAGCCCGTCTACCTCGACCTCGACCTTGACCAGATGGCCGCAATAGGCGCGGGCCGCACGGATGGCGCCGGCAACGCCGCCGGAAACAGCGATATGGTTGTCCTTGATCAGCACCGCGTCGTCGAGGCCGTAGCGATGGTTGGAGCCGCCACCCAGCCGAACGGCGTATTTCTCGAGCGCGCGAAGGCCGGGAATGGTCTTGCGGGTGCAGCAGACCTTGGCCGCCGTGTGGCCGATTTCGTCGGCGAACTTCGCCGTGTAGCTGGAAATCCCCGAGAGGTGCATGAGGAAGTTGAGGGCGACGCGCTCGGCTGAAAGCACGCCCCGGGCCCGGCCGGAGATCCGCGCAACCGTGATTCCCGGTGCGACACGATCACCGTCGGCAACCAGTGCTTCGAAGCGGATCGAAGGATCGACGAGGCGGAAGGCGGTGCGCGCCAGCTCCAGGCCGGCAATGATACCCGCTTCGCGCGCGCTCATATTTGCGGTCGCCGTCATATCCGGTCCGATGGTCGCCAAAGTCGTAATGTCGCCGGCTCGGCCGAGGTCTTCCAGGAGCGCGGTTTTCACCTGCTCCTCGACCAGGAGGGCGGGCAGTTCCGGACGTAGGGCGACTGTCATGATCTTCTTTCCAATTTCCCAATTGACTCCGCGGCAGAGGCGGCAGCGGCATCAAGCCGGTTCTGCCGCCGCTGCCTCGGCGGCAAGGCGCTCCGCTTGCGCCAGCGTCAGATAGGTGCGCCGCTGCCATTCCGGACGTTCGGTCGGGCAATCGGCGCGGAAATGCCCGCCGCGGCTTTCGGTGCGCTGCAGGGCGGCGACCGCAATGAGCTTGGCCGTTGTGATGATATTGGCGAAGCGCAAGCGCGTATTGACCCTCTCCAATTCGGCGATCTCGCGGATCGCTTGCAGCAGGCCTTCTCGCGTGCGCACGACGCCGACACATTCGCTCATCACGCCGCGCAGTCGCTGGAAGGGCGGGCTGTCCTCTACCGTCACCGGATCGTCGTTTTCGCCGGCATTGTCTCCCCATTCCGTGAGCTTCGGAGTCGGGAGCGTGCCCTTGATGTTTTCGGCAATCCGCGCCGCGAAGACCACCGCCTCGAGCAGGGAGTTGGAGGCAAGCCGATTGGCGCCATGGACGCCGGTCGAGGTCACTTCGCCGGCGGCCCACAGGCCGTCGATCGAGGTGCGGCCCTCCCCGTCCGTCAACACACCGCCCATGTGGTAGTGGACCGCCGGAGCGACGGGGATCGGTTGCTTCACCGGATCGATTCCAGCTGCAATGCAGGAAGCATAGACGGTCGGGAACATGTCCGGGAAATGCTTGCCGATCGCCTTGGTGCAATCGAGGAATGCGCCGCGCCCGGCCTTGACCTCGTCAAACACGCCGCGGGAGACGACGTCGCGCGGTGCAAGCTCGCCATCCGGGTGGATGTCGAGCATGAAGCGCCGGCCCTTCGTATTGACGAGGATCGCGCCGTCGCCGCGCAAAGCCTCGGTTGCGAGCGGTGCCGGATCCTTGCCGATGTTGATCGCCGTCGGGTGGAACTGGACGAATTCCGGATCGGCGATGATCGCGCCTGCGCGCGCGGCCATGCCGACGCCCTGGCCGCAGGCTTCCCACGGATTGGTGGTGACGGCGTAAAGGTGGCCGAGGCCGCCGGAGCAAAGCACGACGGCGCGTGCCGGGAAGGATACGCGGGTCTTCGACTGGCCGGCATCCGGGCGCGCGACGACTCCGGAAATGAAGCGTCCCTCGCGCACCAGTTCCTCGACGACATAGCCTTCTATGACGCGGATCGATGGCGTGCTGCGTACGGCGGCGATCAGCGCCTCCATGATCGCCTTGCCGGCCATGTCGCCCTTGACGCGCACGATGCGCCGCTCGGAATGCGCTGCCTCGCGCGACAGGACCAGCTTGCCCTCGAGATCCCGATCGAAGGGGACGCCATATTCGAGAAGGTCGTGGATGCGCGCCGGCCCCTCGGCGACCATCATCCGGGTCATCTTCTCGTCGACGATGCCGGCGCCGGCGGCCATCGTATCGGCAACATGCTTTCCGAAGGTGTCGCCGGTGCTCATCGCCGCGGCAATCCCGCCTTGGGCCCAGGCGGAGGAGGCGCCGTGGCCGATCGGCGCGGCGGCCAGAATGGTGACCGGACGCGGCGCCAGCTTCAGCGCGCAGAAAAGCCCGGCAAGGCCGCCGCCGACGATGACGATGTCATCGATCCCGTTGAAGGATTGCGGGCGGAAATGGTCGGTCAGCATGGCTCGGTAACTCCTCCAACGGCCTTGCATGAGCGCCGGGCGAAAGGCCCGGCCATGTCAATTTGAACGGGATGCGAGCTGAAAACCGCGCGCAGTTTTCCTCATTCCGCTCGAGATTACTGCTTGAGGTTCACCATGCGCTCGACGGCAAGGCGCGCGCGGTCGGCGATCGCCGGATCGACCAGAACCTCTTCCGTCATGTTGAGCAGGCTGTCGAGGATTTTCGGCAGCGTGATGCGCTTCATGTGCGGACAGAGATTGCAGGGCTTGACGAAATCCACGCCTTGCACCTCCGCCTGGATATTGGACGCCATCGAGCATTCGGTGACGAGCAGCACGCGCTGCGGCCGCTTGTCCTTGACATAGTTGATCATGCCCGAGGTGGAGCCGGAGAAATCGCAGACTTCGATCACATCCGGATGGCACTCTGGATGGCCGATGATCTCGATGCCCGGATTGGCATCCTTGTAGGCGAGCAGCTCGGCCGCCGTGAAGCGCTCGTGCACCTCGCAATGACCCTTCCAGGTCAGGATCTTCTTGTTGGACTGGCGCGCGACGTTCATCGCCAGATATTCGTCCGGAATGCAGAGCACGGTGTCGGATTCAAAACTTTCGACGACGGCGAGCACGTTGGACGAGGTGCAACAAATATCCGTCTCCGCCTTCACATCCGCCGAGGTGTTGACATAGGTGACGACCGGCACGCCGGGATAGCGTTCCTTAAGCAGCCGCACATCCGCGCCGGTAATCGACTCGGACAGGGAGCAACCGGCCTTGGCGTCGGGAATCAACACGGTCTTTTCCGGATTGAGCAGCTTCGACGTCTCGGCCATGAAGTGCACGCCGCACTGGACGATGATCTCGGCATCGACCTTGGTGGCGTCGCGGGCGAGTTGCAGCGAATCGCCAACGATGTCGGCAACGCAGTGAAAGATGTCCGGCGTCTGGTAATTGTGCGCCAGGATGACGGCGTTGCGCTCCTTCTTCAGCCGGTTGATCGCATGCACATAGGGTGCATAGGCCGCCCACTCGATTGCCGGAATGAAGTCCTTGACCTTCTCGTAGAGGTGCTCGGTCTCACGGGCAACCGCCGGTGTAAAGGCGAGGTCCGGCCTTTCCATGACACCGTAGCGCGCCGCGGCACTCAGGAAAGCCGGGGCAGCTGTTGCGCCCGCGCGAAGGTCAAGACTGCTCATCGAGATCTCCTCTCTCGCCGTTTCCGGCCACCTTTATGCTCAAGGTGAGCATAATTAGGTCAAAACAAAAGCGGCTGAGCCGCGGCGACTGATTTAGAAAGTTTTGTGACAGATTTCAAGGCTGATGCGCCCGACAAATCGTCGGACGCATCGAACTTATCTCTCAGGCCAAGGCCGGGCGAGCGACGCCCCGCTCCTCGATCGGCCAATGGACGATGGCCGCAAAGATGCCGAGCGCGACCCCCAGCCACCAGACCGGATCGTAGGATCCCAAGCGGTCATAGAGATAGCCGCCCATCCAGACGCCGAGGAAAGAGCCGACCTGGTGCGAGAGGAAAACGATGCCGCCGAGCAGACCGAGGTGCCGCGTGCCGAACATGATCGCTACCAGCGCGTTGGTCGGCGGAACGGTCGACAGCCACAAGAGGCCCATAACGATCGCGAAGATGACCACAGAGGTCGGCGACTGGGGCAGAAGCAGGAACGCCGCTACGGCAACCGAGCGACCCAGGTAGATCCACACGAGGAAATACGGCTTCGAATAGCGTTGGCTGATGAAACCGGCCGACAGCGAACCGATGATGTTGAAGAAGCCGATCAGGGCGAGCGCGATCACCGCATAGCGCGCATCGATGCCGATGTCGCCGAGATAGGCGGGGAAATGCGCTGTGATGAAGGCGACCTGATAGCCGCAGACGAAGAAGCCGGAGACGAGCAGCAGATAGCTCCTGTGTCCGAGAGCTTCCTTTATGGCCTCGCCGACGGTCTGCTTGGACAGCGCTTCGGAATGCCGCCCGGACATGGCATTGCCGCGCAACGGAAGGGCGAAGAGCGGCACGAGCAGCATCAGGAAGCCGAGATAGACGAGACTGTCGGACCAGCCATAGGCGGAAATGAGCCCCTGGCTCAGCGGCGCGAACAGGAACATGCCGGCCGATCCCGCCGCCGTACCAATGCCGAAGACGAACGAACGGTGATGAGGCGCGACATTGCGCGCAAAAGCCGAGAGCACGATGCCGAAGGAACCGGAGGCAACGCCGAGACCGACGAGCACGCCGCCGCCGACATGCAACCAGAT
Organism: Sinorhizobium sp. BJ1; assembly: GCF_002531555.1. Taxonomy (NCBI): domain Bacteria; kingdom Pseudomonadati; phylum Pseudomonadota; class Alphaproteobacteria; order Hyphomicrobiales; family Rhizobiaceae; genus Sinorhizobium; species Sinorhizobium sp. BJ1. The sequence continues at coordinate 205,359 of NZ_NWTH01000003.1, forward strand.
CGGCGCATTGGCGTAGGCCATGATGAACAAACCGCTGGAATAGAAAAGACCGGACAGCGCCAGCATGCGCCAGGTGCCGAACTTGTCAGCCAATGCCCCGAAGAACGGCTGGCCAAGGCCCCAGCAGAGATTCTGGATGGCCATGGCAAGACCGAAGGTCGTTCGATCCCAGCCGGTGTCGGCGAGCATCGGCAATTGGAAGAAGCCCATGGCCGAGCGGGGACCGAAGGTCAGCATGGCGATCATGGAACCGGCGGCGATGATCAGCCAAGGCAGGTGATCAGTCGAATGCTTGGCGGGTGGGGTGGCAGCGGACATAGGAAGCTCCTATTTTTTGAGGGCCATCCTATTGCGGCGCACAATCTGCGCAAAGCCAAATTTATTGACGATACAATCACAGGAATTGATGGCCGCGAGGTCGTGGCTGCGGCTCAACCGATGCTGCGTATCTTCATCGGCCAGCGTTCGGTACGCCGGCGAACCACCCTCGCCTCGTCGCCGATCCTGACGATCCCCTCGCCCCTTGGCACGGCATTCCAGCCGAAGAGCACGCCCGGCACGCGGCGATCCGCGGACATGCGCTTTTCCGCAAGCCCCTGAATCGGATTGCCACCAATGCGTTCACCGGTCATCTGGTCCTGCGTGGTCATGATGCATCGAGCGCAGGGCTTGACGAGATCGAAGGTGATGCCGGCGATCTCCACGCTTTCCCACAGGTCCTCCGCCCAAGGCTCCTCGCAGTCGATGAGGATGTTGGTGCGGAAGCGCTCCATGCCGACCGGCACTTGGTCCTTCTCGACGAGGGTTCGATTGAGATCGACTAACGAACCGGTCGTCGTGATCAGCACCGGGAAGCCGTCGGCAAAGCCGACCGGCGCCGCGATACCGGCCCATTCGGCGCCAACGAAGCGCTCGGCCTCCTCGTCCATATGCACGAGCTTGACCGGACGCCCGAACCAGGCCGACAGCTCCTCATTCACGGCGTCGTCGGCAACGGCTGCATTCACGTCGCTTGACCAGACCCGGACAGCGAGCCGGCTATCCGGATCGAAGCGGACGGAGATTTCGTTGCCATGCATCTTCAGTTGAACGCCGCCGTCGATATGTGTCGCTTCGACCTGGGCCAGCGCCTGCAACTCGCGCTGGGTGATGAACTGGCCATCGGGCTCGACGACCATGAATCGCCGGTCGCCTGCCAACCCGTCGCGATTGACCGTCACGGCCGTTTGCGGCACGGCGCGACCGCTTTTCAAGGGGTGGATATTGAGGCCGGTGACTTTCATCGCGTTTTCCAAATTCAGCGATTGATTCAGGTCGCTCGCGATCCGATTCATCGCGTGGCTGCAACATGCTGAAACAGTTAGATTTCATCGAGCAGCATGGCAAGCACGCCGCGCAGCCGCGTTTGTCGCTCCAGCGCCAGGCGACGCCCTGCAGCAGTCTGGAATCCGTCGACGAGACGGAAGAGCTTCGTTTCGAAGTGGTCGATCGCAAAGGCCTTGTCGTCGAGCGGCCTGTCCTCGGCCAAGGGATCGAGCGGGTCATAGAGGCCGCTTCCCATACGACCGGCAATGTAGAAACAGCGCGCGGCGCCGACCATGCCAATGGCATCGAGCCGATCCGCGTCCTGCAGGATCTTCGCTTCAAGCGTCTCGGGCGCCATGTTGGCCGAGAAGCTGTGGGTCAGAATGGCATGGGCAACAGCAGAAATTTCCAGCGTACGCCAGCGCAAGCCGTCCAGAATCTGCCATGCCTTTTCGGCGGCCAGCCGCGATGCGCCTGCCCGCGACGGCGAATTCTTCTCGACGGCGACGCAATCGTGCAGCAGGACGGCGGCCGCGAGCTGGCGGCTGTCGCCGCCCTCCTCCGCCTGTATGCGCGCCGTGTTCTTCCAGACGCGGATGAGGTGGGCGGCGTCATGGGAGCCATCGTCGCCGGAGAATGCATGCGGCAGAAGCTGGCCGGCAAGCTCGTCATGCGGCGCGAAGGCGGCGGCCAGTTCGTGAAGGCGCGTCATGCTTGGCTCGCTCCCTGTTTTGGCTCTGCCGCAGTCGCGATCGATCCGGGCGGATCAACCGAACCGTTCCCGCTGCTCGAGAGTATCTTTTGGTAGAAAAGCCCGATGCCGATCAGCACGCCGCCGAGGCCGATGAAGGAGAGTGCCCGCAGGAAGCCCTCGAGATTCGACATATCGACGAGAAAGACCTTGAGCACGGCAATGAAGACCAGAACGGCCGAGGCGATGCGGATGCTCTTTGCGTTGAAGCGCGAGCCCGCCACGAGGAGCAGAACGCCGAGCACCAGCCAGACCACCGAATAGGTGTAGGTCTCTCCTTGCAGGAAGCCTTTCCAGTCGGCAACGCTTTCCCCCTGCCAGAAGCGGCGCACGCTCAAAGTCGCCCAGCCGAAGGCAAGCACCGCGCCGCTCACCGCAAGCGCCATGACATAGGCCTGCGGGCGCCTGCCGCGCGCATACCAGGCGAGGCCTCCATAGCCAATGGTGGGCAGCAGATAGCCGATGAAGAGCAGGTCGAAGAAAGGAATGCTGCCGAGCAACTCGCCGCTGAAATAAGGATTCAGCCCCACGAGATGTGCCGAGAGCACCGACAGCATCGAGAGCACGCCGAGGACCATGCCGCCATAGCGGAACACCGGGCTTGGCGATCTCCCGTCGAGCGTCATGAAGATGCCGGAGGCGCCGATGGCAAGCAGCGTATAGATCGCATGCTCGCCGAGCGTTGGAACGGAACTGTCGAGCACTCCGCCGTTCATCGCATGGCGAACGAGAATCGCGAGCGTCAGGAGCACGAACAGGCTTGCGAGCGCCTGCAGCAGGTTGCGTACGCGGGGATCCGGTGAAGCACGAAGGAAATAGGCGCAGAAGACGAGCAGCAATGCCGGAATGCCGTAACCCGGCAGAAGCGCATTGAAGACCGGCGTTGTCCCCAGACTGCCGGGGCCGACGATTGTTGGCTCCCAGGCAATCCGCGCCAGGACGACGATGGCGGAAGCGACTGTCACCCAAGGCAGAACCGGCCAGGAGCGGACACGCGTTGCAAAAGTGTACCCCGTGCCGAGAAGCGCGATAGCAAGTGTCGTGACCAGCCCGTCCGTCCAAGCATGCAGGCCGATGACCACGAGGCCGAAGGAGCCCAGCGCCAGAAGACCGGCGGCAAGATCGACTTCCGCCGTTTCGGCGTAGCGGCGGGAGAGCCACTCGACGAGGGCAAGGAGGAACAGTCCGCCCGCAAAGGCGGCAAGCCCATGCGGCAGGTCAAAGGCCAAATTACCCGTCATCAGGAACGACATGCCGATGAGGGTGCCCGGCACGACGGCAGCGATGCCGGCCCAAAGAATCGCAAAATGTCGCTGTTCGGCGAGCCGCGAAAGCACGGCCGACGCAAGCAGGAGGAAAAGTGCCGCCAGGATCATCGCCGTCAGCATGGCCGTCCGGCCGGGAACGACAATCTCCGGCGTCGCCAGCGTCGGGTCGAGATAGGCGAATATGCCGCTAAGCGCGGTCAGGGTCCACGTGCCGGCGATGGCGCCGAAGGCCGCAAGCAGCGCGGGGTAAGCGGCCGTTTGCCTCAAGGCACCGTGGGCGGCAAGGGCCGCGATGACGATCACGAACTCGGCGATCGGGAAGCGCGCAGCCTCGAGCGCTGGACTGATGAACAGGAGCGAGAGCATTGTGGCCACGATCGCCGCCGAGATCGAGATCGCTGCATGGGGCGGCGTGAACAGTCTTTCCCAATGCCCGGCTACGGTTGGTGCGCTTTGGCCCATCTCCACTGCGACGGCTTCGCGCCGCAAGCTGCCTGGCCAGATCAGGGCCGTGCCGGCAATCATCACCAGCAGGCACACCATCACCGGCATTGCCTGGAACGGTATCGTTGAACCGACGAGATAGGCGAGACCCCAGAGGCCCACTCCCACATTCGACAATGTCGGCACCACTGTCCATCGGCGAACACGCGAAGCGGAAATCGTCGCAAACCACGCGATCGCAAGGAAGTTGAACAGCACCCAGGGGCTCGGGTTGTCGGTCGAGACGAACAGGGGCGTCAGAAGCGAAGCGAGAAGGCCCAGTCCGGCGAGCGCCTGACCGTGCAGCAGCGACAGGGCGACCGTCGCCAGCGAAATCATGGCCAGCAGCACGAAGGCCATTGTCGTGCCGATGAACCCATAGATGCCGTAGGCGGCATAAACGACCCCGAACAGCGTGACGGCGCCGGCTGCGGTCAAGACCCCCGGAATCATCGCATTGTGGAACCGATCGGCAATCGTCGGCACCGCCCGACGCCGGATCACTTCGCCGGCGACGCCGAGCACCAGACCGAACACCACTGCCAGCGACAGGCGGACCACCGGGCTCAAAAGCCCAGCATCGATCGAATACTGCACCAGGAAAAAGCCGCCGAGCGCCAGCGCAAGCCCGCCGACCCAGACCGGCCAGCGCCCGCCGATCCGGCTCTCAAGGCTCTCCGCGGGCCGCGCGGCAACAGGCGCGACGTCGGCAGGCGTACTGCTTGCCTCCATCCCGGCGCCCTCTGTGCCCGCCGGGGTGCTGCCGAAGATACAGGCCCCCTCGCGTGCCTGCGACCACGGCCCCTGGACCGCCTGTTCCCCGACCTCGGGCACGGTCGGAACCTCAGCCTCCTTGCGCTCGGAGGCCGCAAGTTCCGGCACTACCTCTGCAGGGCCTTGTTGAGCGAGCCGGGCGATCTCCGCCTTGAGGCTCTCGATTTCGGCGTCGAGCCGGCCTGCGGTCCTGCGGCCGCCGAGGAAGGCGGCCAGTGCCACGGCAAAGGCAACAAGGGCGATAAGCTCAAGCATGGGTCCCCCGACACCACGACGACAGTGAACGATTCGCACAAGTTACCCCGGAATACCAGCGGAGACATCCCGCTTGAATACCCTCGTCCTCGCAACCACAGGTCTTTGGCGGAGGGATAAGTATTCCTAACGGGCAGAGGAGCCGTAATCTCTTCATCGAACTGTCGCAGAACTGTCATGAGCTAGCTGATAGAGCGACGATGGACGCCGGCCACCAACGGCGCCTCTATCGTCCTCAAAGGGGAGAATGACATGGACAAGCATCTCGGCTCGACGGAAGAAACCGAATTCAGGACGCTGACGGAACGCAGGGAGGAACAGGAGGACATCGGCCAGAACTGTTCCACCAATCCGACCATGGGCGACATCATCAATCGCCGCTTCTCGCGCCGGTCGTTCCTTGGCGGATCGCTCGCGGTGGCGGCCATTTCCACGACGGTCAGCCCGCTTGCGCTGCTCTCGGCCGACGAAGCACGGGCCAGCGGCAGCGCCTCGCGCTTCGGCTTCAAGGAGATCGAGGCCGGCGTCGACGAGACGCATCACGTCGCCGAAGGATACGACGCCGACATCCTGCTGCGCTGGGGCGACAAGATCTTCGCCGACAGCCCGGAATTCGATCCGCTCAAGCAGACGGCCGAAGCGCAGAACCGCCAGTTCGGCTACAACAACGATTATGTCGGCTTCATCCCGCTCGACGGCAGTCCGGACCACGGCCTGCTGGTCGTCAACCACGAATACACGAATGCCGAGATCATGTTCCCCAACTTCGCGCGCGTCGAAAAAGTGACGGAGGACGGCAAGGAGGAAGACAAGGTCGTTCTCGGCGAATACACCAAGGAACTGGTCGACATCGAAATGGCCGCCCATGGCGGCACGGTCATCGAGATCCGCAAGGTGGACGGCAAATGGCAGCCGGTTCTCGACGGCAAGTACAACCGCCGCATCACGGTCAACACCGAGATGCAGCTTTCCGGTCCGGTGGCCGGCCATGACCGCGTAAAGACCGCCGCCGATCCGACCGGCAAGAAGGTCTTCGGCACCATCAACAATTGCGCCGGCGGCGTTACCGCCTGGGGCACCTACATGATGGCCGAGGAAAACTTCAACGGCTATTTCGGCGGCGAACTCGCCGAGGATCATCCGGAATTCAAGCAGCTGAAGCGCCTCGGAGCACCGGGCGGCCAATATGAATGGTCGAAATTCTACGATCGCTTCGACGTATCGAAGGACCCGAACGAGGCGAACCGTTTCGGCTGGGTCGTCGAAGTCGACCCGATGGACCCGACCTCCGTGCCGAAGAAGCGCACCGCCGTCGGACGCTTCAAGCATGAGGGCTGCGAATCGATCGTAAACAAGGACGGCCGGGTCGTCCTCTACAGCGGCGACGACGAGCGTTACGACTATGTCTACAAGTTCGTCACCAAGGGAACCTACAACCCGAACGACCGCGCCGCCAACTTGGACCTCTTCGACGACGGCACGCTCTACGTGGCGAAATTCGACGAGGACGGCACCGTCACCTGGATGCCGGTCGTCCACGGCGAAGGCCCGCTGACGGCCGAGAACGGCTTTGCCTCGCAGGCCGACGTGCTGATCAATACCCGGCTTGCCGCCGATGCGCTCGGCGCGACCAAGATGGACCGGCCGGAAGACATCCAGCCGAATGCCAAGACCGGCAAGGTCTATGTCATGCTGACCAACAATACCAAGCGCAAGGAGGACGAGATCGACGCCGCCAATCCGCGCGCCAAGAACGCCTTCGGCCACATCGTCGAGATCACCGAAACCGACGGCGATTTCGCATCGACGAAGTCCAAGTGGGATGTTCTGCTGAAATGCGGCGATCCGAGCGTTGCCGACGTCGGTGCCTCGTTCTCGACGGCGACGACGAAGAACGGCTGGTTCGGCATGCCGGACAATTGCGCCATCGATGCGGACGGCCGCCTGTGGGTATCGACCGACGGCAACAACGAAAAGGAGACGGGTCGCACCGACGGTGTCTGGGCGATCGATACGGAAGGTGAGGCCCGCGGCACGTCGAAGCTGTTCTTCCGGGTTCCGGTCGGCGCCGAAATGTGCGGACCGAGTTTCAACCCGACGAGCGACACCTTCTTCCTTGCCGTGCAGCATCCCGGAGATGCCGGCCTCGCCACTTACGAGAAGCCGGCAACGCGCTGGCCGGACTTCCGCGACGACATGCCGGTTCGCCCGGCCGTGGTCGCAGTGACCAAGCAGGGCGGTGGCAAGATCGGCTAAGGCGGGGTTTCTCGCTGATTGCAGGCGCCGCATGAGATATGCGGCGCCTTTTTTATGCCGCCGAGGGTTTCAGCGCCTTGAGCGTCGCATGCACGAAACCGTCGCGGGCGGAGGAAACGTCGACGCCGCGCGGTTCGTAGACGTGCCGGTTGAGGAAATAGGCCGTGAGGCGGAAGGCTGCGGCGAGGCTCTCGTGATCGGCCGCGCTGTGTGCTCCGGACAGGAAATCCGGAAGGGCAAGCATGCGCTCGGCATAGGGTGCCCCCGCCGCGCGGCTGACTGCGCGGCCGGTTTTCGGCGAAACGTAGACGAGTTCGGCCCGGCTGCCGGTCGCCGCGCATTCCGAAAGGTCGAGGCCGAAACCGAGATCGTTCAGGATCGCCAGTTCAAAGCGCACAAACAATTCGCCGGCATCGGCCGGGTCCTGCAGGTGGTCGACGATGACGGCGAGCGCTTCGTAGAGATGCGGATGCGGATCGCGCTCCGGCAACAGCCTCAACAGGGCGCCGAGCGCCTGGATACCGTAGACCGAGGTTGCCGCCTCCATCAGCCTCGCCGCCCGCAACTGCAGCGGCTCGATGCGAAACTCGCCGAGATGTTCGTCGAGCCGCGCCCGCCAGGTCACTTCCACCGAATTGCCCGGCTGCAGCACCGGCTGCATCGTCCGCGACCGGCCGGAGCGCACGAGTCCCAGATGGCGCCCGTGCGCGGACGTCATGACCTCGGCGACGACAGAGCTTTCGCCGTGCCGCCGGATGCCGAGAATAATGGCCTGATCGCTCCATTGCATGGCAAAGGCATACACCCGGGGCGGAAGCGGGAGCAAGTGAAGATGGCGCGTCCAACAGGTCGCCACAGCGGGCGCCCTAGTTCCACCACCTGTCGCCCTTTCCGCACCGTGTTCGCCGCACTACAGCGCCGTGCGTCTTTTCAAAGGTCGCCGTAGCACTTTGAATTGCTGCATGTTTTTTATCCTTAAATCGGCTACGATTTAAGGAAACATGCAGTAGAATTCTGTCAATATCCAGGCGAATCGCAGCGAAGCTTCACCCACAAGTCGAAGCCGACTGCCGATCTCGGAGTGGCAATCATCAGATTGTTTGGAGTATGTGTGTGTTCCGCCTCACCCAGCTTCTCACGTTCTTTCTTGTTCTAGCCGCGCTGGCGGGCTGCGCGACGAATACCGCGCAGCCGCCCCGGCCGCGGGGGCCGGATCCCTATTTCACGGCGATGTACGGACCGCAACCGGACGAGGCGTTCCCGCTGCCTGCGACCGACATCAGCAAGGTCGATCCGCGCTTCTTGCGTCAGCAGGTGCCCTACGTCACCTACGAGCCTCCCGGCACGGTCGTCATCGACACGCCGAACCGATATCTCTATCTCGTGCAGGGTGGCGGCATGGCGCTGCGCTACGGCATCGGCGTCGGCAAGGCAGGGCTGGAATTCGCCGGCGAGGCACGCATCGGCCGCAAAGCGCAATGGCCCCGCTGGATTCCCACATCGGACATGGTCGCCCGCGAGCCGGAACGCTATGGCCCGCTCGCCGGCGGAATAGACCCGGGTCCGACCAATCCGCTCGGACCGCGTGCCCTCTATCTCTACCAGGACGGCAAGGACACGCTGTTCCGCATTCACGGCACGACCGAGGCCTGGTCGATCGGCAGCGCCGTTTCGAGCGGCTGCATCCGCATGTTCAACCCGGACGTGATCGATCTCTACAACCGTGTGCCGGAAGGCACCCGGGTCGTCGTGATCCAGGCGCAATCGCCGATGGACGCGGCAATGCCGCCAGTTGATGCCCCGATCGAGACGCCCGCCGAGGACGCGCCGCTGGCGTTCTGACGTCCATGCATCCTTAAGTCGGACACCTATTTAAGGATAAAAACATGCAGCGATTCCTACCGCGACCTTTGTGCGTCTGAAAAGACGCGCGGCGCTGTAGGTCACCAGGCGTCCGGCGTGCGCACGAGGTGCACGATATTGGCGGGGTTCATCACCCAGCCGCCGCGAAAGCCCTCGCCCAGATCCTCTACCGCGTCGCAGCGCACCGCTCCGTTTGCGGTGAGATGGCTCAACGCCCTTTCGTGATCGTCGGTGAACAGCTCCAACCAGACCTCCGCCTGACTCAGATGCGCCATTTCATCGATCCAAAGGCGGTTCGGACCGAGGATGAAGCCCTTGGCGGGCTGCTTCTCGTCGAATGGCGGCAGGCCGACGACATCGCGGTAGAAGGCCACCACGGCTCTGTATTGATGGCTCGGTACCTTCATGGCGATGTTGATGCCGCCCTTTATATCCACTGACATCGCTCGCTCCTCCTATGTTTGCGGCTCGAGTGCCGGCTTGCCGGAGAGTTCGCTCACGTAATAGCCCTCCCTGAGGTTGATGCCGTATTCGACCCAAGCCTTCATGCAGGCGAGCATCTGCGACCAGCCCTCGCAGTTGAGGTAGGAGCTCTTCTGCCCCTGCTCGTTCTCGCGCCAGCCGCTTTCGGCAATGGTCACCATGGTGGCGCCGTCCTCGAGCGGCTGGAAGCGCATCTCCACCCGCGTCTGGTATGGCGCCTCTTCCTTCGCAACCATAGCGTCCCAGCGGAAGACGATCCGCTCATGGGGTTCGACGACCTCCACCTGAACCGGGACCTCGCCCCACCAGGTCACGGTGGCGCCGGCGACCAACGGGCCGCTGATGCCGCCGAGCGTCACGAAGTAGCGGCTGAGCTTGTCCGGATTGACGACCGCGTCGAAGACCTCCTCGACGCGCCGGGCAATTCGCCCATTCACCCGAAATTCGAAAGCCATGACGTCCTCCTTCCAATTGCGTCCGGATATAATATGTTATAAAAATATAACATGTCAATTGATTCGACCGACGATGCGATTTTCAAGGCGTTGGCCAATGGCCTGCGCAGGCAGATTCTCGATGCGCTGAAGGAGGCGCCCCGGACGACCGGCATGTTGTGCGAGCGATTTTCCGATCTCGACCGCTGCACGGTGATGCAGCACTTGAAGGTGTTGGAAGAGGCAAGTCTCGTTCTTGTCAGGCGCGAAGGGCGGGAACGATGGAACCACCTGAACGCCCTGCCGATCCAAGCCATTCACGACCGCTGGATCAGCCAGTATTCCGGCCATGCGATATCGGTGCTCACGGCCTTGCAACAGCAACTCGACGGTGCACAGGAGTGACGGTTTCGTCTTTCCATTGCCCGGCTTTCTTCGTATGAACGATCAAGTTCAAGAAAACTGGGATAGTTTCCGTGCGTTACCTCATCACCGGCACCGCAGGTTTCATCGGCTTTCACGTCGCCAAGCGGCTGATCGACGATGGTCATTTCGTGGTCGGCTTCGACGGCATGACGCCCTATTACGACGTGAAGCTCAAGGAACGCCGCCACGCAATCCTCGAGCGTTCCAACGGTTTCAAGGCGGTCACCGCGATGCTCGAGGATCGCGCCGCTCTCGACCGCGCTGCCGAGCTTGCAGAGCCGGAGGTCATCATCCACCTCGCCGCGCAGGCGGGCGTTCGTTACAGCCTTGAAAACCCGAAGGCCTATGTGGACGCGAACCTTATGGGCTCCTGGAATATCCTCGAGCTTGCCAGGACGATCGGCCCGAAGCATCTTATGCTGGCATCGACGTCGTCGATTTACGGCGCCAACGAGAAGATACCGTTTGCCGAGGCGGATCGGACCGACGAGCCGATGACGCTCTATGCCGCGACGAAGAAGTCGATGGAGTTGATGGCCCACAGCTACGCCCATCTCTACAAGGTACCGACCACCGCCTTCCGGTTCTTCACCGTCTATGGTCCTTGGGGAAGGCCCGACATGGCGCTCTTCAAATTCGTCGATGCCATCCTCAACGGCCGGCCGATCGATGTCTATGGCGAAGGCCGGATGAGCCGCGACTTCACCTATATCGACGATCTGGTCGAAGGCATTCTGCGGCTTTCCCACGTGGCGCCATCCGAAGCCAATCGCGTCGGCCCGGATCTGGCGCAGGACACGCTTTCCCGACAGGCGCCTTTCCGCGTCGTCAATGTCGGCGGCGGCCAGCCGGTTGAATTGATGACCTTCGTCGAAACCGTCGAGAGGGCCGTTGGTCGGCCGGCAGTGCGCAACATGCTGCCGATGCAGATGGGCGACGTGCCGCGCACCTACGCGTCACCGGACCTGCTCGAGGCGCTGACCGGCTTCAAGCCGACCATGCCCGTCGAGGAAGGCGTCGCCCGTTTCGTGGAATGGTACGAGCAATATTATCGCCCTGCGAAGAGCCCTGCCTGAGGCAGAACCGGGCGATTCGTCGCATCGGGTAAATGCCCCTGTCATTTGCAGGTCGAAAAACGGTCCTATTTGCCTATCAATGGATGAGTAGCTCCCAAGGCTTAAGGACCACCAACAAAGGAAGAACGGATGAAGATTACGATGATTGGCGCCGGCTACGTCGGCCTCGTTTCCGGCGTTTGCTTCGCGGATTTCGGTCACGACGTCGTCTGCCTCGACAAGGACGAGGGCAAGATCGAGGCGCTCAAGAAGGGTGAGATCCCGATTTTCGAACCGGGTCTCGACCATCTCGTCGCCAGCAACGTCGCTGCAGGGCGGCTGCACTTCACCACGGATCTCGCGCCCGCCGTATCCGGCAGCGATGTCATCTTCATCGCCGTCGGTACGCCGTCGCGCCGCGGTGACGGGCACGCGGACCTCTCCTATGTCCATGCCGCCGCACGCGAGATCGCTGCCAATCTCAATGGCTTTACCGTCGTCGTCACCAAGTCGACCGTTCCGGTCGGTACCGGCGACGAGGTCGAACGCATCATCCGCGAAACCAATCCGGATGCCGACTTTGCCGTCGTCTCCAATCCGGAGTTCCTGCGCGAGGGTGCCGCGATCGATGACTTCAAGCGGCCCGATCGCATCGTCATCGGCCTTGCGGACAACGATCAGCGTGCACGCGACGTGATGACGGAAGTCTATCGGCCCCTGTATCTGAACCAGTCCCCGCTCGTCTTCACCTCACGCCGCACGTCCGAACTGATCAAATATGCGGGCAATGCCTTCCTGGCGATGAAGATCACCTTCATCAACGAGATGGCCGACCTTTGCGAAAGAGTCGGCGCAAACGTCCAGGATGTCGCTCGCGGCATCGGGCTCGACGGGCGTATCGGCGCCAAGTTCCTGCATGCCGGTCCGGGTTACGGCGGCTCGTGCTTCCCCAAGGACACCCTGGCACTGGTCAAGACCGCGCAGGATCACGACAGTCCGGTGCGGCTGGTCGAAACCACCGTCGCCGTCAACGACAATCGCAAGCGAGCAATGGGCCGCAAGGTGATCGCCGCGGTCGGCGGCGACGTGCGCGGCCGCAAGATCGCCGTGCTCGGCCTCACTTTCAAGCCGAACACCGACGACATGCGCGACAGCCCGGCGATCGCTATCGTCCAGACGCTGCAGGATGCGGGTGCCCGGGTCACGGGCTACGATCCGGAAGGGATGGAGAACGCGCGCAAGGTCATCGATGGCCTGGACTATGCGACCGATCCCTATGATGCGGCGGCGGAAGCCGACGCACTGGTAATCGTCACCGAATGGAACGAATTTCGGGCGCTGGACTTCAAGCGGCTGAAACACACGATGAGCGCCCCGTTGCTCGTCGACCTGCGCAACATCTACCGCAAGGACGAGATCGCCCGCCACGGCTTCACCTATGCCAGCGTTGGCCGGCCGGACTGATCAGCGAAAAAAGACTGGCGGGAGCAGGACATTCCTATCCTGCTCCCGTTCTTGAGATCTGGAGCTGAAACGGTGGTGGGCTCGGGATTTCGCACGCTGGCGAGTGCGCCCTCGCGTCATGGAGTGAACAAGGTACGCCGCCGGAACCTATCCGGTGCTTAGGCTTTGGGGCCGACGGGAATGATCGTCTCCCAGCTCTTGCCGGCCAGAATCACGCAGCTTCGGCCTGACACATCGGTTATCACCAAGGTCCAACTGCCACTGTCGGCGGCATAGAGTTCCATCACCGCCTGCTGGTTGACCATTCCTACGGCAGCTTGCTTCTCGGCGTATTGCCGAGCGAGGAACTCGATCACCTGCGAGCGGTCGGCGCAATTCACGACACCCTGCGCGCCTGCTGTCTGGGGATATGCGGTTACCGCCGCCGCCAAGAGGACGGCTTGCGGAAGGACGCGGATTGCATGGCCTACCACGATGCACCTCCTTTTCGCCGGGATACCCGGCGGAAGAGGGTTTTCCGCTGACCTGTTCCGCCGCAGTCCGGCATTCCTATGGTCGGCATCCAGCCACGAGAGCCCATCGCGCCACTAGCCGATGAGCACGTAACGATCCTTGATGCCGCGCCGTTCCACGCTCCGGCCTATTTTTTCTTTATCGCCTCCAACAGCGCCGCACCGAATGCGCCCTGACCCGGCGGCGGCGATTTCTGCGGACGCGCGGCTGCGTTGCGGTTGCCACCGTTCGGCGATGGCCCTCTCGCCTCTCTCCCGGTTTCGGCACCGCCATCCTTGCGCATACTCAAACCGATGCGTTTACGCGCGACATCGATCTCGGTGACGCGAACCCGCACCACGTCGCCGGCTTTCACGACCTCGTGCGGGTCCTTGACGAAACGATCAGCAAGTTGGGAGACGTGTACGAGTCCGTCCTGGTGCACGCCGATATCGACGAAGGCGCCGAAGGCCGCGACATTGGTCACGGTCCCTTCGAGCTGCATCCCGATCTTCAGGTCCTTGATGTCGTCGACGCCCTCAGCAAACGTGGCCGTCTTGAAGCTCGGGCGCGGATCGCGGCCCGGCTTCTCCAGTTCGGAAAGGATGTCCTTCACCGTCGGCAGACCGAAACGTTCGTCGACGAAAGCGCGCGGATCGAGTGCTTTCAGAGCCCCACTGTCTCCCATCAGGGAGCGCACATCCCGGCCGCAGGCGGCCACGATCTTCTTCGCTACTCCATAGGCCTCCGGGTGCACGGCCGAGGCGTCGAGCGGCTCGGAGCCGCCCGTAATCCGCAGGAAGCCGGCGCATTGCTCGAAGGTGCGGGCGCCGAGGCGCGGCACCTTGAGGAGTTGCTGCCGGTTTGCGAACGCGCCCGTCGCATCGCGGTGCGCCACGATCGCTTCCGCTGATGACTTGCCCAGGCCGGAAACACGCGCCAGCAGCGATGCCGATGCGGTGTTGAGATCGACACCGACAGCGTTCACCGCGTCCTCGACGACCGCATCCAGGGAGCGGCTGAGATGCGACTGGTCGACGTCGTGCTGGTATTGGCCGACGCCGATCGACTTCGGTTCGATCTTGACGAGCTCGGCGAGCGGATCCTGGAGCCTCCGGGCGATGGACACGGCACCGCGCAGCGATACGTCGAGATTCGGAAATTCCGCAGCCGCCGCTTCGGAAGCGGAGTAGACGGAGGCACCTGCCTCGGAAACGATCACCTTGGTAGGCTTCGGCGCCGGCATCTGCGCGAGCATATCGGCGACCAGCTTCTCGGTTTCGCGGCTGCCCGTGCCGTTACCGATGGCAATCAGTTCGACCTTGTGTTTGCGGACGAGCGATGCGAGTTCCGCCTGCGTGCCGCGAATGTCGGTCTTCGGAGGAAACGGGTAAACCGTCGTGGTATCGAGCAGTTTGCCGGTGCCGTCGATAACCGCGACCTTGACGCCGGTTCGGATGCCGGGATCGAGACCCATGGTCGCACGCGAGCCGGCGGGGGCCGCAAGCAATAGGTCCTTGAGGTTGCGTGCAAAGACGCGGATTGCTTCCTCCTCGGCCCGCTCGCGCAACTCGCGCATCAGATCGAGCGAAAGCGACAGGGAAAGCTTGACACGCCAGGTCCAGCCGATCACGTCCAGCAGCCATTTGTCCCCGGGCAGATGACCACCGACCTCGTATGCGGCGGCGATCATGCGTTCGACCGGCTTTTGTTGAGATGCCGCGTCCTGGTCGACGACGATATCGACCGACAGGATCTCCTCGTTCCAGCCGCGCAGCATCGCCAGCGCACGGTGACCCGGCGCCGTTGCCCAGCGCTCCGAGTGATCGAAATAATCCGAGAACTTCGCCCCGGCCTCCTGCTTGCCGTCGACGACCTTTGCTCTCAGCAATGCCGCGTCGCGCATATAACTGCGTAGGCGTCCCAGGAGGTCGGCGTTCTCGGTCATGCCTTCGGCGATGATATCGCGGGCGCCGTCGAGTGCGGCCTTCACGTCCGGCACGTCGGCGGAGAGGAAGGACGTCGCCCGTTCAGCGGGCGCAATCGACCGATCGGCAATAATCGCCTCGGCGAGCGGTCCGAGACCCCGTTCGCGGGCAATTTCCGCCTTCGTCCGCCGCTTGGGCTTGTAAGGCAGGTAAATGTCTTCGAGTTCCGCCTTGGTAACGGCGGCGGCGATCTTGCCTTCCAACTCGTCGGTGAGCTTGTCTTGGCCGCGGATCGACTCCAGAATCGATGCCCGCCGCGCCTCGAGCTCGCGCAGATAGGTGAGCCGCTCCGAGAGGGTCCGCAATTGCGTGTCGTCAAGACCGCCGGTGACCTCCTTGCGGTAGCGGGCGATGAAAGGCACCGTCGCTCCGGCGTCGAGAAGTTCGACAGCGGCGCCGACCTGCGCCACGGTTGCCTTGATCTCGCTTGCGATGATGGCGGCGATGGGCTTTGCGGTCATGACCATTCTGCGTTCCGTCCGTTGTTTCCAGCCGGACCATAATGGTCCGGGCGAACGAGGCCAAGTGAAGGCGGCCAATCAGTCGCCCGCACTCCACAGAAACGCAGGTCTTGACGCCACTACACCGCGACGAGTTCCAGGCGCGACCGGGTCTTCTCGAATTCCAGCAATTCGCGCTCCTTCGCTTCGATGTAATCGCGCGAAACCGGGACCGTCTCCAGCGATGGCGAGAGCTGCAGCTGGAAGACGAAGTGCTTGTCGTAGAGGAAGGCGGTCTCGGAAGCGGCGAGATAGAACTCCCACATCCGGAAGAAGCGCTCGTCATAGAGTTTCACCGCTTCCTCGCGCCGGGCCACGAAACGCTCGCGCCAGGCCCGGAGCGTCCAGGCATAATGCATCGGCAAAATCTCGATGTCCTTGACGAGCAGGCGCGTGCTCTCGGCCGGCGGCAAGACCTCGGAAAGTGCCGGGATGTAGCCGCCCGGGAAGATGTATTTCTCGATCCATGGATTGGTCGCCCAGGGTTTGTAGACCTGACCGATCGAATGAAGCAACATGACGCCGTCGGGTCTCAGCAATTCCTTGATCTTGCGGAAGAAATTGCCGTAATTGCCGATGCCCACATGTTCGAACATGCCGACGGAGACGATCCGGTCGAACTGCTGTCCCTCCATGGTGCGGTAATCCTGCAATTCGAACCGCACGCGATCGGAAAGCCCGCGCCTGGCGGCGCGTTCGCGCGAAACCTTCAGTTGCTCCTCGCTCAATGTGATGCCGGTGACTTCGACTCCGGTCGCTTCGGCAAGGTACATCGCCATGCCGCCCCAGCCGGAACCGACTTCCAGGACCTGCTGACCGGGCTCGAGCAGCAGCTTCGCCGCTATATGGCGCTTCTTGGCGCGCTGCGCCTCGTCCAGCGAGATGCCCGGCGGATGGAAATAGGCGCAGGAATATTGCCAGTCCTCGTCGAGGAAGAGATTGAAGAGCTTGCCGTCGAGATCGTAATGATGCGCGACATTGTAGCGGTTGCGGTTGACCGGCAGCCGACTTTTCAGCTGCTGGCGCAGCACATGCCAAAAAGCAACGAAGGAATTGGCGAAGGTCGCCGCGTTTTCCACACCGTTGCTCTTGATGATGGCCAGGACGTCGAAGATATCCCCCTCTTCAACCAAGACGCGGCCATCCATGTACATTTCGCCGAATTTCAGGCCGGGATCGTATAGTATCGCCCTTTCCGCCTCGGCGTCCGTTATGCGGATGGCGGCGGGCTTTCCCGTTCCATCACCCAGAACAACTTTTTCTCCCGATGAAAAAACGACCGTCAGAGTTCCCTTCTGGACAAGACGGCGAAGCAACTTCAACAATGCTGCATTCATTTCCAACCTCAGCGCCAGACCTACACGGACCATATTGGTTCTTCAGTATGAAGCGCGGGCGGTTTGGTCGGCTTCTGGAAAGACGCGCGCCTTGGAAACAGCGCCGGTGTGTCCAGAAGTAGCGAGAAACCGGTTCGGGCAAGCCCTCACGGCCTCCGGCGGGCCGGCGCCGTGCACGAGGCGCGGGGCTCAACCGGGATGTCGTCAGGCCAGCCTCTTCAGGCTCCTATCCATCAGAACTTCCATTAACTTAGCGGCGTTCGGCGGTTATTCAATGGGCTGCTTTGTGGCCCCTCAAGGATTTGTTTCCTTAGTACATGGGGAAGACGTGCGGCCTCCGGTCGGCAGCGCGGCCGCGCTCAGGCGCCAACTATGCCGAGACCAGGAAGGCGCGAGCGATCATGCGGGCGATCGAAATCGATCAGGGGGCCCGCCGGCACGATGCCAGTGGGATTGACGTGCCGAATCCCGTAATATCCAAGCTTGATATCGTCGATCCGGACAGTCTCACGTATGCCCCGCCATTGGTAGAGCTCGCGCAGATAGTTGGAGAGGCTGGGATAATCCTCGATCCGGCGAATATTGCATTTGAAGACGCCATGATAGGCGACATCGAAACGGACCAGGGTTACGAACAGGCGGATGTCCGCCTCGCTCAGATATTCCCCGGCGAGATATCGGTTCACATCGAGATGCCGCTCGAGTTCGTCAAGCATACCGAAAAGGGCCGCGACAGCCTCGTCATAGGCGGCCTGGGTCTTTGCAAATCCGGCTCGGTAGACGCCATTGTTCACTCGCGCGTAGACCGGCTCGTTCCAGCGATCGATGGCGGCCCGGAGGGTCGCCGGGTAGAAATCGAGGCGGTTGCCGGACAAATGGTCGAAGGCCGTGTTGAGGATGCGAAGGATATCGGCCGACTCGTTGTTGACGATGCGCCCCTCCTTCATATCCCAGAGCACCGGCACGGAGACCTTGCCGGTATAGGTCGGATCGCTCGCCGTGTAGAGCTGGTGATGGTAGCGGATACGGCCGACGCGGGTGCCTGCGTCCGCAGACGTGTCGTAGGTCCATCCATCCTCTCCGAGCACGGGATTTGCCACCGTGAGCCCGATGATACCTCCGAGTCCCTTGAGGTTGCGCATCGCGATCGTCCGAGAAGCCCAGGGGCAGAGATAGGAGACGAACAAGCGGTAACGTCCCGCTTCCGCCGCGACCGCCGGCTGTCCGTCCGGCCCGGGTCGTCCTTCGACGGTGATCCAATCACGGAAGCGGGTCGGCTCGCGATGGAACGCACCGTCCTTCATTTCGCTTGCGGCGACATCATCCTTGACCCATTTTCCCTGGACGAGTTGCGGCACCTAAGTTCTCCTGCGGCATTGCATTGGACGGCACGGTCGCCTACCTCCCATAGGGCCTGCTACCGGTCAATCGCGCGCGGAGGTGACAGTTTGTTCGCAATCCGCATAACAGGGAGCGTGGCAGCAAACGTCCGGGATCGCCGCGATGCCGAGCAAAGCGTGGTGCGAGAGGAGGACTTACGATGAGGAAACTCGCCGTCATAGCCATCGTCGCGGTCATCATCGTCGCCATCGTCTGGCTCCTCAACACGTCCTACCTGGTGACCCCGCCCGCCGGCGCGGCGAAGGTCCTCGCCCATCGCGGCATCCACCAGGTCTACAGCCTGGACGGGCTTGGCAATGATACCTGCACTGCGCAGCGCATCGAACCGCCGCGGCATGCCTATCTCGAGAACACGATCGCGTCGATGCGCGCTGCGCTCGACAGCGGCGCCGAGGTGATCGAACTGGATATCCACCTGACTCCGGATCGCCAGTTCGCCGTTTTCCACGATTGGACGCTCGACTGCCGCACCAATGGAGCGGGTGTCACGGAGGCGACGCCAATGTCGAAGCTGAAGACGCTCGACATCGGCTACGGGTACACGGCCGATGGCGGCAAGACTTTTCCCTTCCGCGGCCTTGGGGAAGGCCAGATGCCGACACTCAGGGAGGTGTTCACGGCCCTGCCGCACGGTCGCTTCCTGATCAACTTCAAAAGTGAGCGGCGGGAGGAAGGTGCGACTCTCGCCGTCATGCTGCGCATTCACCCGGAGTGGCGCAAATTGGTCTTCGGGGTTTATGGAGGCAGAACGCCGACGCAAGAGGCCCTGCGGCTTGTCGGCGGGCTGAGGGGCTACGACCGGCAATCCACCATGGCCTGCCTTGGCCGCTATGCCGCTTATGGCTGGACCGGAATCGTGCCGGATGCCTGCCGCGATACGCTGATCGTCGTGCCCGCCAACTACGCGCCTTTTCTGTGGGGGTGGCCGAATAGATTTGCCGCCCGGATGCAGGCCGCCGGAAGCGAGATCATCCTGCTCGGTCCCCATCGCGGCGGCGATTTCACCTCCGGCATCGACAGCGCCGATGAGCTCGCACTCGTTCCGGAGAATTTTCCCGGCTACGTCTGGACCAATCGGGCCGAGACGATCGGACCGCTCCTGAACAGGAGGCTCGCCGCCTCGAACGACCAAAAATAGCGGTTATTTTGGAAAATCGAGTCCCATTTCGCGGAAGCGCTCCGGATCGTCGCCCCAGTTCTCGCGCACCTTGACGAACAGGAAGAGGTGCACGGGCTGCTCCAGGATCTCGGAGATCTCCTTCCGGGCTGCGGTCGATATCGCCTTGATCGCCTCCCCTCCCTTGCCGAGCGCAATCTTCTTCTGGCTGTCGCGCTCGACATAGATCACCTGCTCGATGCGAACGGAACCGTCCTTGCGCTCTTCCCATTTCTCCGTCTCGACGTGCGAGGCATAGGGAAGCTCCTGATGCAGGCGCAGGAACAGCTTCTCGCGGGTGATCTCGGCTGCGAGCTGGCGCATCGGCAGATCGGAGATCTGGTCCTCCGGATAGTACCACGGCCCGTCCGGCAGTGCCGCGGCAAGATAGTCCATGAGATCGCCGCAGCCGGAGCCGGTGAGCGCCGAAATCATGAAGGTGCGCTCGAACGGAACGGCTTCGTTGGCGACGGCCGCGAGCTTCAGCAGGTCCTCCGGGCGAACCCGATCGATCTTGTTGAGCACCAGGATCTTCGGTTGGTGAACGTCCTTCAGGCCTTCGAGGATCTTTTCGGCATCCCCTTTCAATCCCCGCTCGCTGTCGATCAGCAGCATGATCAGGTCGGCGTCCTTTGCACCACCCCAGGCCGTCGTCACCATGGCCCGATCCAGCCGGCGGCGCGGCTTGAAGATACCGGGCGTGTCCATGAACACGATCTGGGTTTTATCATGGATGGCGATGCCGCGGACGATCGCCCGCGTCGTCTGCACCTTGTGGCTCACGATCGATACTTTGGCGCCGACCAGGTGGTTCACCAAAGTCGATTTGCCTGCATTCGTCGCGCCGATCAGCGCCACGAAGCCCGAGCGGGTCGCCGTGGTGTCGGCGCCCGTGTTCTGTTGTTTGTCCGTCATGGCTTCCGTCAATTTCCGGCAGACCGTTTCTGCCAAACACCTTCGCGTTCCAGCAATCGCATGGCGGCGATCTGCTCGGCTCCGCGCTTCGATCGATCGGTCCCGGATTCCGACGTAATCCCGTCGACCTCTACGGTCACCGTGAAGCGCGGATCATGGTCGGGACCGGAGCGATCGTCCGTCCTGTATCGGGGCGCGACGCCGAACTTGGCGTGCGCCCATTCCTGCAATTCCGTCTTGGCGTCACGGCGGGCACCGTCGGCGCTCGCGGCGCGATCGGTCCAGTGCCGCAGCACGAAGCGACGTGCCGCCTCCAGTCCACCATCGAGATAGATCGCGGCGATCAGCGACTCTACCACATCGGCACGCACATTCATCATGTGCTTGCCGGTGATCTTCTTCACGTCCGAGCCGGTGCGAATGAATTCGTGCAGCGACAGCTCATCGGCAACATTGGCACAGCTCTCGGCGCTGACAAGTTGGTTCAAGCGAACCGACAGCTCTCCCTCATTGGCGTCGAGAAAGGTCTGGAACAGAAGTTCGGCGACGCAAAGGCCGAGCACGCGGTCGCCGAGGAACTCAAGACGCTGATAGTTGCTCGCTCTGGCATTGCGGGCGCTGGAATGCGTCAGCGCCCGGTCGAGGCGCTCCTTCTCTACGAACTGATAACCGATCGCGGTCTCGAGCCTGGCCCGATCCTCCGCGTTCAGCGACCGCCCCTTCATCATTCGACGACCTTGAACAGCCGGTCGTAACGCAGATTCGCCGGCCACTCCCAGATCTTCAGGAAGGATGTGCCGTTGCCGAGCGAGAAGAAGATCATGCTGGCGCGACCGACCAGGTTTTCCGCCGGTACAAAGCCGACGTCAAAGCGGCTGTCCGAGGAATTGTCCCTGTTGTCGCCCATCATGAAATAATGGCCTTCCGGCACCAGGAATTCGCGCGTGTTGTCACCGCTCGAGTCGGCGAACTGGTCGAGGGTGTCGTAGGCGACCCCCGTGTCCATCGTCTCGCGATAGACCGGTACGTCGCCGCCGGTGTCATATTTGTCATCGGCACGGAAAGTCCCGTCAGGGACCCGATCGACCGGCTTGTCGTTGACGTGGAGGACGCCGTTTCTGACCTGAATGCGATCGCCTGGCAGGCCAACGACGCGCTTGATATAGTCGATGTCCGGATTGGGCGGAAAGCGGAAGACGACGATATCGCCGCGCTTCGGCTCGCTCGAGAAGATCCGTCCGCTGAAAAGGTCCGGCGAGAAGGGCAGCGAGTATTTCGAATAGCCGTAGGCGAACTTGTTGACGAAGATATAGTCGCCGACGAGGAGCGTCGGCATCATCGAGCCGGATGGAATCGTGAAGGGCTGGAAGAAAACGGTGCGGATGACCAAAGCCAAGAGCAGCGCCTGAATAATGACCTTTACATTTTCCCAGAGGGCGCTCTGGTGCGTTTCTGTCTTTTCTTCCACGCTCAGTTCTTCCTTGTCATCCTGCCCGCGCAACCGCATCTATATGTTCACCGGATGAGTTCGCTTCAAGCGACCGTCGGAGCCGGCACTGTCCCGGCAGTGCTCTAAACCGTTCCCTCGGCGGGGGCAACCGGCAGCGCCTCGATAATCACGAAAGCTTGTGCGAGCGGGAAGTCGTCGGTGATCGTCAGATGAATGGCGGCGCGATGTCCGACAGGCAGCATCTCCTGGAGCCGGGCCGCCGCACCGCCGGTCAGTTGCATCGTCGGCTTTCCGCCCGGCATGTTGACGACGCCCATGTCCTTCCAGAAGACGCCCTGGGCCAGCCCCGTACCCAGCGCCTTCGAACAGGCCTCCTTGGCGGCGAAGCGCTTGGCATAGGAAGCCGCGCGGTTCTTGCGCGCATCCGATTTGGCGATCTCGATGTCGGTGAAACAACGATTGACGAAGCGCTCGCCGAAACGTTCGAGCGAGTTTTCGACGCGGCGGATATCGATGAGATCGCTTCCGATACCGATGATCATGATGGGTATCCGGCTTTCTGCAGGCGCTCCCGCCGCCGCACCTGGAAAATCCGGGCGGTCTGGAAGGCGAGCGGGTAGAAGATCGAAGCGCCGACAAGAGCAAGGGCCAACGAACCAACAAGCGTCGGCTTGACGACGGGCCCCCAAAGCTCGGCAAGCTGCATATGCTCGATCAATTGGCCGATCTCCGCCGAGCCGACGCTCGGACCGGACTGCGGCCCGATGAGAGCGATGCCGATCTCGTAGGATGCCGTCAGGATCACGGGAATGGTGATCGGATTGGCGAGCGCAGTGGTAATGACTGCGGCCACCAGATTCCCGGAGAAGAGCCACGCGAGAATGACCGCAAGGACGATGTGCAAGCCGAAGAGCGGCGTGCAGGCAGCAGCCGCGCCCGCTGCCACACCGACGGCGATCGAATGCGGCGAGGAATTCAGGCGAAGAATGCGCAGGGCGATGTAGCGCGGACCGCGCGAGAAGCCCTTGCGCGGCCAGAAGAACACGCGAAGCCTTTCGGAGATCGTGACCGGTTCTCTGCGCCTAAATAACATTCTGTCGTCGTCGCACCTTGAAACCGCGCAAGACAGCCCGCCCGCCTTCTGATGGGCGCAAGATAGGCGCCAGACCCGCCAGGCGCAAGGTTGAGCCGCAAACGGGCGGGACAAGCATCCGAGCCATTCATCAAACGCACAGCTCGAGACAGCCTTCTTGCATCGTCCGCTCCGGAACCCAGGTTCCCGCGATCCAAAAACCGCTACCGGGCGCGGACCTGAGGATCAAAAGTTCTTGCGGAACAGGCCGCGGTCGATCTGACGCTGGCGGTACTCGAGGTCGATGCGGTCGACCGAGCCGTTCAGATAGGCGGTCTCGCGCTCTTCGGTGGTGGGGCCGTGCAGGGCACGGGTGATTTTCTTCAACTGCTTGAACATGGCAAACCTCTTCGTTTACCTCCCGATCCGAAGAGTAGTTTAGCGATCGGTGTTCTACCAGCGTCATGGTCAACCGGCAGCCATGCGTTTCGCGCATGCGTGCCAATCCCGCTGCCCAAGAAAGAGGCATGGCGAGCAGGCCTCACCTCTGCGAGAGGCTATTCGAAGAGCCGCTTGACCAGCGAAATGCTAGGCAATTCCTTGAGCTGGGTCATCAGGTGGTTGAGCTGCCGCAGGTCCCAAACCTCCAGGTCGAACTGCAACTCGCTGAAATCGGCGGCGACCCGCCCCATGGAAAGCGAGCGGATATTGACGTCGCTCGTGGCGATCGCCTGAGAGATCTCGGCCAGCGTGCCCGGCTCATTCAGCGCACTCACGGCGATTCGCGCCATGAAGCGGTTGTTGTTGGCCTCGTCGAGGTCCCAACGAACGTCGATCCAGCGCTCCGGCTCCTCGTCGAATTTCTGCAGGATCGGCGACTGGATGGGATAGATGGTGATGCCCTTGTCCCGATCCATGATGCCGACGATGCGGTCGCCGGGAACGGCCCCGGCCGGGCTGAAATGCACCTCGGCATTGCCGGAAAGGCCGCGGATCGGCAGCGCTTCGGGTCCCTCGACCTGCCCAGCCGCGGCTGTCTCCTTCGAACGCCCCGGCAGCTTGAAGATCATGCCGGCGGCGCTGCGCATATTGAACCAGCCATCGTCGGCGCTCGGCTTGACGGTCACGCGTTCGTCCTGGTGATCGGGGAAGACGGCACGCAGCACGTCGAGCGAGGAGAGCTCGCCGCGGCCGACGGCAGCGATAGCATCCTCGACCTCCTTCTGGCCGAGCCGGTGCAGCACCGGCTTCAGCCCCTCGCGCGAGAAGGTCTTGCCGGCCCGTTCGAAGGTGCGCTCCAGGATGCGGTAGCCAAGACCCGCATATTGCTTGCGGATGGCGGCGCGGGTGGCGCGGCGGATTGCCGCGCGCGCCTTGCCGGTGACGACGATCTCCTCCCAGGCGGGTGGCGGCACCTGGATGCCCGAGCGGATGATCTCGACCTCGTCGCCATTGTTGAGGCGGGTGACCAGCGGCATGATGCGGCCGTTGATCTTGGCGCCCACGCATGTGTCGCCGATATTGGTGTGCACCGCATACGCGAAATCGATCGGCGTGGCGCCTCGCGGCAGCGCGATCAATTGGCCTTTGGGCGTGAAGCAGAAGACCTGGTCCTGAAAGAGCTCGAGCTTGGTGTGTTCCAGGAATTCCTCGGGATTGTCGCCTTCGGCAAGCGATTCGATGGTACGCCGCAGCCAGGCGTAGGCGTTCGACGTCGGAGACCGTGTCAGGTCGCCCGTAACGGCATCCCGATCCTTGTAGAGCGCATGAGCCGCGATGCCGTATTCGGCGATCTCATGCATGCGCCTGGTGCGGATCTGCAGTTCGATGCGCTGGCGCGACGGACCGATGATCGTCGTGTGGATCGACTGATAGTCGTTCTGCTTCGGCGTCGAAACATAGTCCTTGAAGCGGCCCGGAACGACGCGCCAGCGGGTGTGCACGATGCCGAGCGCCCGGTAGCACGAGGAAATGTCGTCGACGATGATGCGGAAGCCCCAGACGTCCGACAGTTGCTCGAAGGACAGCGATTTGGACTGCATCTTGCGGAAGACGGAATAGGGCCTCTTCTGACGCCCCTTTACCTGCGCATTCCTCAAACCTTCGGCCTGCAGCAGCTCGCTCAATTCCTCCTCGATCTTCTTAATCAAGCCCTCGTTGCGCTGGGACAGCTCTTCGAGCCTCCTGGTGACGGTTTCGTAGGCCTCAGGATTGATGTGGCGGAAAGCGAGGTTCTCGAGTTCCTCGCGCATATCCTGCATGCCCATGCGCCCGGCGAGCGGCGCATAGATGTCCATCGTCTCCTCGGAGATGCGCGCGCGTTTTTCCGCCGACATATGGTCGAGGGTGCGCATGTTGTGCAGCCGGTCCGCGAGCTTCACCAGCAGCACGCGAACGTCATCCGAAATCGCCAAGAGCAGCTTGCGCAGATTTTCAGCCTGCTTGGCCTTCTTGGTGACGAGGTCGAGCTTCTTGATCTTCGTCAGGCCTTCGACCAGCGCCCCGATATCCTCGCCGAAGAGTTCGTCGATCTCCTGCCGCGTCGCCGTCGTGTCCTCGATCGTGTCATGCAGCAGCGCTACGGCGATCGTCGATTCGTCGAGGTGCATTTCCGTGAGGATCGCCGCCACTTCCAGCGGATGGGAAATGTACGGATCGCCGCTTGCCCGCTTCTGCTGACCGTGCTTCTGCATGGCATAGACATAGGCCTTGTTGAGCAAGGCCTCGTTCACGTCGGGCTTGTATTTCTGCACGCGCTCAACGAGCTCGTATTGGCGCATCATCCGCAGGCAGCTCCATGACAGTCAGACAAACAAAAAGTGCGCCAATCATATGAGTGGCGCACTGCTTCGAAACACGTTTGGAACGGCTGTTCGCGAACGGATCTCAGTAGTCGTCGCTCTTTTCCGGAGGTACCAGCCCTTCGATGCCGGCCAACAGTTCCTCTTCCGACATGCGATCGAAGGTTAGCGCCTCCGGCTGGTCCTCCTCTTCCGCAGCCTCCGCAAAAGCGGCAGGTTCCGATTGGGCGATGGCGGCCGCATCGGGCTCCGGCTCGTCCACTTCCACATGCTTCTGCAGGGAATGGATCAGATCTTCCTTGAGATCGCCCGGCGACAGCGTCTCATCGGCGATCTCGCGCAGCGCAACAACCGGATTCTTGTCATTGTCGCGGTCGATCGTGATGGGGGCGCCCTGCGAGATCAGGCGTGCGCGGTGGCTGGCTAGCAGGACGAGTTCGAAACGGTTTTCGACCTTGTCGATGCAGTCTTCGACGGTGACGCGGGCCATGGCCTTGTCCTTTGCGAGAGCGCGGCGGCTGCCGCGGCATGATTAACGACACGAAACCGGAACGCCGCGACAGGACGGCACGTGCAGCTCCGATTTCTGGAATTAGTCGCCCGGATACAATCAAAACAGCACAAGTTCAAGTTTTTCCTGCGCCCGGCGCTCACATCTTCCCAGCCCCATGTTAGAATACGACATTTCCCCGACCCGGCCGACGGCTACAGATATGGATTGTATTTCAGGCGGCGTCCTCGGAAATCTCCACCAGCAATCGTAAATTGAAGTGTGGATCAACTGGAGCAACTGCTAAAACTTGCTATATGCATCGTACGTCGCTTGGATTAATGCGTGGCATAACTTACATTATTTGCAATATCAGCAATTATTAATGTAATGCACCTATTTTCTGCGCACTTCCGCAAGGGCGGTTCGCTATAATGCGCAGGGCATGGAAAAGGAAATTACGATGTTCGATCCTCGCGAAAAAATCGCTCTTTTCATCGACGGCGCCAATCTCTACGCCGCCTCTAAGAGCTTGGGCTTCGACATCGATTACAGAAAGCTGCTGAAGGCGTTCCAGAAACGTGGCTACCTGCTGCGCGCTTACTATTACACCGCACTTATCGAGGACCAGGAATACTCCTCGATCCGCCCATTGATCGATTGGCTGGATTACAACGGCTACAAGGTCGTCACCAAACCGGCGAAGGAGTTCACGGACTCGCTCGGACGGCGCAAGATCAAGGGCAACATGGATATAGAGTTGGCGATCGACGCCATGGAGCAATCCGAAACCGTCGACCATCTGGTGATCTTCTCGGGCGACGGCGATTTCACCACGCTTGTCGAGGCGCTGCAGCGCAAGGGACGCAAGGTTTCCGTCGTCTCGACGATGTCGACGCAGCCGCCGATGATCGCCGACGACCTGCGCCGCCAGGCCGACCACTTCATCGATCTGGCAACGCTCAGGGGCGAGATCGGCCGCGAGCCGTCCGAACGCATGCCGCGCCCGCCCGAGCCCGTCTCCAACGACGCCGAGCTTTAATAGAACCCCGTTCGAATCCCGGTCGATCTGCCCCCGGCCCTCCACCCAAGCGGCACGCCGCGGATTGGGTCGCGTCGCGGACGGAAGGCGGCGTGGCAGCGACTCAGCCGCGCTCCTTCAGCAGGCGGTTCTTCTGCCGGTTCCAATCGCGCTCCTTGGACGTCTCGCGCTTGTCGTGCAGCTTCTTGCCCTTGCCGAGCGCCAGTTCCAGTTTCGCCCGTCCCCGCTCGTTGAAGTAGATCTTGAGCGGAATGAGCGACATGCCCTCGCGATTGACCGCGCCCTGCAGCCGGTTCACCTCGCGCTTCGACAACAGCAATTTGCGGCGGCGCCGGGTCTCGTGGTTGAAGCGATTGGCCTGAAGATATTCCGGCAGGTAGGAATTGATCAGCCAGATCTCGCCGCCTTCGTCGGTGGCGTAGGATTCCGCGATATTGGCCTTACCCTCGCGCAACGACTTGACCTCCGTGCCGGTCAACACAAGACCGGCCTCGTAGGTGTCGACGATCTCGTAGTTGAAGCGGGCCTTGCGGTTCTCCGCCACCACTTTCCTGACCGTCCGCTCGCTGCCCTTGGGTGCCATCAGCTCATCAATCCCGCATGCCTGAGCGCTGCATCGATGGCTGCTTCGGTCGCCGGCTCGAGCGTCGGCAGCAGGGGCGAGCGCACGGCACGGCTCATTCGCCCGAGACGATGAAGCGCAAATTTGGCTCCGCAGAGGCCAGGCTCCATGAAGATAGCCTTGTGGAGCGGCATCAACTTGTCTTGATATTCCAGCGCCTTGGCGTAGTCGCCGGCAAGGGTCGCCTCCTGGAATTCGGCGCAGAGGCGCGGTGCGACATTCGCCGTCACGGAGATGCAGCCGACGCCGCCATGGGCGTTGAAGCCGAGCGCCGTCGCATCCTCACCGGAAAGCTGGACGAAACTCTTGCCGCAGGCCATGCGCTGCTCGGAAACGCGCTCGATCTTGCCGGTCGCGTCCTTGACACCGATGATCGTCGGATAGGCCTTTGCCAGCGCGGCCATGGTTTCGACGCTCATGTCGACCACCGAGCGGCCCGGAATGTTGTAGATGACGATCGGCAGCTTCACGCTTTCGGCAATCGCGGCATAGTGAGCGAAGAGCCCCTTCTGTGTCGGCTTGTTGTAGTACGGCGTCACCACCAGAATGGCATCCGCGCCAGCGTTCTCTGCGTGCTGTGCAAGTTCGACCGCCTCAGTCGTGTTGTTCGAGCCGGCGCCGGCGATCACCGGCACGCGACGCGCCGCCGCTTCGACGCAGAGCTCCACCACCTGCTTGTGTTCGTCGTGCGAAAGGGTCGGCGATTCACCGGTCGTGCCCACCGGCACCAGGCCGTGGCTACCCTCTTTTATCTGCCATTCCACATGCGCGACGAAACTTGCCGCATCCACCGCGCCGGTGGACGTGAACGGGGTTACGAGTGCGGGAATGGAACCCTTGAACATGCACAACTCCTGACGGCTGAAGGGGCAAACACACGCCCACGCTTTGGCCGCAATCGACGGTTAGAAACTGCCGCACCATAATCATGTGACATGGCCGCGGCAAGCGTCGGAGAGGCGCATTTCCTGCCAGATTTCTTGCAATTGGACCGCTCGATGCGCGTCGCAAACGGCAGGGATGCACGATGGCGGGCTTTTGCCGGCGATTGCGTCGATGGCGGATGCCCGCTAACTTTTCGTTAGAGAATCCGGCAGCTAATGAAGTTGAGAGAAACGGGGAAGCACGGGGCTTGATGCGCGGACCACTCTTTCTGCCTGTCGCCGCCATTCTCGGTGCCGCGATGCTGGCGTCCTCCGCCCTCGCAGCCGAGACCCGCATGCCCGTACCGACGGGCAAGCCCGGCGCTACCAGCAAATCGGGGCGCGTGGTGGCCAACGAGGTCACCGGAGCCATACGGGCCGCGGTCGCGCCTGTCGCGGCAGATCTGAAGGCCGGGCTCGACGCGCTGTCCGATCGCAGGCCGACCGAGGCGATCACCATCCGCAACCGAATGGGTGCGGGAACGCTCGACCGGCATATCCTCACCTGGGCGATCGCCGTCTCCGGGCAGAAGGACATCCCCTCTTACGAAATCGCCGAAGCGCAGCGCGAGCTTCAGGGCTGGCCCGGCTTGAAGACGCTGCGCGCCCATTCCGAACGCGCCCTTTCCCGCGAAAATCCGCGTCCGGTGGACATAATCGCCGCATTCGGCTCGACCCGGCCCGAAACGGCCGACGGCGCCATCGTTCTCGCACGCGCGCTCACCGCCGAGGGAAAAAGCGGCGCGGCCACGCAGCACCTCCGAGCCTTCTGGTCCAAGGAGGCGCTGGACAGAGGGATGGAAAGCAAGATTCTTTCGGAATTCTCCTCTTTGCTTACAACTGCCGACCACAGGCGCCGCATGGAGATGCTTCTTTACCGCGGCCGCGTCGAGCAGGCGCAGCGGTTCAGCGAACTGGGCAAGGCGCAATCGCTCTACAGGGCCTGGGCTGCGGTCATCCGCGGCAATGGCAAGGCGGCGGCGCTGATCGCAGCGATCGATCCATCCTGGCGCGACAATCCTGCCCATCTCTTCGTGCGCATCGAGCACCTGCGCAAGCAGGAGAAGTTCGAGGAAGCGGCAAAGCTTCTCGCTTTGGCGCCGAAGGACAGCAATGCCCTCGTCGATCCCGGCGAATGGTGGACGGAACAAAGGATCGTCAGCCGGGGCCTGCTCGACAAGGGCGACTTCCGCGGCGCCTACCGGGTTGCCGCCCACCACGCCGCAACCGAGGCGACCGACATCGTGGATGCCGAATTCCACGCCGGATGGTACGCGCTCCGCGGACTGGAAGATTCAACGACCGCGGCACGCCACTTTCGCAAGATCCTCGAGGCGTCCAGCCAGCCGATTTCGGCCTCGCGGGCCTGGTATTGGCTGGGACGTGCCGCCGAGGCCGGCGATCCCGGGCGTTCGGACGAATATTTTGCCAATGCGGCCCGCTATCCCGCTACATTCTACGGGCAGCTCGCTGCGGCGCGGCTCGGGCGCCCAATCCTCAACGTCGCCTATCCCTCGCCGACCGCGGAGGAGCGCGCGCGGCTGGAAGGCCGCGAAGCCGTTCGGGCGATTGAACGGCTGGAAGCTGCCGGCCACGGCTGGCGAGCGGAGAGCCTCTACCGGGCGCTCGCCGAGGACCTCGCCAGCCCCGGTGAACTCGCCATTCTCTCGGCACGAGCGGAAAAGGCGGGTAATCATCAGCTGTCCCTGCAGATCGGCAAGATCGCCTTCGGCCGCGGCATCGATGTCGCCGCGCTTGCCTTTCCACTCGGCGTCATTCCGTCGGACGCCAATATCAGCGGCGCCGGAAAGGCACTTGCTTACGCCATCGCCCGGCAGGAAAGCGCCTTCAATCCGGCCGCAGTTTCGGCGGCCAATGCCCGCGGCCTGCTGCAGCTTCTGCCGGCGACCGCCAAGGGCGTCGCCAGCCGCTACGGCCTTGCCTATTCCAAGGACCGCCTGACGACGGACGCCGGGTACAACGCCACGCTCGGTTCGCATTATCTCGGCGAGCAGATCGACAGTTTTGGCGGCTCCTACATCCTGACATTCATCGCCTACAATGCCGGCCCCGGCCGCGTCCCGGAATGGCTGGCGCGCTACGGCGACCCGCGCGGCAAGCCGATCGACGAGGTGGTCGACTGGATCGAGCGCATTCCCTTTCAGGAAACGCGCAACTATGTTCAGCGGGTGATGGAGAATTACCAGGTCTACAAATCCCGACTTGGGCAGCAGGCGGACATCGTCGCCGACCTGAGGATGGGCCGCAACCCTTCCTGAGCGGCAGCCCCCGCAGGCAAGGGCAATCTCCGGCAATGTAAGCGAAGGTGGAGCCATGCGAGAGCATCTGGTGCGTGAGGAACAGGTGTTTCGGGAGCACTATTTTCACGCAAGGGACGGCCTCAGGCTCTATGGCAGACGCTACGGCAGCGATGGCATAGGGCGCGATGAGAAGACGCCCATCGTCTGCTTGCCCGGACTGACGCGCAACAGCCGCGATTTTCATCGTCTGGCAGCTTTCCTTGCCTCGCCCGACGGCGGTGCTTATCCCGTTGTCACGCTCGACTATCGCGGCCGGGGACAGTCGGAGCGCGACAGCGACAAGAGCCGTTACGCGATCGCCGTCGAGGCAGGGGATGTCATCGCGGCCTGCGCGCATTTCGGCATGAGCAAGGCGACCTTCATCGGCACGTCGCGGGGCGGCCTCATCCTGCATCACCTCATCATGTCAGCCCCTGCCCTCATCGCCCGTGTCGTGCTCAATGACATCGGTCCGGTAATCGAGATCGACGGGCTGCTGAGGATCAGGGACTACCTCAATGATCCGGCGAGCCCGAGTAACTGGGCGGAGGCTCCAAGCTTCCTGCAGCGCGTGCACGGAGCAGACTTTCCCACTCTCCGACCACAGGACTGGCGAGAAATGGCCGAAGCGATCTATCGGGATGAAGGCGGAGTTCCGATCGCAGATTTCGACCCGGAGATCGCAGCGCAACTGCAAGGCCTCACCAGCGAAGCCGTGCTGCCGTCGCTGTGGCCGCAATTCGAGGCTTTCGCAGGCGTACCGATGATGGTTGTCCGGGGCGAATATTCGCGGTTGCTCAGCGAGTCTTCCGTCCGGGAAATGGCGCGGCGACACCCCGGCCTGGTTGCAGTCACCGCTCCCGGCCAGGGCCACGCGCCGCTCCTGCACCTCAATGGCCTCCGAAACGAGATCGCCGCCTTTATTCAAGGCTAAGCAAGATCCCAATGGTCCCCGAACTGGCGCGCTTGCCCAGCGGCAAGATGGAATCTCGTTCCGCGTCGCAGCTTCCCTACACAAAGCGCATAAAGAAAAAGCCCGGCTCAAGAGCCGGGCTTTTCCCTACTGACCGAGGTCAGGTCAGATTAGAAGTCACGCTGCAGGCGCAGGAAGCCGCTGACCTGTTCTTCAGCGTTATCCGGATCCGTGTAGTTGATCGTGAAGCGCGAAGCGAGGCCTTCGGTGATCTGGTAATCGGTGGTGATACCAACACGCCACTGATCGTCACCGGAGTCGAAGCCACCAGCACCATCGTTCAGGTCACCCCAATACTGGGCGCCGGGGGTGATCTTGAACTTCTCGGTTGCCTGGAAGGCATACGAAGCAGCAACGCTCCACTCGGAGTCAGACCAGTAAGCGTTCGGGTCGGATGCCCAGATAGCAGCGGCCTGGAAGGTGCCCGGACCAACGTCTGCGGAGAGCAGAGCGCGGATCGCGCCTTCTTCAACTTCGGTGTCGAAAGAGCCGAGCAGGTCGAAGCTCACGCCACCGAGCGTAGCGGAAACGATACCTTCAACGCCAACACCATTAGCCTTCGTGGTAGCGCCTTCGAGTTCATCAACAGCGATACCAGCCTGGAAGGTGCCGCCGTCGTAGAGGTAAGCGATCGAGTTGAATTCGGTGTTCTCGCCGATCGAGTCGGTTTCACCGTTCAGACCCTTATCCCACCAGCTGTAGAAGAAGCCAGCCTTGAGGCCGCCGAGCTGGATGTAGGCTTCATCGACGTCGATCAGGCTATCGCCAGCGTCGCTGTCGTTGTCGGCGTTGAACTCAGCAGCGAAGAAGCCGGTGAGCGTGCCGTACTCGGTGTCGCTCTTGGCGTCGAACGAGATGTAAGCGCGGGAGAAGACATCCCAGTCCGACGTGGACTGACCGTCAGCGAAGCCATCGCCATCGTTGTCGTTTTCAAGGTTGAAACGGTTGTCAGCAGCGTCACGGCCGAAGTCGCCCTG
Source organism: Sinorhizobium sp. BJ1 (assembly GCF_002531555.1). Classification (NCBI taxonomy): domain Bacteria; kingdom Pseudomonadati; phylum Pseudomonadota; class Alphaproteobacteria; order Hyphomicrobiales; family Rhizobiaceae; genus Sinorhizobium; species Sinorhizobium sp. BJ1. The sequence continues at coordinate 238,615 of NZ_NWTH01000003.1, forward strand.
TACGCGGATGAAGCCGCCGATCTTGAGGCAGGTTTCCGTGCCCGGGATGTAGAAGTAGCCCGTGCCGAAGGCGTCGCAGACGCGAACGTATTCCATGGGCTCCGGCTCGGCAGCGACGATAGCGTCGGCAGCCTGAGCGCCGGATACTGCTGCGAGAGCAGCAGCGGAGCCGAGAAGAAGGCTCTTGATGTTCATTTCTGACCTCCAGTCAAAAGTTTCAAACGGGTCTGGGTTTCTTTGCTGAAGGACAGCGTTCCCTGCCCCATCCCCAACGTTCAAGAAGTCGGACGATCAACCGCCCTTGCTTCCGGAGTTGAAAATACAAAACCGGGTGGGGCGCGCAATGTCCAACTTGTCAGATCAACTGCTTTGCGCTGCCCTTCCCTGATCCCTGTTGCTGAAACGACACAAAATCGCCCCAGACGGCCCGAGGTCATTAACAAACCATTAAGAAAATCCTTTAGCCACGGGGGGTTAGCACCGGGGTTCAACGCAGCATTTGTTTCAGAAAGAGGCAGAAAAGGGCCCAAAACGGGGGCAAAACCGGGCAACGGGGCTGCGGGGCGCCTGCTTCGCACACGCCTCGGTCCGGCCAGAGCGCCGCTCGACGAGCCGGAGCCGGAGGCTTTCCGGACGATTCCCGGAGAATCAGCGGCCGGAGATTCGCGGCTGTCCTGCGTCGTCGCGCAGAGCCTTGAGGACGTGCGGACCTTCGTGCGCGAAGTCGTTTTGGCGACTCGTCTTGGAAAGGCTTCGACCCCCCGCCGACAGAAGTGGGCATGCGCTTTACCGCCAAGGCGGTCGGCAGCTTCAGAACGGCTTTGCGGAAATGGCGGAGAAGAAGGGATTCGAACCCTCGATACCGTTTCCGGTATACTCCCTTAGCAGGGGAGCGCCTTCGACCACTCGGCCACCTCTCCGTTAGCGCCCTGATAGGGGCAAACGCCTTGCCGATCAAGAGGATTTTGAGGCTGTTGGCGATTTTGGCCAATTTGCCATCTTGCAGGTCATTGCAGTTGAAAACGCGAACGAGTCGGGAACGCGCCGGCACGCGCAGCACAAAATTGGCACAAGGAAATCGCGATCCGTTCTCACCGCCGCAATGCTGCCCCGTCGCGCTGGCTCGCTTCGATCCTCTGCAATATCTCCCGCAAAACCCGCGTGTCTGCCGAAAGGCTGTTCAGCGTGGTCTCCACCGCCCTCATTGAGGTTGCCGCCTCTGCCGCTTGTTTCTCGACGGCCGACAATCTGAGTCGTGATTGTCGAGCTGCCGCACTGTCGTCTCTACGGCCGTCACCCGGTTTTCAAGACGATCGATCGAGCGGCCATGAGCATCCTGATTGGCGCCCACCCTCTCCCATGTCGCGCCCCAGGCTAGACGCCCCCGGCGAAACCGAACAGGATGACGAGGGTGTTCAGATTCCATTCGAACTTCCATGTTGGAGTTTTCACGACGGTTTTTTCTTCGTATCCGTTTTCCAATCCCCGGCCCTCGTATGCAATGCGAATGTTTGAAATGGTTTACTGCGCCACGTCGTGGCGGGCGCATTCGCTCTGCGTCCAGGCGCGGGCGCCGCACAGGCCCGCGACTGTCTCGTCGATCTTGTCTTGATCGGCTGGCGTTGCGCCGCGGGGCCGATCAGCGACGTGCCGACGACCGCGCTGGCCTCCGGCTGTGTCTTGGGCTTCTCCACGGTCTGGCCGCTGGCGTCGGCCGCCAAGCGCAGCGCGTTGCCGAGAACGCCAGGCTGGTCTTTCCATTCGCCCTTCGGATCCTTGCCGGTGACCCGGATGGTCCAGCCGCGGCCGTTGACGGGAAAACCTGTCTTGGCATTGGTGAGCGACCGCAGGAAGCGCATTGTAGGCATCGCAATAGGCGCGGATCAGCGTTGATATGCCGCCCGGGTACTTCCGCACGGCCGCGAGCGTCTGCTCGCCGACGTGCCCATCCTCGCGAACACCGAGCGTCTCCTGCAGGATCTTCACGGCCCGAGATAGCCCCGACATGACGCCGCTGTTGAACACGGCATAGTCCAGACCTAGCCGCCCTCATCCCCGAACGTGAGTTCGAGGGCGACGGGAAGGGTTTCCCGAGCCATATGTTTCACCTGAATGTAGGGGGTTGCAGTCTTGCCCTATGGGCACCAAAAACCCCGCCTAAGCGGGGAATGCGAGCGTGAGAAAGTTGACCTGCAGACCGTCGGGAAGATTGCCCTCACCAACTGCGCCATGGCAGACGGGGCCATCGCAAGACTCGCTTGGTCAGCATCTGCATCCAAGTAAGTTCGCTTCGAACTCCGGTCTGCCCGCTAATCGATCCGCGGGCAGCCAGGCTCAGCCCCAAAGATAACGCGATTGCGCTCTCCTCGACGCCCGATCCCTTTAACCTCGATTGAATGTCTCGTCGTTCGCCCGATTCTCGGCTTTCGAAGATACTGCCTTGATATGTAAAGCGCCTGACGCTCAGTACACTGATACGCTTCCCGGGGGTAATCCTCGCGATAATATCGCCGCGGCCTGTATTCATCATAATACCGGGGGACATATCCGCCGCCGATGTAGACGTCGAAGTCTTGAGAAACACTGACGCCCGGCGCGGCAGTCAGCGCGGTCGCAAACGCGAGAAGAATCTTGAACGGTAAACCGGCCATCTTCGGTCTCCTCTGGTCAGGATCACGATTCTAGTGCTTCAATGATGAATAGAGTCCGAACGTTCCTTGAAACCCTCTCGGTCCGTAAAGGGTCAGCAAGACCAGCGCCGCCAAGGAACAATAATAAGCCCCGCACGGTAATCGGGGCTTTGCTCTTGATAGCTCGGACTCAGTGTTTGATTATCATGCCTTGGCCTGTTGGGAGCGTAAGAACCATATGTCCCCGAGCCGCCGTGAACTCGTTCCACATTTCATACTGATCCTCATGCCCTTGAAATGCGTAGTCGTCCAAGACGATCGGGGCGCCCGGGACGATACGGTCCCACACCCGTTCGATGCACTGCTTTTCATACTTGGCGACGTTCAAATCAACGTGCAGATAGGCGATTTTCCCAACTGGCGACGCATCCAGCGTCCCGGGCAAATTGCCCCTCACCAGACGGGCATTTGCGAACTTGGAAAAGTTGCGCTTGGCAATCTCGAAGACGTCGGAATAGAGCCCGTCGTTAGCACGCTTGGCTTTTTCTTCCGCTTCTCCGCTCAGGCTCTCTGTCGGTATGCCGGCGAAGGTGTCGAAGAGCCAGAATGAGCGGTTTTGCTTCCCAAAGTCCAGATAGTCGCACACCGTCATCGAGACGAGGCCGCCGTTCACTCCGAACTCAACGAAGTCGCCTTCAAGGTTCAGAGCGTTGCTGGCCGCCCAGCAACAAACATGGGCTCGCCAACGGATGTCCGGAACATCGCGCTTCTTGCCAAACGCATGCTTGTTGCCATCCCGACCGAATTCCCAGGCCGTCTTGAACCGCGGTTCATCCAAGAAGCCGAGATTCTTCTTGACCACCCGCACATTGTCCGAGTGAAAGCCAGGCAGCGCCTTATCCCCGTTCAGGAACAAATTCACTCGCCTCTTAAACTCGCGCATCCCCATAGTCGATCCTCGATGACCAGATCGAGGTCAATTACAAGGGGCGTCTGGCCAAAGCAAGCTGCGGTTCCAATCTAGATGCCGACCGAAGATAGCCACATCTCGTCTATTTGTTCATCCGTCAGGCCCAGAGATGTCCCGAGCGCCCCAATCGGCGGATGGAAGTCACGCCGGCTGCTGATTGAGACCTATGTGGAAGGGGATGCCGTCCGGGAAGTTATCGACCGGGTTTTCGGCAAAAAGAACAACGTTTGACACAAAATTGGCACACGCTGTGCCGCTGAATGTGCGTTTCTCCGGTGGAGAGGACAGGTATTTCCCGGACCCTACCATGTCGATGATCATGCATCTCGCGCAAGGAAAGCCCGGCCAGTCGGCCGTTGCCTATCCGCATTATCACATAGAGCGTCGCTGCCGGATTCTCGTCATCGGCAGTCAGTTGAAGGCGACGACCAGATATCGGGCGCTGCTGCGGCACATTTCCATCGGCGGCGCCATGCTCGACTTCAACGCCGCAATCCTCCTGCCGAAGCACTTCTTTCTGGAAGTCGATGGCTTCAAGGAGGAAATCGGCTGCGCCGAAGTGCACCGCAGCGGTCCCGAACTCGGGCGTGCGATTCAACATGCTGCTGGCGCAGGATTTCCTGAGCAGGCTGATTCGTGTCCAGTTCTCGAGCGGGTTGTGGGCCGGGCAAGGCCCTACTCTAAGGCCGGATGGCGTTCATTAGATTTCTATTGAAGATCTTCAAGCGATTGCAAGATTGCTGAAGGAAACTGACTGTCGACCTTGCAGGCGTCTCGCGCCTCACGGGTGCCGGCAAATGACTTGCCGGCGTCTGGCAAACTCCCTTGGGCCGGCGGGCGTAAGACCGCGTGACGTGTCTTGGGCGTACGCCGCTACCGGAGCACGACGCATGCTGCAGTCGACCATGTATTCGCTTGTCCCATCTCCGCTCTACGAGCGGCGCTACGACCGCTTCGCGATCGGGCATGCCGCAACGCTGATGTCGGTGCGGCCGGCCCTCGGCGGCGTGTCGATCCACGCTTGCAAGATGATCGATATCTCGCGCGGTGGAGCGAGTTTCTCCGTAAGCACGACAATCGGCCTGTCTTCGCATTACTATCTCCACATCATCGGAACGAATTTCCGGATTGGCTGCGCCGAGGTCCACCGGCGGGACAACCGAATCGGCGTGCAATTCATCAAGGCCATCGACGAGACTTTCCTTCACCAAATCGTACGCCACGAATTTTTCACGGGTCAGTCCGGCAACGCCAAACCTAGGCCCAGCGCCTATCGCCCCGCACCTGCGAGGCAGACTGTCGCATTGCCGGGCAGAAGCTGACCGCAGTCACTTTTGCGCATTCCGCTCGGCGTCGCGATGCGATAACTTCCGCGGCGCTTTTCGAACGGAGCTCAGGTTATCCAGATGTCTGCATTCTCTCGTTTCACGCCGCTTGTCCAATCCCTGCCGGCCACGATTCCGTTCGTCGGTCCGGAAGCGATCGAGCGGCAGCGCGGCCGCGGGATCGCGGCCCGCATCGGCGCCAACGAGAGCGGATTCGGCCCGGCCGATTCGGTATTGCGCGCCATTGAGCGAGCCGCCAGCGAAACCTGGAAATATGCCGATCCCGAAAATTACGACTTGAGGCATGCGCTCGCGGCGCATCTCGGTACATCGCCGGCCAATATTGCCGTCGGAGAGGGAATCGACGGTCTGCTCGGGCAGATCGTCCGCCTCGTCATCGAGCAGGGCATGCCGGTGGTCACTTCATTCGGAGGCTATCCGACTTTCAATTACCACGTCGCAGGCCATGGCGGCCGGCTCGTCACCGTACCTTACGTCGATGACCGCGAAGACCTCGATGGCCTGCTTGCGGCCGTGAAGCGCGAGGCGGCGCCGCTCGTCTATTTTGCCAATCCCGACAATCCGATGGGGAGCTGGTGGCCGGCCGAACGCGTCATCGAGTTCGCGGCCGCCCTGCCGGAAACGACACTGCTCATCCTCGACGAAGCCTATTGTGAAACGGCTCCGCCCGAGACTCTGCCGCCGATCGATAGCCTGATCGACCGGCCGAACGTCATCCGAACCCGCACCTTCTCCAAGGCCTATGGTCTCGCCGGCGCGCGCGTCGGCTATGCGCTGACGACGCCGGGTACCGCACAGGCCTTCGACAAGATCCGCAATCATTTCGGCATGAATCGTGTCGGTGTCGCTGCGGCGATCACCGCGCTTTCCGACCAGCAATATCTGAAGGAAGTGACGCAGCGGATCGCGGCGTCGCGCGACCGGATCGCGCGCATTGCGCGTCATGCCGGGCTTCTGCCGCTACCCTCGGCGACGAATTTCGTCGCTGTCGACTGCGGACGGGATGCGGCCTACGCCCGGGCGATCGTCGACCGGCTGATGAACGATCACGGCATCTTCATCCGTATGCCGGGCGTCGCGCCGCTCAATCGCTGCATCCGCATCAGCACGGGGCCTGACGCCGAGATGGAATTGCTCGAGTCCGCCCTGCCCGCAGTGCTCAAGAGCCTGGCCGAGACTTAGAGCGACTGCCGCGCGCCTCGTATGGGATCAATGCACGGTCATCCATTCGCGTGCCGCGCGCAGGGCCGCGGCAAGGTCGGTCTTGCTCATCGTCGCCGCAAGGTCGGCGCGAAGGTCGGCTGCGCGGTCCGAGCCTTTGATGGCGGCGATGTTCAGCCACTTATGGGCGGCCACCAGGTCGACCGGTCGGCCGCGACCGGTCGCATAGGCGAGGCCCATTTCGCAAAGAGCGTCGGCCCGGTTTTCGCCGCCCAATGCCGCATCCGACGTGATCTCGAAGTGAAAGCGTGCCATTTGTCTTGTCCCTGTCGTTCTTTGTTGGTTCAGCCGAAGCGGCACGCCCCTTCGGGGCGCGCCCGGCTTCAGTTGCTTGTTTATTGTCCCTGTTTCAGTCTTGCCTCTTGGCGGGCTTTCCGGTAACGCGCCGTCTTCTGCGGCGTCGGCTCCGGTCTGATTTGGCGGGGCGTTGTCTCCGCTCGTCTTATGGTTCGAGTATGCCCCGGGGCCTTCAATACGCGCTTAAAATGCATGATTAATTTGCCGCAAACAAAGTTCAAACACTTGGTAAACTTGGGTTTTTGTTAAGCATCGGAGCGCCTGGGGGACCGACAAACCGGTTCAAAATTTACGAAAAATTCAATCTCGGATTTCAACCGATCGCTAACCAAGAACAAATCTGCCGCTCGACCGCTGGCGCCTTCCGCGACGCATAACCAGCGTTCAGCCGCGGCTATTTTCGCGCTGCTGGCACGTATTTACCTTTACGTACGCGTAAGTTATCGTGCAGCGCTCAGGCGGCGAGGAGGCCGCCGGTGCGAGGTATCCAGATCGCGGCGGCTGGCAGCCGACCGCCTCCAAAGGAGGACTTTGAATGATTCGAACTTTGCTCGTCAGCGCGGCGCTCGCCTTCGGAGTGGTGGGAGCGGCTCAAGCCGCCGAACCAATTCTCGGCAACTGGAAGACAGCGAGCGGAGCCACGGCGGAAATCGCCCCATGCGGTGGCGCCTTCTGCGTGACGCTGAAGACGGGCAAGCACGCCGGCAAACGCATCGGCAACCTTGCCGGAACCGGTGGCAGCTACAGCGGCGAGATCACCGACCCGGAAAACGACAAGACCTATAGCGGTTCGGGTTCGGTCGACGGCAATTCGCTGAAGATGAAAGGCTGCGTGCTTAAAGTGCTGTGCAAGTCCCAGACCTGGACGCGGCTTTAGTTCTTTCAGAATCAAGCGAGGGCGGTCTGCCGTGGCCGCCCCCGCCGTCGTTTCAGCGGGCGCGCTGCCCGAACAGGATTTTCTGCGCTTCCTCGTCCTCGGCAAGGCTCTTCTGACGGGCTCGCTCTTCCTTGCCCACCTCGATCGCCGTCTGGACAGCCGGTCGGGCGAGCATCGTGTCGAACCAGCGCTTCAGGTTCGGGAAATCATTGAGATCCTGGCCCTGGTTCTCGTGCGGGATCACCCAACCGATGGCGGCCATGTCGGCGATCGAATATTCACCGGCAAGGAACGGCCGATCGATGAGCCGCTTGTTCATGACGCCATAGAGACGGTTCACTTCATTGGTGTAACGGTCGATGCCGTATCGGATCTCCTCCGGCGCATAGAGCCGGAAATGATGGGCCTGCCCCGCCATCGGGCCCAGACCGCCAACCTGCCAGTAGAGCCATTGCTCGACCTCGACGCGGGCGCGCTCGTCGGCCGGGTAGAACTTCCCGTATTTGCGGCCGAGATATTGCAGGATCGCGCCGGATTCGAAGATCGATATCGGCTCGCCGCCCGGACCGTCCGGATCGATGATGGCCGGCATGCGGTTGTTTGGCGATATCCTCAGGAAATCCGGCGCGAATTGGTCGCCGCGGCCGATATTGATGTATTTGACCGCATAGGGAACGCCGAGCTCCTCCAGCATGATGGTGATCTTCCAGCCGTTCGGTGTCGGCCAGTAATAGAGCTCGATGGGAGCGGTCATAGGCGGTGTCTCCTAAGGTTGCGGGGCACACACACGTAGGAACGCACGCCGGCGCCGGCAAGAGCACGGCGCCCAAGATGAACGGCAGATGAACGAGCATCTCAGCAAGAATTCAGTTTGGTTGTGCGAAAAGACGCTCAATCGATTTGAACGCGCTCCAGCCCACGGACAGAACAATGGATATTCTCGCTCGCCGCCTCACCATCATCAGCCTTCTGATGGTCGTATTCGCGATGTCGCTCGCCGCCGCAGTCGGCGCCGATACGGAGCGTCGCCGCCAAAACACCTATATCGGCTCGCTGACCGACTGCACCGCCCACACGGCGCAATATTGCCAAGCCAAGCTGTAGAGGAACACAAATGGCCGCCCTCGTCTCTTCCGCCATCCTCTCGCTCCGGCTCCTGGTCCTCACGGGCGTGCTGATGGCGCCGATCGGAGCGGTCGCTTACAACAAGGCCACCGGCGCCGGCATCGGAAAGCATGGCGCCGGCCTCGTTCTCTTCGTCACGCTGCAACGCCAGGCGATGAGCTGATCCTCGACCCGGGTGGGCCGAAGCTGAAAACCTGCCTCACTCCCACAGTGGCACCGCAGGAAACGAAATTCCCTCTTGCGCATGCTCTGACTTTTCGATCCCTTCGCGGTTGAAAGGTCGCCAGATGCCAGCATTCGCCCTCTATTCACTCGCCGCGGTCGCCGAAATCGCCGGATGCTTTGCCTTCTGGGCCTGCTCCGCCTCGGCAAGTCCTTTTGGTGGCTCCTTCCGGGGATGGGGTCGCTGGCGCTCTTTGCCTGGTTCTTGACGATGATAGCCGTGCCGGCGGCCGGACGCGCCTACGCCGCTTATGGAGGGGTCTATATTGCAGCTTCGCTCGTTTGGCTCTGGCTTGCCGAGGGCGTGCGGCCCGACCGCTGGAACCTGGACCGGTATGGCCGTGGCGCTTGTCGGCACGACGATCATTCTCGTCGGGCCACGTTAGACGGCACTATTCAAACGCGTATCTTGTCGTTTGCTTGTCAGATGCCGCAGCCTATAATACGCCATGGACACACGAATCTCTGCAAACTCTATCCTTTCCGTCGCCACCCCTGAAGCCTTCGAGCCGCAAACCTTCGACGATCCGGCCGCGGCCGTCGATTGCTTGCAGGCTCTCTACGAACGCAATACCCGGTTCCTCTGCGAGGCTTTCGAGGGGCTGGGCAAGAACGGTCGGCCGGTCACGCGTTTCCGCGCCTGCTACCCGCAGGTGAGCATCGAGACGAGCAGCTTTGGACATGTGGATTCCCGGCTCTCCTTCGGTTATGTCAGCGCGCCCGGCGTCTATACGACGACGATCACGCGGCCGCGGCTTTTCCGTCACTATCTGAAGGAGCAGTTCGGCCATCTGATGCGCAATCACGGCGGCGGCGTCACCGTCTCGGAATCGTCGACACCGATCCCTCTGCACTTCGCGTTCGGCGAGAGCGCCCATGTCGAGGCGTCGGCAGCCGATACCATCGACATCCCGCTGCGCGACCTCTTCGATGCGCCGGACCTGACGACGACGGATGACGAGATCGCCAACGGCTCCTATGAGCCTGGGCCGGGCGAGCCCTCGCCGCTCGCACCTTTCACGGCGCAGCGCATCGATTATTCGCTCGCCCGCCTCAGCCACTATACGGCGACCAGCGCCACGCACTTCCAGAACTTCGTGCTCTTCACGAACTACCAGTTCTATGTCGACGAGTTCTGCGCCTGGGCACGCCAGCAGATGGCGGAAGGCGGCAACGGCTACACCGCCTTCGTGGAGCCAGGCAACATCGTGACGCCCGCGGGCGCCGACAGGCCCGAGGCCGACTATACGCTTGCCCGCCTGCCGCAGATGCCGGCCTATCACCTGAAGAAGAAGGGCCACGGCGGCATCACCCTGGTCAATATCGGTGTCGGGCCCTCGAACGCCAAGACGATCACCGACCACATCGCCGTCCTGAGGCCGCATGTCTGGCTGATGCTCGGCCACTGTGCCGGGCTTCGCAACAGCCAGCGGCTCGGCGATTATGTCCTGGCGCATGCCTATATGCGCGAGGATCACGTGCTCGACGACGACCTGCCGGTGTGGATTCCCCTGCCCGCATTGGCGGAAGTGCAGGTCGCCCTGCAGGATGCGGTGGCGGAAGTGACCGGTTATCAGGGTTACGATCTCAAGCGGATCATGCGCACCGGCACGGTCGCGACGATCGACAACCGCAACTGGGAACTGCGCGACCAGCGCGGCCCGGTCAAGCGCCTCTCGCAGGCCCGCGCCATCGCGCTCGACATGGAATCGGCGACGATCGCCGCCAACGGCTTCCGCTTCCGGGTGCCCTATGGAACGCTGCTCTGCGTCTCCGACAAGCCGCTGCACGGCGAATTGAAGCTGCCCGGCATGGCGACGGCCTTCTACCGCACGCAGGTCAGCCAGCACCTGAAGATCGGCATCCTGGCGCTGCAGAAGCTCGCCGCCATGCCGCCGGAGAAACTGCATTCGCGCAAGCTCAGAAGCTTCTACGAAACGTCGTTCCAGTAGGACGCATCAAGCCTTGGGCCGCAGCACGAGCGATAGTAACGTGCCGGCGACGGCCGAGGCGATGATGATGAGATGGGCGTTGACGCTGGCGCGCCCGAGGATCTCCAGCGCCGCCTTTCCACCGGACGCGCCGAAGGCGACCGCCCCGGCAACGATCGCAGCCGCATAGGTGCCGACGCCGGCCGGCGCGTGAACGGGGAGAACGGACGAGAGCTCGCCTCCAAGTGCACCGCCGAAGGCGGCGGCAAGCGGCGCGACGCCCATGATCGCCAGCACCCAGGCGAGCACCGCGACCTTGACCCCCCAGTTCAGCATCGTCATCGCAGAGGCGCGCAGGAACGCCGGAACATGCTCCGGCAAACCCGCCTCTATCTCGTCGACATGGGGCACGAGCGGCGCCGGAGCCACGCGGCGCACCAGGCGAAGAATCCTGGCCTTGAGCAGGAAGAAAGCAAGCGGCGAGAAAAAGGCCGTCGTCCAAAGCAGCCACGCGACCATCTGATTGCTGCGGCCGATGACCAGGCCTATCGCCGCTACGGTGAGCAGCGCATGCAGGTCCAAGAGACGCATGACGAGCAGCGCCGATGTTCCGCGAAGCAGCGGAACGCCGAATTCGGCACGCATGAGCAGCGGAAAGCTCGTCTCGCCGGCCCTGAAGGGCAGCATGATGTTGAGAAGATTGTGGACCTGCGTCACACGAAAGAGCGCCAGGAATTTGCCCGCGGTCTGCTCCGGAAAGTAGTCGTAGATGCGGTAGCAGCGGACGAAGTAGGTCGCGATGAGAAGGCCAAGCGCGGCAAGCACCGACGAGAATCCGATGTTGGCCCATTGCTGCAGCAGGACCGACCATCCCCAGACCCACTCGACGAAAACGGCATAAGCCGCTATCGCCGCCCCGGAAATCAGTGCCATGCGGTTGCGCGCGAGCCACGCGCGCCGGCCCAACTGCCAGTCCGAATTCATGAGATGCCGATTTCCTGTACAGAGCCACGCAATGAGCGTTGGTTATCACCGTTAACTGTGCAAGAAAACCTGCGACGGCACACCGGAGAGACTGCCTTGACTCACATAGAACAACCTCTGACCGCAACGACGGGCGCCATGGAGGCGATTGAGCTGTCCATAGTGGTGCCGGTGTTCAATGAGGAGGACAGTGTCGCGCCGCTCATCACCCGCATTCAAGAGGCTATGGCCGGTTTCGACCGATCCTGGGAGTTGATCCTGGTCGACGACGGCAGCACCGACCGGACCCTGCCGAACGCCCGCAAGGAGCTTTCGCGCCCGAGCCTGCAACTGAAGATCATCGAGCTGCAGAAGAACTTCGGCCAGACCGCCGCCATGCAGGCCGGGATCGATGCCGCCGCCGGCCGGCTGATCGCCACGCTCGACGGTGACCTGCAGAACGACCCCAAGGACATCCCTCAAATGGTCGCCGCCATCGAGGAGCGCGAGCTCGACCTGCTGGTCGGGTGGCGGCAAAACCGCCGGGATGGCCTCGTGCTCAGAAAGATCCCGTCCTGGTGCGCCAACTTCCTGATCGGCAAGATCACCGGCGTGAAGCTTCACGATTACGGCTGCAGCCTCAAGGTCTATCGCAGCGCGATCATCAAGCAGGTCAAGCTGATGGGAGAGATGCACCGCTTCATTCCGGCCTGGGTTGCCGGCGTCGTGCCGAGCAGCCGAATCGGTGAAATGCCCGTGACGCATCACGCTCGGCACTTCGGCGCATCGAAATACGGAATCTCGCGCACCTTCCGCGTCATCCTCGACCTGCTCGCGGTCCTGTTTTTCATGCGCTACAAGGCGCGTCCCGGCCACTTCTTCGGCTCGATCGGGCTTGCGACCGGCAGTTTGAGCGCCTTCATCCTGCTCTATCTCGGGATCGACAAGTTCCTCTTCGGCAACGATATCGGCACCCGACCGCTGCTGATCGTCGGCGTCATGCTGTTCCTGTCCTCGGTCCAGCTCATCACCACCGGCATTCTCGCGGAAATGATGGCGCGCGCCTATTTCCGCGACGACGATACGGCGAGCTATATCGTCCGCCAGGTCTTCGGGCAGGACCAGCCGCATGCGTGACATCGTCGATCGGCGGCCGAACCTGGTGTTCAGCGTGCTGGCCGGCTACTTCCTGCTGTGCATCATGCTGCGCCTTGCCGCTTCGCCTTCGCTCGAGATCGACGAGGCGGAACAGGCTTTCCTGTCGCAATTCCTGCAGCTCGGATACGGGCCGCAACCGCCCTTCTACAATTGGCTGCAATACGGTCTGGCGCAGTTGATCGGCACGTCGCTCGCGACGATGACCATTCTCAAGAACGGGCTCCTGTTTCTGTGCTGTCTTTTCTACGGCCTCGCGGCGCAGCTTGTTCTCAAAGATCGACGCCTGTCGGCGATCGCGATGCTTGGCGTCTTGAGCCTGCCACCGGTTTTCCTGCTCGCCCAGCGGGATCTCTCCCATACGGTTGCCGCCCTCTTCGCCGTTTCGCTGTTCCTCTACGGTTTTCTGCGGACACTCACGCGGCCGAGCCTTTTCTCCTATTTCTTGGCCGGCGCTGCGGTCGGCATCGGTGTGATTTCCAAGTATAACTTTGTCCTCGTGCCGATCGCCGCGATCGTTGCGGTGCTGCCCGAACCGGAACTGCGCAAGCGCATCTTCGATTGGCGAATCCTGGCGGCGATCGGCGTCGCCGGCGTCGTTGCCCTGCCGCACGGATTGTGGGTGCTTCAAAATCTCGACGCTGCTTCGTCAGGCACGTTGAACGAGATGAAGGAGCGTGCTGCAGAGGGGCGCCTCATGCAGGCGCTTCACGGCGTCTTCGCCCTCGCCTCGGCAATCATTGGCGGCAGTCTCGTCACCCTGCTTGTATTCGGCCTCGTCTTCCGCGGCAAAATCCGGACGATCTGGCAGGCTGAAAGCCAATGGACCCGCATCATCGGGCGGATGATCGCGATTTGCCTTTTGGGCGTCTTGCTTGTCGTTCTCGGCGTCGCTGCGACCCATGTCCGCGAAAAATGGCTGGTTCTTTTTCTGGTGCTGCTGCCGCTTTATCTCTGTCTGAAGATCGAGGCGGCGGCGATCGATCCGGCGCCGGGCTTCCGGCGCTTCGTGCCGCTGGTTGCCTGCATTGTCCTCGGAGCCCTCGTCATCGTGTCGGCCCGGGCCGTGGTCCGTCCATGGTTCGGTGACTACTCGAAATTGAACATCCCCTATGCCGCCTTTGTCGAAGCCGTCGTCGAGGCAGAAGGCCGACCTCCTGCGCTGGTGCTCACCAATGACCGGCAGGTAGCCGGCAACATCCGCACGCGGCTTGCCGATGCTACGGTGGTAATCCCTCATCTTTCGGACGTGCCTTTGGCCAACGCCGCGAAGCGGCCGCTGCTGGTGGTCTGGCGCGATGAGGCAAACCCATCGCCGCTGCTCCCTGCCAATCTGAAGGAGGCACTTCAGTCATCCGGCGTCCCGGGGTCCGCAGCAACGCCGCGCAGACTCGAAGTGCCTTACGTCTACGCGTCCGGACCGGATCGCTACGGGTTCAACTATATCTGGGTGGGCGAATAACCGCAGCCGCTATTCCGAGCCGACGAGCAGCTTCAGTTCGCCCGGATGGATGCGCAGGGCGACATCGCGCCGCTGGATTGGCACGAGTTCGCCGTCGATGACGCAATTGATCTTGCGATCGACCTTGGGGAAATGCAGATCGACTGCCAGGGCGCTCATCTCGGTGATCAGCGGGCTTGCCCGGAAACGGCCGCGCAGAATGTCGAAGGCGAGCTTCGCGACGCCCGCCGGGCTCAGCGGCGGGGCCGTGTAGAAACCGAGATGTCCGGCCGTAACATCATCCGCATACATCAGCGTCGCGTGTCCGAAATGGTTGTTCGAGACTGAAATGGCGGAAACGTGCCTAAGCTCGCGGTGGCCGTCGGCGTCGAATTCGATCTCGAAATCCGGCGGGTTGAAGATCACACCAATGGCGGCGCGCACGCTGGCACCGATTTTCCCGAGGCGGGAAGCGAATTTATAGGATTCGCGATAACGCACCATGCGGGCGTGCAGTCCCATCGAGAATTGATGCACGAACGCCCGGCCGTCGGCACTGCCGATGTCGCCATCGATGATTCGACCATTGGCGAGGACCTCGGGGACCCTCCAGATATCGAGCGGCAGCTTGAGGGAGCGGGCGAACAGGTTCATCGTTCCCGCAGGTATGATACCGAGCGGCATGCCGGTTCGCCAGGCAACCCCGGCTGCGGCGGAGATCGTGCCGTCGCCGCCACCGGCGACGATCGCATCGAGATCATCGCGCCGGCAGGCCGTCTCCAGCGCCGGCAGGATATCGCTCGCGGCCACCGCGGCAATTTCCATCTCATGCCCGGCGGCGCGAAATACCTCCTCGACCCTCCTGCCATAGGTCTCCATATCCGTGGTGCGGAAAGTCCCTCCATCCCGATTGAAGATGGCTTTAACTCTCAAGGACTGCTCTCTCTTTCATCCGTGAAACCTTTCTGGTCCTGAGATAAGGGCGGCAGCGGGGGATTCCAGAGCACACCGGCAAAAGACTTTCGCGGCCGGTTGGTGGGTGCGGTGTCGCGGCCTCACAGGACCGGCAGCTTCAGAGGACCGGCGGTCTTGATCGTTCGGATGGCGAAATTCGAGCGAATATCCGTCACCCCGGGCAGGGTCAGCAAGGTTTCGGTGAGCAGCCTCTCATAGGCCGAGAGGTCCTCCACGACCACCTCGGCGAGGAAATCCGCATTGCCGGAAATCAGGAAGCAGGAGACCACCTCCGGTATGGCGAGCAACGCCTCCTGCTGCCGTCGCGCATTTTCCTGGCTGTGCTGGCCGACCTTGATCTCGACGAAGACGGTCAGCCCCAGCCCCACCTCCTTGCGGTCGATATCGGCGCGGTAGCCGCGCAGCACGCCCGACTTCTCCAGATTGCGGATGCGCCGCAGACAGGGAGACGGCGAAAGGTTGATGCGTTCGGCGATCTCGACATTGGTCGCGCGTGCATCCTCCTGCAGGACCTTGAGGATGGCGATGTCGAATTTGTCGAGTTTTGGCATAGCTGAATCACTTCTATACTAATATTGGCAGATCATTGCTTCATATACCAATACCAAGACATAGATAGCAAGGACATGCCCCGCGTGTCGGCGGTAGATTCACGCACCTGAAACACCCCACCACGACGCTGGAGGAACAAGACAATGGTTGCGCTGACACTCGATGGCCACTCCGATTCGCCTGCCGCCGGCTATGCCGGCGCCTTTGTCACGGTCTTGATCTGGGCCGGCTGGATTCTCGCGACGCGGCACACCGCCGCGACCAAGCTCGGCACCATCGATCTCGGGCTCATTCGCTATGGGATACCGGCACTGCTCCTTACCCCGGTTTGGCTGAAGGCGGGTCTCATCCCGAAAGGCTTGCCGCTGACACTTCTCGCCCTGATGGTCGCGGGATCGGGCGCCGTATTCTTCCAGGTGGCGGCTTTCGCCATCCACGCGACGCCGGCGGCCTCGGTCGGGGTGCTCCTCGGAGGCTCGATGCCGCTCGCGACGGCAATCATCGGCGTGATGCTGTTCCGGGAACGTCCGGATCCCATGCGGCTCCTCGGTTTTGCGGCGATCATCATCGGCATGACGGTCCTGCTATTCCGCAGCCTCGGCGCGTCGGACGCGCCCAGTTGGACCGGCTACCTGCTGCTGCCTGCCGCCGCGACGCTATGGGCGATCTATACGCACGCCTTCCGGCGCTCGGGTCTGAACCCGCTTGAAGGCAGCGCGCTCATCGCAATCTGGTCGTTCCTCATCCATATCGCCCTGGCGCTCGTTTTCGGCAGCACGCTCGGGAACGTGCCCGCGCAGGAGATCGGCCTGCAGGTGATGAGCCAGGGCGTTCTTTCCGGTCTTATTGCGACGCTTGCCTACGGCCTTGCCGTCCGGCGCCTCGGCGGCACGCAGGCGGCCGCCTTCACGGCCATGACGCCCGTGCTCGCGATGATTGGTGGCGGCATGCTTCTTGGAGAGACGATCGGTCCATTCGAGATTGCCGCAGCGTTTATTACGGCCGCGGGTGTTGCGCTGTCGACCGGCATCCTCTCGGCTCGGCGGGCATGAGCCTTAAAGGCAGACGGCCCGGGAGTGTGGTCCCGGGCCGATTTCTGTCACTGCTCGCAGGCCGACCCGGCCGCAACCGCAGTGCCATTCTAGCCGTGAACGATTTCACGGTGCCGCTGCAGGCGGCGGCCATAGGCCTGGCTGACGCGGTCGAAGATGATGGCGATGCCGACGATGGCGAGGCCATTGAAGATGCCGAGCGTGAAATACTGGTTGGCGATGGCCTTCAGCACCGGCTGGCCCAGGCCCTGGACGCCGATCATCGACGCGATCACCACCATGGCAAGTGCCATCATGATCGTCTGGTTAATACCGGCCATGATGGTGGGCAGCGCCAGCGGCATCTGCACGTTCTTCAGCTTCTGCCAGCTCGATGAGCCGAAGGCGTCCGCGGCTTCGAGGACATCCTTGTCGACCAGCCTGATGCCGAGATTGGTCAGGCGGATCATCGGCGGGATGGCATAGATGACGACTGCGATCAGCCCGGGCACCTTGCCGATGCCGAGCAGCATCACCACGGGGATCAGATAAACGAAACTGGGCATCGTCTGCATCACGTCGAGCACCGGATTGACGACGTTCTGGACGCGATCGGAGCGCGACATGAGGATGCCTAGCGGAATGCCTATCGCGATGGACAGCACCGTACAAACGAAGATCATCGAGATCGTCTTCATGGTGTCGTCCCACATGTCGAAGTAACCGATCAGCAGGAGGGTGCCGACGCATCCGGCGACGACCTTCCAGTTGCGGCTGGCGAACCAGGCGATCACCGCAATCAGGAGTATGATAATCGGCCAGGGCGTGCGCGTCATGAACCGCTCGGACTGGATCAGGAAAAATTGCAGCGGCTCGAAGAACGTCTCGATGCCGTCACCATAGGCCCGCGTGAAGGTCCGAAAGCCTTCATCGATCACTTTCTTCAGTTCTCGAAGGCGGTCATCATCCATGTGCGGAAAATTGGTCAGCCATTCCATTGCTTCATTCCCCTTCGCTTTGGTCGAGGCGAGATTTTCTGCTTTCTCGTTACGGCCGCCGCAGCGCCTGCGTTCCCCGGAGGGCGGAGGGTTGCTGCGACGGCTGGAGCCGCCTCACAATCGCTCTTTAAATGAAAGCGGCGCGCATTCGGGCGCGCCGCTCTTCGGCTAGAAACTGGATCAGAGGGCCGCCTTGACCTTCTCTGCGACTTCCGGCGAGACCCACTTGGTCCAGATATCCGGGTTCTCTTCGAGGAAATGCTTGGCGCCTTCCTCGCCACTCGCCTGATTGTCCGTCATCCAGGCCATCAGCTTGTTGACGACGTCGTTCGACCAAGCGCGAGTATTGAGATAATCCATGACCGGACCGGCACGGTCGGCGAAGGCCTTCGTCACTAGCGTCTGGACCTTGTCCTTCGGCCAGTCGTTCTTCTTCGGGTCGGGGCAATCGGCGACCGTGTTGCAGCGCTTCCATTCGGCCGCATCAGCCGGCACGCCATGGTCGAGCTTGACCATCTCGTATTTACCGAGCAGCGCCGTCGGCGCCCAGTAGTAGCCGACCCAGCCCTGCTTGCGCTCGTAGGCCTTGGCGATCGAGCCGTCGAGACCGGCGGCCGAGCCGGGGTCGACGAGCGTGAAGCCCGCGGCCTCCGCACCATAGGCCTTGTAGAGCTGCGTCGTCACCACCGTGCCGCCCCAGCCTTGCGGGCCGTTGAAGACGGCGCCCTTGCTCGGATCTTCCGGATCCGGGAAGAGGTCCTTGCGCTTCAGCACGTCATCGATCGTCTTGATGTCCGGATTGGCGTCGACGATGTATTTCGGTATCCACCAACCCTGGACGCCGCCGTCGGAGAGCGACATCGCCGCGCCGACGAGCTTGCCTTCCTGCAGACCACGATTGACGACGTCCGGCAGCAGGTCGACCCAGCCTTCCGGAGCGATGTCCGGGTCGCCCTTTTCAATCATCGACGTGATGGTCGGCACGGTGTCGCCAACGACCAATTCGGCGCTGCAGCCATAACCTTCCGTCAGAATGAACTTGTCCACATTCGCCAGCACTTCGGCGCTCTGCCAGTTCATGTTGGCGATCGTCACATCGCCGCACTCCTGCGCCGAGGCGGCGCTGCCAAGTCCGAAGAGGCCCACGGCCAGACACGTCGTTGCAAGTAGTTTTTTCATCTCGTTTCCCTCTCTTCTAACGGTGTACCCGTGACGAACTGCCAGCCTCACCGCGGCAGCGGACAGTGATTGGATCAGGACCGGATCGAACGGCCTTTGTCGCCATCGACCCAAACTCCCGATCGATGGTTCATGTTACTGCTATCGAGTCTCGCGGGCAAAGGCTTGCCCATTTGCGTCAGCGATCGCGCTCATTGTCTTTTTTCACGAAGATGAGCAATTGAAGGACTGGCTGCAAATTTCATCTGCAGCAGGGGCATGGGGAACGCGGTCAGGTGCTCCGAGAATCCCTCCTCGGATGCGCACCTTGGCCATTGATAAGGTCCGTGCAGCCTGCCGAGCACTACATGTTCGAATAGACGGGGCCTTCCCCGCACTTCGCTTTCGGGAGTCCGTGCGGCCCGGCGCCCCCGAGCGTCACATGTTCGGATAAACCGGGCCTTCGCCCCCCTGTGGCGGCACCCAGTTGATGTTCTGGTTCGGGTCCTTGATGTCGCAGGTCTTGCAGTGGACGCAGTTCTGCGCGTTGATGACGAAGACTGGCTGGCCGTCCTTCTCCACCCATTCGTAGACGCCGGCCGGGCAGTAGCGCGTCGACGGACCGGCATAGACGTCGTATTCGGAACGCTTCTGCAGGTCCGGATCCTTGACCTGCAGGTGGATCGGCTGGTCTTCCTCGTGGTTGGTGTTCGACAGGAACACCGAGGATAGCCGGTCGAAGGTCAGGACGCCGTCCGGCTTCGGATAGTCGATCTTCTGGTGCTTGGCCGCCGGCTCCAGTGCTTGGGCGTCGCTCTTGCCGTGCTTCAGCGTGCCGAAGACGGAGAAGCCGAACAGCGTGTTGGTCCACATGTCGAGGCCACCGAGCGCCACGCCGATCGCCGTGCCGAAGCGCGACCACAGCGGCTTGACGTTCCTCACCTTCTTCAGGTCCTGGCCGATGGCGCTGTCGCGCCAGCCGCGCTCGATCTCGATCGGCTCGTCATTGGCGCGGCCGCTAGCGATCGCCGCCGCCAGCTTCTCCGCCGCGAGAATGCCCGACAGCACCGCATTGTGGCTGCCCTTGATGCGCGGCACGTTGACGAAGCCGGCCGAACAGCCGATCAGCGCGCCGCCGGGGAAGGACAGCTTCGGCACCGACTGCCAGCCGCCCTCGGTGATGGCGCGGGCCCCGTAGGAGAGCCTTTTTCCCCCCTCGAAGGTGCCACGGATCGCCGGGTGCGTCTTGAAGCGCTGGAACTCCTCGAACGGATGGAGATAGGGGTTCTTGTAGTTCAGATGGACGACGAAGCCGACCGCGACGAGATTGTCCTCGAGGTGATAGAGGAACGAGCCGCCGCCGGTCTTCATGCCGAGCGGCCAGCCGAAGGAATGCTGCACGAGACCGGGCTTGTGGTTCTCGGGCTTCACCTCCCAGAGCTCCTTGAGGCCGATGCCGAATTTCGGCACGTCGCGGCCGTCGTCGAGCCTGTACTTGGCGATCAATTGCTTGGCGAGCGAGCCACGCACGCCCTCGCCGATCAGCGTGTACTTGCCGAGGAGCGCCATGCCGCGGGCGAAGTTCGGGCCCGGCTCGCCGTTGCGCTCGATCCCCATGTCGCCGGTGGCGACGCCGATCACCGCGCCCTCGTCATTGTAAAGCACTTCGGTCGCGGCAAAGCCCGGATAGATTTCGACGCCGAGCGCTTCGGCCTGGGTGGCGAGCCAGCGACAGACGAGCCCAAGCGATACGACGTAGTTGCCGTGATTGTTCATCAGCGGCGGCATCAGGAAATTCGGCAGGCGGATCGAGCCGGCCGGGCCAAGGAAGAGGAAATGGTCGTCGGTGACTTCGGTCTTGAACGGATGATCGGGCTCGTCGCGCCAGCCGGGCAGCAGCCGGTCGATGCCGATCGGATCGACGACGGCGCCGGAGAGGATGTGCGCGCCGACCTCCGCCCCCTTTTCCAGCACAACGACCGACAGCTCCGGATTGACCTGCTTCAGCCGAATCGCCGCGGCAAGCCCCGCCGGACCCGCCCCGACGATCACCACGTCGAATTCCATGCTCTCGCGTTCGGGCAGTTCCATCGCCTCGGTCATTAGCGCGTTCTCCAGTCTTGCCGTTCTCCGCCGGCTCCGTTCCCAGTCAGATCATCCCGTCATGACAAATGCCGCAAACCTTGTCGAGCCGGGATGCGACAGACTGTCTCTGCATTTGCGCATGACTTCATGAGTTTAGCACAATCCTATATATTACGTGAACGTAAACGTAAATAATGGCGCAACCGAATAGACTGTCTCAGCTTGCTTTTGCGGCGCCCGCATGCAAGGAGGCCGGCCCCGTCTTGACATCGCAAGGAGACAATCATGGCTTCGGCCCTCGGCCTTGATTTCGGAACGACCAACTCCGTCCTGGCGCTGGCGCAGGGCGCTTCGACTCGCTCCCTCTACGTGGAAAGCCCCGCCGGCCGGTTCGACACGACACGGACGGCTCTTTCCTTCATGAAGGGCCCCGCTTCCTTGAAAGTCGAAGCAGGCCAGGCGGCGATCCGCGATTTCATCGACAATCCGGGTGAATGCCGTTTCCTCCAGTCGATCAAGACCTTTGCCGCAAGCGCGCTTTTTCAAGGCACCCTCGTCTTCGCGAAACGTCATGAGTTCGAAGATCTGATGCACAGCTTTCTGGGCCGCCTCAGAGATTATGCGGGAGACGACTGGAACGGAGCGTTGCGGCGACTCGTCGTTGGGCGTCCGGTGCAGTTTGCCGGCGCCAGTCCGGACGAGAAGCTGGCGATTGAACGGTACGGCCGCGCCCTTGCCCGTTTCGATTTTCCGGAGATCCATTACGTCTATGAACCGGTTGCGGCCGCCTTCTACTTCGCCCGCAAGCTCGAGCGCGATGCGACGGTGCTCGTCGCCGACTTTGGCGGCGGGACGACGGACTACTCGATCATTCGGTTCGAAAGCCACGGCGGGCGGTTGGTCGCCACGCCGATCGGGCATTCCGGTGTCGGCGTTGCCGGCGATCACTTCGACTTCCGCATCATCGACAACATCGTCGCGCCGCTGATCGGAAAGGGGAGTCTGTTCAAGAGTTTCGACAAGCTGCTTGAAGTTCCGTCGAGCTACTACGCCAACTTCGGCCGCTGGAACCAGCTGTCGATCTTCAAGACGCTCAAGGACTTTGCCGAGCTGAAGAAGCTCGTGCGCACCAGCCTCGAACCGGAGAAACTGGAGGCCTTCGTCGACCTGATCGAGCATGACGAAGGCTATCCGCTATATCAGGCGATCTCGGCTACCAAGATGCGACTGTCGCAGGAGGAGCAAACCGAATTCTTCTTCGCACCGCTTGGGGAGCGCTCGCGGCGAACGGTTCGCCGCAAGGATTTCGAGGCGTGGATCGCCCCGGACCTCGCCCGTATCGAAGCGGCTCTCGACGAGGTGCTTGCAACGACGGCGACTGCGCCGGCCGAAATCGACAGAATCTTCCTGACCGGCGGTACGTCCTTCGTGCCCGCCGTGCGTCGGCTTTTCGACAACCGCTTCGGCCAGGAGCGGATCGAGAGCGGCGGCGAACTCCTGTCGATCGCCCACGGGCTTGCGCTCATCGGCGAGCGGGAGGACATCACGGCCTGGACGATCGCTGCGTAAGTGTCCCGCCCGCCGCTGACCGCTTTCGCCGATCTGCTAGAGCCTTTCATATGACCAAATGGAGCCAACAGAATGGTTCCATTTGGCCATGAAAGGCTCTAGGTTCCGCCCATGATCTCGGCCAACGACCTCTCCCCTTCGGAACTCGCCGCCCTTCTTGCTTTCCATGCGGAGGCGGGCGTCGAATGGTTGCTTGAGGACAAGCCCGTCGATCGGCTGGCAGAGTTCGAAGCGATGAGGGCCACACGCGCCGACGCGCGGGCTGCCCCGCAAGTCAGGCCGCCGAGCCCCTCGGAGGTGCAGAGCGGTCGTGTCCAGCCGGCGCCCCCCGGCAAGGCCCGGGACCCTCTTCCTGCCGCGCCGGCAAGTGTTCCGCCGGCGGTGGCGATCCCGGACGAGCAAGCGATCAGCGAAGCACGATTCGCTGCCGAAAGTGCGCGCTCGCTCGCCGAATTGCGCACGGCCATGGAGGCCTTTACCGGCTGCAACCTGAGGAACAGCGCCCGCAACCTCGTATTCGCCGACGGCAACACCGCCTCCGGCGTCATGATTGTCGGTCCGATGCCCTATGCGGAGGATGACCGGGATGGCCAGCCCTTCGCCGGCAAGCACGGTGATATGCTCGAACGGATGCTTTTCGGCATCGGCCTGTCGAGGTCGGATGTGCTGCTCGCCAATGTCGTACCCTGGCGGCCGCCCGGAAACCGCGTGCCAAGCGGACGGGAGGCCGACATCTGCCGTCCCTTCATCGAGCGGCAGATTGCCCTCGCCGAGCCCAGGCACCTGCTCCTACTCGGCAATTTCACCGCCCGCTTCTTCTTCGGCACCAGCGAGACGATCCATCAAACGAGGGGGCAATGGCGCGAGCTTTCCGCCGGAGGCCACCCCGTTCAGGCATTGGCGACGTTGCACCCCCAGGATCTCATCAGCGCGCCGGTCAATAAGCGTTTCGCCTGGCAAGATCTCCTCGCCTTCAGGGCCCGGATCACCGGCTGACCCGCCTTTCCGACGGGTGAAGGAAATATGAACAAAGCCATGCAATTTGCGCAGGTCAGTGCCGCGTTTTAATGCGTTGCAAATACTATGCTGCACCGCAATATAAGGCCACGGGAGGAATGGATTAAGGAACTGAACCATGACTGCCCGCCTTCGCCCGATCCACAGCAGCTTCGAGACGCTCCGTCAGGCCCGTGTCGCTCTGCGGACGCCGTACAATAGCTTCGGCGCCGTAGCCAACGAACAGATGACGGCGATCGGCTTCGCGCGCACCACGCGCCGCCCGGCCCAGATCTACGCCGATTTCATTCAACGCTGATCAAATGGTGCGGCGAGCCTTCGGTCCCGGCGCTCGCCTGAGCAAGATCACGATCATGTCTATCCGTAGCCTGCTCGACACGATTTCTGATATCAGCACCGCCGTTCGTGCCTCGCGCGAGTTCACCAGGCTGAGCACGATCACGGATGCTCGCCGCGCGCATCGTGTCGCGGTGAGCCCTCTGCTGCCCAACTGATCCCTGCACCATCCACCCCCTGCGCCCCGGGCAAGGTCGACGCCGTCCCTCCGACTGGCAGAGGCAGGCGCAATAGGCGATGTTCAGCCCTGCGGTGTGACGTGTTTGCGCGCCCCCTTCCGCTCAAGCCCGAGCCGGTGCTCCCGGAAAATGATGAAGATGCCCGCTCCGACGACGATCGCGGTGCCCAGGAGCATGGCTGCCGTCGGTACGTTGCCGAAAAGGAAATAGCCAATGGCGATGCCGAGCACGATAGAGGCATATTCGAAGGGCGCGATCGTCGACATGTCGGCGTGGCGATAGCTCTCCGTCAGTAAAATCTGGGCGACCCCGCCGCAGAAGCCGGCGAGCATCAAGAGCAGGAAGGACGTCCACGATATCGCCGACCAGCCGAAGGGAAGTGTTGCCAGGGAAAACACGGCGGCGGAGAGCGAGAAGTAGAGAACGATCGTGTGCGTGCGCTCCGTCTGCACGAGCCTGCGCACGAGGACCATCGCGACCGCTCCGAGCGTCGCCGAAAGCAGCACCGCGACGGCACCCAGCGCTTCCGACGAGCCAAATCCTCCTTCGCCGAACAGTGTCAGGCGTGGCCAGGTGATGATCAGCACGCCAACGAGGCCGATGACCACCGCAGACCAGCGGTAAAGCCGGACAATCTCGCCGAGAAACACTGCAGCGAAGGCCACCGCCAGCAGCGGCATCGCGTAGCCGATCGCAATCGCCTCCGGAAGCGGCAGATGCACGAGCCCGTAGAAGCCGCAGCTCATCGACAGAATGCCGATCAAGCCGCGTAGCACATGCCCCGGGACATTGTTTGTCCGGAAGGCGTCGCGCAGCTGGCCGCGACAGGCGAGGAAACCGAGAATCGGCACCATGGCGAAGGCCGATCGATAGAAGGTGATCTGCCCGGTGGCGATGTCACTGCCGGCCGCCTTGATGCAAGTGGACATGCAAACGAAGACGATGACGGACAGGACCTTGAGCAGAATCCCCTTCATGGGATTGTGAATGTCGGCATCCATGGAGGACATTTTCGAGATGGTACCGGCGAGCCGGTCGCGGGAAGAAGGACGCGGCCCAAGCCGCGGGAGGATGGAGCCAGTCTAGCTGCACGGCGCGGGATGTTGGATCAATTTTCTTGATGGGTGCGGGATATTCGTGATGGCTTGAACAAGTTGCTTTCCTCGCTTGCTTTAGCAATCACGAAAAAAACTTGTTGGATTTAGTTCTTGTTAGTGCCGTTTCGTTAAACCTGCCGTACGGGGGCGGGAAAAAATCGAACGTGTTTGCTTCCGAAGTGCGGTCGACGGCATTGCAGCACAAAATCTCGCCTCTTGGCCTTTTCACCATCACAGGCGCCCTCTACCTTAGGAACGGAAGGCGCAAGCGGGACTGACCATGCGGACAAATACTGGCCAGATCATTCATCTGGAAGACTACCGGCCGACCGATTTCGTTCTCGAAAGAGTGGATCTGACCTTCGAACTCGACCCCAAGGAGACGAAGGTCGAGGCGCGCCTCATCTTCCACCGTCGCGAAGGCGTCGACCCCTCCGCCCCGCTGGTTCTTGACGGCGACGAGCTGAGCATGACCGGCCTGCTGCTCGACCAGGAAGAGATCCCGGCGACGCTCTACGATCTGACGGACGATACGCTGACGATCCGCAGCCTGCCGGAAACCGCTCCCTTCGAGATCACCGTGACGACGCTCCTGTCGCCGGAGACGAACACGAAGCTGATGGGTCTCTACTACACCAACAGCGTCTATTGCACGCAATGCGAGGCGGAGGGCTTCCGCCGCATCACCTATTTCCCCGACCGGCCCGACGTGCTCGCCGTCTATACGGTCAACATCATCGCCGACAAGGCGACCGCCCCCCTTCTCCTTTCGAACGGCAACTATCTCGGCGGCGCCGACATGGGTGACGGCCGTCACTTCGCCGCCTGGTTCGATCCGCATCCGAAGCCGAGCTATCTCTTCGCGTTGGTCGCCGGCGATCTCGGCGTAGTCGAGGACACGTTCACGACCGCGTCAGGCCGCAAGGTGGCGCTGAGGATCTATGTCGAGCACGGCAAGGAGCCGCGCGCTGCCTATGCGATGGACGTGCTCAAACGTTCGATGAAGTGGGACGAAGAGGCCTTCGGCCGCGAATACGATCTCGACATCTTCATGATCGTCGCCGTCTCCGACTTCAACATGGGCGCCATGGAGAACAAGGGGCTCAACGTCTTCAACGACAAATACGTTCTCGCCGATCCGGAAACGGCGACCGACACGGACTATGCCAATATCGAAGCGATCATCGCCCATGAATATTTCCACAACTGGACGGGCAACCGCATAACCTGCCGCGACTGGTTCCAGCTGTGCCTGAAGGAAGGACTTACGGTCTACCGGGATCATGAGTTTTCGGCGGACATGCGCTCGCGCGCCGTCAAGCGCATTGCCGAAGTCAGGCACCTGAAATCCGAACAGTTCCCCGAGGACGCCGGTCCCCTCGCCCATCCGGTGCGCCCGACGAAATACCGCGAGATCAACAACTTCTACACGACGACCGTCTACGAGAAGGGGTCCGAGGTGACGCGGATGATCGCGACCATTCTTGGTCGCGATCTCTTCAAGGAGGGCATGGATCTCTATTTCGACCGCCATGACGGCCAGGCGGTGACGATCGAGGACTTCATCGCATGCTTCGAGGACGCGAGCGGGCGCGATCTCAAGCAATTCTCGCTCTGGTATCATCAGGCGGGAACGCCGCTGATCAGCGCTTCCGGATCCTATGACGCGACGAAGCAGAACTACATCCTGTCGCTCGAACAGACGGTGCCGGCAACACCGGGGCAGAGCGCCAAGAAGCCGATGCATGTACCGCTGCGTGTCGGGCTCCTGCTCGAGGACGGCAGCGAGGCAACACCCGCGGCCGTTTCGGGCGCCGACGTCACGGCAGACGTGGTGCACCTGACGGAGCGCAAGCAGACCGTCGTCTTTGCCGGCATTCCGTCCCGGCCGGTGCCCTCCTTCAATCGCGGCTTCTCGGCGCCGATCAACCTGCACGTCGAACAAAGCGCGGAAGACCGCGCGCACATCGCACGCCATGAGGCCGATCTCTTCGCCCGCTGGCAGGCGCTGAACGCCATGGCGCTCGACAATCTGGCCAAGGCCGCGGGAGAGGCGCGAATCGGCCAGCCGATCGCCTGCGACGACGCCCTTATCGGCGGACTTCTGGCGGCCGCGGGCGACGAACGGCTGGAGCCGGCGTTCCGCGCACAGGTCCTCTCGTTGCCGAGCGAGGCCGACATCGCCCGGGAAATCGGCCGCGACAACGACCCGGATGCCATCCAGTCGGGCCGCCAGGCGATCCTTTCCGCCGTTTCCGCTTCCGGGAAGCGTATCTTCACGCGATTGCTCGGGGCGATGACGTTGTCAGGTCCGTTCCGGCCCGATGCTGCGAGCGCCGGCCGGCGGGCGCTGCGCAACGCCGCCCTCTCCTATCTCGTCTATGGGGACGATCGGCCGGAGAAAGCGGTAAGCGCCTTCCGTTCCGCCAACAACATGACCGATCTCAGTCAGGCGCTGACACTGCTCGCCCACCGCTTTCCGGACGCGGATGAGGCGCTCGATGCATTGGCGACGTTCAAGAAACGCTTCTCAGACAATGCGCTGGTGATCGACAAATGGTTCGCCATCCAGGCGACAATCCCCGGCGCCTCGACCCTCGACCGGGTCAAGGCGCTGATGTCCGATCCGCTCTTCAACGCCAACAACCCTAATCGCGTACGCTCTCTCGTCGGCGCCTTCGCCTTCTCCAACCCGACGGGCTTCAACCGGGCGGATGGCGAAGGCTACCGCTTCCTGGCGCAGCAGATCCTCGATATCGACCCCCGCAATCCACAACTCGCGGCACGGATTCTGACATCGATGCGCTCCTGGCGGTCGCTGGAGCAGGTCAGGGCCAACCACGCCCTGAATGCCCTCAAGCAAATCGCCGGTAGTGCCAGCCTCTCCGCCGATGCCAGCGACATCGTCGATCGAATGCTGAACGACGGAAGCGCGGCGTAATTTCGCCGCGCGCTCGACTCGGCGGCAAGGAGCTACAACTTTCCAACGATGAAAATTGGTTAATAAATCTTTACCCCTGCCTCTGGACAAGGCGAATCGCCCTGTGATTCATTGAGTCAGGTTCGGGCGAGCGGCGCACCGAATCACCGAAGCGTCCCGATTTCCGATGACGTTTCGGAGTGAGAGATCACAGCGTTCCTTTCGCATTCAAATGCGGGACGCTCTCGAGGACGGCAGAAATTGGGAAAGATAGCGGACGCGCGACGGGGAAGCGCAGCCGACGGGCGGTTGCGACTCAAGTTCCCAGGCTTTTTCGGCCTGGAACGGGAGCTCATCGACAAGGCGAGGCTCTTTGCCGAGCCGGCATCGCGCAGGCTTGCGCGGGCCGAACCCGTTCTCAAGCGCGCAATTCCCGTCCTCATCATCGCCTTCCTGCTCATCGTGGCGATATCCCGTATGTCGGGGATCATGGACGAGCACGCCCGAATGGAAGCCAGTTCGCGCCGGACCGTCAGCCTGGCGGCAACCGCCGCAACGGCGGCTTTCCAGGCAGATGGCCCGGAGCTCTTCGTCGATGGGCAGCGCTGGGAGACCGAACGCCGGCTCGCTGAATACCTGCCCGCCGAGCTCCTCGACACCGGCATGTTCCTGCTGACGGTTCGCCGGGACGGCCGCATATTCGCGAGCACCCATGCCGGGGCACATTTCATCGGACGCACGCTCACCTCGATCGCCCCCGACATGGCCTCGCTGCAGTATTACGGCGAAGGCGCCGGCGCGATGAGGGCGACAATCGACGGCGTCGAACACCTGGTGGCGCTGATGCAGGTCTCGGCTTCCGCGGGCGCCGTGCTGGCGGCAACGCCGGTCGCCCAGTTCGAAGCCGCCTGGCGCGACGATGTCTCGCTCAATGTCACGCTGTTTGCCGGCATCTCGGCAATCCTGCTCGTCGTGCTCTACGCCTATTATATCCAGGCAAAACGCGCGCGGGACGCCGATTCGGTCTTCGCGGAATCGAACCTGCGCGTCGAGACCGCATTGTCGCGCGGCCGCTGCGGGCTGTGGGATTTCGACCTTGCCAATCGGCGCCTGTTCTGGTCTCGCTCCATGTACGAGATGCTCGGCATGCCGGGCGACAGCAGCGTGTTGTCGTTCGGCGATGCGGCGCGGCTCATGCACCCGGAGGACCGCGGCATCTACCGGGTGGCGCGGGCGATCGCCAAAGGCAGCGAGCGTCAGATCGATCAGGTGTTCCGCATGCGTCACGCGGACGGTCACTACGTGTGGCTTCGGGCGCGCGCCCAGGTCATCCGCACGGTTTCCGGGCGCACGCACCTGATCGGCATCGCCATGGACGTGACCGAGCAGCACCGGCTCGCCCAGCGCTATGCGGAAGCCGACCAGCGCCTGACGGATGCCATCGAATGCACGTCGGAAGCCTTCGTGCTGTGGGACAAGCACGACCGGCTGGTCATGTGCAACACCCACTATCAGCAGGCCTATCAGTTGCCGGACCACGTCCTCGTGCCGGGGACCGAACGGGCGGTCGTCCATGCCGCGGCGGCCAGGCCCGTCGTCGAGCGACGCGTCGCCGATCCGGACCGCAGCAATCACTCGCAGACGAGCGAGGTGCAACTCGCCGACGAGCGCTGGCTGCAGATCAACGAACGCCGCACGCGCGACGGCGGCCTCGTCTCGGTCGGCACCGATATCACGCTGCTAAAGCGGCATCAGGTGCGGTTGCGCGAATCCGAGCGGCGGCTGATGGCGACGATCGGCGACCTTTCGGCCTCGCGCATCACGCTCGAACGACAAAAGGCCGAGCTTTCCGTCGCCAACGCCAATTACCAGGCGGAAAAGGACCGGGCGGAGGCGGCAAACCGGGCCAAGTCGGAATTCCTCGCCAACATGTCGCATGAGTTGCGCACGCCGCTCAACGCCATTCTCGGCTTTTCCGAGATCCTGCAGAACCAGATGTTCGGGCCGCTCGGGTCGGAGAAATACGACGAGTACTCGCGTGACATCCACGAGAGCGGCAAGCACCTGCTCAACGTCATCAAC
Source organism: Sinorhizobium sp. BJ1 (assembly GCF_002531555.1). Lineage (NCBI taxonomy): Bacteria > Pseudomonadati > Pseudomonadota > Alphaproteobacteria > Hyphomicrobiales > Rhizobiaceae > Sinorhizobium > Sinorhizobium sp. BJ1. Next base: position 268,792 of record NZ_NWTH01000003.1, read on the forward strand.
GACATACTCGACATGTCGAAGATCGAGGCCGGTCACATGCGCATCACGCGCGAGAGGATCGATCTTGCGCCTCTGATCGAGGAAACGCTTCGCTTCACCACGATACCGGCCGAGCAGAAGAATATCCGCGTCGTCCAGGAGATCTCCTCGGGCCTGACGATGTTCGCCGATCGCCGCGCCATGAAACAGGTGCTGCTCAACCTCCTGTCGAACGCGGTCAAGTTCACCAACGAAGGTGGACGCATTTCGCTCAGGGCCCGCAAGGTTCGCGGCGCAGTGACGCTGACGATCGCCGATTCCGGCATCGGCATTCCCCGGCACGCGCTGCAGAAGATCGGCCATCCCTTCGAGCAGGTGCAGAGTCAGTATGCCAAGAGCAAGGGCGGATCCGGATTGGGCCTTGCCATCTCCCGATCGCTCACGCGGCTCCATGGGGGCCGGATGAAAATCCATTCCGCCGAGAGCGTCGGCACGATCATCTCGGTGCGAATTCCAGACCTCGCGTGAGTCAGGCCGCGAGAACCGAGTGGAAGATGCCGCGAACCGCTTTGGAGAAGCGGCGTATGTCAGCCTCGAGGTGCTTCAGGTCCGGATAATCGCCGGCCCGACAAACGAGATCGACGAGACCTGCCGGCGCTTCCTTCGGATCGAAATCGCCGTCGAGACAGAGCCGGACGACCTGCGAGACCTCCGTAAACAGCGCGAGCGCCTCGACTGCCGTGTCGAGATCGTTTGCATCCATCAGCGTGGCGCCGAGCCTCTTCAGCGCCTCCAGAGTTTGGGTTCCGGCAGGCGGCGGCGCCTCGCCTTTCGCTGGCGCCACGAGCGTCAGATATTGTGCAATGAACTCGATATCGACGAGGCCGCCGGGGATGAGCTTGAAGTCCCAGATGTCGTTCGGCGGCTTCTCCTTGTCGATGAGATTGCGCATCTCCTCGACTTCCTTGCGGATCTTGGCGATATCGCGCTTTTGCGACAGGACCTCGGCGAAGATCGCTTCCGCTTCACTGACAAGGCTTTCGTCGCCGCAGATGCATCGGGCGCGCGTCAGCGCCAGGTGTTCCCAGGTCCAGGCCTCCTCACGCTGATATTTGGCAAAGGCGGTGATGCGTGTCGCGACCGGTCCCTTATTGCCCGACGGCCTGAGCCGCATGTCGACATTGTAGAGGATGCCCTCGGCGGTCGGGGCGGAAAGCGCGGCGATCAGCCTCTGCGTCACGCGCGTAAAATAGCGTGTCGGGTCGAGCGGCTTGGCGCCGTCGGATTGGTGGGCATCGCTGTCGTAATCGTAGAGCAGGATGAGGTCGACATCGGAACCGGCCGTCAGTTCGTGACTGCCCAGCTTTCCCATGCCGACGACCGCAACGCGACCGCCCGGGAAGCGGCCGTGCACCGAGCGGATCTCTTCCAGAACCGCATCCAGCGCAGCTGCAATGATCAGGTCGGCGAGATCGGTGAAGGCCCTTCCCGCCTGCAGGCCGGAGATCGAGCCGGTCAGCAACCGGATGCCGATCAGGAAGCGTTGCTCGGCGGCGATGATGCGCAGTCGGTCCAGCACCTCTTCATAATGGTGCGCGCCGGCGACGAAACTGGCGATCCGCGGCGCCAGATAATCCTTCGTCGGCAGTTCGGCGAGCAGGCCCGGGTCCAGCATGCCGTCGAAAACATGCGGCCTGGCAGCGATGATATCCGCCAGGCGCGGCGCCGAGGACATGATATTGACGATCAGCGACAACAGTCCCGGATTGTTGCCGAGCAGCGAGAAGAGCTGGATGCCGGCCGGCAGGCCGGAAAGAAACTGGTCGAAGCGCAGCAAAGCCTCGTCGGCGCGCCGGCTCTCACCGAATACGCGCAGGAGCTCCGGCGTCAATTCCGTCAAGCGTTCGCGCGCCTCGACGGACTGCGTCGCCCGATAGCGCCCGTAATGCCAGGTGCGGATGATGCGGGCTATGTCGGAGGGACGCTGGTACCCCAGCCTCTTCAGCGTTTCGAGTGTGTCGGGGTCATCCTGCTGGCCTGTGAATACCAGATTTCCGGTCTCGGTCGAGAGCTTTGCCTCCTGTTCGAAAAGCTGCGCATAGCGTCGTTCGACCGTCCGCAGCACGCGCGAAAACTCTCTGGAGAAGGACGCCGTATCTTCGAAGCCGAGCATGCAGGCAATTCGCTTCAGCTCCGCCTCGGTCTCGGGCACAAGGTGGGTCTGCTCGTCATGCACCATCTGGATGCGGTGCTCGACGTCGCGAAGGAACCAATAGGCGTCCACCAGTTCGTGCGCCGTCGAACGGTCGATCCAGCCGGCCTCGGCGAGCACATGCAGCATTGCCTCGGTTTCGCGCAACCGAAGGGCGGGTGTCCGCCCGCCGGCAATCAACTGCTGCGTTTGCACGAAAAACTCGATCTCGCGGATGCCGCCGCGGCCGAGTTTGACATTGTGCCCCTTCACGGCAATTTCGCCGTGGCCCTTGTGGGCGTGGATCTGCCGTTTGATCGAGTGAATGTCGGCAATCGCCGCGTAATCCAGGTATTTCCGGAAGACGAAGGGCGTCAGCTCCTTGAGGAAGCGTTCGCCGGCCGAGAGGTCGCCGGCGATCGGCCGCGCCTTGATGAACGCCGCCCGCTCCCAGTTCTGCCCTCTGCTTTCATAATAGAGCATGGCCGCCTCGACGGGGATCGCGAGCGGCGTCGAACCAGGATCGGGCCTGAGGCGCAGGTCCGTGCGAAACACGTAGCCATCGCCGGTCCGCTCCTGCAGGACGCGGATCAGCCTCCGCAAGAGCCGCGCGAAGATCTCCGTCGCCTCGTCGCGACTGACGAGGATGCCGGCCTGCGGATCATAAAAGATCACGAGGTCGATGTCGGAGGAATAGTTGAGCTCGCAGGCGCCGAGCTTGCCCATGCCGAGCACCACGACCCCCGAGGCGACGCTCGGCGCGGCGGGATCCGGAAGGACGAACTTGCCGCTCTCATCCGCGCCGAGCAGCAGGTGATCGATCGCGGCCGATACCGCCGCACCGGCGAAGTCGCTCAGCCATCGTGTCGTTTCACGGCCATTGAACAGCCGCGAGAGATCGGCAAGCGCGACGGCAAAGGCGACCTCGCGCCTTGCCCGCCGCAGCCGCGACATGATCTCCGCGTCCGGCAGCGCCTTGCCTGCCGCCTCGCCCTGCCAGGCCCTTCGCGCGGCGTCGATCCGGCTTTGCAAAAACCCCGGCAGGCTCTCGCCAAGCAGCGCCTCGAGGGTGGCAGGGCTGCTGGCGGCCGTATCGCGCAGAAACGGCGAGAGCGCGAATGCGGCAAGGATAAAGTGCTTGAGCGGCGCATCGGAGGCCAAAAGCTTCGCGATCGGCTCGCGCCCCTTTGCCATGTCCTTGAGAACGGAAAGAGCGACCTTTGCGTCGGCCTGGCTCGCGGGACGGATCGGCACCGCCTCGATATCGGACAACCGCTTCTCGGTCGCGTCCACCATCGGTCTTCTCCTCCCTTTCGGATCATCGGGGAAACCTTGATCCAACCGGTCATTGCTTGGCTGGTGTATCAGGTCGTGCCGGCCGGGAAAACCATGCGAACCGTCAATCCCTTTCCTTCCGGCTCCGTCGCCGAGAGAGCGAGGGAGCCATGGTGCATCTCCATCACGGCTTCGACGAGCGAAAGGCCGAGACCGGTGCCGGGCTTCGAACGGCTTTCGTCCAGCCGCACGAAGCGTTTGACCACTTCGCGGCGCATATTTTCGGGAATGCCTGGACCGTGATCGGCGACCGTCAGGACGGCGTTGACACCGCTTTTCTTCATCTCGACCCGCATGACCGGATTTTCCGCACCATCCGCATATTTGATCGCGTTGTCGATCAGGTTCCCAAGCGCCTGGCCGATCAGCTCGCGGTTGCCGGAAATTGTTATGCCGGGCTGGATGTCCGCTTCCAGGCGGAGGGCGCTTTCCTCGGCGACCGGCTCGTAAAGCTCGACGCAATCGTCGACGATGCCGGACAAGTCGACGTCGCTCATCTCGGCGACAGCGGAACCAGCCTCGACGCGCGAAATCATCAGCAGCGCATTGAAGGTGCGGATCAGCTGGTCGGACTCCCCAATGATTTCCTCGAGCGCGCCGTTCTGGCTCCCGCCTTCCTTGCTGCCGAGCGCCGCCTCGGCCTTGTTGCGCAGCCGCGTCAACGGCGTCTTGAGATCGTGCGCGATGTTGTCGGAGACCTGTTTCAGGCCTTCGTTCAGCTTCTCGATCCGGCCCAGCATGGCGTTCAACGATTCCGACAGACGGTCGAACTCGTCGCCCGAACCGCTCGTCGGCAGCCGCTGCGAAAGGTCACCCGCCATGATCTTGGTGCTCGCCTCCGACATCCGGTCGATGCGCCTCAAGGCATTGCGGCCGATGCCGAACCAGATCACCAGCGCGCCGAGCCCCATGATGCCGAGAGCGACCACCAGGGCCTGGCGCACGAGAACGCGAAACTTTTCCGGTTCCTGCAAGTCGCGGCCAACGAGAATCCGCAGACCGTTGTCCAGCACCAGCACCTGGGCGAGTGCGACGTGGTTGTCCGCGCGGCTTTCATCGGTGAAGCGGCGGTAGTGAAAAGGCTCAGATGTCCAGCCCTCGTCGTCTAGCAAGCCGGGCTCGAGGCCGGCCACGTTGCCCGCGAGGATTTCTCCACTCGGTCCCGCAATGACGTAAAGGTTGGCGCCGGGCTGGCGCGCCCGCCGTTCCAGCGAGCGAAGCAGGCCGTTGACGCCGGCGCGCTCGTATATGCCCTCGATCTGGGTTGCTTCGACAGAAATCGCTTCACGCGTCTGCTGCTGCAGGAAACGCTCGGACATGCCGGTGACGTAGAAGACGAGGAAGACGGCGCAGAGGGAGAAGAGAACGAGATAGAGCGCGGAAAGCCGGACCGCGGTCGTCCTGAACAGAACGCCGAATTTGCTCATGCGTCAGCGGTCCGGTCGTCCTTGATCATGTAGCCGGCGCCGCGAACGGTCCTCAGCAACGGCGGATCGAAATCCTTCTCGATCTTGGAGCGCAAGCGCGACACATGCACGTCGATCACGTTGGTCTGCGGGTCGAAGTGATAGTCCCAGACATTCTCGAGCAGCATGGTCCTCGTCACCACCTGCCCGGCATTCTTCATCAGATATTCGAGCAGCCGGAACTCACGCGGCTGCAGCGGGATCTCCTTGCCCTGCCGGCGGACCGAGTGGGAAAGCCGGTCCAGTTCGAGGTCGCCGACGCGATAGACCATGTCCTGGTCCGGCGTTCCCTTGCGCCGGCCGAGCACCTCGACACGCGCCAGAAGCTCGCTGAAGGCGTAAGGCTTGGGGAGGTAATCGTCGCCACCGGCGCGAAGGCCGGTCACTCGGTCGTCTACCTGGCCAAGGGCCGAAAGGATGAGCACCGGCGTGTGGATGCCCCTGCGCCTCAATTCGGTGATCAGCGACAGGCCGTCCCGGCGGGGCAGCATGCGGTCCACCACGAGCACGTCGTAGGTGTTCTCGCTCGCCATGAACAAGCCGCTTTCGCCGTCGCTGGCGTGGTCGGAAACGATACCCGCTTCTCGAAACGCCTTAGCCAGATAGGCGGCTGCCTCGAGGTCGTCTTCAACAATCAAAATCTTCATACGGGTGACCATAGTCCCGGACCTCTGTTCGTCTCAACCGGTTTCGGGGTTTGCATCGGCCAAATGCAGAGTTCGGCCGGAACAGAGGACGCCGCGATATCGACAGATGTCGCGGCGCCTCGTCATCGGCCAGGAGCGGGCGGTAAGCGCTCCTAAGTCCGCCCGCTCCGTGTCTTGTTGGCGCCGCGTCTCAGCTCTGAGCGATCGGCAGTGCGACAAAGCGGCTGCCCTCTTCGGCTTCGATCTGGAACAGCGCCTTGCTGCGGCCATCCTTCTTGGCGTTGTTCATCACCTTCAGGATGTCGTCCGCCGTCTTCACTTCCTGATTGTTGACGGAGACGATCTTCTCGCCTTCCTTCAGGCCGCGATCGGCGGCATCCGAGTCCGGGTCGACGGAAGCGATCGTCACACCCTTGCCGTCTTCCGAGGGGGAGACTGCCAAGCCAAGATCCGCCAATGCCTCTTCGCCGGCCTGACCCTGGTCGGGCTGCTCGTCGCTCGTGTCCGGCGTCGCCGCCTTGGCCTCTTCCGGCAGCGTGCCGATCTCGAGCTTGACGCTCTGAGACTTGCCGTCACGCCAGAGGGTGACGTCGGCGGTGGCTCCGGGACGCATCGCCGCTACCCGGCGCGCGAGATCGCGCGGATCCTTGACCGGCTCACCGTTGACTGCGGTGACGATATCACCCTTCTTGATCCCTGCCTTCTCGCCCGGCGAACCGGCCTGCGGTTCGACGACAAGGGCGCCGTTCGGTTCGGAGAGACCGAGCGACTCGGCAATGTCTTTCGTCACCGGCTGGATCTGAACGCCGAGCCAGCCGCGCGAGACAGAGCCGTCCTTGATCAAGGAGTCGACGACATCTTTCGCGACCGAGGCGGGAATTGCGAAGGCAATGCCGACATTGCCGCCCGATGGCGAGAAGATCGCCGTGTTGATGCCGACGACCTCGCCGGAGAGATTGAACGTCGGGCCGCCGGAATTGCCGCGGTTCACCGCCGCGTCAACCTGCAGATAATCGTCATAAGGGCCGGAGCCGATGTCGCGGCCGCGCGCCGAGACGATACCCGCCGTCACGGTGCCGCCTAGACCGAAGGGGTTGCCGACGGCGACCACCCAGTCGCCGACCCGAACCTTGTTGTCATCGGCAAAGCTGACATGGGTGAACTTGCGGTTGGCGGCATCGACCTTGAGCACGGCAAGGTCGGTGCGGCTGTCCTTACCAACGAGCTTGGCGTCGAGCTCCGTTCCGTCGTTCATGATGACAGTGAAGGCGGAGCCATCGGAAACGACGTGGTTGTTGGTGACGAGGTAGCCGTCCTCGGTGATGAAGAAGCCCGAGCCTTGGGCTCTCGGGCGCAGACGGCCCTCACCGCGGGGACCGCGCCGATCACGCCAGCGATCGGCGCGGTCGCCGTCGCGGGAGTCAGGCCCGCCGAACTCACGGAAGAAGCGCCTCAGCGGATGGTCCTCGGGCAGATCCTCGAAACCACGGCCGCCGAAATCGAAGGTGAAGTTGCTTTCGTCGTCGGCAGCCTGTTGCCTTGCCTGGACGCGAACAGAAACGACGGCCGGGGAAACAGCGTCGACGACGTTGGCGAAGCTCGGAACAGACGGCGCCTGAATCCTCACGGCTTCAGCGAAGGACTGGGTAATCTGCGCCGGCAGACCGGTCGTCAGCATGACTGCGGCAAGGCCGGCGACCGTGGAGGTCTTCAGGACGGTCTTCAGCGATGGACGCGGAGTTTTGATCATGGACATTCGTGTTGCCTTCTCTCTTGCATGAAGCCGCCGCGGAGCGGTGGACGGCTTCGAAACCTTGACCACGAGCCAGTATCCGGAGGACGAGATCGCCCGGACACCCGCTCGCCTGGCTGTGACTGGAGGAACAGCCGATGACGAAACGTGTAACGGATGGGACCTTACTGAGTTCTGTCCGGAAGATGAATTTTTGGTAATGTTCCGGCAGGGCGGCAATGGGCCGCCCGTGAGCGAGCCGCGGAATCGCCCGGCGCCCGGCAAATCGTTCGTTCAACCACTTGAACGGACTATCTTTTTTCGATTGCCGACTGGGCCGACGGAATCCTACGACCGCAGAAGCTTGTCCAGCTTTTCCTTTTCGTCATCGGAAAGCGGTGGGCCCGCGCCCTGCGCCCCGCGCCGGCGCGCGGCGACGATCAGGGTGACCGCGCCAAGGACGAGCAGGACGACCGGCATACCCCAGAGGAGCAGCGTCTTGGCCTCGAAGTGGGGCTTCAGCAGCACGAATTCACCGTAGCGCGAGACGACATAGGCGATCACCGCCTCGTCTGTGTCACCGCTCTTCAGGCGTTCGCGTACGAGCAATCGCAGATCCTTGGCGAGTTCCGCATTGGAATCGTCGATCGACTGGTTCTGGCAAACCATGCAGCGAAGCTTGGCCGAGATTGCCCGCGCCCGCGCTTCGAGCCCCGGATCGGTGAGCACTTCGTCCGGGTTGACCGCGAAGGCCGGCGCGACGGAAGCGAGGGAGAGGAACAGCGCGACGAGGATGCGGATCATTCGGCTGCTCCGGCAGCAAGGCGCGCCGCTCTGGCAGCGCGCGACGGGGCGCCCACCCGCAAGCGTCGATCGCTCAAGGAAACGACACCGCCCGCCATCATCACGAGCGCGCCGCCCCAGATGCAGAGGATCAGCGGCTTCCACCAGATGCGCACAACGATACCGCCGCCGGTCATCTCGTCGCCCAGCGAAACATAGAGCTGGCTGAGGCCGAACGTCCTGATGCCGGCCTCGGTCGTCGGCATCCGGCGTGCCGAATAGAGGCGCTTGGACGACCAGATCTCTGTCACCTTTACGCCGCCGCGGCTGACGGTGAAGTGACCAGTGTCCTCGGTATAGTTCGGCCCGCGGCCGTGGCGCATGCCATCGAAGCGCAAGCTGTAGCCGCCGGCCTCGACCACCATTCCAGGCTTCATCTCGACGACGGTCTCCGTCTCGTAGGCCGTCACGGCAACGATGCCGATCAGCGTGACGCCGAGACCGATATGAGCGAGCGCCGTGCCGAAGGCCGAGCGCGGCAGGCCCAGGAACCGCCGCAAGACAATGCTGCCTGCCACCTTGCCGAGGCCGGATCGAAGCGCGACATCGGTGACGGAACCGAGGATCAGGTAGACGCCAAGCCCGATGCCCAGGACGGCGAGAACCGGACCGCCGTTCCTGGTATAGTAGACGGCGGCGGCGAAGAGCAGACCGGCGCCCACGGCGGCGAAGAGGCGCTGGGCGGCAGCAGCAAGATCGCCGCGCTTCCAGGCCAGCAGCGGGCCAAAGGGAACCGCAAAGAGCAACGGCAGCATCAACAGCCCGAAGGTCATGTTGAAGAAGGGAGCGCCGACCGAGATCTTGTCGCCGGTGAGTGCCTCGAGCACCAGCGGATAAAGCGTGCCAGTGAGGACGGTCGCCGTAGCCGTCGTCAGGATCAGATTGTTCAGGACGAGTGCGCCCTCGCGCGATATCGGCGCAAAGAGCCCGCCGGACTTGAGATGCGAGGCGCGCAAGGCGAAGAGCGACAACGCGCCGCCGATGAAGACGACGAGGATCGCCAGGATGAAGACGCCGCGCGTCGGATCGGTGGCGAAGGCATGAACCGATGTCAGCACGCCCGAGCGCACCAGGAACGTGCCGAGCAGCGACAGCGAGAAGGTCAGGATCGCGAGCAGCACCGTCCAGATCTTCAACGCCTCGCGCTTTTCCATGACGAGCGCCGAGTGCAAGAGCGCCGTCCCGGCCAGCCACGGCATGAAGGAGGCATTCTCGACCGGGTCCCAGAACCACCAGCCGCCCCAGCCGAGCTCGTAATAGGCCCAGTAGGAGCCCATGGCGATGCCCGCGGTCAGGAATGTCCAGGCCGCCAGGGCCCAGGGCCTGACCCAGCGGGCCCAGGCGGCATCGATGCGGCCCTCCGTCAGGGCTGCGATCGCGAAGGAAAAGCACACGGAGAAGCCGACATAGCCGAGATAGAGCAAGGGCGGATGGATGGCGAGGCCGATGTCCTGCAGCACGGGGTTCAAATCCCGGCCCTCGCCTGGGGCTGGAACGAGCCGGGCGAAAGGATTGGACGTCAGCAGGACGAAGAGCGTGAAGGCGGCAGCGATCCAGGCCTGAACCGCCAGAACGTTCGCCTTCAGGGTTTCGGGCAGGTTACGGCCGAAACTTGCCACCAGAGCCGAAAAGAACACGAGGATCAGGAGCCACAGGAGCATCGAGCCCTCGTGATTGCCCCAGACGCCGGAGATCTTGTAGATCAGCGGCTTCAGCGAATGCGAGTTCTCCCAGACGTTCCGGACCGAGAAGTCGGAGGTCACATAGGCGAAGGTCAGCACCGCAAAGGAGAAGGCGACGAGCAGGAAGGAGACGATCGCCGCGCTGCCCGCCAGTTCGACCAAGGCCCGATCGTTGCGCCGAACGCCGAAGAGCGGCAGCACCGACTGGATGAGCGCGGTCGCGAGCGCCAGCACCAGCGCATAGTGTCCGAGCTCGATGATCATTGAATGTTTTCCTTCCCGCCGAGCGTGACGCCCTGGGCTTTCAGGCGGTCGGCCACGTCCTTCGGCATGTAGGTCTCATCGTGCTTGGCGAGCACCGTGTCGGCAACGAAAATCTGGCTGCTTGCGACGAAGGTCCCCTCCGCCACCACGCCCTGCCCCTCGCGGAAGAGGTCCGGAAGAATGCCGGTATAGGTCACCGGCACCGTCGCGAGCGTATCGGTGACGCTGAAGGTGACGGTCTTGCCGTCGCCGCGCTTCACCGAGCCCGCTTCCACCAGCCCGCCGAGACGGATGCGTGTGCCCGGCGCGAGACCCGCTTTGGCAAGGTCGCCGGGGACATAGAAATAGGCCACGGCCTGGCTGAAGGCGACCATTACCAGAAGGACGGCGGCCGTCAGGAAGCCGACGCCACCGCCGATGATCGCCAGCCGTTTCTGCTTACGGGTCATTCTTTCGCTCCGCCGCCATCGAGGCCGAGTTCACGGCCGAGCGCCAGCAATCGTTTGCCTTCGTCGACGCTGGCCGGAAAGGCCTGCAGTCCCTCGCTTAGAGCATCCTCGGCCTTATCTCTTTGATCGAGGACAACATAGGCGCGGACCAGGCGCATCCAGCCTTCGAAGTTGTCGGGATTTTCCTTCAGGCGGCCGGCAAGACCGTCGACCATGCCGCGGATCATCGCCTGACGATCGCCGGCGCTCATGCCCTCGGCTGCGGCAATATCCTCGGAGGTCGGATTTCCGAGCGCTTCGCCACCGGCGCCGGGCTTGTCGGCAGAGAGCTCCGCGATATGCTGGTTGACCAGCGGCAACCACGGCGCGCCGGCGGGCGACCTGCCGGCGAGCTTGCGGAAGGCGGCGAGCGCATCGCCATGCTTTCCCTCCTGCTTGAGGCCGAGGGCGAGGTAGAACTCCGAGCGGGGATCATTGGCATCGAGAGCCAGCGCCTTCTTCAGGGCATCCTGTGCCGCCGCCGTCACAAGGCCGCCGGACTGTACGATCAGGGCCTCGGCATAGCCGCCCAGTCGGGCCGCCGTCGGTCCGAGCAGCCGGATCGCGTGGTCATAGGCGCCGACCGCGTCGTCGACGCGGCCGTTGCGCATGTAAATCGGGGCAAGCAGGTCCCACCCTGCCCCGTCGTCGGGGCTAAGGGCGAGATGATTTTCGGCTTTGGCGATCAAAATATTGATATCCTCGCCGGGATTGGCGAGCCGCGCTGCGAGCGGTTGCGCCGGCACGCCAGGACTGCCCGTCGTCAAATACAGACAGAGCCCCACGGCCGGAAGACAGAGGAGAATGAACGCCTGCGCCAGGCGCTTCGAACCCAGCCGCTTGGACATGCTTTCTTGCTTTGATGCATCTGCGGCGCTGGCGGCGATCATTCGGCGTCCGATTTCGGCCCTGGCGAGTTCCGCATCATCGCCGCTGATCAGCCCCGCCTCGCGGTCCCTGGTCAGTTCGTCGAGCTGGTCGCGGTAGACCTCCATGTCATGGCTGTGAGGAGACGGGAGGGGCGACGCCGCCCGCATCAGCGGGAGGACGAGCGCGACTGCGACAGCCGCCGTCAAGGTGGCGACAAGAATCCAGAACAACATGGATGCGAAATACTATGAGGTTCCCGGCTTTCCAACTCGAAAACCGAAAATGACGAATATTTGAGGCGTTTCGCCGCAAGGGGCGGCGGCCCGGCAGGGGCAGCGCCGCCAATCGAATGATGGAAGGCGCCGCGTTCGCCCCTCAGGTCAGCGGCGACCAGGTGCCATTGCTGTTGCGGCATGCGGCGCCGCGCGCCGTCGATGACTGCCCCTTGACGACCACCGTATGGCTGTATTGACGGCAATTCTGAGAGCCAACCTGATAGGGGGCGGCGGCGACGACCGAGCCGCTAACGCTGCGCCCTTCCCAAGCCACCGGCTGGCCGCCGGGGGCGGCCTCGAGCGCACGGTACTCCGCTTCGAGAGCGCGCTGCCGGTCCGACTTTCCGAGGTCGATATTGCCGAGGCGCGCGATGACACCGCCCTGCAGGGCCTCGATATAGGACGCCGATGAGGCTCCGCCCGCCGCGGCTGCGCCAAGACCGACCGCGCCGCGCTGGCCGCCGGCCGTCGTCCCGCAGCCGGCAAGGGCAACAGTCGATGCGACGACCACGATCCTGCCGCTCAAGGCAACGGCCCGCCCCATTTCTGCGTTGATCTTCATGATACGCGACAACTCAATCCTCATTGACCGGTCGCCGCCTGCGTCTCGGCGATGGCGTCGAGGCGGCGGCGCTTTCAGGATTTCTTTTTGCACCCTCGGCCTCGCGAGGCAACCGCGGGCCGTGTCGGACAGGGCATTTTCGACTGCCGGTGTGACCGCCGGATCACGATGGCGGAGGCGACCGACCTGAAAGCTGCTTAACGTCCCGCGTCAGACCGCCGCTGGCAGAACGAGTTTGGCCCTCAAGCCCCCCTCGTCGCGTCGACTGAGCTCGACGCTGCCCTGATATTCACCGACGATCTCGCTGACGATCGAAAGCCCCAGGCCGGTGCCCGGCTTGCTTTCATCGAGTCGTTTGCCGCGCTTCATCGCCAACGCGATCTGATCCGGATTGAGGCCCGGGCCGTCGTCGTCGATCCGCAGGACGATCCATTCGCGGCCGGACTCCTTGCTGCGCTCCTGGTCGGCGGCGCGCTCAACGCTGAGTACGACGTGATCACGTGCGTATCGGGCGGCATTTTCGAGCAGGTTGCCGACGGTCTCCTCGACATCCTGCTGCTCCATTGCCAGCACCAGCCCCGGCGGGTTGATCGACAGGCTGAACTGCTTCTCCGGATTGAGCCGCCGCATCACCCGAACGATCCTTTCGAGGGCCGGCTGAGCCTCGGTCCTCGCCAGGATGGAGCCGCGCTGGGCCGCAATCCGGGCGCGGCTGAGATAGGTCTGCACCTGGGTCTGCATCGCGTCCGCCTGCGTCCTGATCAGTTCACCGTGGGGGACCTCGAGAACGCGCGCCTCGTTGAGCAGCACGGCGATCGGCGTCTTCAGGGAGTGGGCAAGATTGCCGACTTGCATGCGGGCGCGTTCGATGATGCGGCGGTTGCTGTCGATCAGCGCATTCACCTCGTTGGCCAGCGGCTGGATCTCGCGCGGGAAAGCACCGTCCAAGCGCTCGCTCTGGCCCGTCCGGATCTTTTCGAGCGAGCGGCGCACCTGATCGAGCGGCCGCAGACCGAAGAGAATGGTCAAGGCGTTCACGCCGAGGCCGCCGAGACCGAAGATCGAGAGCGCGATCGTCAGATTGCGGGTGAAACGGTCGATGTCCGCCTCCAGGACGTCGCGGTTGCCGGCAACCCGGAAGCGCGCCGTGTGGCCCTGAATGTCGAGCACCACTTCGGTCTCGGCCACTTCGACCTCGTTTCCGAATGGGTCCTCGGTCGTGTAGAAGCGCTCATAGCGAATATCGAATGGAACCTCGTCGACACTCACGATCGGCAGCTTGGCGGAACCGAGCGACGTCGACAGCAAGGGCGGCGTAGCGAATTCGCCGATCGGCTCGACGATCCAATACCAACCGGTCTGCGGCTGGGAGAAGCGCAGGTCGCCGAGTTGGGGACTCCCGGACAGAGCGGCCTTCTCGTCAACGGAGATCGAATTGATGACGTTGTAGAGCTGGGCGCGCAGCAGGTCCTGGAAACCACGCTCGGAGCCCTGCCGGTAGAGTGCCGAGATAACCACTCCGATCACGACGAGGGCAACGACGGCCCAAACGGTCGAAACCGCCAGAACGCGCGCCGTGAGGGATCTAATGGCCATTGCCGGGTGCTTGCATCCGATATCCGAGACCGCGCACCGTCTCGATCAGGTCATTGCCGATCTTCTTGCGAAGCCGACCGATGAAGACTTCGATCGTGTTGGAGTCGCGGTCGAAGTCCTGATCATACATGTGCTCGACAAGTTCCGTCCGAGAAACCACCTGGCCCATGTGATGCATGAGATAGGAGAGCAGCCGGAATTCGTGGGAGGTCAGCTTCAGCGCAACGCCGCCGACGGTCGCCTTCGAGCCTTTCGTGTCGAGCCGGACCGGTCCGCAGACGATCTCGGAACTGGCATGGCCGGCGGCGCGGCGGATCAGCGCCCGGATGCGGGCGAGCACCTCCTGGACATGGAAAGGCTTTGCTACGTAATCGTCGGCGCCGGCGTCGATACCCGCCACCTTGTCGCTCCAGCGATCGCGGGCGGTCAAGATCAGCACTGGCATCGTCTTACCGTCGGCGCGCCACCTTTCAAGCACCGTGATGCCGTCCATTTCCGGAAGGCCTATATCGAGAATGATCGCGTCGTAAGGTTCCGCTTCGCCGAGATAGTGGCCCTCCTCTCCATCGAAGGCCTGGTCGACGACGTATCCGACTTCCTTCAGCGCGTCGGCCAGTTGCCTGTTCAGGTTGACGTCGTCCTCGACTATCAGGATGCGCATCTTGCTGTTACTTCCCTTTGCTGGCAGGCGCCGCAGATGCCTACATCGGCACCTTGACCGTCACTTTCTTAGGCCGCCCTCCATTGCCGGGGATTAGCACGGTCACGACGCACTTGCCATCGGCTGTCGGCTGGGCGGAGAGCAATTCGCCGCCGGTCTCGGCGACGACTTGTGCCGCCGCAGCGCTGCAGTCACCCGCCACGCGGGCAACAACCCTAGGCACGTCAACGGCAGGCAGCGAAAAACCTGCGAGGCCTGCGGCGAGCGCGACTATGGTCACTGATGAAGACATGAACGCACTTTCGACTTGGGAAGATCATGCAAAATCATTAGCCGATAGAGGCTGAATGGCAAATGAATGTCAGTCGTGGCGACACGCGACATCCCGTAGCGGGCGCCGGCAGCCCTCGAGCCGAAATCCACCGGGAATTGCAATTGCCGTTCGGCCTGCCGCGTCACCAGACGTGGTCAGCGGTCCGTTAAGAACTTTGCTCCACACTGTCGGGAGGGCTGGTCGGCGGACTTTCCCGAATCAGACGCTGGCCTGCGGCTCAAGCGGTCGCCGATTCGCGAGTCGATCGAGTCGGTTGGAAGCTTTTTCTGAGAATTCGAGTCCGATTGCCGGAAATCGAGCGAGGAAGCTTGAAAGGCAAATCCGCGCCTGCTCGCAAGCCTTTGAAGATGATGCCTTTTAGCTCTCAACCAATTCTCCGCGAACCAGTGATTTCGGAAATTACGCGCTACTGCGCGCACGTGGCCGCCTTTGGCAAACCATTCGCGTCGGCATGAGAAGCACGGCTGTGGAAGAGCGACAATTAATCGATTTAAAGATTCTTCAATCGTTTAAATGGTTTAAGCGCCTGATTTACAAAGTATTTGCCATATGGAATGGTCCGCCATCCCCACCGTCTCGCATAGGAGGACCGGATGCAGACACTCGCGAATAAGCCGCCCGTAGCACCGCAGTCCAGGATTCCACAGTCGCTGCTCGATCGTTTCGAAAACGAGTGGCGCGAAATGCGCGTGGCCAGCGAAACTGCTCAAAAGCCCGTTCCGCCTGCAGAATAATTGCTCCTTCTCGGCTATCACTCGCCGAGAAGTAGCGGTCTCCATCCCTTGACAGCATTGTCTACGCCCGCCGACGCACGGCGGGCGCGGGTTTTTTGTCAATTGCCGATTTCGTGCTACTCTTTTCGGATGCTAACCGAAGAGATCGAAAAGCTGGCACTTAGCCTTCCGGGGACTCAGGAGAACGCCCATTTCGGAACGCGCGACTTCCGGGTAGGCAAGCGCATTTTCATGACCCTGCCGGAAGCCGGCCGTGCCGTCTTCAAGCTGACGCCCGATCAGCAGCGCATGCTGCTCGAATTGGAGCCGGGCGTCTGTGCCGCGGTGCACGGCGGCTGGGGCGCGCGTGGCTGGACATCTCTCTATTTCGTGGATGCCGACGAGGAGCTCATTCGCCAGTCGCTGGAGACGGCCTGGAGAAATGCCGCCCCGAAGAGCCTTGTACGGAAGAACGGCGGTCACTGACGACTGCGGATCTACTCCGCCGGTTCCAGGCCCACTTCCAGAGGCCAGGTCACCAGGAATTCCTCATAGTCTTCGATGTCGATGCCGTCCTCGGCGGTGGTGCGCCCGCGCACGGAGATTCCGGCCGCATGCACCGTGTCCGGATCGCCGGAGACGAGCGGGTGCCACCAATACAGGTCACGTTCCTCGGCGACCAGACGATAGCCGCAGGTCGGCGGCAGCCAGCTGATCTCACGCACCGCCTTCGGGGTCAGTTGGACGCAGTCGGGAACCGTCGCCTGACGGTTATCATAGTCCTTGCAGCGACAGCTCTCGCCGTCGAGCAGCGTGCAGCGGATCGAGGTCCAGGCAATCTCACCCGTGTCCCAATCCTCCAGCTTGTTGAGGCAACAGAGCCCGCAGCCGTCGCAGAGGCTTTCCCACTCGGGGTCGTTCATCTCGTCCAGGCTTTTCGTCTTCCAGAAAGGCATCTCGCCCATCGCGTCACACTTTCGTCACGTCCACGCCGACATCGAAACTTTGCAGAAGATTGCCGGTTTTTTAAGGCCGACAGCGCGATATGCAAGTAGATTGGAATTCCGCGCCGTGCAAATATCGTCGTGTGGCAAGGAAGCTTCGGGACAGGAAAGCCGTGCAGGAACCGCGAAAAGAGGAAGACCGGCCGAAGAAGCGACACATCTTTCTGCGGATCGATTCCTGGATCGATTCCACGGTGTGGAGCGCCGGATTCCGTCTGGCGGAATGGTGGGAAGACACCACCATCTTCTTCCGTCGCTTTCGCATGCGCGGCTGGAAAAGAGCGTTTTTCGAGGTGCTCGGCGAGGGGATGACCTGGGGCACCGCCGGCGCCGTGCTGATGCTTGCGCTGGCGCTTCCGGCCTTCGAGGAAACCAAGGGGAACTGGCGGGCGCAAAGCGACTTTGCCGTCACCTTTCTCGATCGCTATGGCAATGAGATCGGCCATCGCGGCATCATCCACGAGGATTCGGTTCCGATCGACGAACTGCCGGATCACTTGATCAAGGCGGTCCTGGCGACGGAGGACCGCCGTTTCTTCGACCACTGGGGCATCGACTTCCTCGGCCTGTCGCGCGCCATGACCGAGAACGCCCGCGCCGGCGGCGTCGTTCAGGGCGGCTCCACGCTGACGCAGCAGCTTGCCAAGAACCTGTTCCTGTCGAACGAGCGAACGATCGAGCGCAAGATCAAGGAAGCCTTTCTCGCTGTCTGGCTCGAATCCAATCTCTCGAAGAAGGAAATCCTCCGCCTCTATCTCGATCGCGCCTACATGGGCGGCGGCACCTTCGGTGCGGCGGCGGCGGCTCAATTCTACTTCGGCAAGGCGATCACCGACGTCAACCTCGCCGAGTCCGCGATGCTGGCCGGGCTGTTCAAGGCCCCGGCGCGATACGCGCCGCACGTCAACCTGCCGGCGGCACGCGCCCGCGCCAACGAGGTGCTGTCCAATCTCGTCCAGGGCGGCCTGATGACGGAGGGCCAGGTGCTCGCCGCCCGTCTCAATCCGGCGACCGTCATCGATCGCGCCCAGGTCAAGGCACCGGACTTCTTCCTCGACTGGGCCTTCGACGAGGTTCAGCGCATTGCCGCTCCCTTCGCGCAGCATTCGCTAATCGTCAGAACGACGATCGACATGGGGCTGCAGCAGGCGGGCGAAGAATCGATCGAATCGAGCCTCAGGCAATACGGCGAAAGCTACAAGGTGAAGCAGGGCGCTCTGGTCATGATCGAAAACGGCGGTGCCGTGCGTGCAATGGTTGGCGGCCGCGACTATGGCGAAAGCCAGTTCAACCGGGCCACCCGTGCGCTCCGCCAACCCGGCTCCTCCTTCAAGGTCTATACCTATGCGGCGGCGATGGAGAAAGGCATGACGCCCGAGACGGTGGTCGTCGATGCGCCGATCACCTGGCGCGGCTGGTCGCCGCAGAACTACGCCCGCAAATATGCCGGCCGGGTCACCTTGATGAACGCGCTGGCGAGATCGATCAATACCGTTCCGGTCCGCCTCGCCAAGGACAAGCTCGGCACCGAGATCATCGCCCAAACCGCAAAAAGGATGGGCGTGGAAACGCCGATCCGCACCGACAAGACCATGCCGCTCGGCACGTCCGAGGTGACCGTGCTCGACCAGGCGACCGCCTATGCCGTCTTCCCCGCCGGAGGATTGGAATCCCGCCGCCACGGCATCAGTCAGATCCTGAACTACGATGGCGATATCCTCTACGACTTCGGCCGCGACGCTCAGCCGGCGCGACGGGTTCTGAGCGAGCAGGCCATCTCGTCGATGAATCGAATTCTCACCCAGATCCCGGTCATCGGAACCGGCCGCAGGGCCGCGCTGAGCAACGGGGTCGTGACGGGCGGAAAGACGGGAACGACGCAAGCCTATCGCGACGCCTGGTTCGTGGGCTTCACCGGCGACTACACGACGGCCGTCTGGTTCGGCAATGACGACTACACGTCCACCGAAGAGATGACCGGTGGCTCCCTCCCCGCGATGACCTTCAAACGGCTGATGGACTATGCCGAGCAGGGCATCGAACACCGTGCGATCCCGGGCATCGAGGCTCCGCCGGCCGAAACGCAAAAGAAACCGGAAGCGGTCGCCGAGGCCGAAGCTGACGAAAACGCACTGCCGCCGCTCGTCCGGCCGCGATCCCTGTCTGCCGACGTGACCCGCCTCTTGAAGTCGATCGGCAATGCATTCGAACAGGCGTCACCGTTGAAGCCCAAGGAAAAGGGTGGCGGCCGGGTCGCGGTGCTCGAAGCGCCTGATGAAACGTCAGCGATGCCGCGGGTGACAGATGCCGCGAAGAATTGACTTCGTCACGACAAATCCGTTTTCTGGCGGCCCAGCCATCGCCGCACAATCGATTCACTGCCGGCAGGATAAACGAGACATCATTCGATAGAGCCCCCCTTGTTCCGCGTTCCTCTCCTCGTCGCCCTTGCACTTATCGTCGCCTTCGGCGGCGGCATTACGTCAGCCATATGGGCGCTGAAGGCGACCGTCGGCTTCGGATCGATCGCGATCGGCCCCTGGGTGGCCTTCCCCGAGGCGCAAACCGTCGCGGCGGATCCCTATGCAAAGGCGCACCGCGCTCGTGTCGGGGAATTGCTCTATGGCGGCGCGGAAGGGTTGAAATTCACAGCGGCTACCGACGATACCGGCGCGCGCCTTTCAGCCGCTTGCTCCTATGACGTTTCCGGGATCACGCCACCCGCCCGTTTCTGGACCCTCTACACCGCAACCACCGACGGCGCGACGCTACGACCGGGCTCCGAGATGCCTTCGGCGATCAATTCGTGGACGGTGCTGCGCGCCAAGGACAGCAGCTTCGTCATTCACGCCTCGCCGGCCGCACAGCCGGACAACTGGCTCGCCATCCGCCACACGGGAAACTTCCAGCTCGTGCTGACGCTGCTCGATACGCCAACGGCCGGCTCATCCGGACTGATCGACCTCGCAATGCCGAAGATCGTCAAGACGGGGTGCGGGAATGCGTAGGGCGCTGTTCACCTTTCTCGTCGGGCTCGTCGGCGCCGCTCTCCTGCATATAGTCATCGTCCTTGCCCTGCCGCGGTTCACCGGCCGGGACGCCTATACGCGTATCCTCGGTCTTCTCGAGATGGACAGTTTCTTTCCGCTCACGGCCGAGCCCGGTCCGACTGGACTGGACAATAGCGACCCTTTTCTACGCACCGCCGTTTGCAACTTCTCCGTCGCGGATGCGCCGGCGCGTTTCATTGCGCGTGGTTCCGTACCTTTCTGGTCGCTTTCGATCTTCGACAGCGGGTCGAACGAAGTCTTCAGCATGAACGATCAGACCGCCGTCAATGGAGATCTCGATCTGGTCGTCGCGACGCCGATCCAGTTGGTCGAGCTGCGCAAGTCGCCGCCGGAAGCGCTCGCCCAAGCGATCATGATCGAGATGAAGGACGAGGAGGGCTATGCGGTCCTGCGCGCCCTGGCGCCGCTTAACAGTTTCGAGGAGCAGGTCCGCGATTTCCTGACGGACTCGAGCTGCGCGCCATTCCGGCGCCAGTGACAAGAATGTAGGGAGTTAGAGAGCCGAATGAGCCGCGCAGCGGAGAGCATCGGCCAACCCGCGGCTTGCAGCCGAATACGCGGGCCGGCTACTGCTTCTTGACCTGCCGCCCTGTCGGAGCGCTTGGCTGCGGGCCGCGGCCGTCGAGGCGCTCGTAACGGATGCCCGTAAAGAACAACACCTTGGCACCGCCCGCGGTGACGGGCCGCCGTCGCGGCATCTTGACCTTGCGGTCCTGCAATCTGATTACGTCTGCCATGCTCGTCTCCATACTTCCATGAGACGGATGAACACAGATTTCACCCTGCCCGATTGCGGGCTGGCGCATTCCCGGAAGGCCCGGACAGACGCGCCGTTCTCAACTCACTCCTTCTTCCGGTTACCCGGATTTCCAGTTTCAATGCACATCAGATCCGAACCAATAATAGCGGGCTCGCTTCGATTGAGCCATAGCCTGGTTAGGTTAACTCTTTCTTAATCCAGATCACGGCCCGTTAACCAAGCGCAATACCCAATTCTGGTGGTATTTGAAGGCGCGCCAAAGAGCCTTCAGCGCCTCGCGAACAGGCCGACGAGGAACGCGACGCCCGCGACGGTCAGCAGCGTCGAGATCGGATCATCGCGAACACGCTCCCTGAGCCGTTCCGTCATCAGTTCCGCTTCCCCCTGCACGACCGCCTTGGCGCCGCTGCCGATGGCCGAAACCGTTTCCGTCAGCCTTACGATCTCAGACCTCAACTCCGCGACCTGGGCCTGCAATTCCACCTGGGTGTCCGCCGCGGTCTTTTCCGTGTCCATATCGGCGCCCACCGCTGCCAGCTTCTTTTCCGCCATTGTCTCCGCTCCTTACCTTTCGCGCGAAATCAACGCCTCGAACAAGGTTTGGTTCCCGCAAAGCTTCGCCAATGCAGACAAGAAAAAGGGGGCGGCAAATCGCCTCCCGCCTTCGCGCAACCATGATCGGAGGGGCCGCTATCGCTCGCGCGACGGTGCCGGGCCGCTCCCGGAAAGCACAGTGCGTCAGTCGTTTTCACAGGCGAAATCGTTGAAAACGCACTTCGGAACCGTTCTGACTTCACCGTCCCGTCGCAGCTCACGAAGTTGGCGCGCCCGCTCTTCCTTGCGAGCACCTTGATAGTTCTCGGCGGAACCGCCTTCCTGCCGCTCGTCATCGCGGCGACGGTCCCGCCAGTCCCGACGCTCGCGTTCCCGCTCGCGCTGCCATTGCTGGCGTTCTCTCGCCTCTTGGCGCTCTGTGGCCCGTTGCCGTTCTCTGGCCTGCTGGCGTTCCCATTCGCGGCGCTCCGGCTCGCGCTCCCATTCCTCGCGTTCCGTCGCCTGCCTGCGCTGCCATTCGCGGCGCGGCTCTTCGCGCTGCCGCTGCCAGTCGCGTTCCTCGGCCCAATCGGGTCCGCGGCGCCAGCGGTCGCGGTCACGATAGAAATCGCGTCCCCTATAGTTGCGGTCCCAATAGCGATCGAATTCGAAGACGACCGTCGGAATCCCGAGCGGCCGATAATATTCCGGCTCGAGGTAGACCCGATTGCTGCGGTAGAGCGCCTGGACATATTGCCCGGCGACCCATCCGCGTCCGTCATAGAAGGAAACGTCGCACCAGGGTCTGTCGGCCAGGCATCCGTGGATTTCCACCGCTTCACCTGCCGGAATAATGGTGACCGCGGGATAACGGGTACTCGGGCCTGAGCGCATGTTGACATTGGCGGTGGCAAAGCCCTCCGCAGCTTCGGCAACGAACGGCATGAGCGAGAGCGCACAAACAGCAGCCGCCCGCAAGAACGCTTTCTTCACAGATACTTCTCCCATCGGAAGGCCAATGGCCCTCTGCTTCGGCGGGCCAAATCGCCCTTCACCGTCGAAACAAGCAATAGGGCCGCATGTGGAGTTTTTAAGGCTGGGTCTCGTCACGCCGCCATGATGACGTCCGCTGGCGATCGTGCGTCACGCCGATGCCGCAAGCCTGAATAAAGCCTCAAGGGCCATAGTTAATGCTACGCTAACGTTTTCGATCTATTTTTTGAGACGTGTGCCGTTCCGAGCCATCGGCAATGGCGTCACGCTTTTTGCATCTGGGATTTGTCGTGACGAACCGCTTTCGTGAGTTGGAAAGGCCGCAGACGGGCCGGCTGAAGGACGTCGTGCTGATGGCGACCGTCACCGGCTTCGAGAGCCTTCGCGTTCCGCGCAAGTCCGACCTGAAGCAGTTTGCCGAACTCTTCGAACCGCTTTTCCTCGGTTCCAGCAACGAAGCGCGCCGGCAGGCGGCGGCCGCCCTGTCGCAATGCGCCCATGTGCCCGAATCGGTGGCGCTGCTGATCGGCAGCATGCCGATCTCGATTGCCGCGATCTTTCTCACCCGGTCGAAAGCGATCCCCGATCGGACCCTGATGTCGATAATCCGCCAGCAGGGCCCCGCCCATGCCAATGCGATCGCGCACCGGGAGGATCTTTCACCGGCGATCGTCGACGCGCTTGTCGAGCACCACCAGTTCACCGCCGCCGCGCCGCGCGGCGACATTTCCGTTGCGGCCGCCCCGACCGAAACGGCAACGGCCGACGATCATCCATCCTCCGAGCGCCTGGCGCGCGAAAACACGCTGCGCGAGGAGATCAGGACGCTGGCGCGCGCCGGGTCCAGACCTCTCCCCGAGGGCGCACGCCTCCAGCCGATCGACGAGCTCCATCAGGCGCTGCTCTTGCGGTTTGCCCGCAACAACGAAGCGGTCCTCTTTGCGACGGCTCTTGCCGACGCCCTGGCGGCGAGCCGCGCGCTTGCTGAGAGAATCCTCCTGGACGTTTCCGGCCAGCAGCTCGCCGTCACACTCGCGGCGATCGACTTCCCGGGCCGGGACCTGCACGCCCTGCTTGTGGCTCTCTACCCACATCTTTCCGATAGGCTTGGCTCAGGCGATCATGCCGAGGCGCTGATCAGGAGCATCGACCGGAAGACAAGCGTCGAGCGCGTGGAATCCTGGCTGCGCGCCGACGGAGAGGTAAGGCCGAACCGGCACGAGACCAATTTCGCCGAGAATCGGGCACGCGATTCGCGTCTGCAGGAGGCCCGTGCGGCCGGCGCCACCGCGGGTGCGGCACAGCCCAAGCGGACGATTGGACGAAAATAACAACGCCGCCGCCTATTCAGCGCCATATGTCTTCCGGGCCGCAGACTCAGCGGCCGGGGTCAGTGACGACATGCAACAGATCGCTGCAATCGTCGAGTTCGATCTCGACGATCCAGCAATCCGGGTCGAAGCGGATCTCGGACGAGAGAGCGCCGTCGACATTTTCCGCCTCCGCGTCCCGCAGCCGGAGTTCGAACTTGCGGATGCTTTCGCCCTCCTCCTCGAAGAAGCTCTGCGGCGCCGGCGCATAGAGCGTCTCGGTCCCCAAGCGGGTGCGGTGGCGAATGAAGATCGCCCCGGCCTCTTCCGCTCCCTTGCGCAGCACCGCCGCATAACCGCCGCTCGCGAAAACGCGGCGCAGGAGCGAAGCGACGAAGATATGGGTTTTGACGCGCATTCCAGGCAGATACACGCGCGATGATCGATATGCAAATGACCGTCCCGGGGGAGATCGTCGCACGGCTTCTCGGCGATTGCCTAGAGCGCGCCGATTTCCTTAAGTTTATCGAGAACCTTGCCATTCGGTTCGCCGGTCTGCGGAAGCCGGTAGTGCTTCTCGAAATGACGGATCGCCGCCCGTGTCTGATCGCCGGCGACGCCGTCGACGACGATATCCGCGTAAGCGAGATTGCTCAGCCCCTTCTGGATACTCATGACCAATTCGCTCGATACCGGAATTTCGGCGCGCGGAGTAAGCGTTGCATCCTCTTCCGCCGTGCGGATTGCGGCGGCGACGGGATCGACTTCGGCGGGCGTCGATTTCGGGTCGGAATAGGGCCGATTGTCCGGCGCTACAATGGCCATCTCCGAGCCCGGCGCTGCACGGAGCGCTTGAAGGAGATCGACGCTGGCCAAGCCGGTCTCGCTGCGACCGGCGCGCTTTTCGAAGCGAAGGATAGCGGATTCGGTCTTTGGACCGCTGCGGCCGTCCGGCGTGCCGACATAAAGACCAAGCCGGGCAAGCTCCTTCTGGACATCGGCGACGAGTGCCGGTGGTGGAAGGGCAGCGCCCACGTCCGACACGGATTCGGGGGACCGCGGCATGCGTTGCTCGGACGATTCCCTTTCGCCGACCGTGTCCTTGACCTGTACCGACTTGGTCTCGCCTTCGCGCTCGATCACGAAGGTCGTCACCTTGCGCGGCTCGACGGCCTCGCCATTGGCGGCGGCCAAACGCTCGGCAACCTCGGGACCCACCAGGGGAACTCGGGTGCGCAACAGCGGCGAGGGATGGTTGCCGTGCTGATACCACATGGCGTTCGCCGCCACGAAGCTGAAAACAACGGCGAAAGTTGCCAACCCGCCGGCTCCCACCGGGTGGTGCACGATCAACCGGCCGGCAAGCACAGCGCAACGTCCGAGGCCCTGGCCCGCGAGCGCCAGTCCGCGCAACGCGATGCCCGGCCGTGGCCGGCCGCCCCGTTTCCGCTCAGGCTGTTTTCGCTTGCGCGGCGCCATGTCGCCTTTCCTTGACTGTTCCTTCGGAGGCCTCTGTCTGCAGCCGCAAATCGCTCGCCGTTTCGTCGCGCCCCTTCAATCGCGGCGGAAACTCCACTGCCCCGCGCGTGCTCACCTGCTCGCGCTCGTCAATTCCGGTACCGTCCCGCGGTATGGTGACCACGACTACTGTCCCCTCGCCTTCCGAACTGCGGATGGAAATCCTGCCGCCATGCAGTTCAACGAGCCCCTTGACCAGCGACAGGCCGAGACCGGTGCCCTCGTAGCGGCGCGTATAGTCATTTTGAATCTGGACGAAAGGTTGGCCGAGCATTTCCAGCTTATCTTCGGCAATACCGATGCCGGTATCGCTGACGGTCAACTTCAGCAGCGCGCCGTCGACTTCCGCATCGATGGTTACGAGGCCGCCCTTGTCGGTGAACTTCACGGCATTGCCGACGAGATTAATGAGGATCTGTTGCACAGCGCGCCGATCGGCGTTGATTTCACCGACCGCCCGCGTCACGCGGCTTGCCAGCATCACACCCTTTTCGCGCGCCTGATGCGACAGCATCGCTTCGCAAGCGGCGATCGCGTCCGCTACCCGGAAGGGCTCGGGCACCAACTCGTAGCGGCCCGCCTCGATCTTGCTCACGTCGAGCATCGTGTTCACGACGGAAAGCAGATGCATGCCGGACTGGTTAATCAAGGAAACATATTCGCGCTGCCGGTCGTTCTCCAGCCTGCCGAAATACTCTCCGGAAAGGACATCCGAAAAGCCGAGAATGGCATTCAGCGGCGTGCGCAACTCATGACTCACAGCCGCCAGGAACCGCGTCTTGGCGTCATTGGCCGATTCCGCATGCGCGGCCTTGGCGGCGACTTCCGCCCTCAGGCGAGCCTCGTTCGAGACATCGCGCGATTGAGCAATGATCGCCATCAGACGCCCCTCGGCATCGCGAAGGGGCGTCATCTCGCATCGCATGTGCACGAATTGCACGCCATCGGCGGAAGTCGACGGGCGCTCGAGCCGAATGTCGACGGCCGAGCACTCGCCGCCCTGGCGCAATGCATCGATCGCCTTCAGGAAGCTGATGCGGTCGGATACGTGAATCTGTTCAATAAAGCCGCATCCGCGAGGGTCGCGCAGCAACTTGAGGTGATCGGCGGCATCGCGACCATGAACGGACAGAACGTGCCCACGCGGGTCATGGATGGTGACGAGGCCGGCGAAGAGATCGTAGGCCGCAGAAAGATCGGGCAGGTCGGTCACGCCCGACGGCTTCGTCCCGGCGGATGTCGGCACCATCCTGTGCGCCGCAAGGCTCGCGGCTGCCGCCAGCAACGAGGCCGATGCCCAGAGCGCCGTGCCCGCCGGCAGTGCCACGGAAACCGGCAGAACCGCCGACAGGATGAGCGGCACAATCGGCAGGGCCGTCAAGGAGACTGCAGCCACGGCGCGTAGTCTCTTAAAATCATAGCGTTCCGCAACGGGGCCATCCGGGCGGCGCGGCAACCACGCTGCAGCGGCTTCATCCACGCGGGATGCCCATTTGCCAGCCATGTTACGCAATACACTCACGCCTTGCCCTGCCACCATTATTGTTTTTGCGAGGCAGGCTTACGGTCCCTGCGCGATTCGCAAGCGGATAGACCGGACCGCCTCGTGATGGTCCGAATCTCGCATTCCCGACTTAATGAAAGAATAAGCGGGGGGCCCGCGCGGGCCCACGAAACCGGCGAAAAATCCCATTTCGAAGCAATTCCGGCGAGCTTCGTCTCTTGTGGTTAACGGGGCGTAAGCGGCGGATATTGGTGGATTTTCCGCTTCCCGTTAACGATTTGGGCAGAGCGTACCGATGGCGGTGTCGAGCCGCTCGGGCCCGGTGGCACACAGCTTGCCACGAACCTTAACGGCGATCGTTAAAATGCCGGACAAACGCCCGCCGGCAATTTCAGAATCGGCCAGTTCGATAAAATTTGAACCGAATCCCAGCATTTCTGGAAAAGCCGTCTTGTGATTCCAGTTCTACCGTCGCTGACAGAACGGGCCCACATTGGAGCGACGCACCCACTGGGCACGAGGCGACAAAAGGCGTAGGCGAAAGCGGGCAGCCGAAAGCGTCAAATCCGGCTCGAAGTCCGGAGGCGAAGGCGGCCTTACAGAGGATGGGCAGAACATGTGGTTTCTCGTAAAAGCGACGTTCTGGTTTTCGCTTGTGCTGGTATTGCTGCCCTTCCTCGACCCGTCGAGCAGCGCCAAGCTGGAGAACGGCCCGAAGGTGGAGATCGGCGACACCTTCTCCGCCGCCAACGAGGCCTTCCATTATCTAAGTGCTATCTGCATCCAGAAGCCGGACGTCTGCGAGAAAGGTGCCGAGACCTTCGTCGCCCTCGGCCATCGTGCCCGGGAGGGTGCGCGCATCGCCTATGAGTTTCTTGACAGCCAATTTGCGGAGACCGGAACGCCCGACGCCAAGGTCATGACCGGCACCGTGGTGCCTGCCGAGAACCTCTCTGCCGTAGAGCCTGCGAATGAAGCCATACCGGTTTTCGAACGCACCCCCGTCCCGGAAAAACGCCTCGATCCCCATACGGCGCCTGCCAAATAAGGACAGTTCTTGCGGAAGGCCTCGACTACCAGTTGTGCCGCCGCGAAGACGCTCAGTATATCGCGGCGAATTATTTATCGAGCTTTCGCGGAATGAAATCTTCTCGGAAGCCATAGGCTGTTCTCTTTGCGGCCGGCATCCCCTATATGAAGGGTGAACGAGATCCCGGCCTTGGATTGGTGCGGGAGGGAAACAGGGCGCAGCCGATTGCAAGAGCGCCACATACGGATCAGCCATGGTTTCACTTGACCAGATCATCGACGATTTCGCCTTTCTCGACGAATGGGAAGACCGCTACCGCTACGTCATCGAACTGGGCAAAAGCCTGCCGGAAATGCCGGAGGTCTGGAGGACCAGCGAGAACAAGGTGCAGGGCTGCGCCAGCCAGGTGTGGCTGGCGACCCATACGTCCGGTGATCTGGATGATCCGGTCCTGACTTTCGATGGCGAATCGGACGCGCATATCGTCCGTGGCCTAGTGGCGATCGCGCTTGCGATCTTTTCGGGCAAGCGCGCCTCCGAGATCGCCAGAATCGATGCCCTCGATATCTTCGGCAAGATCGGCCTTATCGAACATCTCTCGTCGCAGCGCGCCAACGGGCTGCGTTCGATGATCCGGAGAATCAAGGGCGAGGCCGAGACGCGCCTACCGGCGTAAGATCGTCGCACCTACAGTAGAGCCGACGGTTGGACAGTTTTCGGCACTACAGCGCCGTGCGTCTTTTCAGACGCACAAAGGTCGCTGTAGCACTTTGACTCGTTGCATGTTTTTATCCTTAGACCGAATATGATGTAAGGAAACATGCAGTAAAAAGCCGGACTGAAACAGCCCGGCTTCCACCTCAAGTGAGTAACTCCTGCCGCTATTCAGGCATCGGTTCACTGTGCCCGAAGGTCACTGTCCCCGAAGTTCGCCCGGTCGGCTGCCGAACGAATCCGCTTACTTGCCGCGACGCTTGCGACGCTGACCGAGTCCCATTTCCTTGGCGAGGCGCGAGCGGGCTTCCGCATAGGCCGGCGCCACCATCGGATAGTCCGCAGGCAGATCCCACTTCTCGCGATACTCTTCCGGCGAAAGATTGTGGTGGGTCATCAAGTGGCGCTTCAGCGATTTGAACGTGCCCCCGCATTCGAGGCAGGTGATCTGATCGTCCTGCACCGACTTGCGAACCGAGACGGCCGGCTTCGGCTTTTCGACCGGCACGACCACGGGCGTGGGAGCCGTCGTGTTATTGAGCGCCGAATGGACATCGGCTATCAGCGTCGGCAACTCGGCAACAGGAACCACATGGTTGCTCACATAGGCGGCAACGATTTCCGCCGTCAGCTCAACCAGGAGTTCGTTGCTCGTACCGAGCGTATTCTCACTCATTTTTTTCTCCTATCGGAATTCAGCAACAAAACCCGAAACAGTGTTTCAGGAGGGAGGAAATGCCAAAATGCCGCCGAACAGCGCTTGCCGCCTAGGAACTGAGCGATAACCGCGCGACGGGAGCATAGCCCCGCCGCAACATCAAGGCTCGAATCGCAACAACGAAACCCGTCACCAAGATGCCGCACCCTTCGGCACCTCAAAGCAACGGTTACAATCACAACTCCAGCTGGAATTCCAGTTCAAAGTATTGATTACGACGACACTTTGCGGTTACTGGCTTAACATTGATCTGCAAAATGTCAAAACATAATTTTTGTCAATGAGCAGCAAATCTATTTCAGATCACTAAAAATGTGCCCTGTGGCGGAATTGTCCCGAAATACAGAGACAGAAATGCCGCCCATCAATGCCGCCGCGGCTCTTCCATTTTTGGCAGCTGATCTATAACCGACAGTTTCGTCATCCTGTAACCCGCCTGATGTGCAGCCTTCGCCAACAGATGGGCCGAGATCGGCGCCGTCAGCACCAGAAAAACGAAGCCGGCAAGTGAGCGGATGAAAATGGCAGGGTCGAGCGAATGCAGCCCGGCTGCGACCAACAGCAGGCCGGAACCGACGGTGCCCGCTTTCGAGGCCGCGTGCATGCGCGTGTAAAGATCCGGGAAGCGGAGGAGACCCAGCGCCGCCAACAGCGAAAAGCACGCACCAACCACGATGATGATCGCGACCAGCAATGTAATCCCGGCAACGATAAGGGTCCCCATCAGCGGCCTCCCCGGCGTTTGCGGCGGGTTGCCTCCCGCTTGACAGCTGCCTTTGCCCCCATCAGGGCTGCGCGTTCTCCTGTTTGCTCCGGCGCGAGGCCGCGTGTCAGGATGAAGCGCGCGAAGGCGACGGTCGCGAGGAAGCCGACGAGACCAAGGGCGATTCCGATGTCGATATAAAGGTTGAAGCCGGTCTTGATGGCGATGACCGCGATGAAGCCGATCGCGATCGCGACCAGCATATCGAGACCGAGCACCCGATCCGGCAATGTCGGCCCGCGGATAATGCGCAGCACCGTCATCAAGAGAGCGAGAGACAGGAGCAGGAGCGCGAGACTAGTCGCTGCGGCCAGAACCGTTCCGGGCGTCATCGTTCGAAAGCCTCCCGGATGCGCCGCTCGAAGCCACGTGCGATGTCCTGCCGCAGGGCGCCCGGATCGGCGCAATCGAGCGCGTGCACATAGAGGATCTTGCGGTCCTCGGACACGTCAACGGAAAGCGTGCCGGGCGTGAGCGTGATAAGATTGGCGAGCAAGGTGATCTCGAAATCGCTCTTGGCAGTCAGCGGATAGGCGAAGATGCCGGGTTTCAAGCCCATGCGCGAGCGCAGGACGAGGATGGCGACCTTGACGGCCGAGACGGCAAGCTCCTTGAAGAACAGTGCCGCAAGCAGAGCCAGCCGCAACGGTCTGAGGGGATAGGTCACCGGCTGCAGCTCGCGCCGGATCAGCCACAGGGACAAAGCGCCGACAGCAAAGCCGAGCATGAGGTTCGCCGGCGTGAAACTGGCGCTGATGGCACCCCAAAGAACGGTGAAAAGCAGATTGATCTGCAGGAATTTCATCACGGCCCTCCCGGAAAGACCGAATTCACATAGGCCGACGGCTCCGCAAGGCCTGCTGCCGCGTTTTGAATCATCGCCAGCAGCGGCTCGGGGTAAAGGCCGATCAACAAAGTCAGCCCGGTAAGCACCGCCAGCGGGGCCAACGCCGCGGGCGACAGCGACACCGCCTCGCTGCCGGCGCGCGTCCCCTCCCGCCAGAAAGCCAACAGGAAAAGGCGGCCGGTGACAATCGTCGTCAAGAAGCCAGCAAGAAGAAGCGCCGCGGCAAGCCACCAGGCGCCGATATCAAGCGCGGCCTTGACGAGCATGACCTTTGGCCAGAAGCCGGAAAAGGGCGGGAGCCCCGAGACGGCAAAACATAACATCAAGGTGAGCGCGGCAAATCCGGCATGCCGACGGTAAAGGCCGGCAAGGGTGGCGATCGAGGCGCTTCCGCCGAGACGCATGGCGATGCCGGAGGCGAAGTAGAGGCCGGTTATCACGAGCATGGAATGCAGCGCATAGAAGATTGCACCCCCAATGCCGCCGGGTCCACCGACGGCGATACCGGCGAGCATCGAGCCGATGCCGGAGACAATGAGGTAGCCGAGAATGCGGCGGAAATCCGTCTGCGCCATTGCGCCGAGCACGCCGACAATCATCGTCAGAGCTCCTGCAACGGCCAGAATGAAACTCAGTTCTTCCCTTTCCACCGGGAAGAGCATGACCATCACGCGCACCAGGGCGTAGACGCCGACCTTGGTGAGCAAGCCTCCGAAAAGCGCGGACACGACGACGCGGGGGGTATGGTAGGAGGCCGGCAGCCAAAAATTCACCGGGAAGGCCGCCGCCTTCATGGCAAAGGCGAGCGTGAAAAGACCCGCCAGCGTCACCAGCGGAACACTGTCGCGCAGTCCCTCGGCCTTTCTGGCGATATCCGCCATGTTGAGCGTCCCGAACACGGCGTAGAGGTAGCCGGTCGCTATCAGGAACAGCGTCGTGCCGACCAGATTGAGGAACCCGTATTTTACTGTTCCATCGATCTGCTCCGGTTCGGAGCCCAGGACGAGAAGGCCGAAGGACGAGATCAGCAGCACCTCGAACCAGACATAGAGATTAAAGATATCGCCGGTCAGAAAAGCCCCCGACACGCCGGCCATCAGCAGCATCAGCAGCGGATAGAAACCGTAGCGACGACCACTGTCATTGATGTCGCCAAGCGAGAAGACGCCGGCCACGAGCGCGACAAGCGATGCGGCAAAGGCGAACAGCGCCCCTGTCAGGTCGGCGGTGAATGCGATGCCGAAGGGAGGCAACCAGCGCCCCATTACCATGGTAAGCGGCCCGTTCTCGGCGACCTCCTTGAGAAGCAGCCCATTGACCAGGACGAGCCCGGCAAGGCCGATGATGGTAATGGCCGGATGAATGCCGATCGGGCGGCGCAGCATGACGAGGAGCGCGCCGATCGCAAGGCACCAGGCGACCGGCAGGATCACCAGCCATGCGGCCACCGTCGGCGGCGCCTGAACGAGCGCAGCGGAAAGATCGGCGGAAGGTGAGATCGAAGCGGCCATGGCGCGGTCAATATCCAAGCGGGGGGACCGGTTCATCCACCGGTTCGGCGACGCGCATTTCGTCCGTGTTGTCGGTTGCGAGATCGCGATAGGCGCGCCAGGAAAGAACGAGCAGGAAGGCGAAGAAGGAAAAGGAAATGACGATTGCCGTCAGGATCAACGCCTGGGGGAGTGCGTTGGCTGCGGGAGCGGCGAGCGCATCGGCCCCTTCGGGTATGACCGGCGGCACGTCCCGCGTCAGACGGCCTCCCGTAAAGATCAGCAAGTTCACCGCATTGCCGAGCACTGCAACGCCCAAGAGCACGCGGATGATGAATTTCGAGAGCATGAGGTAGACGGCAACGCTGAAGAAGATGCCGACGAGCAAGGCAAACCAGGCCTCCATCACTCACCTCCCCGCTCTTCGAGCGACAGCGCGATCGAACTGATGGCGCCCACCACGACCAGGTAGACGCCAGCATCGAACAGGAAGGGAGTCGAGAGCGGAACCTCGATGCCGAAGATCGACGGATAGATCCACAGCCCCGTCATGAACGGGACCCCCGCGACAATCGAGAGCAGGCCCGCAAACGTCGCTGTAAAGAGCCCGGCCCCGGCAATTGCCATCGGATGGAAGAAGATGGCCCGCCTTACCGTCTCGACACCGTGTGCCATGCCATAGATCGCCAAAGCCGAAACGGCGATCAAGCCGCCGATGAAGCCGCCGCCCGGCTCGTTATGGCCGCGCAACAGCACGAAGATGGAGAAGAGCATCATCAGGCTCGTCAGCACCGGCGCAACCGTGCGGAAGATCAGCGACTTCATACCCGTTCCTCCGGCGCATGTTCATCCGCGACGACCTCCGCGGCCACGGCGCGCTTGAGCGAACCGGCCCTGAGCCTCACGAGTGCCAGGATCGCGAGACCGGTGGTCATCACCACGGCAATTTCGCCGAGTGTGTCCGTGCCGCGGAAATCGACGATGATGACGTTGACGACATTCGCCCCGTGCGCGATCGATTTCGAGTAAAGGTTGAAGAACTCCGTCAGCGTGTTGTCGAAGGGCACAGCCGTGACCCTCAGCAGGAACAGGCCGAAGCCGAAGCCGCAGGCAAGCGCTATGGCCACATCGCGCACCTTCTCCGGGAGCGGCCGGTGGTCGGCGGGCGAGAGCTGCAGACGGGTCATCACCAGCGCCAGTACGACGACCGACAGGGTCTCGATCATGAATTGCGTGAAGGACAGATCCGGCGCACCGTAAAGCAGGTAGATCACGGCGACGGCAAAACCCTGGATGCCGAGGGAGACGATGGCGGTGAGGCGGTCGGACGCGGCCACGACGGCGAGGAGACCGGCGACGGCGATCGCCATGATCGCAAGCTCGTGCGCCGGAACGTCCGCTGAGAAGAAGGGAGCACGCGGGAACTCGCCGTAGAGGAGCGGTATTGCCAGCAGAACGACGGCGACGAGCGCAAAGGTAGCGGTCATATAGACTTCGAAGCGGCCGCCCTGCAGTCGCCGCGTCAGCGCGACCGCAAGGCGCACGAGGCCGCGCATGAATTGGTCGAAGCCCTGGTCCGGCCCCCAGCCGATATCGGCGAGGATTGCCGTCATCGCCGCGCGCAAGCGGGCGAGATTGACGTAGAAGGCGACGCCGAGCGCCGTCGTCAGTGCGGAGAGCATGAGCGGCAGACCGAGATGCGGCTCGAGCGATATCTCGACCGTCCTTGCCTCGCCGGCGATCGCCGAGGCCATTGGCGACGAAATCAGCCGATGGGCGAGACCGGACATGAGCGCGATGGAGAGCCCCTTCAGGGCGAGAATTGCCGGGCCGATCCAGAGAAGCAGCGGCGCCTCGTGGACATGCTTTGGCGTGCTGACCCGGGGCCCCAGGAAGGGCTTCAGCGCGACCGCGAAGGCGACGGCAAACATCAGGGCGTTGCCGATGACCGCCAGCATCGCGAAGAGACCAGAGCGCAGGTCGAACGCGGAGAATGCGGCATAGAGCTCCTCCTTCGCGAGGAAGCCGAAGAACGGCGGCAGGCCGCCCATGGAGAGCGCAGCGGCAAGAGCTACACCAAACGTCAGCGGCATTGCCGAGCGAAGGCCACCGAGTTGCGAAAGGTCACGTGATCCCGTTTCGTGATCGAGGATACCAGCCACCATGAACAGCGCGCCCTTGAACAGCGCATGTGCCACGAGATAGAGCGCTGCCGCCTCGATGGCATGCGGCGAGCCGAGCCCAATCAACATCACCAGCAAGCCGAGCGACGCCATCGTCGTGTAGGCCAGCATCAGCTTCAAATCGCTCTCGCGCACCGCAAGCGCCGCGCCGATCACCAGCGTCGCGCCGCCAAAGAGAGGCAGAAGGAGTTGCCATTCCGGCGTTCCGCCAAGAACCGGATTGAGGCGCATCAACAGATAGACGCCCGCCTTCACCATCGTCGCCGAATGCAGATAGGCGGAAACCGGTGTCGGCGCCTCCATCGCATTCGGCAGCCAGAAGTGAAACGGAAACTGGGCCGACTTGGTGAAGGCGCCGCCGAGGACCAGCAGCAGTGCGGCGAGATAGAAGGGGCTTTCCTTCAACTCGGAACCGAACGAGAGTAGCAGCGAAAGCTGCGTGACACCGCTGACATTCCAAAGGATCAGCAGCCCGGCGAGCAGGAGAAGACCGCCTCCCCCGGTCACGACCAGGGCCTGCAGGGCGGCACGGCGCGCGGCCTCGCGGCCGTGATCGAAGCCGATCAGCAGGAAGGAGGTTATCGACGTCAGTTCCCAGAAGACGAAGAGCATCAGGAAGCTGTCGGAGACGACGAGCCCCTGCATCGATCCCATGAACATGAGGATGAAGGAGAAGAAGCGTCCCTGTTGCGGGTGGCCTTTCAAATAGCCGCCCGAATAGAGGACGATCAGCGCCCCGATGCCGGAAATCAGCAGCACGAAGGTGAGCGACAAACCATCGATCAGCCAGGAAAAGCTGACATTGAAGGACGGTATCCACGCATAGCCGCCTGTGACAGTTTCGCCGCGCGCGACGTCGGGAAGGAAGCGCAGGAAATGCAAGAAAATCGCCGCAGGCGCAAGAGCCAGAACCCAGGCGGCATTCTGCCCGAGTAGGCGCGTCAGGCTAGGTGCGACGAGGGCCGCTGCGAAGGGAAGGGCGAGCGCCAGAAATGTCAGGGCCGTCACATCCATCGCCTTGGCATGCTCCTTCCCGTTTTGATCATCTGGTCAATTCGATACCGGACATAGAAGAAGGACCGGTTCGCCTCAAGAGAAATCGGCGCAGTCCTCAGTCTCGTGCGCGGTTATACTGCGCAAAATTCAACAAAGCCGTTGATAGCCGCTGGTGTGCGGCTGCCGTTTCTCTGTTTGCCGGCGCGCGGCCGCGTTCCTATATAATCGCCGCAATCGAAAGGGAGTTTTGACGATGGCCGACGCCGGAGCGCGGAGTATGCAGAAGACGGACGCGGAGTGGCGGGCCCAGCTGACACCGGAACAATACCGCGTCACGCGCGAACATGGCACGGAACGCCCCTTCACCGGTCCATTTCTCAACGAGAAGCGACACGGCACCTATAGCTGCGTCTGCTGCGGCCGGGCGCTCTTCCGTTCCGACACGAAATTCGATTCCAGCTGCGGCTGGCCGAGTTATTTCGCTCCGATCGATGCGCACGCGATTGCCGAGTATGTCGATCGATCGCATTTCATGGTGCGGACGGAAATCCGTTGCGCCGAATGCGATGCCCATCTCGGCCATGTCTTCCCCGACGGCCCTCCGCCGACCGGTTTGCGCTACTGCCTGAACGGCACGGCAATGACGTTCGAGGAAGATTGAGAAACGCAGGTCCCTGTTCCGCGGGGAACAGATAACGCGTGACGGCAGGACTATCGAATCGGTGTCGATCTCGGGGCGCTCGGGAAGAGCCTATGCGATACCCGACAGTCTTTGCAAAGGGGCCTTTACGCATCCCGTGAAACGCGCGACTCTCCGAAGGAAAGCGGCAGGTAAGAAACCAAAGGATGCTCTCCGCATGCGCCGCGTCTATTTTGCAATCGCTCTTCTCTTCGGGCCCCTCCTGCCCGCTGCCGCGCAGGACGACTGGCATCCCTATTCCAATCCCCGCTTTGGCTACACGGTCGAGATTCCGCCGGGGTTCGAGATGCACCAGCAGGCCGACAATAACGACGGCGCGAGTTTCCATGCCGACGACAATGGCGCGACGCTGATGGTGTTCGGCACTCACCCTCCCGCCGGCGATTTCGAGACCGACGTCGCCGACCGGATCGGCTACGAGAGAGACGACGATTGGCGAATTCTCTACTCGCGCGTCACGCCCGCTTGGGCGAGCTTCTCCGGTGCTCGTGGCCGGGAGGTCTTCTACACCCGGGCGATCGCGCTCTGCGACGGCAGCGCCGCCTATTTCCGGCTGCAGTATCGCAAATCGAAGCTGACGAGCTTCGACGGCGTCATCTCGCGCATGGCTGCGGCGCTGCGCCCCTCGGACAATTGCCAGGCTCCTGAGTGAGTGGAAGCCTGCCGATCCCCCGATCACGCGGCGGACGCACCGCTGATGCAGCTGAGGACGGCGGAATAGTGCACGGCCGAGCCGGCAACGACGAAGCCGTGCCAGATGGCGTTCTGGAAGCGTAGCCGCTCCCAGACGTGGAAAATGATGCCGACCGAATAGATGAGGCCGCCGACGACGACGAGAACCAAGGTCGTTGCGCTCAGGGCGGCGAACAAGGATTTTGCAGCAAGGACGCCGCCCCAGCCCATGGCCAGGTAGAGAAGGATCGCCAACCGGTCGAATCGTCCTGGTAAAAGACACTTGATCGCGATGCCGAGGAGGGCGACCGCCCACATGCCTATGAGCATCGAAAACAGGAACGGATCGTCCCAGCCGCGCTGGAGAAATGGCGTGTAGGTTGCGGCGATCAGCACGAAGATGGCGGAATGGTCCAGGCGACGCAGCAGCCACTTCGTCCGGCAGACGGGATAGAGATTGTAGAGAAACGAGACCGATAGGGTGAGGACCAGACCCGCACCATAGATCGAGGCGGCGGCAAGCTGTCCAGAGGTGCTCCAGACCGTTGCATAGAAAATCAGGGCTGTGACGCCAACGAGCGCGGCGGAAAGGCCAATGCCGTGGACAATTCCGTCGGCGATCAATTCCGACCGGTCATAGCTCCATTTGACCTCGCTGCTCTCCACGCGGCCCCTCCAGATCCGCATCGCTCCGATGTCAGCAAGGGTCCTGGACCACAATAAGCTGGCTCGAATAACTCGCCCCCCGTGGCCCCTGCCGACGCACGGATACATCGTGCCACAGAGATCTTTGCCGGCAAAGCACCGGATTGGGGCGAAAGGATCAAATTCTGCAACGCATTACAACAATTGGCCTGTCCCCGCCAACGCGGTCACATCAGGTGGGAACGTGTGACCACAGCCCGGCCGAGAGCCCATGCCGCCGCCGCGAAGGGTCGCCTTCATCGCGTGCGGGAAGCAACTTCGGCGGCGCAGGTCTGGCAGAGCGGCGCATGCGGCACCGCGTGCAACCGTTCCTGGGATATGGGGTCCCCGCAACGCGCGCAGATTCCGTAGGTTCCGGCTGCAATCCGGTCGAGCGCCGCATCGATGGCGCGGATCTCGCCCTGGCCTGCCAGGCCGAGTCCTTCCAGCACTTCGTCGTTTTCCCGCTCTGTGACGCGGTCCGGCACGTCGGCATTCATCGGCTGGTCCAGGTCTTCTTCGATCTTCACCAGACGGCCATAGAGTTCGTCTTTGCGGCGCAGAAGCTTTTCGCGGAAATCATCAAGCGCGTATTTGTCCATTGCGGGAGCTCCCTTGGGGTCGCGGCACGGCAAAGCCGTACCGCATTCTTCTTGTTGGTTAGCGATCGACGAGAACGGCGCAGGGGCAGTGGCTGACCACGCGGCTGGCAGTCGAACCGATGAAATAGTCTATCAGCCCCGGACGATGCGACGCGATGATCACCAGGTCCGCGTTCTCTTCCTTGGCGAGCGCGTTGATTGTGCCGGCCGCCCCGCCGGTGCGGATTTCAATCCGGCCTTTGATGCCATGCTTGGTCTTCATCGCCTCCAGCGTCTTGACCGCATGCCTGCGCGATTCCTCGATCATCTCGAGCGGGAAATCGACGATCATATAGCCCTGAGCATAGGCGTTGAGATCCTCGACAACGTTGAGAAGGATGATCTCCCCTCCCTCGTCGATCAGTTTTTCGGCGATGCCGAGAACGGATTCGCCGTGTTCGAGCTGATCCATCGCGATCGGGACGATAATCTTCCTGTACATACAGATACGCTCCTTCCGTTGCATTCCCGGTCGCCGCTGGAGAGCAAGGCGATCCTTTGGACCCGAGGGCGAAACTTTGACCGGAATGCCCTCTTCCGCCCTTTCTCGCCCTCTTGGGCCGAAATTGAGCGGCGACGGCAATTCCGACCATGATCGAAATCAAGTCGGTCACCACTCTCGCGCTTGCACCCTCTAGAATGAGGTAGCGCGACGGCCGCGACCGTCAACGTTCATCGAACACAACATCAAGTAATATAATAGCTTTCCCGAACTCCTTCACGTGCTCATATTGGGCTACAGTTCAGGGTGCCACCGGGAGGTACTATGGGTTCCGGTGGGCGCTCCGAAAGGCGTAGCTCGAGGAATAGACAATGCAATCGCAGCCTGTGACCAACCTCCCTGCAGATCACGCGGCGGCGATGCCCGCCTATATCGAACGGGCACATCTCATCGTTCAGGACCTGCCGATGGTCTCCGCCTGGTATCAAAAGATGCTCGGCCTCGCTCCGCTCGAGAGGAGCGCAAGGGGCGAGATGCTCGGGGTTGCCGGACGGCCCCTGTTGACGCTGACGACGGAAGCGGCCGCGGCAAAGGCGCCGCGCAGCGCACCCGGTCTCTTCCACACGGCATTCCTCGTCCCCGACCGGCAGGAACTTGGACGGTGGCTCGCGCATGCCGCCAACAACGGCGTCCGCCTCCAGGGCGCCTCCGACCACCTCGTCAGCGAAGCGATCTATCTCGCCGACCCGGAGGGCAACGGTATCGAGATCTATCGCGATCGACCGCGCAGCGAATGGCGTTACGAAGCGGACGGCACGGTTGCGATGAACACGTTGCCGCTCGACCTGCAATCGCTCTATGACGAGGCACCGCGAGAGGGCTGGAACGGCCTTGCCGACGGCACCGTGATCGGCCACATCCATCTGCAGGTCTCCGACATACCGCAGGCGGACGCCTTCTTCCGCGACATCCTGGGCCTCGATCTGATGGCGCGCTATCCGGGGGCGAGCTTCTTCGCCTCCGGCAAGTATCACCATCACGTCGCAGCCAATATCTGGAACTCGCGCGGGGCGGCGAAACGCCAGGCCAACATGACGGGGCTCTCCGACTACACGATCCGCTTCAGGGAGGCCGACCAGCTCGCCGCGGCGATCCGGAAGCTCGACGAACTGCACACCCCCGTGCGCGAGGAAGGCGGCATCCACCGCCTCACCGACCCGTGGGGCATCGGCCTCCATCTCGCCGCGCCCACCGCGTGATCTCTATCGCCCATCGTTATCCTTCTCCACGGCACCCGGCGGTGCTTTCCGCTTGATCGCCGCCCGGGCGCTCTCTATCTCATGATCTCCCACCGAAGAGATCCCGGAGAGACCCTTGTCCGTTTTCAACAACCTGCCCGCCGCGCCCGTCGCTCACAAGAAGCCGCTCACGGATACGCGCCACGGCATCAGCCGGACCGATGATTACGCGTGGCTGAGGGCCGACAACTGGCAAGCGATGTTCAAGGATCCCACGATCCTCGATCCGGAGATCCGCCGCCACCTGGAGGCCGAAAACGACTACATGAACGCCGCCATGGCGGACACCAAGGATCTGCAAAAGGCGCTGTTTGCCGAGATGCGCGGCCGTATCAAGGAGGACGATTCCTCCGTGCCGATGAAGGACGGCGCCTTTGCCTACGGAACTTTCTACGTGAAAGGCGGCGAGCATCCGCGTTATTTCCGTATCCCGCGCGATGGAGCCGCCGGCGACGAAACGACCCGCCAAGTGCTGCTCGACGGCGACAAGGAAGCCGGGGGCAAGGCCTACTTCCGCATCGCCGGCCTCGACCATTCGAGCGACCATGCCCGCGGCATCTGGGGCTATGACGACAAGGGATCGGAATATTTCACGCTGAAGGTGCGCGATCTTTCGACGGGCGAGGATCTTTCCGACGTGGTCGAGAACACCGGTGGCGGCGGCGCCTGGGCACCCGACGGCGAGAGCTTCTTCTACACCGTCCTCGACGAGAACCACCGCCCGTCGCGGATTTACCACCACATCGTCGGCAAACCGCAGTCGGAAGATCGGCTCGTCTATGAGGAAGCGGACCCCGGCTTCTTCATGTCGGTCGGCGGGTCGCTGCTCGACGACTTCATCTATATCGACATCCATGATCACGAGACCAGCGAATATCGGCTGCTTTCGACCAGAGACCTGACGGCCGAGCCACAGGTCGTGGCGAAACGCGTGACCGGTCTCGAATATTCCATGACCGAGGGCGGCGAGGTCTTCTACATTCTCACCAATGCCGACGGTGCCAAGGATTTCAAGATCATGGAAGCGCCGGTGGAAGCGCCGCAGAAGGAAAACTGGCGCGAGGTCGTGCCGCACCGGCCGGGCACGCTGATCCTCAGCCACATGGCCTATGCCCGCCACCTTATCTGGCTGCAGCGCCGCGAGGGCCTGCCGGAGATCGTCATTCGCGACCGGAAAACCGGTGAGGAACACGCGATTGCCTTTGCCGAAGAGGCCTATTCGCTCGGACTTTCCGGTGCCGCCGAATACGACACCGACGTCATCCGCTTTTCCTATTCGTCGATGACGACACCCTCGCAGCTCTTCGACTACAACATGGCGACGCGCGAGCGGACGCTCTTGAAGACCCAGGAGGTGCCCTCCGGCCACACTCCGGATGATTACGTGACCCGCCGCGTTTTCGCCCCGGCTCCGGACGGCGCCGCGGTTCCGGTAACGCTCCTCTATCGCAGGGATACGCCACTCGACGGTTCGGCGCCCTGCCTGCTCTACGGCTACGGCGCCTACGGCATCACCATTCCGGCTGGCTTCAACACCAACTGCCTGTCGCTCGTCGACCGCGGCTTCGTTTATGCCATCGCCCATATCCGCGGCGGCAAGGACAAGGGCTTTGAGTGGTACGAAGACGGCAAGATGGCGAAGAAGACCAATACGTTCAGGGACTTCATCGCCGCGGCTGACTATCTGAATCAGCAGAAGTTCACATCCTACGCGAACATCATCGCCGAGGGCGGTTCGGCCGGCGGCATGCTGATGGGGGCGATCGCCAACATGGCGCCGGAGAAATTCCGGGGCATCATCGCTGCCGTCCCCTTCGTCGACGTCCTCAACACCATGCTGGACGACACGCTGCCGCTGACGCCGCCGGAGTGGCCGGAATGGGGCAATCCGATCGAAAGCGCCGAATTCTACAACATCATTGCCGGCTACTCGCCCTACGACAATGTTGAAGCCAAGCCCTATCCGGCAATCCTGGCGCTCGGCGGCTTGACCGATCCGCGTGTCACCTATTGGGAACCGGCGAAATGGGTCGCCAGACTGCGGGAGAGGACGACCGGCAGCGAGCCGATCCTGTTGAAGACCAATATGGATGCCGGACATGGCGGCGCCTCCGGACGCTTCCAGAGGCTGGAGGAAATCGCCTTCGAATATGCCTTCGCCATCAAGGTGGGTGGCAAGATCTAAGAGGTGCACCCGTGCCGGTCTATGTCGCGCTGCTAAGGGCCCTCAATGTCGGCGGCACCGGTACGCTTCCGATGGCGGAGCTGAAGGCCGTCTGCGAAGGTCTCGGCTTCGCCGACGTCAAGACCTACATCCAGAGCGGCAACGTGCTGTTCCGTTCCGAGCTCGCCGAAACCGAAGTTCGGCGCAAACTTGAGGCGGCGCTGGCCGAACGGATGGGCA
This sequence comes from Sinorhizobium sp. BJ1, assembly GCF_002531555.1. Lineage (NCBI taxonomy): Bacteria > Pseudomonadati > Pseudomonadota > Alphaproteobacteria > Hyphomicrobiales > Rhizobiaceae > Sinorhizobium > Sinorhizobium sp. BJ1. The sequence goes on from NZ_NWTH01000003.1 coordinate 310,706, forward strand.
AGGCGCCAGGCGTCTTGCTGCGCAGCCGGCGCGAGCTCGAGGCGGTCGCGGCAAGGGTGCCGTTTCCGGACGCCAAGCCGAATTTCCTGCTCGTCGCATTCCTTCCGGAGCCACCGGCGGCGGACGCGCTCGACAAACTCGTCGCACCGGATGGCGAAGAAGTGAAGATCGACGGACGGGAGATCTATATCCACTACCCGAATGGATCGGGACGGTCGAAGCTCAAGCTGCCGGCGCTGAAGCCCGGCACGACACGCAATCTCAACACCGTGCGCAAGCTTGCGGACATGGCCGCGGCTCTCGAGGACGAAGGCGCCTGATTGGCCTCACGGCTGGACGGCGGGCTGGAACAGTAGCCGCACGAAACTGCGGAAGACGAGGAGCTGATCGGGCAGGCTCTTCGGCTCCTTCAGCGCTTTCGAAAGCACGATGCCGCCCTCGAGGACGGTCGAGACCATATCGGCAAGTTGATCGGCATCGAGCGCTTCCCGCGGCCGATAGACTTGCATGATGTCACGGAACATGGCGCCGAAGCGGCGCCGCCACATCAGCGCCGCCTGGCGGTTCATCTCCTGGATTTCCCGATCGAAGGCACGCTCCTGGGTGCACATCGTCGCGACCAGACATCCCGGATGACCGTTCGGCAAATCCGAGAGCAATTCTGAAAGCAGCTTCAGGCCGATCAGGAACGCCTGCAGCGGGTCGTCCGCAAGTTCGCGCGCCCGTCCGAAAATTTCGTCATAAATGCGCTCGTCATTTTCGATGTAGCGCTCGAGCAGCGCTTTGGCGAGCTCGTTCTTGTCGCGAAAATGGTAGAAGAACCCGCTCTTGGTGATGCCGGTCTCGACGATCAGTTCGTCGATCGAAGTGCCTCCGAAACCCTTTGCCAGCACCGCGGCTTCGGCGACATCGAGGATCTTCGCGCGCGTTTCCTCGCCCTTTCGCATGATGCACTCCTGTACCGCCGGTAAAGTTTTCGGTTCGGAAAATCAGCGGCGGACCATTCGCCTGGCGCCTGAATCTTACGGCAAGTTCCTGATGTAACATCGCAATGCGGATTATTGGCCCATAGTGTACCGCAAGCCGGCTAGTTTAGCAGATCATAAAACGGCAGAAATTCTTCCGACCTCGCGCTGGAGCGTCCGAAAGGAACAGGAGGAAACGATGGAACATGAAATCGCCAAGTACCGACACGACCTGCCACTCTTACGGGGAGGCACATTCCTCAGCGACGGCGGCATGGAGACGGCGCTGATCTTTCACGAGGGGGCCGAGCTGCCGCATTTCGCCTCCTTCGTTCTGCTTGCCTCGCCGGAGGGCCGCAGGCAGCTGTTGCGCTACTACACGCGCTATCTCGAAATCGCGCGGTGTCACGGCACCGGTTTCGTGCTCGACACCGCCACGTGGCGCGCCAACGCCGACTGGGGCAAGAAACTTGGCTATGACGGCGAGGCGCTCAATCAGGTCAATCGAGACGCGGTCTACCTGCTCACCGAACTGCGCGCGCAATACGAGCGGCCGCAGGCCCCGATGGTCTTCAATGGCGTCATTGGTCCGCGCGGCGATGGCTACAAGGCCGGCCGCATGAATGCCGAGGAAGCGGAGGAGTATCACTCCGCCCAAGTCGCCGCCTTCGCTGACAGCGAAGCAGACATGGTAACGGCGGTCACCATGACGAATGTCCAGGAGGCGATCGGCGTGACACGAGCCGCCAAGCGCCACGGCATGCCCTGCGCCATCTCATTTACCGTCGAGACCGACGGCCGGCTCGTCACTGGCCGCTCGCTGCAGGAGGCGATCGAAACGGTGGACGCGGAAACCGAGGGCTATCCGCACTACTACATGATCAATTGCGCCCATCCGAGCCATTTCGAGAGTAGCCTCGATCAGGATCAGGCCTGGGTGCGGCGGATCGGCGGCATCCGCGCCAACGCCTCGACGAAGAGCCATGCAGAACTCGATGAAAGCGAGACATTGGACATAGGCGACATGAGTGATCTCGCGCGGCGCTATCGCTCGCTCACCGGCCGCTTGCCGAAGCTGCGCGTCCTCGGCGGCTGCTGCGGCACCGACCACCGCCATATCGCGGCAATCTGCGAGGCCTGCCTGCCACCGACTGCGCTCAGTGCCTGATCGCCGGAAAGGTCCTCCCGCCGCAAGGGCGGGTGGATCGCCGCAAATCCCGATCTCGCGAAAAGGGGACCGCTCGTGTAGACTTGCCGGGAAAGGGCGGCTGGTATTTCCTGAGCAATGCCGCTGGAATGTGATGAATTACGTACCGCCGCAATCGGGCTCGGCGACGGCGCCGCTTCCCTTCGACAACAGCTACACGCGATTGCCTGCGAATTTCTACGCCCGGGTCGAGCCGACCTCTGTGGCGGAGCCCTGGCTGATCAAGCTCAACCGGCCGCTCGCCGAAGAGCTGGGCCTCGACATCGCAGCGCTGGAGCGCGATGGCGCGGCGATCTTCTCGGGCAACACGGTTCCGGCCGGCGCAGAGCCACTCGCCATGGCCTATGCCGGGCACCAGTTCGGCACCTTCGTTCCGCAACTCGGCGACGGCCGCGCCATCCTGCTTGGCGAAGTCGTGGACCGCAACGGGAAGCGCCGTGACATCCAGCTCAAGGGAGCCGGCCAGACACCCTACTCGCGCCGCGGCGACGGGCGTGCAGCGCTTGGGCCCGTGTTGCGCGAATATATCGTCAGCGAGGCGATGCATGCGCTTGGCGTACCGACCACCCGCGCGCTTGCCGCAACGGTAACCGGCCAGCCCGTCTACCGGGAGCAGATCCTTCCCGGAGCAGTCTTCACGCGTGTTGCATCCAGCCACATTCGCGTCGGCACGTTCCAGTTCTTCGCCGCGCGCGGCGACATGGACTCGGTCAAGACGCTGGCCGACTACGTGATCGACCGACACTACCCGGAATTGAAAGCGGACGAGAATCCCTATCTAGGCCTCCTCAAGGCGGTGGCGGAGCGGCAGGCGGCGTTGATCGCACGCTGGCTGCACATCGGCTTCATTCACGGCGTGATGAACACCGATAACATGACGATTTCGGGCGAGACGATCGACTTCGGACCCTGTGCCTTCATGGATGCCTACGATCCGAAGAAGGTCTTCAGCTCGATCGATCAGTTCGGCCGCTACGCCTATGCCAACCAGCCGGCCATCGGCCAGTGGAACCTCGCCAGGCTTGCCGAAACGCTCGTGACGCTCTTCGATCCGACGGCGGACGTGGCGGTGAACCTCGCCAATGACGCTCTCGGCGAATACGGAACGATCTTCCAAAATCACTGGCTCGACGGCATGCGCCGCAAGATCGGCCTTTCGACCGCGGAAGACGGGGACCTGGAGCTGGTACAAGGATTGCTGGCGCTGATGCATAAGGGGGGAGCGGATTTCACCCTCGCGTTCCGAGCGCTTGCTTCGTCCGCGGAAAATGCAGGCGGCGATGTCGAGTTTGCCAAGCTTTTCCAGGAACCCGAGGCGCTGTCGCCCTGGCTCGAGGACTGGCGCCGCCGGCTCGAGCGCGAAGCCCGCCAGCCGGCCGAACGTGCGGCAGCCATGCGCGCCGTCAACCCGGCCTTCATTCCACGCAATCATCGTGTGGAACAGGCGATCGAAGCGGCGATCGAAAACGCAGATTTCTCGCTCTTCGAAGCACTTCTGGACGTGACCTCGAGGCCCTATGAGGACCAACCGGGACATGCCGCCTATGCGGCACCGCCGCAACCTGGCGAAGAGGTGCTGCAAACCTTCTGCGGCACCTGACGAGCCGGAGCCTCGCTTCGGCCGCCGCCGTGGATCGAAGCCGATCCGAGAGCGAAAACCTCAGCAAATCAAAGCGCTACCCGTTTCCTTTGTGCTTCCGAAAAGACGCGCCGAACCGGAGCGTGCGCCATTGAAAGGCACGTGTAGCGCGTTACCTTCGCAATCGAGGCGCTGAATGCCGCGGCTCGATGCGCATAGTTCAGACGGAGGTTGGCGGCGGGAATTTCGCAGCCGTTCTTCGCCTCCCGTTGCAGCCCGTCCGGGCCTGCCCGCAAGAACCGGCATGCCGTCTTCAACTCGGGGAGTTCGCATTCATGCTCATTGTCCTGACCGCCCTTCTCTTCGCACTGATCGGTCTTGCGCTCGGTGCGGGAGGGACGAGGCTCGTCCTGCTCGGCGGCAGTCCATACTATCTCATCACCGGACTAAGCTTCCTGCTCACGGCGTTGCTGCTCTATCGCAAGAGCGCCGCGGCGATCTGGGTCTATACGCTGATCGTCCTCGGCTCGCTCGCCTGGGCCGTTTGGGAAGTGGGGTTCGACTGGTGGCAGCTCGGTCCGCGCGGCGGCGTGATCATCCTGCTCGGGCTTTGGCTGCTGACCCCGTGGATCCGGCAACCGCTCGGTTTCCTCAGCCCATCAGGCGAACGCTACAGCGCCAGCGCCTGGCCGCTTGGGCTTGCCAGCCTGATCGCGGTCGGTGTCGCGCCCTACTCGATGACGCAGGACATTCATGACATTCGCGGCGACCTACCGACCGACATCGTCACGGCCAATCCCGATCTCGGCGGCAATGTGCCGGCCGGCGAATGGCATCACTACGGCCGCACGCTGTTCGGCCAGCGCTATTCGCCGCTCGCCCAGATCCATCGGGAAAACGTCGCGACACTCAAGGTCGCCTGGCAATACCAGACAGGAGACGTGAAGCTGCCGGAGGATATCGGCGAGACCACCTATCAGGTGACGCCCCTGAAGGTGAAGGACACCCTCTATCTCTGCACGCCGCATAATTGGGCGATCGCGCTCGATGCCGCGACCGGCAGGCAGAAGTGGAAGTATGATTCGAATTCCGGGCTGAACCCGGACCGCCAGCACCAGACCTGCCGCGGCGTCACCTATTGGGCCGATCCGGCGGCGGCTGCGGGCAGCCCTTGCGCCGAGCGCATCTACCTGCCGACCTCGGACGCCCGCCTGATCGCGCTCGATGCCGTAAATGGCACGGTCTGCACCGACTTTGCCGACCAAGGCGCTCTGCACCTCGAACAGGGCATGCGGTACAATCCCGCCGGCTATTACTATTCGACGTCGCCACCGGTCGCCGTCGCTGGCAAGATCATCGTCGGCGGTGCCGTCAACGACAATTATTCGACGCAGGAACAGTCCGGCGTCATTCGTGCCTTTGATATCAACACGGGGGCGCTCCTCTGGAACTGGGACAGCGGCAATCCCGAGCAGACGGCTCCGCTGCCGCCGGGCCAGTTCTATACGACGAATTCGCCGAACAGCTGGTCGGTTTCCTCGGTCGACGAGGGTCTGGGGCTTATCTATATCCCGCTCGGCAACCAGGTGCCCGACCAGCTCGGCACGGGGCGCAGCGAGCATGTGGAAAAGTACTCTTCCTCGATCGTCGCGCTCGACATCAATACGGGCGCGGTGCGCTGGGTCAGGCAGACTGTACACCACGATCTCTGGGACATGGACGTGCCGGCGCAGCCGGCCCTGCTCGACATCACCAAGCAAGACGGAAGCGTCGTGCCGGCGCTGGTCGGCCCGACCAAGCAGGGCGACGTCTATGTGCTCGATCGCCGCAGCGGGGAACCGATCATTCCGGTCGAGGAGGTGCCCGCCCCCGGCGGCGCCATCGCGGAGGATTTCACCGCCCCGACCCAGCCGGTCTCCGGCCTCACCTTCATGCCGCCGCCGCTTAGGGAGCGCGACATGTGGGGGATTACCATGTTCGACCAGCTTGCCTGCCGGATCGAGTTCCTCTCGTTGAAGTATGAGGGCCGCTATACGCCGCCTTCGCTCGAAGGAACGCTCGTCTATCCCGGCAATTTCGGCACTTTCAACTGGGGCTCGGTCGCCGTCGACCCGGAGCGCCAGGTGATGTTCGGAATGCCCACCTATCTCGCCTTCACCTCGCGGCTTGTCCCACGCGAGGAGATCCCGCCGAAGGGCGAAGGCGAAAAGGGCAGCGAGCAAGGTCTGAACCGCAACGAGGGGGCGCCCTATGGCGTCTATATGGGTCCTTTCCTCGGCCCCTTGCGGATTCCCTGCCAGGCGCCGCCCTGGGGCTATGTCGCGGGCGCCGATCTCAGGACCGGCAAGATCGCCTACAAGCACAAGAACGGCACGGTCTACGACATGACGCCGCTGCCGCTTCCCTTCCGGCTCGGGGTGCCAGGTATCGGCGGACCGATCGTCACCAAGGGCGGCGTCGCTTTCCTCGGCGCAACGGTCGACAATTTCCTGAGAGCCTATGACGTCACCACCGGCGACCAGCTCTGGGAGGCGCGGCTTCCGGCCGGCGGCCAAGCGACCCCGATGACCTACATGGTCGGCGACAGGCAATATCTACTGATGGTCGCCGGCGGGCACGGCTCGGTCGGCACTAAGCCGGGCGATTATGTGATTGCCTATACGCTGCCCTGATGGACGTCGGCTGCTCGGCGGGGAATGCGGCGGCCTTGTGCTCGACAGCCTTCGTTCCGGGCGGCGCGAAGCCCAGAAGCCTCGCCCAAGTGGCGTCCTTTGTTCGGTCTGTGCCTTGAGGGCCGCGGGGCATTCCCTATATTGCTCCAGAAGCTATAACTATGGAGCGCACATGTATTCGATCGGCCACCTTTCCCGGCGGACCGGCGTCAAAATCCCGACGATCCGCTATTACGAGCAAATGGGGCTCATCGCGGCGCCGGAACGTTCGGAGGGCAACCAGCGGCGCTACGAGAAACGTCAGCTCGAGCGGCTTGCCTTCATCCGTCACGCGCGCGATCTGGGGCTTTCGATCGAGGCAATCCGTGATCTGCTGGCGCTGAGCGAACACCCGGAACGACCCTGCGGCGAGGCGGATCGCATTGCGAGCGAGCATCTGGCTTCGGTGCGGGAGAAGATCGCCCGACTGACGAAGCTGGAGCACGAACTTCAGCGCATCGTCGCCTGCCATGGCGATCACACGATCGGCGACTGTTACGTCATCCGGGCGCTGGCCGATCATTCCTTGTGCGACAACGAGCACTGAGGGTTCAACAATCGCCGTTGACAAAGTCGCGGAAATGAACAATCTACGCGCATGATCAAGAACGCACCCATTTGCCGCGCGTATTTTTGGCTGTTCCGATAGGAGCGGCCTGCTGATCATATTCAACAAGGCCGCCATCAGGCGGCTTTTGTTTTTCACGGCACCTGATGGTGGGAACCCCATAGGAGCCGAGAATGCTGCAGACCGCCACCCCCAACCTCCACCAGCTCGCGTCGGTCAGAGCACCGATGGTGACGATCCGCTGCGCCAAGCCGCGCGATCTTCCCGAACTGCGCGAGATGATTGCGGAACTTACCGCCCATCACGGCGATGTCGCCTCGCTAACGCCGGAGCAGCTCGAACGCGATCTCTTCGGACGCACCCCCTGGATCACCGCCCTCGTCGCCGAGGCCGGCGGCCAGTTGATCGGCTACGCAGTCCTGGTTCCCCAGTACCGTGCAGCCGAAGGCGCGCGCGGCATGGAACTGCATCATCTCTTCGTGCGCCCCGCCCATCGCGGCACCGGCATCGGCCGCCATCTCGTCGGCAAGGCACGCGAACAGGCGAAGATGGCCGGCTGCGAATACCTGGCGGTCAGCGCGGCCACCGGCAATTTCCAGGCGCATCGTTTCTATGAGTCGGAGCGTTTCGTGCCCCGGCCGGTGACCGGCATGCGCTATATGCAGAAGCTCGGCTGAGCCGGAGGAGACCGGTCTCGCGGTTCAAGACGGCGAGTGCGAGCGATGCCTATGACGGAGGCAGCGCCTTCAGATAGGCGGCAATCGCCTCGCGCTCGGATGCGGGAAGCTTTGCCATGTTCTTCTGCACCTCGACCATCGAACCCCCGACGGTATCGAAGTCGGGGGTGAAACCTGTCTCGAGATAGGAGGCGATGTCCGACGCGCTCCAGTTGCCGATGCTCTTGGAGCCCGGCGTGATGTCGGGAATCCGGCCCTCGCCTTCCGGATTCGGCGCACCGGCCAGCCACCGACCTGCTTCGAAGCCGCCCAGCGCATTGCGCGGCGTGTGGCACTCGCCGCAATGGCCCGGGCCTTCGACGAGATACTGCCCACGCGCAAGCTTCGGCTCGGCGGTATCGACCTGAACTCGCGGCTCGTCGCTGAGATACAGGAGCTTCCAGCCGCCGAGCGCCAGGCGGATATTGTACGGGAACGGCAAATCATGCGGCGGCGCCACATTAGCGCTCTTCGGCAGCGTTCGCATATAGCCGTAAAGGTCGTTGATGTCCTTGGCGGAAATCCGCGCATAGGAGCCGTAGGGAAAGGACGGATAAAGATGTTCGCCATCCTTTCCGACCCCGCGCGTCATGGCGTTGCCGAACTCGGCGAGCGTCCAGCCGCCGATGCCGGCCGTTTCGTCGGGCGAGATATTCGGAGGATAGAAGGTCCCGAACGGGCTCTTCAGCGGCCGGCCACCCGAAAGCACCAGCCGGGCATCGTCCTTCGCGCCGGACGCCGCATGGCAGCTGGTGCAGCCGCCGGCCCAGAAGACCCGCTTGCCATTGGCAAGATCCGGCTCGCCCAGCCCCTCCCAATGCGCGGCGTCCCAGGGGGCAGGCTTCGTCAGCAACCAGAAGGCGCCGGCGCCGACCACGGCCAGTAGAATCAGACCGGACAACAGCTTCCCTGCGCGCCGCCGCATCATCTCTCCTTCGTCCTCAACACGGAAATGAACGCGCCGGACGAACCGGCGCATCGCAGGAAGGAACCAATGGCCTTCCGTTACTCTTTCTTCAGGCGATAATTCTCATGACAGCTGGCGCAATCCTTGCCGAGGACGCCCAGAGCGGCGCCAACGCCGGCCTGGTCGGCGGGCAACTCGGCGAGAATCTTCTCGGCGTCGGTGCCGAGCTTGGCGGCTTTCGCCTTGAAGTCTTCCATGTTCTCCCAGATCTTCGGGCTTGCCTCGGTCTCCGAGCCGGTTTCCGAGCCGGCGGGAAAATGAGTCGGGAAGACTTTCACCGTCTCGGTGATCGTCGTCAGCGATGCCTTGACGATCTCGGCATCATAGGGCTTCTCACCCTTGGCGATACCGCTCAGCGCACCGGCGGCTTGGCCCACCTTCTTCATCAACTGCTGACGGACCGCCTGAGGTTCATCCGCGGCGGTGACGGCGGTCATCCCCAAGCCTGCAAGGGCGGCTGCAAGCACAAAAGCTCTGATCTTCATCATGGTCTCCGGTCATTTGAACCCGCTTCTGGGGTTTCCTGTTGAAGGCGCCGGCATGATGGCATTTTGGCTTTTCGGCGGAAGTAACATTTTCTTGATGTGCTTGTCATTTCAGCATAATTCGCCGCGCTATACATGACGGCAAGGCGGGATTTGCGCACTCGAATAACATGACTTCCATATTCATGTATAATACTTAATCGAAGCGGCAACTCAGCGGGTACCGCTCCAACCCTGCCAAACGGTGAAAACGGCGATTACGACAAGCAGCAGGCCGGCACCGCGGCCGATGGCAACCGTCGCCCCCGGACTGCCGACCAGCAGATCCCGGCCGCGGCCGGCGGCAAGCGCCAGCCCGCCATAGACGGCAAGCTGCGTCACGGCGATCATCACCGCCATGACCGCTGCCTGCGACCAGACGGGGCCGAATTGCGGCTTCAGGAATTGCGGATAGACGGCGAGCATGAAGAGATAGGCCTTCGGATTCATCAGGCTCGTCAGCGCCCCCTGTCGGAAGCTTGCCCAACGCGAGAGCCTCGCCCCCGCCTCGACGCCGCCAATGGTGATGGCACTGCGCAGCAGCGAGAAGCCGATCCAGGCGATGTAGCCGGCTCCGGCGACGAGGAGCACGTTGAAGAGCTCCGGCACCAGGTGCAGCACGACGCTGACGCCGAGCGCCGCGTAGAGCGTGTGCAGCACGCCGCCCGCCATGATGCCCGCCGTCGCGGCGAGCCCGGAGGTGCGCCCGCCGGTTATCGCATTGGCCAGCACGAAGACCATGTCCATGCCCGGGACGATGATGATGCCGAAGAGAAGAGTGAAGAACAGCCAGAGGTTTTCTGCGTAGGTCATGTCAGTTGCTCATCGAGATTTGTATAAGGGTGGAGGTCCGGATCGCCGATTTTTCAATCCGTTGGCAAATGCTATAGCTCTCTCCAACTGACAGGGTTCTGTCAGGAGCCTTTCGGGTTTGGTGGGGTTTTTGCGATGCGCAAGGCAGCGCGGCTTTTCGAGATCATCCAGATATTGCGGCTTGCCCGGCAGCCGATCACCGCCGCCGAGATTGCCGAGAAGCTCGAGGTGACACCGCGCTCGATCTATCGTGACATCGTCGCCCTGCAGGCGATGCGGGTGCCGATCGAAGGCGAGCGCGGCCTTGGCTATATCCTGAGGCCCGGCTTCGACCTGCCGCCGCTGATGTTTTCGATCGAAGAGACGGAAGCGATCGTGCTCGCACTCGCGCTGCTGGCGCGCACGGGCGACGCGGAGCTGAAGGCGGCGGCCCAGCGCGTCAACCGGAAAATAACCGGCGCCGTCCCGGAGCCGCTGCGCCAGATTTTCCAGTCGCAGGCGCTGCACGCCTGGGGCACGATCGCCGCCCCGCCACCGGCGGTCGACCTCGCCATGATTCGCCGCGCTATCCGCGACGAACAAAAGCTCGCGCTCGACTATCGCGACGAACTCGGACAGGCGACGGAACGCACCGTACGGCCGCTGGCGCTGATCTATTATTCGGAGCATGCGATGATGGTGGCCTGGTGTGAATTGCGCCAGGACATCCGCAACTTCCGCGCCGACCGGGTGGAGCACTGCGAGCCGATCGCGACTTTCTTCCGCGGTGAAGGCGAGAGGCTTAGGCAATTGTGGATCGCCGGCTGGAAAACGAATGCCATGCGGCCGCTCGAGGCGGGGAACGCATAGAGCCGGCCCGGCCCGAAACGAAAAGGCCCGACGCAAGCGCCGGGCCGAATTTCCTGTCTAACCAACCAACGGTTACTTCGTCGCAGCCTCGTACATTTCGAGGACGTAATCCCAGTTGATGAGATTGTCGACGAAAGCCTCGAGGTATTTCGGCCGGGCGTTGCGGTAGTCGATGTAATAGGAATGCTCCCAGACGTCGACGCCGAGGATCGGCGAGGCGCCGTGCACGAGCGGGTTTTCGCCGTTCGGGGTCTTCGAGATTTCGAGCTTGCCGTTCTTGACCGACAGCCAAGCCCAACCGGAGCCGAACTGGCCCGTGCCGGCGGCGACGAAATCCGTGCGGAACTTGTCGTAGCCGCCGAGATCCGACTTGATGGCCGCGTCGAGCTTGCCCGGCAGGCTGGTGCCGCCGCCGCCCTTCTTCATCCACTTCCAGAAGTGGATGTGGTTGTAGTGCTGGCCGGCATTGTTGAACAGCGGCTGGTTGGTGCCGTAGGACTTCTTGACGATCTCTTCCACCGAAAGATTGGAAAGACCGGCTTCCTCGGCGAGCTTGTTGCCGTTCGTCACATAGGCGAGGTGATGCTTGTCGTGATGGTATTCGAGGGTCTCGCGCGACATGTAGGGCGCGAGCGCTTCATAGTCATAGGGAAGGTTCGGCAATTCGAAAGCCATTGTGGCATCTCCTCTTGGCATTGGATTTCGTGACGGAAATCTGTGAGCGGGAACATAGGCACCGCCTCGGCGGGAGGCAACCGATGGGGTGCCAAATTTTGCCTAAGCCGCGCAAAATACTTTCATTCGGCGATCGGTGCGCGTTTGACGCGAATGTCGACGCGCAGGATTCCTGTCCTATCTTACGGGGGGCAAGCCAACTCACTTCGCCCTCGGCACAGGAGGAGAGAATGGAATTCCATCAGGGCCGTCTCATCGACCACGTGCATCTGCGCGTCCAGGATCTCGCCGTCAGCAAGCGCTTCTATGAGGCGGTGCTTGGCGCGCTTGGACATCGGCCCACCTTCGAGACCGACGCATTTTTCGCGTTCGACGAGTTCTTCGTCGATCAGGCGGATGACTACTGCAGCCGCGTTCACCTCGCCTTCCAGGCGGCCGACCGGGATTCGGTCCAGCGTTTCTACGACGCCGGCTTGGCAAACGGCGGTATGGACAACGGTGCACCCGGCGAGCGCCCCTATCATCCGGGCTATTATGCCGCCTTTGTCCTCGATCCCGACGGCAACAACGTCGAGGCGGTCCATCACGGGCCGACGACACGGTCTGCCGCCGATGTCGTCGTCCGTCCCGTCGGGACCTGAGGCTCGATCGCCGGGAACGCAACGGGCGGGCGCGCTCGACAGCGCCGCGCGCCTCCCGTTCGGATCGATAAACGCCTATTCCTTGAGTTCCATGAAACGGATGCGATTGCTGAACGGGTCGATGACCGTCAGTTCGAGCCGCGTGCCCTCGTCCTCGAGACCGGGCCTCATGAAGCGGTAGTTCTTGGCGAGCAGTTCCTTGTGGAGCGCATGGATGCCCCTCATGTAGACGCACATATTCCCACCGGGCGTCGCGTCTCCCGCGTGTTCGGAAAGATGCAGCTTAAGTCCGCTTCGCGAGATCTGCGTGTACAGCGGAAAATCGTCGCCGTAACGGTGCTCCCAGTCGACGGTGAAGCCGAGGAAAACCGAGATAGAATTCGTGCGCCTTCGCCACGTCGAAGATGCGAACGATCGGCACGGCCTGCTCAAACGCGATTCCCGCACCGCCTCGAGCGGTGCCCGCAGCGTCTATTTTCGCCGACAGGATGTTCCAGGTGCTGAACCCGAACTGGCGGGCGACGATCTCAAGCGCCTCGCTGTGGGCGATCGTCATTTGATGGTCGGCAAGGGTCTCACTACACGTCGCCGCTCGAATGCGCCCAGTCCATGTAGAGATCGCGGGCCTTGGCAGTGAGCGGGCCGGCTTGCAGGTCGCGGTCGTCAAGCCGGGTCACCGGCAGGACCTTCGAATAGTTGCCGGTGGTGAAGATCTCGTCGGCCGCCTCGAAATCGGCCATCGTCAGGGTCGTTTCGATCACCTCGAAACCCGCCTCGCGCAGCAGGCCCATGACGCGCGAGCGCGTGATGCCGGCGAGGAAGGTCCGGTTGGCGGCCGGGGTGAAGACGACGCCGTCCTTGACCATGAAGATATTGGAAGAGCCTGTCTCGGCGATGTTGCCGAGCATGTCGCGCACCAGCGCATTGTCGAAGCCGCGCGAGCGCGCTTCTTTGAGGATGCGGGCATTGTTGGGATAGAGGCAGCCGGCCTTGGCGTCCGTCGGCATGCATTCGAGCGTCGGGCGGCGGAAGGGCGAGAGCGTCAGCGCCGAGCCGGCATGGGCGTTGCCCATCGGCGCCTCGAACAGGCAGAGGGCGAAACGGGTCGAATCCGGATCGACCGCCACGACACTCCAGGAGCCATGTTCGCCCCAATACATCGGCTTCACATAGAGCGCCGTCTTGCCGTCGAATTTCTTGACGCCCTCGAAGGTCAGCGCCTCGATTTCCTCGGCCGCCATGGTAGGCTTCAGTCCGAGCGCCTCCGCCGAGCGATTGACGCGCTGGCAATGAAGGTCGAGGTCCGGGGCGATGCCGTCGAACCAGCGGGCGCCGTCGAATACCGTCGAGCCGAGCCACATCGCGTGCGAAGTCGGGCCGATCAGCGGCGGGTTGCCGGAAAGCCATTCGCCGTCGACATAGGTCCAGGTGGTGGATCGGGGGGATGTATCGACGGGCATCGGTGTCTCCTACTCGGCTAAGTGCGTGCATCCGATCTAGCCGGAAAAAACAGCATTGGGGTGAATAGGTATATCAAAAAATGTCATGGCGGCCATTCTGGAGCCACTCCGGGCGCCGTGCCAGAATACCAAAAATACCAATGGAGACTGATCGCCAATGAAAGCGATGTATTACGATGCCTTCGAAAAGACCCCGGAAATCCGAACGCTGCCCGATCCGAGCCCGAGTGAAAACGGCGTCGTCATCGAGGTCGAGGCGACGGGCCTCTGCCGCAGCGACTGGCACGGCTGGATGGGGCACGACCCGGACATCCGCCTGCCGCACGTGCCGGGACACGAACTTGCCGGCACCATTGCCGCCGCCGGGCGCGGCGTCATGCGCTACAAGGTCGGCGACCGGGTGACCGTGCCGTTCGTTTCCGGTTGCGGCCGCTGCGGCGAATGCCGTTCCGGCAACCAACAGGTCTGCGAAGCGCAGTTCCAGCCGGGCTTCACCCATTGGGGCTCCTTCGCCGAATTTGTGGTACTCGACTTCGCCGACCAGAACCTCGTACACCTGCCGGAGCGCATGGACTTTGCGACGGCGGCCAGCCTCGGCTGCCGCTTCGCCACCTCCTTCCGGGCGATTGCCGATCAGGCCCGCGTTCAGGGCGGCGAATGGGTGGCGGTGCACGGCTGCGGCGGCGTGGGTCTTTCGGCGATCATGATCGCCGCAGCGCTTGGCGCCAACCCGATCGCCATCGACATTTCCGAGGAAAAGCTCGACTTTGCCCGGACGCTCGGCGCTGTCGCCGCGATCAACGCACGCGCGACGGAGGATGTCGCCGGCGCCGTCAGGGAGATCACGCGAGGTGGCGCGCATGTTTCGATCGATGCGCTCGGATCGCCGGTCACCTGCTTCAACTCGATCAAGAACCTGCGCCGCCGTGGCCGTCACGTCCAGGTCGGCCTGATGCTCGCGGAGCACGCGCTGCCCGAGATCCCGATGGCGCAGGTGATCGGCCACGAGCTCGAAATCTACGGTAGCCATGGCATGCAGGCCTGGCGCTATGACGCGATGCTGGCGATGATCGTCGCCGGTAAGCTCGACCCGAAGCGACTGATCGGCCGCGAGATATCACTGGAAGAGGCCGTGCCGGCGCTGGTAGCGATGGACCGCGCCACTGACCTCGGCATCAGCGTCATCACCCGGTTCTGATCGGGGATTCCGATCGTCCCGCCGCGCTGGTATCCTACCGGCGAGCAAGACGAATCAGGGAGGTCCCGTCATGGCGCTTGCCGCTCAAGCCACGGGAGGCGAACTCTACCGGCCCGTTCTCGGCACCAATCCGGCACATCCGAGCGGCTGGCCGGTACGGGTGATCGTGAGCTCGCAGACGGAGGCGCGGCACAATCGTGCGGATTGGGCGCCGACGCATCTTGTCTCGATCCGTGCGCCCGCAACCCGCCTGCTTTCGATGATCGAACTGCCGCCGGAGCAGCACCTGGAACTCTATTTCGGCGACGCGACCGATCCGGATGCGCCGGATGCGGCGCGCGCCGAGGCGGTCGAGGCGACCTTCGCCTTCATCGACGGGCTGCCGCAGGACGCCGACCTGCTGATCCACTGTTTGAGGGGCATCGGCCGCTCGACGGCGCTGACGCTCGGCATCCTGGCGCGCTATATGGAACCGGAAGAGGCGGCGGCAGCCCTGCACGCACTCCGCCCCGAGGCCAAGCCGAACCGACATGTGGTCGGCCTCTGCGACGCAACCCTCGGGCTCAAGGGCAAGCTCGCCAAACAAGCGCTGCGGTTTCCGACGAAGATCTGGAAAGGCTAAAATCACGGCGACGGCGAAGTGCATTGTGCGGCGCACAAAAATTTGACATGATCCCCTAAAAACAAATGGAGAAGCGGCGCGTTCTTCGTCGCAAGAACCTTCGTTACGGCAACCGAACCGGGAATGTCGTAGACGATGGCCAAGACGGGAGAGTTCAATGTCTCATGCGGCCTATGTCTTCGATGCCTATGGCACGCTGTTCGATGTCCATGCGGCCGTGCGCCGACACGCCGAGGCAATGGGGCCAGACGGCCAGGCTTTCTCCGAGCTCTGGCGCGCCAAGCAGCTCGAATATTCCTGGGTGCGCTCGCTGATGGGCGCCTATGTCGATTTCTGGCAATTGACCGAGCAATCTCTGGACTATGCCTTCGCCCGCTTTCCCTCCGCCGATCCGAAACTCAAGAAGCAACTGCTCGACGCCTATTGGGCGCTTGATTGCTATCCGGAGGTTCCGGCCGTGCTCAAGGGGTTGAAGGAGCGCGGCGCCCGTATCGCCATTCTTTCGAACGGCTCGCCGGCCATGCTTGCCTCGGCCGTCAAGAATGCCGCCCTCGACATCATCATCGACGATGTCTTCTCGGTCGATGCGGTCAAGGCCTTCAAGACGGCACCGGCCGTCTACGACCTGGTGACGACGCAATATCGGCTCTATCCGCATGCGGTTTCGTTCCAGTCGTCGAACCGCTTCGACATTGCCGGCGCCACCAAATTCGGCTTCCGTACGGTGTGGATCAACCGCGCCGATGTGCCCGACGAGTACCAGGACTATGGCCCCTCGCTCATCCTGCCTTCACTGGAAAGCCTGCAATTCGGCATATGAAGGAGCGCCACGATGGCCTGGTCGGCAGCGCAATATGTGAAGTTCGAGGACGAGCGCACGCGACCGGCGCGCGACCTCCTGGCGCAGGTTCCTGACCTGCCAGCCGGCCCCGCCTTCGACCTCGGCTGCGGACCGGGCAATTCGACGCAACTCATCCTCGAACGCTTTCCTAACAACCCGCTCGTCGGTATCGACAGCGACGAGGATATGCTGGAGGCGGCTCGCAAACGGCTGCTCGGCCTGCGCTTCGAAAGAGCCGATCTGGCGGGATGGACACCGCCGCAAGGGGCAGCGCTTTTCTTCGCCAACGCCGTCTTTCAATGGGTACCGAAGCATGTCGACATGCTCGAGCGGCTCCTCGACGCGCTGCTGCCCGGCGGCACGCTTGCGGTGCAGATGCCCGACAACCTGGATGAGCCGTCGCATCTCCTGATGCAGGAAACGGCCGAGGAGCGGGCATTCGCCGCGGCCATTGGCGGGCAAACGATCCGACGAACGCCCCTGCCCTCGCCGAGGACCTATGTCGAAAGGCTGGCTCCCAAGGCGGCGCGGGTCGAAGTCTGGCACACGACCTACTACCACCCGCTTGCCAGTGCGAATGCGATCGTCGAATGGGTGAAGGGCACGGGCTTGCGCCCCTATCTCGACGCGCTGCCCGCCAGCCGGCGCAAAGATTACCTCGCCGCCTATGCCGAGAAGATTCGCAGAGCTTATCCGGTGATGGCCGACGGGCGCGTGCTGCTGCGCTTCCCCCGCCTATTCATCGTCGCCGTCAAAACGCTTTAGAACCGACACGACGACTTGCCCGGGCGCCTTGAAGCCGCGACCGACCGCGACAAGTATAGGAGCATGTCTGTCAATTCTCCGCCGCCATCAAGGAGCCATCCATGCACGCAGTCAACTCCAATGGCGCCAACATCCCCGCCCTCGGTTTCGGCACGTTCCGCATGCCGGGAGCCGAGGTGCTTCGGATCCTGCCGGAAGCCCTGAAGATCGGCTTTCGCCACGTGGACACAGCGCAGGCCTATGGCAACGAGGCGGAGGTCGGCGAGGCTATCCACCATTCCGGCATTCCGCGCGCCGACATCTTCCTGACGACCAAGGTCTGGGTGGACAAATATCGCCATGGCGACTTCGTCGCTTCGGTCGACGAGAGCCTCAGAAAGCTGAAGACGGATCACGTCGATCTGCTGCTCTTGCACTGGCCGGGCGGCAGCGACGTGCCAATGGCCGAGCGCATCGGCGCGCTGAACGAGGTTCAGAAGGCGGGCAAGGTGCGCCATATCGGCATCAGCAACTTCAACACGGCGCAGATGGAGGAGGCGGTCCGCCTCAGCGATGCGCCGATTGCGACCAACCAGGTCGAGTATCACCCCTATCTCGACCAGACCAAGGTGCTGCAGGCGGCCCGACGGCACGGCATGTCGCTGACCGCCTATTACGCCATGGCCAACGGCAAGGTCCCCTCCGACCGGCTGCTGAACGACATCGGCGCCCGCCACGGCAAGACCGCGGCGCAGGTGGCGCTCCGGTGGCTCGTGCAGCAGCAGGATGTGATCACGCTCTCGAAAACCGCCACCGAGACGCGGCTCAGGGAAAATTTCGCGATCTTCGATTTCGCGCTGACGCGAGAGGAAATGGCCGCGATCCGAGGGCTTGCCCGCCCGGACGGGCGGATCGTCAATCCGGCAGGTCTTGCGCCGGTGTGGGACGATTGAGATGAGACCGGCGGTGCTTTCCCACCTCTGGCCTACCGGCCAGAGGTGCTATTACTTGACGCCGCTCAGACGAACTGGCTGAGACCCGGAACGGAGGCAACCACCTCGTCCACAACTTCTTCGCCTGCCTTTTCCTTGGCATAGGCGATGGTTTCCCTGGCGAGCCCGGTGATCTCACCCATGCCTAGCCCCTGGCTCATCAGTTGCTGGCCGAGCGCCATGACGCCACCGCCGCCGATCGCCGACAGGAGCCCGCCGAGCAGGCCACCGCCATTGCCACCCTCGCCGTTGTACTGAGCGACCAGTTCAGGCGCACCGGGAATCGCCTCGATCATCCGCGCGACCGGCCCTTCGGCCGCTTCGCGCTGGAGGAAACCGAGGATCATGCCCACCGCCTTCTCTGCCGTCGCGGGCTCGAGACCGACATTCTCCGCCACCCGCGTGACCAGTTCACTCATGGAAATCTCCTCGTGTAGTTTTGACGTTAACGTCAAGGTAAAATATCGCTTCTGAAATGACAATAGCACCCGAACACGGATCCGTCCTGCGTCAACATATCTGGCGTTCAGAGGCTGGCGAGAGCCTTGCCTCCCCTACAACCCGTGTTGCCGGGTCGCAGTGCACGGCCTATAACAGAACCGAGCAATATTTCGATGACGGACTTTCTAAGAAATCCGGCAAATGCCCGGTTCCATTGACAAAATCCATTCGACGGAGAGGAAGGCCATGCTGCAAGAAGGCAAGCTCTATATCGGGACCAGCCGCAAGCCGGACGATTCGATCAACAAGCCGGAATATCTGGAACTGAAGTTCGGCAACCGCCATGGTCTGGTCACCGGCGCCACCGGCACCGGCAAGACCGTGACGCTGCAAATCCTCGCCGAGGGCTTCTCGAACGCCGGCGTTCCGGTCTTCTGCGCCGACGTGAAGGGCGATCTTTCCGGCATCGGCACCATTGGCGAGCCCAAGGACTTCCTCGTCAAGCGCGCCGAACAGATCGGCCTCTCGCCTTATGATTTCCAGGAATTCCCGGTGATCTTCTGGGATCTCTACGGAGAAAAGGGCCACCGGGTCCGCACGACGCTCTCGGAAATGGGACCGCTTCTCCTGTCGCGGTTGATGAATGCCAGCGACGCCCAGGAGGGCGTCCTGAACATCGCCTTCAAGATCGCCGATGAAGGCGGCCTGCCGCTTCTCGACCTCAAGGACCTGCAGTCGCTGCTCAACTACATGGGCGAGAATGCGAGCGAACTCTCCAGCCAGTTCGGCTTCATCTCCAAGTCCTCCTTAGGCTCGATCCAGCGGGAACTCCTGATCCTCGAGCAGCAGGGTGCCGAACACTTCTTCGGCGAGCCGGCGCTGAAGATCACCGACATCATGCGCACGACCAATGACGGGCGCGGCGCAATCTCGGTGCTTGCGGCCGACAAGCTGATGATGAATCCGCGACTTTATGCGACCTTCCTGCTCTGGCTCCTGTCGGAGCTTTTCGAGGAACTGCCGGAGGTCGGCGATCCGGACAAGCCGAAACTGGTGTTCTTCTTCGACGAGGCGCATCTCCTCTTCAACGACGCGCCGAAGGTGCTGGTCGAACGGGTCGAACAGGTGGTCCGGCTGATCCGCTCCAAGGGCGTCGGCGTCTATTTCGTCACCCAGAACCCGCTCGATGTGCCGGAAACCGTGCTCGCACAGCTTGGCAATCGCGTCCAGCATGCGCTGCGCGCCTATACGCCGCGCGAGCAGAAGGCGGTGAAGACGGCGGCCGAGACTTTCCGCCCCAATCCGGATTTCAATTGCGCCGAGGTGATCACCAATCTCGGGACCGGGGAGGCGCTGGTTTCGACGCTCGAGGGCAAGGGTTCGCCATCGATCGTCGAGCGCACCCTGATCCGGCCGCCGGCTTCGCGGCTCGGTCCGCTGACGGAGGCCGAGCGGCAGAACGTGATGAATGTCAGCCCGGTGCGCGGTCTCTACGACGAGGATTTCGATCGGGAATCCGCCTACGAGATCCTGGTCAAGCGGGCTGAAAAGGCCGCCAAGGCTGCAGAGCAGTCCGAAGCGCAGGCAACCGAAGAACAGACCCGCGGGAGCCGCTGGAGTCTTCCGGGCTTTGGCGACGATGCGGAAGACGCAGCTCCGGGTCGGCAGTCCCGGCCGCGCTCATCCGGCTACCAGCGCGAAACGGTCATCGAGGCCGCCATGAAATCGGTTGCCCGCTCCGTCGCGACCCAGGTGGGACGGGCGTTGGTCCGCGGCATTCTCGGCAGCCTCAAGCGATAGGCTACTGCATGTTTCCTTAAATCGTAGCCGAATTAAGGATAAACATGCAGCAATTCAAAGTGCTACAGCGACCTTCGTGCGTCTTTTCAGACGCACGGCGCTGTAGACAAAAGCAACCGGGTGGGGCTTGCGCCCGCGCCCCTCTCCTGCATACGGAAGCCGCCGCGACTCCGCATCGGCAATGCTGCCGCTGGGCTGTCGCCCGGAAAGGACCAGCCATGGACGTCAAGGATTCGAACGGTGCCATCCTCAAGGATGGCGACAATGTAACTCTGACCAAGGACCTGAAGGTGAAGGGCACTTCGACCACGCTGAAGCGCGGTACGCTGGTGAAAGGCATCCGCCTGACGGACAATCCGGACGAGGTCGAATGCCGTGTCGAAAAGGTCAAGGGGTTGGTGCTGCGCACCGAATTTCTCAAGAAGGCTTGAGTGCGCCCCGACGTGGGTGAGAAGACAAGCTGAAGCCCGCAATTGCGGGCTTCAACCGAAGATAATCCCGATAGCCTATCAGGCCACCGACAGTTTCACGTCGACATTGCCCCGGGTCGCATGGCTGTAGGGGCAAACGATGTGCGCTTTCTGGACCAGGTCTTCGAGAACGGCCTTGTCGACGCCGGGCGAAGTGATCTCAAGTGCCGCATCGATGTAGAAACCCGTGCCATCGTCACGCGGACCGATGCCGACCGTACCTGTCACTTTCGTGTCTTCCGGAAGCTTTACCTTCTCCTTGCCGGCGACGAACTTCAGCGCGCCGAGGAAGCAGGCGGAATAGCCGGCGGCAAAAAGCTGCTCCGGATTGGTGCCGCGTGCCCCATCGCCGCCAAGTTCTTTCGGCACGGTAAGGGCCACGTCAAGGACCCCGTCGGTGCTCTTGGCCTGGCCGGCGCGGCCCCCGGTGGCGGATGCGGTGGTACGATAGAGAATAGGCATGGCAGTTCTCCTTCCTTGGTTTTCGTTGCCGATGGGAATTGCATAACGCAAAATTAAATTGCAGGCAAATTAATTTTGCAAATTGCATTTTGGCCGTGAATTTGCGACACTAGGGAGATGACAACCAAAGCGGCGAAATCTGAAGATGCATTGCCCGACGGGGCGCTAGCCCTCGGCCAGCAGCTTTGCTTTGCCGTCTATTCCGCCACGCACGCGTTCAACCGAGCCTATAAGCCGCTCCTCGACCGCTTCGGGCTCACCTATCCGCAGTATCTCGTGCTGCTTGCGCTCTGGCAACGGGACGGCATGACGGTGAAGCGGATCGGCGCGGAATTGGGTCTCGATTCCGGTACTCTGTCGCCCCTGCTCAAGCGGCTGGAAGCGGCAGGCTATGTCCGGCGAATCCGCGACCCGGCCGACGAAAGGCAGGTCATCGTCAGCCTCACAGAGAACGGCCGGCGCCTGAAGACCGAGGCTTTCAAGATTCTTGCCGAGATCGGCCGGGCAACTGGCTGCAGCCTCGCAGAAGTCGGCGAACTGCGCGAGGCGCTGCATCGGCTGACACAGCGCCTCGCCGACAGTCAGGGCGAAGGACAGGAAGCCGATTGATCCGTCACAAGCGGCTCGCCGCCGTCAGATGACGAGAATCGGCGCCTTTCCGCGCACACGAGCATAGAGATCGATGACATCCTGATTGATCATGCGGACGCAACCGGATGACACCGCCTTGCCGATCGATTGCCATTCCGGCGTTCCGTGGACGCGATAGAGCGTGTCCTGGCCGTCCTGGAAGATATAGAGCGCGCGCGAGCCGAGCGGATTGTCGAGCCCGGGCGGCATGCCGCCATTGTCGGCCGAATATTTGGCAAGCACCGGTTGGCGGGCGATCATCGAATCCGGCGGCGTCCATTTCGGCCACTTCTGCTTCCACTGGATGACGCCACGGCCGGACCAGGCGAAGCCTTCGCGGCCGAGGCCGACGCCATAGCGCGTGGCGCTGCCGCCAGACCCAATCAGATAGAGATAGCGATCCGCCGTATCGACGACGATCGTGCCGGGCGCCTCACCAAACGGATCGCTGACCTCCTGGCGATAGAAGCGCGGGTCGATTTGCTGGTAGGGCACCGCCGGAATGAGAAAGCCGCCATCCTCCCTGCCCGCGTAGACATCGGCGTAATAGGCGTCCTGCGGCGGCAGCCCGGTCAGCGGCTCTTCGAGCATGCCCGGATCGACCCAGCGGCTCTCGAGGGCGGGATTGCGATAGACCGGCATCGTTTCCTGGCGAAAACGATTGGTGTTCATCGACGACGTGCAGCCCGCAAGGCCGGCGGAGGCGATTGCGAGTCCGGATGTGCGGAGAAACTGGCGGCGGGAGAGAGGCAGCGATGACATCGAACTCTGATGGGTTTGAGTGCAGCGAGGAAGGAGAGCGGCGCGGCGCCCGTTTTGCGCCGTCCCGCTTCTTGCAACGAGATCACGGTGAACTTGCGTCGAAGCAAAAACCACCCTCGTGATCGATATCGACAAGTCGGAGCAGGACGCAAGCTAAAAACCGCTTTTGCCATCTCGCTCCAAGCTTGGATTTACGTCTGGATTCGGGGCTTGCGCCAGTAAACATACAATCACGATTGTGGCACCGCGCTTTACAACCGTGAGCGTCAGCTGCCTCAGAGCGCCCAGGCGGCAGCAACGGCTGGCATCAAAAAATTTCATATGACAATCAAGGCGGGCGGCTTCAGCAGGCGTAGGCAATTGCGTATGGATTTGGGCGTCGCCAACCGAGGAGGCCGGAAATGCTGACGATCTATGGAGTTTACCGCTCGCGCGCGTCGCGCAACTACTGGATGGCGCGCGAACTCGGCATTCCTTTCAAATCCGTGCCGGTGATCCAGGCGCGCCGCCTCAGCGATCCGCAGGCCGCCGAGGCTCCTCTGAATACCAAGTCGGCAGACTTCCTTGCCGTCAATCCGATGGGCCTCATCCCGGCAATGGAAGACGACGGTCTGGTACTGACGGAATCGCTCGCCAACAATCTCTATCTCGCCCGCAAATATGGCGGGCCGCTGGCGCCGGCCGACATCGGCGAGGAAGGGCAGATCGGCAACTGGACCATGTGGGCGGCGACCGAGGTAGAGCCGCATGGGGTCAAGATCGTCCTTGCCTATGACAACGGCGTCGAGAACACGCCCGAGGGCCGGGCACTGATCGATACCTGCGCACAGTCGCTCGAAAAAGCCTTCGCCGTGCTTGAGAGGCACCTTGCCGGCCGCGACCATGTCGTCGGCGAGCGCTTCACGGTCGCCGACCTGAACCTGGCGGAAGTCTTCCGCTACACGATGAGCCAGACTGCTCTCTTCGACAGGCACCCGCGCGTGAAGGCTTGGCTGGCGCGGTGCCAGTCGCGCCCCGCCTTCAAGGCGATGATGGAGGAACGGCTGAAGGAACCGGAATAGCGTCAAGCTCGCGCATTCCCTCTTCCACCTCCTCGCGCACCCATCGCTTGAAAGCAATTACGGCCTTGCTTTCGCGCCGCGAGGCCGAGGTGACGAAGTAATGGGCGAAGCCGGTCTTGGCGCGGATGCCGAACGGCGCCACCAGACTGCCCTTCATCACCGCATAGCCCGCAAGCGTCCGCCAGGCAATCATCACGCCCTGGCCGGCAATGGCCGCGTCGAGCGCCAGCGACGCATCGTTGAACGTGTGGCGCACGGTCATCTGGGCGCCGGAAAGACCGGCTGCCTTCAGCCATACCTCCCACGAAAACATCGCATGCTCATCGATGACGGCCGGCAACTTCAAAATGTCGGCAGGAACGCGCAGTCCGGCAGCGAGCGCCGGTGAGCAGACGGGAAAGACCTCCTGTTCGAGAAGCAGTTCGGAACGCACACCCGGCCAGCCGCCCGCCCCGACGCGGATGGCGAGATCGACGTCGGACGTTTCAAGATTGGCAAGTCTCGTCGTCGCGTCGATCCTCAACCGGATATCCGGATGACGCTCGGCGAAGCGGTTCAGCCGATAGACCAGCCAGCGAGCCGCAAAGACCGGCGCCACCGACACCGTCAATACCGACTCGTCGCGACGACGCGCCTGCGCGACGCCTTCGGCGAGTTCCGCAAAAGCATTCGAGAGCCGCATCATGAGCGGGCGGGCGCTATCCGTTACGACAAGCCCGCGCGGCGAGCGCTCGAAGAGCACCCGCCCAAGCTGCGCCTCCGTCTTGGCAATCTGCTGGCTGACGGCACCGGGCGTCACGCCGAGTTCTTCCGCCGCAGCGGCGAGCGATCCCAGCCGCCCGGCCGCCTCTACGGCGCGCAGCCCGTTCAGATGGATCGTGTTGAGGTCGTTCATATAGATTTTCTAAAGGAAGCAAGCGGCAATCTCAATTGCAAAGTCATCCGAACAGGAAGATGCTCCTTATAACTCCTCTCGATCAGTGGAGGAATTCCGGTGGCAACTCAATGCATTGCCGTCGACCGCGTATTGATCTGAGCGCATTGACGATGCCATGGAACACCGAATGGAGTGCCCGCCATGTCGAAGCTTTTCTCTATTCTGAAACTGGCTGCAAATCGGCGCGACCATCAGGCCGAAGCGTCTGCCGTTTGGCTGCGCGATCCGCTGCAGCATCCCGATCTCGCCCGCATGGCGGAGCGCGAACTCGCGGACTTGCCCTTCCCCGGTTGGCCATGGCCTCGTGCGACCGCAATCAACACTTGCGACGGCGCCTGATCCCGGTCACAGTTCGGGTGCAATCCGGCTTTGGCAAACGGCGGCTCACCGATGGTGCAGGAGGTCGAAACAAGCTTCGAGCGTGTCCGGCGCCTTGCCGAGGCGGCCGGACTACCGGAAACGGCCGTCGGGACGTCCTATGGCACGCCTGCACTGCTCGTCAAAGGCAAGAGCTTCGTGCGCATGAAGGACGCCGATACGCTCGTGGTGATGTGCGCGCTCGAGGAGAAGGACATGCTGATGGAACTCGATCCGTCGCTCTTCTTCGAGACCGACCACTACAAAGGCTGGCCGGCGATGCTCGTGCGGCTCTCCAACATCGACGATCAGGCGCTGACACAGAGGCTGATCGCCGCCTGGCGGGAAAAGGCGCCACGGCGGCTAGCGGCGCGGTTCGACGCTTCAGCTTCTCGCTGATTGGATCCTTATGCCCGAACTACATCCAGCACCCTCGCGACGGCGGGTCGCTCGGCCATGCGATTGCGGTGGTCCAGGATTTTCGGAAACTGTGCCGGATCGACGCCGTCGCTTTCCAGCCAGCTAGCGATGGTGAAAAGATAGGGATCGGCGATCGTATAGGTCTCGCCCATGGCGAAGGGACCGGCAAACATCGTGCCTTCGATCAAAGCGAAACAATCCGCCATATTCTGCGGCACCTTCGCCTTCATCGCCTCGTGAGATGCCGCATCATCCGCCCAGCGGGCGCCGCGCCGGGAATGCGCATGGGCAACGTGGACCGTCGAGCAGAGATAGCTCAGGAACGACTGCAGCCGCGCGAACTCGAAGGGATCGTCAAGCGGCGCGAGCCGCGCATCCGGGAAGCTCTGCGCAATATAGGTCAGGATCGCCGGCGTTTCGGTCAGCGTGCCGCGGTCCGTCACCAAGGCGGGCACGCGGCCTTTCGGGTTGATGGCGAGATATTCGGGCTTGGTCTGCTCGGCCCTTGAAAAGTCGACGCGGTGCGCTTCATAGGAGGCGCCCGCTTCCGCCAACGCGATATGCGATGCGAGGGAGCAGGTTCCGGGCGTATAGAAGAGTTTCAGCATAATCATGGTCCTCGATTCGTGATTCTCGAGCCGACGCGGGAGACCCCCGCATGTCTCGTATCCTGCCCGCCGGCGCAGCGGCTGAAGCTGCAATCTGCAGCAGAAAAGATGAAATCGAAAGAATTGGCAAGGTCAGGAATTTCCCAAAAATACCGCATCCGGGTGCTCTTCGAAGGCAAGCCGCCCGAGGGCAAGCAGGTTGTGCTGGACTATGTTGGACTACCAGACCTCGTCTCGGCAAAGACCGATGCATAAGGCGAGACGGACGTGACGCTCCGCAATGCCGGGCTGAACGTCTTGGCGGTCAGCCACGAGGTGCCGCTTGAAGGAAGCAGCGCCGCCGACGAGACCGGCTATACGGCGACGTTGACCTTCGTCGCCGAGCCGCATGTGGATGAATGATCGCAGACCAGCCGGCGGGAGGAATCCCGCCAACACCTTTACGCCGCCATGTCGGCGCAGCCGGGCACCTCTTCGAGACGGTCGTAGACCGGAATGCCGCGCTCTCGCGCGATGCGCACGTCATTGTCAGCTCCCTTTGAATCGCCCGGCAACCTCAGCACCGCATCGCAAAGCTCAAGCAGCCGGCCGGCGACGGGATGAAAGATCTCCTCATAGAGGTCGTCGCCCACATGGCCTCCACCCGCCGCGTGCCAGACGGGCAAGGCAACCCACTCACCGATCATCGGTACATGTCCGGCCTTGAAGAGGGCGTAGGACGGTCCCTCCAGACGCTTCAGATTCTCCGCCATCTTGGACGGATCGTCGCCCGTACCCGAGCGGTAGGGACCGGCAATCAGAATCAGCATGATTTCCTCCACGAAATTGCACGAATATTCCAGATTTTTCTGGAATGTTCATGAATATTCATGCAACTTCGTTCATAGTCAAGGAGAGAATCGATGCTGACGACACAGAGACGGGGGATGATCTCGGCGCGGCTTGCGCGCGATGGGCAGCTCGTCGCAAAGGCGATCGCCGACGAGCTGGGGCTTTCGGAGGATACGATCCGGCGCGACCTCAGGGAGATGGCGGCCGAAGGCCTGCTGAAGCGGGTGCATGGCGGCGCCCTGCCGCTGACGCCGCCGCTCCCCGACTTCGCCACCCGTCAGACCATCGCCAGTCAGGTCAAGCGCCGCCTCGGCCGCCGGGCGGCGGAACTCGTCAAGCCGGCTCAAATCGTCTTTATCGATGGCGGTACGACCAATGCGGAACTGGCCCGCGCCCTGCCGCACGACCTACGGGCCACCATCGTCACGCACAGCCCGACAATCGCCGCCGAACTCGAGCATCATGTCGCCGAAGTGGTCCTGCTCGGCGGCCGGCTCTACAAGCATTCCATGGTGGCGACCGGCGCGGCGACGGTTGCGGCCATCGAACAGATCCGCGCGGACATCTTCTTTCTCGGTGTCACGGCCATTCATCCGGCGCATGGGCTTTCGACCGGAGACTATGAGGAAGCAGCGATCAAGCGGGCAATCGCCCGGCAAGCCACGGAGACCTATGTCCTTGCTACGCCTGAGAAATTCGGTGCCGCCTCGCCTCATCGCGTTCTATGCGTCAGCGAGCTTGCTGGCCTTGTCGTGCCCTCGGAAATGCCGGCAGAGGCCTTGTCGCCCTATCGCAGCGACACTGCCTCGCTGATCATGGCTTAGCGCCATGCAGGGGGCTTCGGTGCTACGAGGCGAAAGCCTCCGTGACGCGGACGTCGCCGACATGTATGCCGTTCCAGTTGCTCATCGAATGATTGGCCTGCGCCATCAAAGCCGCCTGCACCTCTGGGTCTTCCGCGAAGAATCGTACGAGCGTCGCCGCGACCATCGACTCGGCGGCGCGGGTCGTGCCGTCCTCGCATTTGACCGCGATGCCGGTGCCCTTTTCCGGGATCACGGCGCAGAACACCCCTTCGGCGCCGGTCTTGGCGAAGATACGCCCGGGTGCCGCCTTCATCAGTCGCGTGCACGTGCGATCGGTACCGGCGACATAGAAGGGCTCGGCCATGCAGGCCTCGATCAGCCGCTTCGAGGCGCGCGCCCGCTCCGACGCCAGGCCCGCGCCCGTCGCCATGCGGGCGAAACCATGGGCGAGGCCCTTCATGGGTACCGCATAGGTTGGGATCGAGCAGCCGTCGACACCGCAATTATCGCCGGAGAGAAGCGTGCCGGTCAGGCTTTCCATGATGCCGCGGATCTCCTGCTGGATCGGGTGACCGTAGCCGGCATAGCCCTCTACCTCGGTGCCGGAATGGCAGCAGGCGCAGATGAAGCCCGCATGCTTGCCGGAGCAGTTGTTGTGCAGGGCGCTCGGCCTTTCGAGCGTGCGAGCCTGCGCGATCAGGTTCTTCTGGTAGAAGGACCAATGGGCGCCGCATTCAAGCGCACTGAGGTCCCTACCGGCGGCGGAAAGCATCTTACCGGCGAGCGCCACATGTTCCGGCTCGCCGGAATGCGATGAACAGGCAAGTGCCAGCGCCTTGTCATCGAAGCCGTAGGCGTCGGCAGCGCCGCTTTCCACCAGGGGCAGAGCCTGCATGGCCTTGCAGGCCGAACGGGGGAACACGGCCGCATCCGTGTCGCCGAGCGCAAACAGCGTGTTGCCGTCGCCGTCGACCGCGATGACCGTGCCGCGGTGGCGGCTTTCGACCAGGTTTCCACGCGTCACTTCGACCAGAACGGGATTCGACATGCCGTGCCCTCAATTTTCCAACATTGGGCTATGCATCTATCAGGATTCCACCGGCAGAAAAGACATTGTCGATGAAAATCCTCCGCAGGCTGTTCTTCGTCTTCGCGATCATCTACCTGCTTCCGGCGCTGGCGTCGGCAGGGCTATGGTATTTCAAGGAACGGCCGCAGAGCTGGCGCGACGCGGACTGGTCGTCGGCCGGCATCCTGCCTGAAACACCCGCCAGCCCGGAGGCGGCGATCTATGTCTTCTCGGCAACGACAGGCGGCATGAAGGGCGCTGTGGCGAGCCACGCATGGATCGTCACCAAGGAAGAAGGCGCGTCCGCTTACAATCGATATGAAAAGGTCGGATGGGGCCGGCCGATCCGCAAGAACGCCTATCGGGCCGACGGCCGCTGGTATTCCAACGAGCCGCGCATCGTCGTCGTGGTCACTGGCGAGCAAGCCAAGCGGCTGATCCCGAAAATCGAGCGGGCGATTGCCGCCTATCCCTATTCATCGACCGGCGCCTACCGCCTCTGGCCAGGACCCAACTCCAATACTTTCGTCGCCCATGTGCTGCGCTCGGTCCCCGAGCTCGACACCGTGCTGCCGCCGGATGCGGTCGGGCGCGATTACCTGCCGGAGGGCAAGCTTTTCCAGATCGATGCGGATGGGCGCGACTTCCATGCGACACTCTATGGCCTCGCCGGCATCGCAGCCGGTTGGCGCAGTGGCTTGGAGCTGCATTTCATGGGGCTGGTGGCCGGCATCGATATCGTCAGACCGGGCATCAAGATACCGGCGATCGGCCGCCTCGGAATCTGATTTTGCCAGAAATGGAAAAGGGCCGCGCTAGCGACCCTTCCATGAGTTTTGGCCCTGTGAGTGGCTGGGCCGGGCGGGCCCAAGGAAGGTGGGGATCAAGCCGAGGGCTGCCTCGACTCCTTCACCTCTCCGATGCCTGTCACGAGGTCCGAAATCTCATTAGACATTGGATCACCTTCCTTTCTGTTGTTGCCGATATTTCCAACGTAGGCCATGTCCGCGGCAATACAAGGGCGACCATCGTCTAATCTCTGACAATCCGCATCACGATTTTGCCGATATGGTCGCCCTCTTCCATCAGGCGATGTGCATCGGCAATTTCTTCCATCGGCAGAACGGCGTGAACAACCGGCGCGACGTCGCCCGCTTCCAGTAGCGGCCAGACCCGCGCGGCAAGTCCGTCGCGTATCGCCTGCTTCTCCTCGGCCGTCCGCGGTCTCAGGGCGGATCCCATGACATGCAGCCGCTTCGTCAGGATCGCTGCGATATTGGCATCCTCGACGCGCGCGCCACCGAGAAAGCCGATGATCGACAGGCGTCCGTCCTTGGCAAGCGAGGCGAGGTTGCGGCCGAAATAGCGTCCGCCTACCATATCCAAGATGAGATCGACGCCGCGGCCGCCGGTCGCTTCGAGCACCACGGCCTTGAAATCCTCCTCGCGGTAGTTGATCGCCCGCTTCGCTCCGAGCGTCTCGCAGGCCGTGCACTTCGCCGCACTGCTGGCCGTCGCGAAGACCTCAGCGCCCAAGGCTCTGGCAAGCTGGATCGCGGTCGTGCCGATGCCGCTCGAGCCGCCGTGAACGAGGATGGTCTCGCCGGCCTTCAGCCCGGCCATGTCGAAGACATTTGCCCATACGGTGAAGAAGGTCTCCGGCAGGGCGGCAGCCTTGACCGCGTCGTAACCCTGCGGCCAGGCAAGCGCCTGCGTCGCGGGCACCGCGCAAAATTCGGCATAGCCGCCGCCATTGGCAAGCGCGCAGACCTTGTCGCCGACCGCGAAACCACTCGCCCCCTCGCCGAGGTCGACAACCTCGCCGGCGACTTCCAGGCCGAGAATGGGGCTCGCACCGGGCGGCGGAGGATAGTCGCCCTTGCGCTGCAGAATGTCCGGCCGGTTGACGCCGAAGGCCTCGACGCGGATCATAATCTCGCCGGGCCTAAGCTGCGGCAGGGGGCCGCGCGCCAGAACCATGTTTTCCGCGCCACCGGGACTCGGCAGGTCGACATAGGTCATTTCGGTCGGGATGGTCATGGCGGTAATCCTCGCAAAGGGAGCATGCCGTCTATACCTATAGCCCACCGGCGGCTCCGGAAAGCCGCCACTCGCTGCGTTTATTCCCGGGCAACCAGTTCCAGCACGAGTCCGGTCTCACTTGCCTTGGCGCGCGCCTTTATCTCCGCGATCCTCTTGCTCACCGTCTGGCTGTCGGAAAGGATGAAGCCCTCCGGAAGCACCAGGACCGCGATCGAGCAACGCATCAGCGGAAAGTCCTTCGCTCCGCCGTCACGACCATAGCCGCTGATCCGTCCCGCCGCCTGGTGCTCCGGCGAATAGAGCTGGCGGACGTCCGAGCGAAAATCATCGATGAGGCGCATCAGGACGGCGCGAAGATCCGCTTCTGTGGGGCCGCCGACCCCGACGAAGAAGTCGTCGCCGCCGACATGGCCAAGGAACTTCTCCTCGCCGATGAAGTGGCGCCGCAGGAGCGCGGCGAACAGGGTGATCGCCAGGTCGCCCTTCTGAAAGCCATAGGTGTCGTTGAAGGGTTTGAAGTCGTCGAAATCGCAATAGCAGAAATAGCGTGCTTCATCGCCGTCGAGGATGGCGTGCTGGACGTAGTCGCGGATCGCCCGATTGCCCGGCAGGCCGGTCAGTGGGTTCTGCTCCTGCGCCAACTTCAGCTGTTTCTCGTTGATGATCTTCAGGAGCGACGAAGCCGAAAGAACACCGGCATAGCGCATGTTTTCCGTCAGGATGACGCAATCGCTGCCGTCCATGCCGGCAAAGATCTTCAGCATCTCGTCGGCCGGCGTGTCGAGGTCGGCGATCGGCGTTGGCGTGACGAAGTGCGAGATGCGACGCTGATAGATGCGGTTCTTCAAAAGATCGCGGCCGAAGGGATGATAGATCATCTCCTTCACATGGTACTCGTGCAGGATGCCGCGCGGTTCGTCGTTTGCATTCAACACGGGAAAGAAGGCCTGGCGCGGATTGCGCCGGAAGAGATCGAAGGCGGAATCGAGGTCTTCGCTTTCCCTGACCGCCGGCAGTTGTTCAATCTCCTTGCGGATCAAGATACTGTCCAGCGTCGACGAAAGCCGCCGGGCGCCGCCCGGCTCGAGATGCGGATAGACCGGCTGCAGTTCATTCAAGTGCGTCGTCGGGCGGGCAATGAAATAGCCCTGCATCAGATCGCAGCCGAGATCGCGGCAAACGAGGAACTCCGCTTCCGTCTCGACGCCTTCGGCAATCACCCGGGTGCCGAGGACATGCGCCATGTTGACGGCGTGGCGTACGAGATGGCGCTTGCGCGGATCCCGCTCGATGCCGGAAATGAAATGCCGGTCGATCTTCACATAGTCGACCGGCTGATCGCAGAGCAGCTTCAGCCCGTTGAAACCGGCACCGAAATCATCGATCGCCAGCTTGAAGCCGGCAAGCCGCAATTGCCGGACCAGGGCCGAGAAGTCCGGCATCTTGCCGCTGTCGAAGCGCTCAGAGAGTTCGAAGCAAAGCGACGACGGAGCGATATTGGCGCGCTTCAGATGATTGACGAGCCGCTCGACAATATCCCCTTCCCCGCCGACAAGCCGCGAGTCGAAATTCAGGAACAGCGTGCGCGCGGCGAAATCCGGAAGCGTCGCGAAGCCGGCAACGGCGCGGCTGTTGATCAGGTGTTCGAGGGCGAGCAATTGCCCGGCGCTTTCAGCCTTGTCGAGGAGTTCGAGCGGCGAGGCGAAGCCCAGGCGCTCGAAGCCGCGCACCAGCGACTCATAGCCGAAGACTGCGCCGGTGGTCGCCTCAACGATCGGCTGGAAGGCGTTTTCGATGACCAGCTTGGCGAGCGTGACGATCTGGTCGTCGCCGAAGCGGCGAAGCGACAGAATTTCTGCAGGGGCGGCGGGCATGCCGGGCTCCAGGATAGGACATACGGACGCGGGTCAGCATCGGCGGCAAGCGTCAACGAAGTCTTTCGCGTATGTGAAAGTTTTATGAAGGTCGGTTTGCGGTGAAGTCTTCCTTGCTGCTACGCAGCCGACTAACTCTTGACCAGTACGCCGAAAGCGATCAGCGCCAGACCCTGCATAACGAGATCGACCGCAAGGAACAGGCCGAGAATCCAGAGGCTGTTGACGGGCCAGCCGGCGGCGATAACGAGACCGGCAAGCAGCGTCACCAGCCCACCGATGACGATCCAGCCCCAGCCACCGAGGGGGCTGAGCCTGAAACCGACCCACATCCGGAAGGCGCCGGCAACGATCAGCGCGACCGCCATGAGAATGGTCAGGAACGACGAAGCGAGCACCGGATTGATGAAAGCAAAAAGGCCCGCCACCGCATAGAGGCCGCCACTCAGCACCCAGAAGAGAAAGCCTCCCCAATCCTTGACCTGATAGGCCTGGGCGAGATTGAGCAGGCCGCCGATCAGCATGATGAGACCGACGTAATAGACGGAGGCGACCGTCGCCACCAGCAGGTTGCCGAAGGCAACGCCGCCGGCCATGATCAGCAGCACGCCGAGCGCTACGAACCATGCCCACTTTCCTGCCACGGTCTGTCTGCCGGCGGGATCGAACGTGTTGGTCATTTCAACCTCCCGTCCTGGCGATGAGCACAAGCGCTATCTTGTGATTGAGCCGGATTTTCAAGCAAAAAGGAAGGGAAAAGCGCGCTGCCTTTTTTGTTGATTGATGCATCAATCAAAAATAAGCTGTCCCTCGAAGGGAGCATCGGAGATGCCGAAAGTCGGAATGGAGCCGGTGCGTCGCAAGGCGCTGGTGGACGCGGCGCTGCGGGTGATCGGCGACCAGGGGACGCTCGCCGTCACCATGTCCGAAATCGCCCGGACGGCCGGCGTCTCGGCGGCGCTCGCGCACCATTACTTCGGCAGCAAGGAGCAATTGCTGATCGCGACGATCCGCAGCCTGCTCGGGC
Source organism: Sinorhizobium sp. BJ1 (assembly GCF_002531555.1). Taxonomy (NCBI): domain Bacteria; kingdom Pseudomonadati; phylum Pseudomonadota; class Alphaproteobacteria; order Hyphomicrobiales; family Rhizobiaceae; genus Sinorhizobium; species Sinorhizobium sp. BJ1. Next base: position 344,376 of record NZ_NWTH01000003.1, read on the forward strand.
AATTGCGCCGCGATGCCGTCGCTGCACTGAAAGCCGCTCCGACCCCGCGGGAAAAGGTGAGCGCGTTGATCCGCGTCAGCTTCCGGGCCGACCAGTTCGCGCCGGAGACCGTCGCCGCCTGGCTCGCCTTCTATTCGGAAGCGCAGCGCTCCGAGGACGTTCGGCGCCTGCTTGTCGTCTATGCGCGGCGGCTGCGCTCCAATCTGCTCGCCAACCTCAGGGCGCTCTGCCCGCCCGATGACGCGGAACGCCTCGCCGAGGGCGCGGCTGCGATGATCGACGGGCTTTACATACGGCAAAGTCTGAAATCGGCACCGATCAGCATCGAGGCGTCGATCGCGCTGACGGAAGACTATTTGACCACCCATCTCAACCAGCTTTGCCGCCAAGGACGGGCACCATGACCGCCAAACCCAATATCCTGATCATCATGGTGGACCAGCTGAACGGGAAGCTCTTTCCCGATGGCCCCGCCGACTTCCTGCATGCGCCCAACCTCAAGGCGCTTGCGGGCCGGTCGGCGCGCTTCCGCAACAACTATACGTCCTCGCCACTCTGCGCTCCCGCCCGCGCGTCCTTCATGGCCGGGCAGTTGCCGAGCCGCACCCGCGTCTACGACAATGCCGCGGAATACCAGTCGTCGATCCCGACCTATGCGCATCACCTGCGGCGCGCCGGCTATTACACCGCGCTCTCCGGCAAGATGCACTTCGTCGGGCCGGATCAATTGCACGGATTCGAAGAGCGTTTGACCACCGATATCTACCCGGCCGACTTCGGCTGGACGCCGGACTATCGCAAGCCCGGCGAGCGGATCGACTGGTGGTACCACAATCTCGGCTCGGTCACCGGCGCCGGTGTCGCCGAAATCACCAATCAGATGGAATATGACGACGAGGTGGCGTTTCTGGCGAACCAGAAGCTCTACCAGCTTTCCCGCGAGAACGACGACGAAGGCCGCCGCCCCTGGTGCCTCACGGTCTCCTTCACCCATCCGCACGATCCCTATGTGGCCCGGCGGAAATTCTGGGACCTTTATGAGGATTGCGAACATTTGCTGCCTGAAGTGGGCGCCCTCCCCTTCGACCGTCAGGATCCGCATTCGCAGCGCATCATGCTCTCCTGCGACTACAAGAACTTCAAATTGACGGAAGAAAACATCCGCCAGTCGCGCCGCGCCTATTTCGCCAATATCTCCTATCTCGACGAGAAGGTCGGCGAGCTCGTCGATACGCTTACCCGGACGAGGATGCTCGACAATACGCTCATTCTCTTCTGCTCCGACCACGGCGACATGCTCGGCGAGCGTGGCCTGTGGTTCAAGATGAACTTCTTCGAAGGCTCGGCGCGCGTGCCGCTGATGATCGCCGGGCCCGGGGTCGCACCCGGCCTGCAGCTGACGCCGACATCGAATCTCGACGTGACGCCGACGCTTGCCGATCTCGCCGGCATTTCGATGGACGAGGTTCAACCCTGGACGGACGGCGTCAGCCTTGTGCCGATGATCAACGGTGCGGAGCGCACGGAGCCGGTGCTGATGGAATATGCGGCCGAGGCGTCCTATGCACCGCTCGTCGCCATCCGCGAAGGCAAGTGGAAATTTGTCCACTGCGCGCTCGATCCGGACCAGCTCTACGACCTCGAGGACGATCCGCTGGAACTGACCAATCTTGCGGAAAATCCGCGCGGGCCTGTCGACGTCGCCACGCTCACCGCCTTCCGTGACATGCGCGCCGCGCACTGGGACATGGAGGCCTTCGACGCCGCGGTGCGGGAAAGCCAGGCGCGGCGCTGGGTAGTCTACGAGGCGCTCCGCAACGGCGCCTATTATCCCTGGGACCACCAGCCGCTGCAAAAGGCCTCCGAGCGCTACATGCGCAACCACATGAACCTCGACAATCTCGAGGAATCCAAACGCTATCCGCGAGGAGAATGAGATGAAAGCCCAACCGCAAGCCTCGCACTTCATCGACGGCGAATATGTCGAGGACACGGCCGGCACGCTGATCGAGAGCATCTATCCGGCGACCGGCGAGGTGATTGCCCGGCTGCATGCGGCAACGCCAGCGATCGTCGAACGCGCCATCGCCGCCGCCAAGCGGGCGCAACCGGAATGGGCGGCGATGAGCCCGACGGCGCGCGGCCGTATCCTGAAGCGCGCAGCCGAGATCATGCGCGAGCGTAACCGCGAGCTTTCCGAACTCGAGACGCTCGATACCGGCAAGCCGATCCAGGAGACGATCGTCGCCGACCCGACCTCCGGCGCCGACAGTTTCGAGTTCTTCGGCGGCGTCGCGGCAGCGGCGCTCAATGGCGACTATATCCCGCTGGGGGGCGATTTTGCCTATACGAAGCGGGTGCCGCTCGGCGTCTGCGTGGGCATCGGCGCCTGGAACTACCCGCAACAGATCGCCTGTTGGAAAGGGGCGCCGGCGCTGGTGGCGGGCAATGCCATGGTCTTCAAGCCGTCCGAAAACACGCCGCTCGGAGCGCTGAAGATCGCCGAGATCCTGATTGAAGCCGGCCTTCCTAAGGGACTCTATAACGTCATCCAGGGCGACCGCTCGACCGGCCCTCTCCTCGTCAACCATCCCGATGTCGCCAAGGTCTCGCTCACCGGCTCGGTCCCGACCGGCCGCAAGGTCTACGAGGCGGCTGCGGCCGGGCTGCGCCACGTGACCATGGAGCTCGGCGGCAAGTCGCCGCTGATCGTCTTCGACGACGCCGATCTCGAAAGCGCCATCGGCGGCGCCATGCTCGGCAATTTCTATTCGACCGGCCAGGTCTGCTCGAACGGCACCCGTGTCTTCGTGCAGCGGAAGGTGAAGGAAGATTTCCTGGCGCGCCTCAAGCAGCGCACCGAAGCGATCGTCATCGGCGACCCCATGGACGAGGCGACGCAGCTAGGGCCGATGGTCTCGAAGGCGCAGCGAGACAAGGTCCTGTCCTATGTCGAGAAGGGCAAGGCGGAAGGTGCGCGGCTGATCACCGGCGGCGGCATCCCGAACGCCGTCAACAGCGAGGGCACCTATATCCAGCCGACCGTCTTCGCTGACGTTACCGACGAGATGACGATCGCGCGGGAGGAAATCTTCGGGCCTGTCATGTGCGTGCTCGACTTCGACGACGAGGCGGAGGTCGTCGCCCGGGCCAACGCGACGGAATTCGGTCTGTCCGCCGGCGTCTTCACCGCCGATCTGAGCCGCGCACACCGGGTCGCCGATCGGCTCGAAGCCGGCACGCTGTGGATCAACGCCTACAATCTGGCACCCGTGGAAATCCCCTTCGGCGGCTCGAAGCAGTCCGGTTTCGGGCGGGAAAATTCGGTCGCGGCGCTCAATCATTATACCGAGCTCAAGACCGTCTATGTCGGCATGGGGAAGGTAGAGGCGCCGTACTAGGGGAAGCCCCCTCCCCAACCCCTCTCCACAAGGGAGTGAAACCCGGAGAAGCTGGCGGCAGCCGGATGAGGGGGCAGCTACGCAGAAGAAAGACCACACACATGCAGGCAGATTTCGTCATCATCGGTTCCGGTTCGGCAGGCTCGGCGCTTGCCTATCGCCTGTCGGAGGACGGCAAGCATTCGGTCATCGTTCTGGAGTTCGGCGGCTCGGATTTCGGCCCGTTCATCCAGATGCCCGCGGCACTCGCCTGGCCGATGAGCATGAACCGCTACAATTGGGGCTATCTCTCCGAGCCGGAGCCACACCTCAACAACCGGCGCATCACCGCGCCGCGCGGCAAGGTGATCGGCGGCTCCTCGTCGATCAACGGCATGGTCTACGTGCGTGGCCACGCGGAGGATTTCGACCGCTGGGAGGATCTCGGGGCAAAAGGCTGGGCCTATGCCGACGTCCTTCCCTATTTCAAGCGACTGGAGCATTCGCATGGCGGCGAAGACGGCTGGCGCGGCGCCAATGGGCCGCTGCATGTCCAGCGCGGCCCGGTCAAGAACCCGCTCTTCCACGCTTTCGTCGAAGCCGGCAAGCAGGCCGGCTTCGAAATGACCGACGATTACAACGGCTCCAAGCAGGAAGGCTTCGGGCTCATGGAGCAGACGACCTGGCGCGGTCGTCGCTGGTCGGCCGCCTCCGCCTATCTGAAGCCGGCACTGAAACGGCCGAATGTCGAGCTCATCCGCTGCTTCGCCCGCAAGATCGTCATCGAAAACGGCCGGGCGACCGGCGTCGAGATCGAGCGCGGCGGCCGCATCGAGGTGGTGAAGGCGAACCGCGAGGTGATCGTCTCGGCCTCCTCCTTCAATTCACCGAAATTGTTGATGCTCTCCGGCATCGGTCCGGCCTCGCACCTCAAGGAAATGGGGATCGACGTTAAGGCGGATCGCCCGGGAGTCGGCCAAAACCTGCAGGACCACATGGAGTTCTATTTCCAGCAGGTGAGCACCAAGCCGGTCTCGCTCTATTCCTGGCTGCCATGGTTCTGGCAGGGGGTGGCGGGCGCGCAGTGGTTGTTCTTCAAGTCCGGCCTGGGCATTTCCAACCAGTTCGAGGCCTGCGCGTTCCTGCGCTCGGCGGCCGGCGTCAAGCAGCCCGACATCCAGTACCACTTCCTGCCGGTGGCGATCCGCTATGACGGCAAGGCGGCGGCGAATACGCACGGCTTCCAGGTGCATGTCGGCTACAACTTGTCGAAGTCGCGCGGCAGCGTCACGCTGCGCGCCTCCGACCCGAAGGCCGATCCGGTGATCCGCTTCAACTATATGAGCCATCCGGAGGATTGGGAGAAGTTCCGCCATTGCGTACGCCTGACGCGCGAAATCTTCAACCAGAAGGCCTTCGATCAATATCGCGGCCCGGAAATCCAGCCCGGCGAGAAGGTACAGACGGACGAGGAGATCGACGCCTTCCTGCGCGAGCACCTGGAGAGCGCCTATCACCCGTGCGGCACCTGCAAGATGGGCTCGAAGGACGATCCGACGGCCGTCGTCGATCCGGAGACGCGGGTGATCGGCGTCGACGGCTTGCGTGTTGCCGACTCCTCGATCTTCCCGCATGTCACCTATGGCAATCTCAACGGGCCCTCGATCATGACCGGCGAGAAGGCCGCGGACCATATCCTCGGCAAGCAGCCGCTCGCCCGCTCCAACCAGGAGCCCTGGATCAACCCGCGCTGGGCGATCAGCGATCGGTAAGATTACTCGAGCAGGAAGCCGATCCATCGGCCGGCGATGACGGCACCGGTCCAGATCATCAGCGAAAGCCATGCTGAAAGGCGGACCCTTAAAGAGATCGGGCCGCCTTTGACGGCGGTGCGCCACTGCGGCGCCAGGTGCAATAAAGCCGCGTTGGCGACGCCGAGGACGAGCAGCGTCATCTTGGTCAGGAACGCGGCATTGCCGGCATATTCAACCGGATTGACACTGAAGAGGCAGAAACCGGTGGCGACCGCCAGCGCCACGCCGGCGGCCGCGGCGCGCGACAGGAACGGCCCGACCACCTCGACCGGAACCGTCCGGATGAGGCCGACAAGCCTCAGGTCGAGCGGCAGGATCGCGCCGACGATGATCCCGATCGACAGGATATGGGAGGCATTGACGAAGATGTAGAGGGTCGCGGAGCGCCGTATCGCCAGAGCGAAGGGCAGCGTCCCGATCCAGGTCAGCACCTCCTCCATCAGTTCGTCTGTATACGCTCCGGATAGATGTCATAGACTTTTCCGGCCACCGTGATCCGAACGGCCTTCATTCTCTTCTCGCTGCGATCGAGCGAGCGGTTGCCGAGCGCGACGATCTGGTCGCCAACCTTCGCGACGCCCTCGACGAAGCCTGAGCGCTGGGTCAGGCGCGGGTTGCCGAGTTCGACCAGCCAGAGGCCGTCATTCTGCGTTTCGACCCGCAGCGTCGGATGCGGCGGCGCCATCGAGATCTCACGGATCGTGCCCGAGAGCTCGACCTGGTCGGCTTCCGCCCAGGACCAGCCGTGGTGAGCATAGGCGCCCGTCACCATAAGCAATCCGAGGACGCTTCCAAGGACGGCGCGCCTCGACAAGGACTGCATCATTTGCGTCTCCCTTCATTCTCCCGCATTGATCAAGCACAAGCTGGGGCAGACGGCGCGAAAGGACAGTGCCATCAACAATTCTTGAACGGCCGGCACCCCTTGACCCCTGGCGAAGGAACGCATCTTCGCATCCTTCTGTCCGGCCAGAGATAATCTACTAAATTAGTAGGTTTTCTTAGAACTTTATGGATCAGAGAGATATTTGCTCTGATCCTTGAGCAATAGAAATCCGTTTTTCTGTCCTTTGTCACAAACGGCTGCGATATTCCGTGCAAATTGCAACAGGATGCAGCCATGACGACGCAATCCCTCGAAGCCGAAGCCAAGGCCCTGAACGACAAGCTCGAGAGCCTCGATCTTGCCGGCCGCCTGGCTATGGTCGCCGGGCTCGATGGTCGGGCGGTCTTCACCACGTCGCTCGGCATCGAGGATCAGGTCATCACCGCCGCCATCGGCATCAACCGCCTCGACATCGAGGTCGCGACGCTGAAGACCGGCCGGCTCTTCAACGAAACCGTCGCCCTCGTCGAGGAGACCGAGGAAACCTACAACATTCTGATTAAGCGCTATTACCCGGAAAAGGCCGATATCGAGGCCTATGTGGCGCAATATGGCATGAACGGCTTCTACGAGAGCGTCGAGGCAAGGCACGCTTGCTGCGGCGTACGCAAGCTGAAGCCGCTGGCGCGGGCGCTCGAAGGAGCAAGCTACTGGATCACCGGCCTGCGCCGCGGCCAGTCCGGCAACCGTGCCACGACGCCCTTTGCCGAAGCCGACCTCGAGCGCGGTCTCATCAAGATTAATCCGCTGGCGGATTGGGACATCGAGACGATCCGTGCCCATGTCGCCGCAGAGGCCATTCCCGTCAACCCGCTGCACGGCCGCGGCTATCCGTCGATCGGCTGCGAGCCCTGCACACGCGCCATCAAGCCCGGCGAGCCCGAGCGCGCCGGACGCTGGTGGTGGGAGAACGACGAGAAGCGCGAATGCGGCCTGCACGTTGCCGAAGCGGCTTCTTCCATCATCCCCAATGCCAGCGGCGCCGCCTGACGCAGCGCCGCAGCCAAAAGACAGTATTCTCCCCGGAGTTCGAAATGCCCCACACCCATCCGGAAACGGAATTGCATAACCCGCAGAGCACGAAACCGCCGCTTGATCCGCATCTGAAGGCCCTGGAAAACGAAGCGATCCACATCTTCCGTGAGGTCGCCGCGGAATTCGAGCGCCCGGTGATGCTCTATTCGATCGGCAAGGATTCCTCCGTGCTGCTGCACCTGGCGCGCAAGGCGTTCTATCCCGGTCGCGTCCCCTTCCCACTGCTGCACGTCGACACTGGCTGGAAATTCCGCGAGATGATCGCGTTCCGCGACGAGATGGTCGAAAAATACGATCTCGATCTGGTCGTCCACACCAATCCTCGCGGTGCGGCCGAGAACGTCACGCCGTTCACGCACGGCTCGGCGCTCTATACCGACATCATGAAGACGGAAGCGCTGCGCCAGGCGCTCGACGCCGGCCAGTACGATGCGGCCTTCGGCGGCGCACGCCGCGACGAGGAAGCGAGCCGCGCCAAGGAGCGCATCTATTCCTTCCGTACGCCGGACCATCGCTGGGATCCGCGCAACCAGCGCCCCGAGCTTTGGAATCTCTACAACGGCATGGTCCGCAAGGGCGAGAGCGTGCGCGCCTTCCCGCTGTCCAACTGGACCGAAGTCGACATCTGGCGCTACATCCAGGCGGAAGAGATTCCGATCGTGCCTCTTTACTTCGCCAAGAAGCGCCCGATCGTCGAGCGCGACGGCATGATGATCCTCGCCGAGGACCCGCGCCTCGAACTGCTTCCCGGTGAAGCGAAACGCGAAGAGGTCATCCGCTTCCGCACGCTCGGCTGCTTCCCGCTGACGGGTGCGATCCGCTCCAGCGCGACGACGCTCGACGACATCATTTCCGAACTTGAAACCGCGACCGTCTCCGAACGCCAGGGCCGCGCCATCGACCGCGACCAGGCCGGCTCGATGGAAAAGAAAAAACGCGAAGGATATTTCTGATGACCGCACCGGCAATAGCGACCGCAGCCTTGGACGAAACCGCCGTCGCCCTCCCCCTGCAGGAGACGGCGCGGGTCGTGTGCGACACCCGTCCCCTTCGCCTCCTCACCTGCGGCAGTGTCGATGACGGCAAATCGACGCTGATCGGCCGCCTGCTCTGGGACACCAAGGCCGTCAAGGAAGACCAGGCCGCAAGCCTCCAGGGCGATTCCAAGGGCAAGCAGAACGATCTCGGCCTGCCGGACTTCGCCCTGCTGCTCGACGGCCTGCAGGCCGAGCGCGAACAGGGCATCACCATCGACGTCGCCTATCGCTACTTCTCGACCGACAAGCGCTCCTTCATCGTCGCCGACACGCCCGGCCACGAGCAATATACCCGCAACATGGCGACCGGCGCCTCTACGGCCGATCTCGCCGTGCTGCTCGTCGATGCGCGCGTCGGCCTGCTGGAGCAGACGCGCCGGCACGCGACAATCGCGACGCTGATGGGCATCCGCCAGTTCGTGCTCGCCGTCAACAAGATCGACCTGACCAACTACGACCGCAGTCGCTTCGATCAGATCTCGCACGAGTTCAAGGAACTGGCGCTGTCGCTCGGCGTGCGCCAGGTGACCGCGATCCCGGTTTCGGCGCTCAAGGGCGAGAACGTCGTCTATAACGGTCGCGCCTCGATGCCCTGGTACGAAGGCCCGACACTGATCGAGGTGCTGGAACTCGCGACCACCCGCTCGGCGCAGACCGTCGGTTTCCGCCTTCCGGTACAGCGCGTCTCGCGCCCCGGCGAAAGCTTCCGCGGCTATCAGGGCACGGTGGCAGGCGGTTCGGTGAAGCCCGGCGATTCCGTCGTGATCCTGCCGTCCGGCATGGTCGCCAACGTCACCAAGATCGTCACCTTCGACCTGGTGCGCAACGCCGCCGTCGCCGGCGACGCGATCACCCTCGTGCTCGATCGTCAGGTGGACGTTTCACGCGGCGACATGATCGCAACGATCGACAGCCAGCCGATGACAGGGCTTGCCTTCGACGCGCAGCTCGTGGCACTGCAGCCCGAAGGTATCCAGCCGGGCAAGCGCTACTGGCTGAAGTCCGGCAGCCGCCGCCAGCGCGTGCAGGTGCAGCCGATCAACCAGCTCGACTTGAAGTCCGGCAAGTGGAACCACGCCGACGAGCTGCCGATGAACGCCATCGGCAAGGTGCACCTCGCCTTCGACGAGCAGGCGATCTTCGACGCCTATGAGCAGAACCGCACGACCGGCGCCTTCATCCTGATCGACCCGGACACCAACAACACGGTGGCGGGCGGCATGATCACTGCCAAGCGCGCGGCACTCGGCGGCATCCACACCGAAGATAGCCGCGTTATCCTGTCACTACCGGCCGACCTCGCCGATCAGCTGATGGCAACCGAAGCCTTCGCGAACCGCCGGGAAGACGCCGAAGTTCGCCGGGTCACCGCCGCCAGGGCGATCGAAATCATCGACACGATCGACGAGTGAGCGGAAATTCCAAGACGTGAGAAAGGGGCCTGCGCGGCCCCTTTTTCATGCGCCGTTGGTGCCGGAGCACCAGGCTAGGAGACACCGGAGGAGGCCTTTCACGGCCGCATGATGAAGATAGAGGCATTCGCCAGAAAGCACCGGCTGGAGGAGGAGGAGGAGGAGGAGGCGCATCGCCTTAAAGGAGCGTTCGGCATTGCCGCGCCCCAATTGCGCGTCGATCTTCGCGTCGAGCGATATCGCATCGGGGACCGAAGAGACAGCTAAGTGATTGATTTGGCTGGTCGGAGTGGCAAGATTCGAACTTGCGACCCCCACGTCCCGAACGTGGTGCGCTACCAGACTGCGCTACACTCCGTGACCAGCGGCGCCTCTATAGAACAGCATTTTCGTTTTCACAAGCGCCTAACGGAAAAAAGCACCCGCCCCTCTCAAAAAAATAGCCGGCGGAAGACCGCTCGGGCTCTCGCCCATGCGTGGCAATAGGGCGTTTCTGCAACGCTTCGGATTTTCCTCGATCGCAAGGTCGCGCACCGATTTTCTTTCGTCGCTTTTGGCGCTAGAGCCTCCGGGATCGCAAGGAAATCCGGGGAATGCCCGCCTTCCGCGCCGCAGAATTCGAGCACAGACCAAAGGGACAGAGACATGAATTTCCGCATGACGACGGCGGCCGGCATTGCGCTGGTCCTTGCCGGCTGCACGACGACGACGGGGGTGGCGCGAAACGCTGTCGAAAAGCGCTGGCTCGGCCAGCCCGCCGGCACCTTTTTCGCCCAGTTCGGCCCGCCGCTTTCCGACGTCGAAACGGGCAACGACACCGTCTATAGCTGGAGGGGCGGCTACAAGACCCGCCGGATCCCGGCCGAATACGAAAGGACCGCCGACGGCAAGCGCGGCAAGCGCATCGCGGCCGCCCGCACCGAATATCTGAGTTGCGCCGTAAAACTCACCGTCTCCTCCGACTACGTCATCCGCTCGATCCGCATCGCCGGCGACCGCAAGCGCCCCAATGGCCCGAGCTGGTGCGAGGAATTCCTGGGTGGCGCCAAGGCGGAGTAAGGGACGCCGCGGGCCTGCTGCAGAGGTATGCAAAGCCCGCCGGCCTATATCGGCGGGCTTTTTTGCAACGGAAGCGCGGAAGTCTCATCTGACCATGAACGTGATGATGCCAGCATTGGCGATATCGATGAAAAGTGCCGATACCAACGGCAGAATGATGAAGGCCGCCGGCGCGGCGCCGTGGCTTTTCGTAACCGCCGCCATATTGGCGATCGCCGTTGGGTCGCGCCGAGGGCAATGCCCGTGAAGCCCGCTGAGATCACCGCTGCATCGTAGGTTCGGCTCATGGCGGGAAGTAAGCGACTGCCACAACGGTCTGCAGCGCCAGGGCGACGAGGATGGAAGGCCGAGTCCTCGCAGCGTCGAAGGCTGCAGGCTCATCAGCGTCATCGCGGAGAAATGCCGCCCCCCTCTACGGTTGCGCCGCCAACCATAGGCGCCTTGTTGCGGACGACAAAGCAGCGGACGGGAACGTGCCTACCAGCGTATGGCAGTCGTGTACGACAATTGCTTTGCGACAGAACCCAAATTGGGAAGTCTGGCAATTAGAAAAAAGCCTTGGATTCTTGACCTGAAAGGGAAGCTTGGCTGGGGCGCCTGGATTCGAACCAGGGGATGGCGGTACCAAAAACCGCTGCCTTACCGCTTGGCTACGCCCCAACTTGAAGCTGGCAAGACGTCAGCTCGCCAGATCGAGCGCCTGATTAGCAAAGCTCGTGCAGGCTCACAATGCTTAACTTCGCTTTGCGTGCATATTTTGATGATGGAACCTGACTGTGCAGCCAGCCGTCAGGCCAAAGGCGGTCGAACGCGATGAAACCGGTGGCTGAGCCCGTTTCCTCGCGCCCGGCTTTGGCCTATTGTCGCCTGCAAATGGAGACCTCGATGAGCCAGTTTCGCGCCCGCCCGCCTGCCGTCCCGACTGTTCTCGTCGATGACCCGGTGGTGCGGATCGTCCGCTGGGACTTCGAACCGGGTGCCGATACCGGACACCACGTCCACGGCCTTGGCTATGTCGTCGTGCCGATGACGGACTGTGCGTTCCTGCTGGAAGAGAAAGGCGGCAGCCGCCGGATCGATGTCGCAAAGGGCGCCGCCTACCGGCGCGATGCGGGCGTCGCCCACAATGTCGTCAATGCGGGCAACGAACCGATGTCCTTCATCGAGATCGAATACAAGTGAAGGCGAGACGCATGCAGGGACCGGAATTCGACCTCGATTTCAAGCCCGCCCACGGCGAGGCGGTGACGGTGGCCGCGGGCGTTGAGCGCATCACCGTCAACAATCCCGGCCCCTTCACCTTTCATGGCACCAATAGCTACATCGTCGGTCGCCGCTCGGTCGCGGTGATCGATCCGGGGCCGGAGGACGAGGCGCATTTCCATGCGCTGATGACGGCGCTCGAAGGGCGTGAGGTGACGCATATCGCCGTCAGCCACACCCATCGCGACCACTCGCCCCTCGCCCGCCGTCTCAGGGAAGCGACCGGAGCCGTTGTCGTCGGCGAAGGGCCGCACCGGGCCGCCCGCCCCTTGCACGCCGGCGAAACCAACCCCTTCGCCGAAAGCTCGGACATGGAGTTCGTGCCAGACATCGCCCTTCATGACGGCGCACGGATCGAGGGAGACGGCTGGAGCCTGACGGCGATCACCACGCCGGGACACACCGCCAATCACATGGCCTTCGGCCTCGGCGGCACCGGCATTCTCTTCTCCGCCGATCACGTGATGGCCTGGGCGACGACCATTGTCGCACCGCCGGACGGTGCCATGGCCGACTACATGGCTTCGCTCGACAAGCTGCTCCTGCGCGACGACCGGCTCTACCTGCCCGGCCACGGCGGCCCGGTCAGCGACCCTGCCGCCTTCCTGCGGGCGCTCAAAGCGCATCGAAAGATGCGCGAACGCGCCGTGCTGGAACGTCTGCGCGCCGGAGACCGGAAGATCCCGGACATGGTGAAGGTAATCTACGCCTCGACCGATCCGCGGCTGCACGGCGCGGCGGCGCTGTCGGTGCTCGCCCATATCGAGGACCTGATCGAGCAGGGCCGCATCGAGACCAACGGCGCTCCGTCGCTCCTTGGCGAATACCGACCGGTCGGCGGATGAGCGAGCTTAGTCTCCAGCAATCCCCAGGAGTTCCGCGTCAAGCCCGCGCAGGAAGTCTTCCGCAAACATGGCACCCATGCCAAGATCGTGCTGGCCATAACGCGAGGCGACGCGCAGGTCGACAAGCGTCGTCTCCGCCTCCTCGCGCAGCCGGATCAGCACGTCGAAGCGAAAGCCGACGATTAGCGTGCGCCATTCGCCCTGCAGCACGATATCGCTCGAGCGCCGCCCGGGAATGCCGCCATCGATGTCGGGCTCCGGGCGCGTGGCCGGGACGGGAATGGCCTCCGGTTCCCTGTTCGTATCTGCGCCCGGGCCGGCACCGACGGCGAGATCCTCGAGATCGGCGCGTGCGTTCTCGACGCCGAGCTCCGCGGTAATGCCGATGCGCGTCTCCTCGACGACCTTGCGGACGCCCTGGAAAACGCGGTCGAGAGCGCCATCGTAGCGCCGTCCCGTAAGCCCCGGATAGGCAGAGATCTGCGCTTCGCGATCCTCGGGCGCCGCCATAGGCCTGCGCTTGATCCAGCTCTCCTCGGCGACCGGCGTCTTGATCCAGGGCGGCGGCGTTACCGTATCGGTGCTGACATCATAGATCGCCGGCCGCGCCAGATATTGCACGGCGCCATAGCCGAAGAAGCCGAGCGGAAGCGCCGAATAGAAGAGCGCCGAGACGGAAGCCGTCCCGCCGATTGCCGCCACCTTCCAGAGGCGCGTAAGACCAACGGCCGCAAGCAGCACGGCTGTCAGGGCAAAGGCAACGGCGAAGCCGGCGAGCGCCAGAAAATGCGGCGTCGTCAGCGGACCGAAGCGGTGCGCGGCAAGCGACAGCACGAAAACCACGAAACCGATGCGGGCAAACCTGCGCGCCCAGTGGGCAGCATGGGAATAGGGACGCTCGTACCGGACCATCATGAAACGGAATCAATCCCCGCGGCAAAGACCTCGCCTTCTTAGACCATGGCCGTTTGCCTGGGAACTACCAGCCTTCACACGCATTGAATTCGTCCAAAAAGGGTATGAGCGCAGCAGTTGTACTTCTGCCGCAAATTCGCCATTCTCGTTAACCAGTTATTTCAGCTCGACCATTCCGGCCGAGGTCCTGACCTGCCGGATGGAGGCATCGGCCAGCGCCCGGGGGAGTTGAGGCGCGGTGACAACGGAGAGAGAGATCATGACCGCATCGGAGACACGCTCGGAGATCGCCGCCCCTGCCCCACCGCTCCCCGGTGGAGATGCTGCCCTTCCAATGGCGCTGCTCGAGCTTGAACTCTCGCTCGACCGCTTCTCGGGCAGCAAGGACGATTTTTCGTCCTTTGTCCGCACGGTGGCGGACGATGTCGGCGGCGAGTTGCTTTTCGTCCTGCCTGCCTCCGGCCTCGTCGACAATTGCCTTACGATCGCCGTCCTTCGCCATAGCCAAACCGATGGCCAGACGCCGGCGATCCTGTTCGTCTGCCTCGATGAGGACGCAAGCTCGATCCGCGTTGAGCAGCCGAGCGAGCGCACCGCCGGTCTTACCAGCTTCGCCGATGCCTTCGTCGACGTGCTCGAGCGGATCTGAGGCAAACCGAGATTGATCGCCATCGTGCAGCGGACGGATGATATTCTTGTTTCCGTTGTATCGCGCCTGCGGACAGTTGCTCATGCGTCCCGCTCTGCTGCAACGTCATTACGCAGAGAGACGAAGTGACACCCCGCCGATTTCTGTTCCGCGAGCGAGCGCCGATCAGGAGGCAGGAATGACCATGATGACAACGAGACTGCTGACACTCGCCGCGGCAGGCTTGGTTCTCGCCGGGTGTCAGACGATGACGCAGCAGGAGCGGCGCGCAAGGGACGAAACGACCTGCGCCTCCTACGGCTTTCGCCGCGGCACGGATGCGTTTGCGACCTGCCTGCAGCGTATAGAACTGGACCGTCGCGCCGAGTCGCGCGCCTTCCGCTACGACAACGACTTCCTGATGCGCCGGCCCTATTATTGGTAGTGACGCGAAAGCTGTTGGAGGCAGAGGCGAGCGTAGAAAGCCGTCAACTTGCCGCGAGCGCCAGCGTCTCCGCCTTGCCGTTGCCGTTGATCGCCGCCTGTGCGGCCGCCAGCCGGGCGATCGGCACGCGGAAGGGCGAGCAGGAAACGTAGTCGAGACCGGCCTCCTCGCAGAAGCGGATCGAAGCGGGATCGCCGCCATGCTCACCACAAATGCCGAGCTTCAGGCCGTTCTTGGTGCGGCGACCGCGTTCGGCCGCGAGCTGGATCAGCTCGCCCACCCCGTCGAAGTCGAGCGAGACGAACGGATCCTGCTCGATGATGCCCTTCTGCTGATAGGTGGCGAGAAACTGGGCCGCGTCGTCGCGCGAAATGCCGAAGGTGGTCTGCGTCAGGTCATTGGTGCCGAAGGAGAAGAAGTCGGCCGCCTCGGCAATGACATCGGCGCGCAGAGCCGCCCGCGGCAGTTCGATCATTGTTCCGACCAGATAGTCGATGCCGATGCCGGACTCGCCGATCACCTCCTTGGCGACCGCATCGATCCGTTCCTTGACATAGTCGAGTTCCGCGCGCAGCCCGACGAGCGGCACCATGATCTCGGGAACCACCGGTGCGCCGGTGACGCGCGCCGCCTCCACGGCCGCCTCGAAAATGGCGCGCGCCTGCATTTCGGCGATTTCCGGATGCGAGATGGCCAGGCGGCAGCCGCGATGGCCGAGCATCGGATTGAACTCGTGCAGCGCATCGACGCGCTGGCGCAGATGCGCCGGATCGAGCCCCAGGACGCCGGCGACTTCGGCGATTTCCTCGTCGGTCTTCGGCAGGAATTCGTGCAGCGGCGGATCGAGCAGGCGAATCGTCACCGGCAATCCGTGCATGATCGAGAAGAGTTCGACGAAGTCGGAGCGCTGCATCGGCAACAGCTTTGCAAGGGATGCGCGCCGGCCCTCCTCGTCCTCGGCGAGGATCATCTCGCGCATCACATTGATGCGGTCGTCCTCGAAGAACATGTGCTCTGTGCGGCAGAGTCCGATGCCTTCGGCTCCGAAGGAGCGGGCGGCGCGCGCGTCGGCCGGCGTTTCGGCATTGGTGCGCACCGTCATGCGGCGGCTTTGATCGGCCCATTGCATGATCTTGCCGAAATCGCCCGAAAGCTCCGGCTGCAGCATGGCAATCTCGCCCTTCAGCACCTGCCCGGACGATCCGTCGATGGTAATCACGTCGCCCTTCTTCAGGGTCACGCTCGCGGTGATCAGGAGTTCGGCGCGCTGATCGACGCGGATGCTGCCGGCGCCGGAGACGCAGGGCGTACCCATGCCGCGGGCGACGACGGCGGCGTGGCTCGTCATGCCGCCCCGCGTCGTCAGGATGCCCTGAGCCGCATGCATGCCGTGGATATCCTCCGGGCTCGTCTCGACGCGAACCAGGATCACCTTGCGCCCTTCCTTGACGGCATGCACCGCTTCCTCGGAGGTGAAGACGATCTCGCCCGTCGCCGCGCCCGGCGAGGCCGGCAACCCCGAGCCGATGATATCGCGGCGGGCATGCGGGTCTATGGTCGGATGCAGGAGCTGGTCGAGCGATGCCGGATCGATGCGCACCACCGCCTCTTCGTTCGAGATCAGGCCTTCTTCGGCCATGTCGACGGCGATCTTCAGCGCCGCCTTGGCGGTGCGCTTGCCGGAACGGGTCTGCAGCATCCAGAGCTTGCCCCGCTCGATGGTGAATTCGAGGTCCTGCATGTCGCGGTAGTGGCGCTCTAGCGTCTGGCAGATGGTTTCGAACTCGATGAAACCCTCCGGCATCAGCTTTTCCAGCGACGGCTTGTCCGAGCCGGACGCGATACGCGCGGCCTCGGTGATGTTCTGCGGCGTGCGGATGCCGGCGACGACGTCCTCCCCCTGGGCATTGACCAGGAACTCGCCGTAAAGCTCCTTCGCGCCGGTCGACGGGTTGCGCGTAAAGGCGACGCCGGTTGCAGACGAATTGCCGAGATTGCCGAACACCATCGCCTGGACATTGACGGCGGTGCCCCAGGCGGCCGGAATGCCGTGCAGATGGCGGTAGGTTATGGCGCGCGGGTTCATCCAGCTCGAGAAGACCGCGCCGATCGCGCCCCAGAGCTGGGTCTCGGGATCCTGCGGAAAGGGTTCGCCGAGCACCTCCTCGATCGCCTCCTTGTAGCGCGAGATGACATGCTGCCACTCGACGGCCGAAAGCTCCGGGTCCTGCTCGTGGCCGAGCCGCCCCTTCTCTTCCTCGAGGATCTCCTCGAAGATCTCGTGATCGACGCCCAATACGACGTCACCATACATCTGGATGAAGCGGCGGTAGCTGTCATAGGCGAAGCGCGCGTCGCCGGCGTCATGCCCCAGGGCGTGCACCGACTGGTCGTTGAGGCCGAGATTGAGAACCGTATCCATCATGCCCGGCATAGAGGCGCGGGCGCCGGAACGAACGGAGAGAAGCAACGGACGGGCGGTATCGCCGAAAACGCGTCCGGTGATCTCTTCCATTCGGGCAATGCCGTCGCGCACCTGCTCGCGCAGGCCTTCGGGCATCGTCCGGCCGTTGTCGAAATAGCTGTTGCAGGCATCCGTGACGATCGTCAGGCCGGGGGGAACGGGCAGGCCGAGATTGCACATTTCGGCAAGGTTCGCGCCCTTGCCTCCGAGCCTGTTGCGATCCCCCGCACTTCCTTCGGCCTTGCCTCCGCCGAAGGTGTATACCCATTTCGTCATGCCTGTTCTCCACCCAGAAACAGTTTCGATGACGGTCTACAGTATATGGTTCGGCCTGAAAATGCACTCGGCGAAGATTTTTGCTGCAGTGCATCAAAAATGCAGCGGCGCGTGGTCGGATGCCTAATTTTCGAAGGATCGCGGCTGTCAGACTGCTTCGCGCAGGCGCTCGGCCGTCTGCAGATCGACGGAGACGAGCTGCGACACACCCTGTTCGGCCATGGTGACGCCGAACAGGCGGTTCATGCGGGCCATGGTGATCGGGTTATGGGTGATGATGATGAAGCGCGTCTGGGTCGAGGCCGCCATTTCATCCATCAGGTTGCAATAGCGCTCGACATTATGATCGTCGAGCGGTGCATCGACTTCGTCGAGCACGCAGATCGGTGCCGGATTGGTGAGGAAGACGGCGAAGATCAGCGCCATCGCCGTCAGCGCCTGCTCGCCGCCGGAAAGCAGCGTCATCGTCTGCGGCTTCTTGCCGGGCGGTCGGGCGAGGATTTCGAGACCGGCCTCGAGCGGATCGTCGCTCTCGATCAGCTGCAGCTCCGCCGTGCCGCCGCCGAAGAGGTGGGTGAAGAGCCGCTGGAACTGGACATTGACCACGTCGAAGGCGGCAATCAGCCGTTCACGCCCCTCGCGATTGAGATTCTGGATGGCGCTCCTCAGCTTGCGGATCGCCTCGATGACGTCGTCGCGCTCCTTGAGGAGCGCCGCCAGCCGTTCGGAAAGCTCCTTTTGTTCCTCGTCAGCCCGCAGGTTGACGGCGCCGAGGCGCTCCCGCTCGATCTTCAGCCGCTCGAGTTCCCGCTCGATGGTGCGCATGTCGGGCAGCACCGCGTCGACGGCCAGTCCCGTCAGGCGCATCGCCTCGTGTGGTGCACAGGAAAGCGCCTCCAGGATGCGGGCCTCGATCTCGACGCGCCGTTCGCGCGCCGAGACGAGCCGCTCCTCGGCCCGGCCGCGCTTCTCGCGCCCTTCGGCAAGCTCCGAAAGCGCCGTCGCCGCGAGGCGATCGGCTTCACGCTGGCGGGTCTCCGCCTCCGCGAGGACGTCGGCCGCCTGCCGGCGCGCCGTCTCCGCCTTCTGCAATTCGTTCATCAGGGCGCGACGCTTCTCCTCGAACTCGTCGGGCGCGTCGATAAGTTCCTCGACCTCCTCGCGCGCCTCCGCCTCGCGGTCGCGGAGCGTGGCGATGTGCTCCTCGGCGCTCGCCGCGCGCGCCCGCCAGGTCTCGCGTTCCCCGGCAATTGCCGTGAGCCGGCGCAGACGCGCCTCGTTTTCGCGGGCGAGACCATCATGCGCCGCACGCACTTCGGCGACCGCGGCACGGTCCGCAGCAACGTCCGCCGTCCGGGTGCGCAGCCGCAACTCGAGTTCCGAGAGGTCGGGCGCCTCGGCCAGCGCATCGTTCGCCGCCTCGATTTGCTCGGCCACCTCTTCGACCTGGGCCTCGAGTTGAAGCTTCGTCTCGGCGAGCACGGCGCGGCGGCGGGCGAGGTCGCCCGAGGCGCGTTCGGCCGCCGCAAGAGCGTCGCGCGCCTCCGCGAGCTGCCTGGAAATCATCCTCTGGGCATCGCGCGACAGGCGGAGCCGCTCGTCCTCGGCGCGAATGCGCGCGCTGGCGGCGGCGAGATCCGCCTCCGCCTGGCGCAAGGCCACGGCTGCATCCTCGGCCTCCGCCTCGAGCTCGGAAAGGCGGTTCTTCTGGGCGAGCCTGAGGGCAGCGGCGCTCGGCGCCTCCGATCCGGTCACGTGACCATCCCACCGCCAGACCGCGCCTTCCTTCGTCACCAGCCGCTGGCCGGACTTCAAGAGCGGCAGCAAGCGCTCGGCCTCCGTCTCGCTTTCGACGATGCCGATCTGGCGGAGCGTGCGCCCGAGCGCCTCAGGGGCGCTGACATAATCGCTCAACGGCACCGCGCCCGCGGGCAAGGCAGGATCGTCCGCGTGGTCGCCGGGCATGCGCCAGTGGGAGGCTGCCGCCTGCTCCAGCGGCGAATCGAGGTCATCGCCCAATGCGGCGCCAAGCGCCGTCTCGAAGCCGCGCTCGACTTTGATGTCCTCGACGACCGCCGGATAGGTGCTGGTGCCGGTGGCCTCAAGCATCCGGCGAATCGTCCGGGCCTCCGTCTCGATACCGTTCAGCCGTGCCCGTGCCTGATCGACGGGAGCGCGAGTGGCCGCTTCCTCGGCTCGCGCTTCGGCAAGGCTCTCCTCGACGGAGACCACCACCGCCTCGGCCTCCTCCAGCGCCGCTTCCGCCGCCTCCACCTGTCCCTGCTTCTCGTGCGGGTCGGGGAGTGCTGCCATCTGGCGATCGAGGCCTTCGAGGTCGCGCGCCTGCTCGGCGAGCTGACGGGCAAGGCGGCCCTGCCGCTCGGAGAGATCGCGCAGCGTCCTGTCGAGCTGATTGCGCGCCGCTTGCGCTTCGGCGCGCTCGGCGGTCAGCCGGGCCAGATCCGCCTCACTGCCAGAAAGCCTTTCATTGGCTTCCTCCAGCTTGTCGCGCGCCTCCGCGGCGCGATCGTCCGCCTCCGCAAGAGCCTCCCTGAGGTCATCTTCCTCCTGGTCGAGGCGGGCGAGAATGCCGGCATTGTCGGCGATGAGCCGCTCCTCGCGGGCGATATCCTCGGCAAGCTGCGAAAGCCGCCGCTGCAATTCGTCGCGACGGCGCAGGATGCGCCCCGCATCCTCCTCGAGCTGCGCACGGGCGATCTGCAGGCGCTGCAGCGCTGCTGCGTGCTTCGCCTCGTTCTCGCGCAGTTCCGGCAGCTTGAGGCTGGCGATCGCCTGGTGCTTGGCCGCCTCCATCTGCGCCTGCGCCTTCTCGGCAACGAGCGCGGTGATCTGGTTCAGCTGACTTGACGCCTCGGCTTCCGCTTCCTTCGCCTGTACCCAGCGAATGTGGAACAGGATCGCCTCGTGCCGGCGGATTTCCGCCGACAGCATCTTGAAGCGGTTGGCCTGGCGCGACTGGCGCTTCAGGCTTTCGATCTGGCTTTCGAGCTGCGAGGTGACGTCGTCGAGCCGTTCGAGATTGGTCTCTGCCCCCTTCAGCCGTAGTTCGGCCTCATGGCGGCGCGAGTGCAGGCCGGAAATGCCGGCCGCCTCTTCGAGCAATTGCCGGCGTGCCTGGGGCTTTGCGGCGATCAGCTCGCCGATCCGTCCCTGCCCGACCATCGACGGCGAACGGGCGCCGGTCGACGCGTCGGCGAAGAGCAGCTGGACGTCCTTGGCCCGCGCCTCCTTGCCGTTGATCCGGTAGACCGAACCCTGCTCGCGCTCGATGCGGCGCGTCACCTGGATTTCGTCGCTGTCGTTGAAGGCGGCCGGCGCGGTGCGGTCGCCATTGTCGAGATAGAGACCCACCTCTGCAGTGTTGCGCGCCGGCCGGTTGCCCGATCCGGAAAAGATCACGTCGTCCATGCCGGAGGCGCGCATGTTCTTGTAGGAGTTCTCCCCCATCACCCAGCGTAGCGCCTCGACGAGATTCGACTTGCCGCAGCCATTCGGGCCGACGACGCCGGTTAAGCCGCGCTCGATGATGAATTCTGTCGGTTCGACGAAGGACTTGAAGCCGAGCAGGCGAAGCTTGTTGAATTTCATGGGCGGGACACTGGGGTGGACAGCGAGTGCCCCCCTCTGCCCTGCCGGGCATCTCCCCCACAAGGGGGGAGATCGGCAAGAAGCACGGCTTTCCGCGACATTAAGGTCGCAGACGCCGTCGATCCAAGCGAAAGGTATTTGGTCGACCGGAACATCACCGCTTGCGAATCTCCCCCCTTGCGGGGGAGATGCCCGGCAGGGCAGAGGGGGGTGAGCCACGAGCGCCTCACTCGAAAGCCCCCTTCCCGATCACCCGCACGATGTGCTTGCATACATTGTCGATGTAGCCCGCGATGGGAACCCGGCGGCGAAAACAAAGACCCATCAGTCGATGAGCGCGCGATTCGTTCCAGAGCTTCAGCTCGGCCTCAGCCATTGAGGCCCGCATACGACGTGCATTGGCGCGGGTTTTCGGAAAGACGTCAGCGTGAGGCATGACGAGACCTCACCGTGTGCGGCATTGAAAAAACGGGCGCACGGCCGCCGCCGTCGCCCGTTGTCAGAAAAAGCGATGGATCAGAGCTTGCTGTCGATGAGGGCCGACAGAACGTCAACCGACATGTCCCCCGAATAGTGCTCGCCATTCACGAAAAAGGTCGGTGTCGACTTCACTCCGAACTCCTTGGCGCCGCGCTGCATGACTGCGTTCACATCATCCAGAAGTTTTTGGTTCGTCAAGCAGGCCTCGAAGCTCTCCTGTGTAAAACCGGCCAGTTTCGACATCTGCAACAGCGCATCGCGGCCGTTTTCCGCGGCGGCCCATTGTTCCTGCTGCTTGAACAGCATGGAGATCATCGGGAAATACTGTCCCTCCGGTGCGCAGCGCGCCAGCATGAAGGCCGCCGCGGCGCGTGGATCGAACGGGAACTCGCGGACGATGAAGCGCACCTTGCCGCTGTCGACATATTTCGCCTTGATGGCATCGAAGGTCTTGTTATGGAAGTTGGCGCAGTGCGGGCAGGTCATCGACATGTATTCGACGATCGTCACCGGCGCATTGGCCTCGCCCAGCGCCATTTCCGGCAGTGCCCCCGGCTCCATCAGCTTCGTGACGTCGACGCTGCCTTCCGCCTGCGGCAGCTCGGCCTTGGCGGCCGGAGCGGCGGCCTGCGCCATTTCGGTGCCGGCGGGCTTCGCCGGGTTAACAGCCGGCGCCGTATTGGTGGAGCCGGTGGTTGTTGCATCCGCACTCGCCGACGTTTCGGTCGGCGCCTTGGAAGCCGCCTCCTTCTGTTCGTCGCTGCAGGCTGCGAGCACGAGGGCGATCGCCGCGACAGCTGCACCGCTGAGGAGGCGTTTCGGAAGGCTCAGTTCGGAAGCGGACATGAATTCGACCCGTGTTCTAGGAGGGGAAAACTGGAGTGCGATTTCGATAACTTGCCGCGCGCAAGGCGGCAAGGGGTGGTTTCTCAACTGAATTCAAAGAAATGTGACCACCTGATGGTGAATTACTTCCGGCGCTCAGACATTACGGCCGTGCCGAGCCGCTTCAGCGCCGCCCTCAGCGCCTCGCTCTCGATGCCTTCGACCATGGTGTCGAGCCGGCGGGCCGGTTCGCCGGTCAGCGGGCGCGGCCGTCGGTAGGGCTTGGGCGGAGCCGCGACCGGCTTCTGGACGATGCGCAGCTGGCCGATCGCATAGAAGCCGAAGAAGCCGTTGATGCGCTGGATCAGTTCGCCCTGGGCATGAGTGAGGAAGAGTGCCCTGGCGCCCTCACAGGCGACCGTCAGCACGCCGGGCTGGTAGCCGCCATCGCTACCGATTTCGGAGGCGCGGCGCGGCCAGGCGATCTTTTCCGGCCGCGTGCAATCGGCAAATTCCGCGCCGGCGATCTCGTCCCAGGAGCCAAGCAGCATCGTGTTGATGCCGGCGCGCTTGGCCAGCACCGGATCGATCAGTCCGTTTGCAACCTCGCTGATCTGGACGACGCCCTTGCGGGACTTCTGTTGACTCACCGGAACGACTTTCTGTTCGCAACTTCGATCGAGCCTTGAAGCTCGGGCGGGCGTCGGCCAAGTATAGGCCAGAAAAGGACTCCCCGGCAAATGACGCTGAACAGCTTGAAGGCGACCGAGGCCGCCCCCCTCCTGCTCGACTGGTACGACCGCCACCACCGCGATCTGCCTTGGCGTGTCTCGCCGCCGATGGCCGCTCGCGGCGCCGTTGCCGACCCCTACCATGTCTGGCTCTCCGAAGTCATGCTGCAACAGACCACGGTGCAGGCGGTCAAGGCCTATTTCGACAAGTTTCTGACGCTCTGGCCGACGGTGGAAGACCTTGCCGCGGCCGAGGCCGAAGACGTGATGAAGGCCTGGGCCGGCCTCGGCTACTATGCCCGGGCGCGCAATCTGAAGAAATGCGCCGAGGCGGTGGCGCGCGAGCATGGCGGCCGCTTCCCGGATACCGAAGAGGGGTTAAGGTTACTCCCCGGCATCGGCGACTATACGGCTGCCGCGATCGCGGCGATCGCCTTCAATCGGCAGAGCGCCGTGCTCGACGGCAATGTCGAGCGGGTGATCTCCCGCCTTTTCGCGATCGAAACGCCGCTGCCCGCGGCCAAGCCGGACATGCGACGGCTTGTCTCGGAACTAACGCCCCATGACCGGCCCGGCGATTTCGCGCAGGCGATGATGGATCTCGGTGCGACGATCTGCACGCCGAAGCGGCCGGCCTGCGCGCTCTGTCCCTTCCGCGCAAGCTGTCTTGCGCTCGCTGTCGCCGACCCGGAAACATTTCCGCGAAAGGCGGCGAAGAAGGAAAGGCCGCTGCGCCTCGGCGCCGCTTTCGTGGCGATCGACAAGGCCGATGCCGTCTATCTGCGCAAGCGCGCCGAGACGGGCCTCCTCGGCGGCATGACCGAGGTGCCGGGCACCGATTGGACCGCACGCCGCGACGGCGAGACCTCAATCGAGGCGCAACCCTTCACGGCGGCCTGGGAGGCCTGCGGCACGGTCACCCATGTCTTCACGCATTTCGAGCTGCGCCTCTCGGTCTACCGCGCCAAAGTCGCGCAGGCCGGGGCGTGCGCCGAAGGCTGGTGGGAGCCGATCGCGTCGCTGAAGGCGCAGGCGCTGCCGACCGTCATGAAAAAAGCAATCGCGCAGGCTATACCGCATGCGTTCAAAGCGGTGTAATGCAGGGCACCTCACCTGCCGGTCGCTCAGTTTTCATAGTCATTCAGGAATAGCCCATGAGCAGCGTCGACATCCGCCACATCGTTTTCGACATCGGCAAGGTTCTTATCCATTACGATCCTCAGATCCCCTACTCCCGGATCATCCCGGACGAAGCGGAGCGCCGCTGGTTCTTCACCAATGTCTGCACCCACGACTGGAATATCGAACAGGATCGCGGCCGTTCCTGGGAGGAAGCCGAGACGCTCTTGATCCGGGATCACCCGGAGCGGGAAGAGCAGATTCGCGCCTTCAGGCGGCACTGGCACGAAATGGTGTCGCATGCCTATGGAGACAGCGTCGCACTGATGGAAAGGCTGATCGCCGAGGGGCGCGACGTGACGATGCTCACCAATTTCGCCTCCGACACGTTTCGCGAGGCGCAGAAGCGCTTTCCGTTCCTCACCCTGCCGCGCGGCGTGACGGTTTCCGGCGACGTCGGCCTGATCAAGCCGGACATCGAGATCTACAGGACTCACGCCCGGACCTACGGCCTGGAGCCCGCCGCGACGATCTTCATCGACGACAGCCTGGCCAATGTGGAAGGCGCCCGGGCCGCCGGCTGGCATGCCGTCCATTTCACCGATGCCCAAAGGCTGAGAATCGATCTCGCCGCCTATGGCGTGCAACCGTTGGCTGATCTTGATGACCTTGGTCCGGCAGTGGCGACACCGGCCTGATCGCGTGATTTTCGCATCGAACGGGCTCGGTGAATTCACGAAAACGCCGCAATCGGTTCACCCGCCATTCAGCTTCCTTACTCCATGATCCGCGTTAGATTTCAACGCCTTCCCTGAAAAGGTCTAGCAATGGTAACGCGCATCTACGGTACGAACTTCGCCGATATCCTCAAGCAGAACGGCTATATCTCGGTCGAGATCCATGCCTATGACGGCGACGATGACATCTACCTGAACAGGACCGACAGCTACGGCGGCTACAACTTTGTCGACGCGGGCTATGGCAACGACCTCGTGGTGAACTCCTACGAAGGCGGCAACGACATCTACATGGGCGCCGGCAACGACATATATGTCGCCGACATCCGGTCACGCGATACGAGCTCCTACGACGTCGTCTACGGCGGCAGCGGCAACGACCGCTTCGAGATCGACGGCTATGCCAGCGACTATTACGGCGAGAGCGGCAACGACACCTTCCTCTCGGCCGGCTTCAACAACTATTTCAACGGCGGCACCGGCATCGACTCGATCAGCTATCAGTTCCAGGACGACTGGAGTTCGGAGCGCGGCAAAGGCGTCACGATCGACCTCGGCTACAAATACGCGACCACCGGCACCGGCCGGCGCGAGGACCTGATCAGCATCGAGAATGCCACGGGCACCAATTACGGCCATGACGACATCACCGGCAGCTCGGTCGCTAACACGCTGCGCGGGCTTGGTGGCCACGACATTCTCGAAGGTCTTGGCGGCGACGATTTCCTCGACGGCGGCAGCGGCGACGACGACCTCTATGGCGGTTCGGGTGCCGACATCCTGCGCGGCGGCACCGGCTTCGACTATCTGGTCGGCGGCACCGGCATCGACAGTTTCGATTTCAACGCGATCGGCGAATCGGCCGTCGGTTCCCGCCGCGATGTGATCACCGATTTCCACCGTTCCGAATTTGACGTCATCGACCTTTCGACGATCGACGCGGACACGACCTGGAGCGGCAATCAGAAATTCACCTTCATCGGCGGCAGCGCCTTTTCGGGCGACGCCGGCCAGTTGAATTTCCGCTCCGGCGTCCTGTCCGGCGACGTCAATGGCGACGGCTATGCCGACTTCCAGATCAAGGTCAATGGCGTCACCAGCCTGAGGGTCGACGACTTCTTCCTCTGACGCTTCACATCCGATGCTAAGCCCTGCCGCTTGAACACGGCGGGGCTTTCTCATACAAACGCCCGGAATCCTCACGGATTCCGGGCGTTTAAAGCTCTCCTTCCGGGACTGAAGGTACAAAACCGGGCGGAGCGCTTTTCGAAGACCCAGGCGGAACTGGTTGATCAGTTCAGTTTTGCCAGGTCATTTCGAATGACGGATCTGAGTTCGTCGATCGGCTTCAAGGTCTTCCCTTCTTCGAAATGCCAGAAGGTCCATCCGTTGCAGGCGTCGAGGCCCTGGACCTTGGCGCCGAGGCGGTGGATCGATCCGGCCTCGCCGCCGGAAGCCAACGTGCCGTCGGCGCGGACGATCGCGCTATAGCGGCGCTTGGCGTCCGTCAGCACCGTGCCGGGCTTGATCAACCCGCTTTCGACGAGCGTGTTGAAAGCCACGCGCGGCTCGGCTTTCTTGCCGGTCATGACGGAAAGCGTCGCCTTGCCGAGCGGTTCGACCGCGGCGATGCGTTCGGCGGCCGCATCGATATAGTCCTGCTCGCGCTCGATGCCGACGAAATGGCGGCCGAGGCGCTTGGCGACGGCGCCGGTGGTGCCGGAGCCGAAGAAGGGATCGAGCACCACGTCGCCGGGTTTGGTCGAGGCCATCAGGATGCGGGCGAGCAGCGCTTCCGGCTTCTGGGTCGGATGCACCTTCTTGCCGTCATCGCCCTTCAGGCGCTCGGAGCCGGAGCAGATCGGGAACAACCAGTCGGAGCGCATCTGGATATCGTCGTTGGCGGCCTTCATCGCTTCGTAGTTGAAGGTGTAGCCCTTCGCCTTGGCATTCGGCGTCGCCCAGATCAGCGTCTCATGGGCGTTCTGGAAGCGGCGGCCCTTGAAGTTCGGCATCGGGTTGGTCTTGCGCCAGATGACGTCGTTCAAGATCCAGAAATGCAGGTCCTGCAAGATCGCGCCGACCCGGAAGATATTGTGATAGGAGCCGATCACCCACAGCGTGCCGGTCGGCTTCAGGACGCGGCGGCAGGCCAGCAGCCAGGCGCGGGTGAAGGCATCATAAGCCTCGAAGGAGGCGAACTGGTCCCATTCGTCATCGACCGCATCGACCAGCGACTGGTCGGGCCGGTGCAGCATGCCGCCGAGTTGGAGATTGTAGGGCGGATCGGCGAAGACGACGTCGACCGAATTGTCGGGAAGCGCGTTCAGCGCGGCCACGCAATCCCCCTTGATGATGCTGTCCAGCCAGCTCAGCGGACGGGCGGCACGGGAGATTTCGGCAAGCGAAACAACTGAAGACATGGGCAACTCGCAAATACGCTTACTCGGGACTGACTATAGCACTCATGGTTACCGAAGATGGTTACCAAAGCCTGAAGGCTGTCCGGAAAAGTTCGCGTCGCTGCAGGTGCCGCCCTCGTTCAGGCGGCACGGTCCTTGTCGTGCCATTGCCGGCTGTCCGCCGGCACCTCCTCACGATCGTCAAGACCGTAGTCCCGGACGACCGCGGCGATCCTGAGGCGATAGTCGGCGAAAACGCCATTCCGCCCCGCAGCCTGCGCCGCGCGATGCTCGGCGCCGTTACGCCACGCCTTCACCGCCGCCTCGTCGCGCCAGAAGGAGAGCGACAAGAGTTTGTTCGGATCGGCAAGGCTCTGGAACCGCTCGATTGAGATGAAGCCGTCGATCCCGTCCAGAAGCGGACGCAGGTCGGCGGCGAGCCCGAGATAGGTGTCGCGCTTGCCGTCAGCCGGCAGGACTTCGAAGATCACCGCAATCATCGCATCATTCCTTTGCCAGTGGCAGGGAGACGTTTTTCAGGAAGATACGGTCCTCCTTGAGGATGAAACGCTCACGGCGAGCAAACTCGTAATTCTCACGCCCAAGCGGATCGGCGGCAAGACGCGCCCGATAGGCCTCGTAGGCGGCGAGGCTTTCGATATTGTAGACGCCGTAGGCGGTCGTTGCCGAGCCTTCGTGCGGGCCGAAATAGCCGATGAGATCGGCGCCTGAGCGTGGAATAGCCTTACCCCAATTGCGGGCATAGGTGGCGAAATCTTCCTTTCGGAACGGATCGATCTCGTAGCGAATGAAGCAGGTGATCATGGCTTTCTCCTTGTTGATCGGCGCCATTATGCCCGCTTGCCCGTCAGCGATGCTTCGATTACGATCGAACTATGAAGGAAGGTCCGGATATAGCCCTGATCGGATCGCTGATCGGCGATCCTGCGCGCGCCAACATGCTGACGGCGCTCATGGGCGGTCAGGCGCTAACGCCGACGGAGCTTGCAGGTGTGGCCGGCATCACGCTGCAGACCGCTAGCTCGCATCTCGCCAAGCTCGAGGCAGGCGGGCTGGTCACGCAGCGCAAGCAAGGCCGGCACCGTTATTACGCCTTGAGCGAAGACGAAGTGGGGCTGATGCTCGAAAGCCTCATGGGCTTTGCCGCGAGCCGCGGTCTGACGCGCCACCGGCCGGGCCCGAGAGACCCGGCGCTGCGTAAGGCGCGCGTGTGCTACAACCATCTCGCCGGCGACTACGGCGTACGCATGTTGGACAGCCTGATTGCGGCCCGTGAGATCGAGATGGCTGGCGGTGACGACCTCGCGCTGACCGATGCCGGCCGCACCCGAATGGAGGCACTTGGCATCGACTATGCGGCACTCAAGAAATCCCGCCGGCCGATCTGCCGAACCTGCCTCGACTGGAGCGAACGCCGTTCGCATCTCGCCGGCTCGCTCGGCGAGGCACTGCTCACGCTTTTCACCGACAGGGGCTGGGCGAAACGCGAGAAGGACAGCCGCGCCATCCGCTTCACAGAGAGGGGCGAAGAGGCCTTCCTCGCGCTTTTTCCGCTATAGCCGTTTCGCGGTGGATGACGGCTTGGCCTGGACAAGCGTGCCGCCGAAGCCGTCGCGCGCAATGCGCGTGCATAGCGGCGACCATTCGCAATCCTCGCAGGCGGTCCGGACGGTGCCGACTGCGAACGAGGCACGCATGCGCTCCAGGCGATCGCCGTCAAGAACAAGTACCGAGCCGGCTTTCAACGAAATGCCAAGAAGGTCGGTGACGGCAGCAAGGGCCTTCCCGTCACGATCAAGAACGCTGTCGTTCCGGCAATGGGCTTCGCGCACATCCAGCATGGGCGCGCAGATATCGTCCGGCCCCTCGACGATTTCGATCGCCTCGCCGGACGAAAGGCGGCCGGCGATCCGGAGATAGTTGCGAGTGAATGCGGGCGTATAGCCTTCACCTACGAAGGTCAGCAGACACAGAAGATGATGGCCGCGCAGGCGAACCATTGGCAGGTCTCACCGCTTACGAACTTGCTCATTCGGAGTTTACGACAGATTGCGGCTACCCGACGATAGAAAAGGCGTCGCGGACTTCCCCGCCCGCGGTCTTGACCGGCGTCTTGCCGATCCAGCCGACATGGCGCTCGAGTATCGAGGCGGCCTCCTCGCCCCTTCCCTGACGCAGGGCCGCAAGAATTGCGCGGTGGTCGTGATCGGTGCGGGCCTCCCAACTGGAGCGCCAGGCGGAGAAGAGGAAACGGGCGCTCGCCGCATGAAGATCGTCGATGGCGGCAAGCAGGCGCGGCATGGCGCAGGGCTCGAGGATCAGCCGGTGGAAAGCGCGATTTGCTGCCTCCCAGCTGCGCACGTCGCGCGATTTGTCCGCCGCAACCGTTGCCGCTTCGGCCCGATCGAGAATGGCGGGCGCCAGGTGAGGTATGGCATGGCGGAGCGCAAGCACCTCCAGCGCCGCGCGCATCTCGGCAACCTCGCGCACCTCCTTGAGATCGAAGGAGGCGACGCGCACGCCGCGGCGCGGTTCGCTGACGGCAAGGCCTTGCGCCTCCAGGCGCCGGAAGGCTTCGCGCACGGGCACGTGACTGGCGCCGAATTCCTCGGCGACATGGTCCTGACGCAACCGCTCGCCCGGTGACAGGGCGCCGGAGATGATCCTCTCGGCAAGCGCCCGGCTGATCCGGCTTGCAAGTGTGTCGTCATGTTCCTTTGTCATGCACTACAGATAGAGGTGCTGCCCGGGCCTGTCGAGCAAGGCGCAACCTGCGCAAGACGATTTCCAAAGGTTGAGCTTTGATCTGCCATCGTATAAATCTGCCGGGATCCAATTTTCCCGCCGCACCAGACCCCTCCCCTGCCAGCGGCGCCCCTCTCCCAAGGACGCAAAATGACTGGATTTGACCTCATCATCTTCGACTGCGACGGCGTTCTCGTCGATTCGGAAATCATCGCCTCGGAAGTCGAGGCAGGACTCCTGACCGAGGCCGGTTACCCGATCAGCGTCGAAGAAATGAGCGAGCGCTTCGCCGGCATGACCTGGCGCGACACGCTGCTGGCAATCGAGAAGGAAGCCAGCATCCCGCTTTCCGCTTCGTTGATCGACCGCGTCGACACCATTCTCGACCAGCGGCTCGCCCGCGACGTCAAGATCATCGACGGCGTCAAGCCCGTGCTGCTGCAGCTGGCGCTGCCGCACTGCATCTGCTCGAACTCGACCTCGGCGCGGCTCGCGACGATGCTCGGCAAGGTCGGCATTCAGGAGCATTTCGGCAAGCACATCTATTCGGCGCGCGATCTCGGCCCCGACCGGGTCAAGCCGAAGCCGGATATCTTTCTGCATGGCGCCGCCCAGTTCGGCGTCGATCCGGCACGCGTTCTCGTCATCGAGGATTCGGTGCATGGTGTCCATGCGGCCAGCGCCGCAGGCATGCGCGTCGTCGGTTTCACGGGCGGCTCGCACACCTATCCGTCGCATGCCGACAAGCTGACGGAGGCCGGCGCCGAGACCGTCGTCTCGCGGATGGCCGCCCTGCCGGGCGTCATCGCGGCACTCGCCGAGTGGTCTGAAGCTCTGACGGCCTGATCCTCACCGGGCCTGATTGCGCTTTGCTTCGGCGATCGCCGGCGCAAGAACCCTCGAACGACCCAGGCGCATGTTTGGCGCGCGAAGGACGGCGTGCCGCATTGAAGACGCATGCCCTCCTCCGAGAATCAGCGGGTTTTCGGACGGCGCGCGAGGTCTATATCAAGATCGACCACTGCATGGTTCCGCTTCCGCAGCATGCAGCAGTTCAAAGTGCCACAGCGCCTTCGTGCATCCGGGCGCTGTAGCGGTTAATTCCAAGGAGAAAATACCATGCGTCTTTCACTATTGACCGGAATGACCTTGGCTGCCGGCGTGGTCTTCGCGCCGCTCGCCCATGCCGACATCACACTTGGCGTGATCACCCCTCTCACCGGCCCGGTCGCGGCCTTCGGCGAGCAAGTAAAGAACGGCGCCGAGGCAGCGGTCGAAGCCATCAACAATGCCGGCGGCATTAAGGGCGAGAAGATCGTCATCAAGATCGTCGACGACGCCGGTGAACCGAAGCAATCCGTCTCCGTCTCGAACCAGCTTGCCGGCGAAGGCGTGCGCTATGTCGTCGGACCGGTGCTTTCCGGCACCGCGATGCCGGCATCCGACGTGCTCGCCGAGAACGGCATCCTGATGGTCACGCCGACGGCGACCACGCCCGACCTCACCACGCGCGGGCTCTGGAACGTGCTGCGTACCTGCGGCCGCGACGACCAGCAGGCCGTCGTCGCCGCCGACTATGTGGTCAAGAACCTCAAGGACAAGCGCGTCGCGGTGCTGCACGACAAGGGTGCTTACGGCAAGGGGCTCGCCGACGGCTTCAAGGCTGCAATCAGCGCGGGCGGCATCACGGAAGTCGTTTACGAGGGCCTGAACCCCGGTGAAAAGGATTTCAGCGCCATCGTCACGCGTCTTAAGGCCGAGAATGTCGACGTCGTCTATTTCGGCGGCTATCACGCCGAGGCCGGCCTGATGGTCCGCCAGATGCGCGATCAGGGGGTCAAGTCGCTGCTGATCGGCGGCGACGGCCTCTCCAACACCGAGTTCTGGGCGATCGGCGGAGACGCCGCCGAGGGCACGATCTACACCAATGCCAGCGACGCGACCCGCCACCCGGCCGCGGCCCCGGTGATCGAGGCACTGAACGCCAAGAACATCCCGGCCGAAGCCTTCACGCTCAATGCCTACGCCGCCGTCCAGGTCATCAAGGCAGGCATCGAGAAGGCGGGATCCGCCGACGATGCAACCGCGGTTGCGACGGCGATCAAGTCCGGCGAGGCGATCGACACCGCCATCGGCAAGCTGACCTATGGCGAAAGCGGCGATCTCACCTCGCCGAGCTTCTCGCTCTACAAATGGGAAGCCGGCAAGAGCGTCGCGGCCGAGTAACGGGTGCCGACGGGAAGAGCAGCGCCGGGGCAGTGCCCCCCGGCGTTTGGCTTTGGGCGGTGGATTGGAGCGGGACGCGCTCTTCCGCGGATGGCGATGCGGTCTACTGCTTCGCCTTTTGCGGCCCCTCGTCGAAGCCAACGAAGATCTTGGCATCGGTTCCGGCGCCGGCCGGCAGGGTGACATTCGCCTTGGTGAAGATGAATTGCGTGTTGGTGCTGCCCGGCGGGACCTCGACCGGATATTGCGTCAGTTCGGAATAGAGCGTCTTTTCGCCGTCGGTCGCTGCCACACGGATCGGCATCGTCAGCTTGCCCGGACCACCGGCGGGACCGGCCACGACGCGGCCCTGAGCGACCACCGTCACCGTCAGGGCGCCTTCGCTCTGCACGCATTGCCGCGTGGTGTCGGCAAGGGACGCCTGATAGACGACCTTGGTCGGGTCATCCTTCCCGCCCTTCGCATAGGTGCGATAGGAGGCGGTGCCGTCCCGCAGCGTTACAGGAGGGCAAGCCGCCTGGATCACGGCCGGCGTCGGCGCGGCCGCGTTGCCGCCAGATTCGATGGCGCCGCCGTCTTGCGTCTTGTTACAGCCTGCGACGACCAAAAGGACAGACATTGCGAGAAGATGGCGAGACACATTGCCAGACACGTTGCACGACCCCTACTGAACCGGTGAAGCTTTGAGACCACAGCAACTGCGGCGCGTTAGGCCGAAGCTGTCGCGATCCCTTCCATGGCCGGAGCAGGAACCCATGCGCAATCCCCTCCTCCTCCAGACCGACGAACGGTGAAGGCCTTTCTCGGCCCTCGGGCATCGTCTATAGCAGCGGCAATTCGAAAAATCGACCGGTCGGGCGCCGCAAGCCCAAATTTCCGAAATGTTCGGAAATTTGCCATGGTGACAAGAATGGCCGCGCGATTTTTGGCGAACTGGAACAAATAGGTGGCCGGGCGGCGGTTCTCCCTTAAAGGATATGCGACGTCGGCGTGATAGCGCGCTAGGAAAGCGGACCGTCCGTCCCGCTGTAACACTGAGATGCGGTAACGAAGGATGAAGAAGGTGAAGTATATTTCGACGCGTGGGGAAGCAGCACCCCTCGGCTTCTGCGACGCTCTTCTGGCAGGACTTGCCCGTGACGGTGGTCTCTACCTGCCGAAGGAATGGCCGACCTTCTCGAAGAAGGAAATCCGGGCGCTGCGCGGCAAATCCTATCAGGAAATCGCTTTCGCCGTTCTCGAACCCTTCACGAATGGCGAAATCCCGGCGGCCAAGTTCCGCGAGATGATCGACGAGGCCTACGCCACCTTCCGCCATCCGGCCATTGCACCGCTCGTCCAGACCGGCCCCAACTCTTTCGTCATGGAACTCTTCCACGGTTCGACGCTCGCCTTCAAGGACGTGGCCATGCAATTGCTGGCCCGCCTCATGGACCATGTGCTTGCCGAGCGCGGCGAACGGGCGACGATCGTCGGGGCGACCTCCGGCGATACGGGAGGAGCCGCGATCGACGCTTTTGCCGGTCGGGAACGGACCGACATCTTCATCCTCTTCCCGCACGGCAAGGTCTCGCCGGTACAGCAGAGGCAGATGACGACCGCGGGCGCATCGA
The DNA here is from genome assembly GCF_002531555.1 of Sinorhizobium sp. BJ1. Lineage (NCBI taxonomy): Bacteria > Pseudomonadati > Pseudomonadota > Alphaproteobacteria > Hyphomicrobiales > Rhizobiaceae > Sinorhizobium > Sinorhizobium sp. BJ1. The sequence continues at coordinate 378,343 of NZ_NWTH01000003.1, forward strand.
ACGTGCATGCGATCGCCATCAAGGGAAATTTCGACGATTGCCAGAATCTCGTCAAAGCGATGTTCAACGACACGGCCTTTCGCGACCGCGTCAAGCTCTCGGGCGTCAACTCGATCAACTGGGCGCGCATCATGGCGCAGATCGTCTATTACTTCACGACGGCAATCGCGCTTGGCGGCCCTGACCGGAGGATTTCCTTCACGGTGCCGACCGGCAATTTTGGCGACATCTTCGCCGGCTATGTCGCCAAACGCATGGGCCTGCCGGTCGACAAGCTGATCATCGCGACCAACGAGAACGACATTCTGGCGCGCACGCTGAAGACCGGCCGCTACGAGATGCGCGAGGTCAAGGCGACGACCTCGCCCTCGATGGACATTCAGATCTCATCCAACTTCGAACGGCTGCTGTTCGAGGTCTATGGGCGCGAGGCTGAAGGGGTGCGCGCCGCAATGGCAAGCCTCAAGCAATCCGGTTCCTTTGCAATCGCAGAGGGCGCACTAAAAAAAATTCGCAAGGAATTTCGCGCCGGCCGCGCCTCGGAAAAGCAGGTGGCCGCAACGATCCGCGACACGTTCGAGAAATCGGGCTATCTCCTTGATCCGCATACGGCAATCGGCGTCTGCGTCGCCGCCAGGCACGAGAAGCCATCGGCACCGATGGTAACGCTCGGGACCGCCCACCCCGCGAAATTTCCCGACGCCGTAAAATCGGCAAGTGGTATTGACCCCACGCTTCCGACGTGGCTTGCTGATCTCATGACTAGGGCGGAGCGTTTCGATATCCTGGATGCTGAGCTGAAAAAGGTCGAAACCTTCATCGGCGAGCGTACCCGCGTTCGGGAATAGAACGAAAGATACGAATGATGAAAGTTGAGTGCACCCGGCTCCCTTCCGGGCTGACGGTGGTAACCGAGCGAATGCCGCATCTGGAAAGCGTGGCGCTCGGGGTCTGGATCAAGTCCGGTTCGCGCAACGAAACCGTGGATGAACACGGAATTGCGCATCTGCTGGAGCACATGGCTTTCAAGGGGACGAGACGGCGCAGCGCCCGCCAGATCGCCGAAGAGATCGAAAATGTCGGCGGCGAGGTCAACGCCGCCACCTCCACCGAGACGACCTCCTACTACGCCCGGGTGCTCAAGGACCACGTGCCGCTGGCGATCGATATTCTTGCCGACATCCTCACGGACTCGACCTTCGAGGAGGAAGAGCTCAGGCGCGAGAAGCACGTCATCCTGCAGGAGATTGGCGCGGCTGACGACACGCCCGATGACGTGGTCTTCGACCGCTTCGCCGAGACCGCCTATCGCGACCAGACGGTCGGGCGCCCGATCCTCGGTACGCCGGAAACGGTGATGTCGTTCACCCCCGACCAGATCCGTCATTATCTCGGCCGCAATTACACGACCGACAGAATGTTCATCGTCGCGGCCGGTGCCGTCGACCATGATACGATCGTGCGCCAGGTCCAGGAGCGCTTTTCCACCCTGCCCGTCACGCCGCTGTCGCCCCCGGTCCTCGATACGGCGCGGTACACCGGCGGCGACGGCCGCGAGACCCGTGACCTGATGGACGCCCAGGTGCTGCTCGGCTTCGAAGGCAGGGCCTATCACGCCCGGGACTTCTACTGCTCGCAGATCCTTGCCAATATCCTCGGCGGCGGCATGTCCTCGCGCCTGTTCCAGGAAGTACGCGAACATCGCGGGCTCTGTTATTCGGTCTACGCTTTCCATTGGGGCTTTTCCGATACCGGCATCTTCGGCATCCATGCCGCAACGGGGGGCGAAAACCTTCCCGAACTGATGCCGGTCATCATCGACGAGTTGCGCAAGTCCTCGACCAGCATCGAGCAGCAGGAGATCGAGCGTGCCCGCGCACAGATCCGGGCGCAACTGCTGATGGGACAGGAAAGCCCGGCGGCGCGCGCCGGCCAGATCGCCCGTCAGATGATGCTCTACGGGCGCCCCATTCCCAACGAGGAACTGATGGAGCGGCTGTCCGGCATCACGATAGAGCGGCTGACCGATCTCGCCGGTCGGCTCTTCTTCGATACGGCCCCTACCCTTTCGGCGATCGGCCCCCTCGAACACCTCGCCCCGATGAGCGACATCCTGTCGTCTTTGAACGCCGGGCCCGCCGCCGTCCACGCCCTCGCGGGTTAAAGTCACATCACAGTTGGCGGGGATCGCGTCCGGGCGCCCGCGCGACCCGTGTTTTCTTGCACGATCTCCAAAATCGGATTCGATTTAGCCCCTGACTTGTGCAACGCTTCGCAATGAGACAGCGCCTTCGGAATCCTTGGAAATGATGGCGCGATCCGGGCTGGCGTTTCGGCCCGGCTGCGTAAGTTGACCAGAGCGGGACGAGGAAGAGCATGAAGCCGATCTCCGCCCGCCGGCAGGCGAGTTTTGGCCCGGAGGCATATATGGCACGATCGGTTTTTCGGTTCCTGTCGCGGCAGCCCGAATCGGTCGAGATCGCCAGCAAGGATTACCTTCTTCGCCTCCCTCGCTACGCTGACTATGGGCAATGGTATCAATTGCGAAGCGGGAGCCGCAGCTTCCTGGAACCGTGGGAACCGACCTGGCGGACTGACGAGATGACGGAGGGGGCGTTTCGCAGCCGCGTCATTCGCAACGAACAGGAATATGCTTCCGGCCAGGCAGTGCCGCTGTTCCTGTTCCGCAAACCCGACGAGACCCTCCTCGGCGGCCTGTCGATTGGCCATATCCGCCGGGGCGCGGCGCAAAACTGCATGATCGGCTACTGGATGGGGCAGAAATTTGCCGGCCAGGGCCACATGTACGAGGCACTGAAGCTGACGATCCCCTACATCTTTTCGACCCTCGAGTTGCACCGTATCGAAGCAGCCTGTATTCCAGAAAACACACGGAGCATTCGGCTCCTTGAAAAGGCCGGCTTTGAGCGCGAAGGCTACTTGAGACAGTACTTGAAGATAAACGGCAAGTGGCGCGATCACCTGATGTTTTCGCTTCTGTCCGCGGATGCCGTACCGAGCAGGAATATGCCCCTTTGATGCCCCTGACCCGCAAGCCGTTCGCAGCGCCCGTCGCAAGGCTGGCGGCGTTTCTGGTCGCATTCGCCGTTTTCATTTTCGGCGTCGCGGGCGGCGTTGCCCATGCTCTCGAGCCGGTGAAGATTTCGCGCGAGGACACGGCGCTCGACCTGACCGCCACGACGGAAATCTACTCCGGCCGGGGCGAAGCTTTCCAGGTGTCCACCGCCCCCGGAACGGACGGCATCGTGCGGCGCATCGAGGTCAGGTCGAGCACGGAGCACCACCAGGGCGATTGGGCCGTCTTCGCGCTCGCCAATGTTTCCGAAGAGCAGCTCGAGCGGGTGATCGTCGCGCCGCATTTCCGGCTGGTCAATTCGAAGCTGTTCTGGCCGGACCTTGGCTCGCAACGCATTCTGTCGATCACCCCGAGCGAGGGTTTCGCCCTCGACCGCCAGCCGAGCGACGAGGCGGACGTGTTCCGCATCACGCTCAACCCCGGCGCGGTCATCACTTTCGTCGCCGAGCTTGCAACGCCGGAACTGCCGCAGATCTATCTCTGGCAGCCGGACGCCTACAAGGACACGGTCAACGCCTTTACTTTGTATCGCGGCATCGTGCTCGGGATCGCCGGTCTGCTCGCGGTGTTCTTGACCATTCTCTTCGTCGTCAAAGGCACGTCGATGCTGCCGGCGACGGCGGCGCTCGCCTGGGCCGTTCTTGCCTATATCTGCGTCGATTTCGGCTTTCTGTCGAAGCTGATCAGCGTGACGGCCGGTGACGAACGCATATGGCGAGCCGGAACGGAAGTCTTCCTGGCGGCAGGCCTGGTGATATTCCTTTTCACCTATCTGAACCTCAACCGCTGGCATCAGCATCTCGGCTATGCGACGCTCGCGTGGATTCTCGGCCTGGCATTGCTGTTCGGCGTCGCCGTCTACGATCCTGCCATCGCATCGGGCATCGCCCGCCTCTCCTTTGCGCTGACGGCGACCGTTGGCATCGTGCTGATCGCCTATCTCGGCCTCAATCGCTACGACCGCGCCATCCTTCTCGTTCCGGCCTGGCTCCTGATCCTTGTCTGGCTTTTCGGCGCGTGGCTGGCGGTTACCGGGCAGCTCGCCAATGATATCGTCCAGCCGGCGCTCGGCGGCGGCCTCGTTCTGATCGTCCTGCTGATCGGCTTCACGGTCATGCAGCACGCCTTTGCCGGCGGCGCCTATCAGCAGGGCCTCTTTTCGGACCTAGAGCGGCAGGCGCTGGCGCTGACCGGTTCGGGAGACACAGTCTGGGACTGGGACGTGGCGCGCGACCGCGTCGTGACGATCCCGGATATTTCGCACCAACTCGGCCTCTCGCTCGGCACGATGAACGGACCGGTCCGCAACTGGGTGCCGCGGCTGCATCCGGATGACCGAGACCGTTTCCGGGCGACCTTGGACGTGCTTCTCGAGCACAGGCGCGGCCGGTTGAACCATGAATTTCGCGCGCGCGCCGAGGACGGCCACTATCACTGGCTGTCGATCCGGGCGCGGCCGGTTCTCGGCGCCAATGGCGAGATCATCCGCTGCGTCGGCACCATCGTCGACATTACCGAACAGCGCAATTCGGTCGAGCGGTTGTTGCAGAACGCCCTCCTCGACAACCTCACCGGCCTGCCGAACCGGCAGGTCTTCCTCGACCGTCTGCAGGCGATCCTGCTGATGTCCGACGGCACCACTGCGACGCGACCGACCGTTCTCGCCATCGACGTCGACCGCTACAAGCAGGTCAACGACCTGTTCGGAATCGCGGCCGGCGACAATATTCTGATCGCGCTGACGCGGCGGCTGCGCCGGCTGCTGCGCCCGCAGGACACACTGGCCCGCCTCGGCGGCGACCAGTTCGGGCTGATCCTGATGTCCGAGCGCGACCCGGCGAAGATCGCCGATTTCGCCGATGCGGTCAGCAAGGCGATCATGGTGCCGCTCAACTACGGCAACCGCGAGATTAACCTTACCGCGTCGATCGGGCTGGTATCCTGGCTCGACCAGGAGCAGAGCGCTGCAAGCCTGCTCGACGATGCGGAGCTTGCGATGTTCCGCGCCAAGAAGGAGGGCGGCAACCGCGTCGAGCCCTTCCGGCCAGCCTTCCGGACATCCGGATCGGATCGCCTGCAGCTTGAAGCGGACCTGAAGCGAGCGATCGAACGCAAGGAACTGTCGCTCGTCTACCAGCCGATCGTGCGTCTGAGCGACGCCGAGGTCGCCGGTTTCGAAGCGCTGATGCGTTGGGACCATCCGAAGCGTGGCAATATCTCGCCGACCGAGTTCATCCCGATCGCGGAAAACTCCGACATCATCAACCAGCTCGGCATGTTCGCCTTCGACCAGGCAACGAGCGATCTTTCCGAATGGCAGATCCAGACCGGCGATCTGCCTATCTTCGTCTCGATCAATCTTTCGAGCGCGCAGCTCCTCAACAACGGGCTCTATGATGACGTGCGCGCCATCCTCAACAAGAACCGGTGCGATCCGGCCAAGGTGAAGATGGAGCTGACCGAATCGCTGGTGATGGAAAATCCGGAACAGGCCCGGCTCGTGCTCGAAAAACTCAGGGAAGCGGGACTGCGGCTCGCCCTCGACGATTTCGGCACCGGTCATTCCTCGCTGTCCTATCTGACCCGTTTCCCCTTCGACACGATCAAGATCGACAAGGCGCTGGTCCGCGATCCAAGCGACAAGCGCGGCGTCGTGCTGCGCTCGGTGATCGCCATGGCGCGCGAATTGGACATGCGGATCGTCGCCGAAGGTATCGAGTCGGAGGAGGATGCGATCCAGCTCGCACAGATGGGCTGCGATTATGGCCAGAGCTTCCTGTTCGGCCCGCCCGTCGGGTCGGAATCGATCCTGCGGCTCCTAAAGGAGCGATTTCCGCTCATGAAGAGGGCGTAACGGGGAATCGGCTGGATGTCTATCAGGCGTGGCCGGCGTCGGGGGAAAGCATAGCTGGAGAGATGCCCATCATCGCAAGCGCCCGATCGTATTTCTCATCGAGGTCACGGCTGAAGATCAGCTCTTCGCGCGCCGGGCACGTGAGCCAGCCATTGCTGGAGATTTCGTTTTCGAGCTGGCCCGGTCCCCATCCGGCATAGCCGAGCAGCATCGTGGCCTTGAGAGGGCCCTCGCCCCGCGAAATGGCCTTGACGATGTCGAGCGTCGCCGTCAGGCAGATATCGTCGCTGACCGGGATGCTCGAATCGCTCAGGTAATCATCCGAATGCAGGACGAAGCCACGGCCGGTCTCGACCGGGCCGCCTGCCTGGATCTGGAACTCGCGTGCCGTCGAAGGCAGTCGGATCGCTTCGTCGGGGTCGAGCAGTTGCAGATGCAGGAGCACATCGGGAAAGGTCAGCCGCTGGGCTCGGTTCAACACGAAGCCCATCGCGCCGTCTTCGGAATGGGCACAGACGAAGATCACCGTGCGGGCAAAATTGGCATCGAACATGCTGGGCATGGCGATCAGGAACTGACCGTCAAGGAAACCACGTTCGCGTATCTTCTGCTGCACCGTTGTCGCCATAATGAAGATAGCCTACCAATTCGGCACGAAATGAAAAGCGCCCCTACGTGGCGCAGGCCGAAATTTGCACGCACGACGCTCGTCCGCGTTGATTCGAGCTCCAACGATCAAGAAGATAACGAATCCACAGTTGGGGCCCAGTTCGGGCGGGATCACACCCGCATCGCCGATCAAGCAGATATGATCGCCGACCTCTCACGGCGGCTGGAGACGGATGGTGAAACGCGCTAGTGCTAGGTCATGATCAGACGCCGAACCAGGAAGAAGATGGCTCAGTGCCTCGCGAAGGCAAGCCTTCTCGTTGCTATTTTTTTGCCGAGCCAGTCCCAGGCCGTAACCAGCGACTGGCTGACATCCCCCGGCGGGACGATCCGCCTCGTCGCCTCCCAGCCGAAACCGGATGGTTCGATTCCCGCTATTCTCGAAATCAAACTGGAGCCCGGCTGGAAAACCTATTGGCGCGACCCGGGCGCGAGCGGAATACCGCCGCAGATTACGCTCGATCCGACCGGCGGGGTAGCTTTGGAGGGGATTCGTTTTCCCGCACCGAAGACCTTTGGCGAGGGAGCGGGGCACTATGTCGGTTACGACAGCTCGGTTGCATTCCCGCTCGTGCTAAAACGGGTAAGCGATGACAAGGATCTGGCGGTCCGGGCGTCCGTGTTCCTCGGCGTTTGCGAAGACATCTGCATCCCGGTTCAGGGGACACTCGATCTGGCGCTGAAGAACGGCGATTTCGACAATCCACTCGACGCTGCGCGCATCGAGAAGGCCGTCGCAGCACTTCCGGAGCCACCGTCAAACGATTTCAGGATTACGAAGGCCGCCTTCGATGAAGATGCCGGCATCATTCACCTCGACCTTCGGCTTCCGCGCGAGGCGGGCAAACCGGAGATTTTCCTCGCCGGGCCAGCGGGGTTCTCCTTCGGAACACCGGTCTTCGGCCATCTAGCCGGCGCAGAGCGCCGCGTGGACATTCCGGTGAAGCCTGCCGGCAAGGACCGGGCGATTGCCGGCAAACCGATCGCGCTTACTGTTCGCGCCGGCGATCGCAGCATGGAAACCACCCTTGCCTTTGACTGACGCGTTCCTATAGTCGCTCGCAGGCTCGGCAACCCCTTTGCCGAACCGCGAGTGAAATCGAGGAGAGACCCGTGACGATCGCTGTCGGAGACAAGCTACCCAATGCATCCTTCAAGGAAAAGACCGCCGACGGACCGGTCGAGGTAACCACCGACCAGCTCTTCAAGGGCAAGCGCGTCGTTCTCTTCGCCGTGCCGGGGGCGTTCACCCCGACCTGCTCGCTCAACCATCTTCCCGGCTATCTCGAAAACCGCGACGCGATCCTCGCGCGCGGCGTCGACGACATCGCCGTGGTCGCCGTCAACGACCTGCATGTGATGGGCGCCTGGGCAACGGCATCAGGCGGCATGGGCAAGATCCATTTCCTGTCCGACTGGAATGCCGCCTTCACCAAGGCGCTCGGCCTCGATATCGATCTCTCCTCCGGCACGCTCGGCATCCGCTCTAAGCGCTATTCGATGCTGGTCGAGGATGGTGTGGTCAAGGCGTTGAATGTCGAAGACGCCCCGGGTCAGGCGACCGTTTCCGGCGCGGCAGCGATGCTGGAACAGCTTTGATCGGGCTGACAACCAAATGATCATGGGAACGGGCCGACCGGCCCGTTCTACAGGGTGACCTTCGCGCGGCCCGATTTTTTGAACGGCTCCATACCCTTGCGCGCGAGCTCGTCGGCACGTTCGTTCTCCACATGGCCGGCATGCCCCTTGACCCAGTGCCAGGTCACCTGGTGGCGGTCCCTCGCCGCATCGAGCGCCTGCCACAGCTCGCCGTTCTTCACCGGCTTCCTGTCACCGGTCTTCCAGCCGTTGCGCTTCCAGCCGTGAATCCATTTCGAAATGCCGTCCATGACATATTTGCTGTCGGTGTGCAGATCGACCTCGCAGGGCTGCTTCAGCGCGTTCAAGGCCGAGATTGCGGCCATCAGCTCCATGCGGTTGTTGGTGGTCTCCGCCTCGCCGCCGAACAGATCCTTCTCCACTTCGCCGTAGCGCAGCACCGCCCCCCAGCCGCCGGGCCCGGGGTTTCCCGAGCAGGCGCCGTCGGTAAAGATCTCGACGTGCTTCATCGCGGAGTCTCTTCACGTCTGAGGCCGTATTCGGCGCTCGAGGCGACAGCGCGGTGGAAGCGGATCTTCGTCAGATATTCCAGCGGGTCCTTCTTGACCACCAGGGCGCCGGCCGGCGTCATCAGCCAGTCGTAGAGGCGCGTCAGGAAGAAACGCAGCGCCGAGCCCCGGGCCAGCAGCGGCAGGACCGCCACCTCTTCCGCCGTCAGCTTTCGCACGCTTTCGTAGCCCGAAAGCAAGGCCATGCCTTTGGTGATGTTGTAGGAGCCGTTCTTCTCGAAGCACCAGGAGTTCAGGCAGACAGCGATGTCGTAGGCGAGGAAGTCGTTGCAGGCGAAATAGAAGTCGATGAGCCCGGATAGGCGATCGCCGAGGAAGAAGACGTTGTCCGGGAAGAGATCGGCATGGATCACGCCCTCCGGCAGGCGCTTCGGCCAATGCTCTTCGAGATAGGCGAGTTCCGCCGCGATCTCGTCCTTCAATCCGTCCTGCACTTCATCGGCGCGGGCCTCGGAATTCCGCCAGAGCGGCCGCCAGCCGCCGACAGAGAGGGCGTTGGGCCGCTTCAAGGCAAATCCATCGCCAGCCTCGTGCATCGACGCGAGCGCCCGGCCCACTTCACGGCAGTGCTGCGCCCCCGGCTTCCTCAACCACATGCCTTCAAGGAAGGAGATGACGGCGGCCGGCCGGCCCGACAGCGTGCCGAGAAGCGCGCCATCGGCGCGCGGCAAGGGCAGCGGGCAGGAAAGCCCCCTTTCCGCAAGATGATGCATCAGGCCCAGGAAGAACGGCAGGTCATCGGCATTCACCCGCTTTTCGTACAGCGTGAGGATATAGGAACCCGTCGTCGTATGGAGAAGGAAGTTTGAATTCTCCACACCTTCGGCGATGCCCTTGTAGGAGGTGAGCGTTCCCACGTCATAGTCCGCCAGAAAGCGGATCAAGTCATCTTCCGTGATATCAGTGTAAACTGCCAAGGTCGCTACTTTCGGAAACAGGATTGCAAGGTGTTGGAGCGGTATGCTTTGTCGCCCCCGCTCTATTCACCGTTGACGAAGGCCATGTCGGCGGCGGTCAGCTCGACATGGCGGAGTTCGCGGTTGACAAGGAAGTTCTCGTTTTCCTCGACCGTATCGGCAAGCTCGACCGTCGCGTGATAGCGTTCGCGGAATGCCTCGATGATCTCGTTGACGATCACTTCCGGCGCCGAGGCGCCGGCCGACAGCCCGGCCATCTCAATGTCACCGAGGGTATCCCAGTCGATATCCGAGGCCCGCTGCACGAGAACGGCATGCTTCGCCCCGGCCCGCAAGGCCACTTCGACGAGCCGCTTGGAATTGGACGAGTTGGGGGCACCGACGATCAGGAACAGATCGCAGCCGGGGGCTGCCTGCTTGACCGCCTCCTGCCGGTTGGTCGTGGCGTAGCAGATGGAATCGGCCGCCGGCGCCGTCAGGTTTGGAAACCGCTCGTGCAAGCGCTTGATCACCCCTGCGGTGTCGTCAACGGAGAGCGTCGTCTGCGTCACGAAGCCGAGATTGTCCGGATCGGGCGGTACATAGGTATCAGCATCCGCCACCGTTTCGATGAGAGAGACCGCCCCTTCCGGCAATTGCCCCATCGTACCGATGACCTCCGGATGCCCGGCATGGCCGATCAGCACCACGTGGCGCCCCAACCGGTGGTGGCGCATCGCCTGCTTGTGCACCTTCGAGACCAACGGACAGGTGGCGTCGAGATAGAAGAGATTGCGTTGATCGGCATCAGCCGGCACGGACTTCGGCACGCCATGGGCGGAGAAGACGACCGGCTGTTTGCGATGCTCCGGCGGAATCTCATCGAGTTCCTCGACGAAGATCGCCCCCTTGGCTTCCAACCCCTCGACGACGTAGCGGTTGTGCACGATCTCATGCCGGACATAGACGGGAGCGCCGAATTCCTTGAGCGCCAGCACGACGATCTGGATCGCCCTGTCGACACCCGCGCAGAAGCCACGCGGCCCGCACAGACGTATGGTGATCGGGGATTTTGCTGCCGTGGATGAGGCCATGAATCAGGACGCCAGTAGAACGAACAGGAGCGCGAGCATTGCCGGGCTGCCCTGGATGAGAAGAATACGGGGCTTGACCGACCATGCGCCATATATAGCGGCAACGATCACGCACACAAGAAAGAACACCTTCAACTGCAGGGCAAATGCCGGCTCCGGCTGGAGCAGCGACCAGAAAAGACCAGCGGCGAGAAATCCGTTATAGAGCCCCTGATTGGCCGCGAGCACCCGCGTCGTTTGGGCCCGCTCCGCCGTCATATGGAAGACAGCCCGCCCCTGGGGTTTCGTCCAGAGAAACATTTCGAGCACGAGGAACCCGACGTGCAGCAAAGCGGTAAGCGCAATCAGGATGGCGGCGAGAATACCCATTCATTCCCCTTGTCACTTTTCGGAGTCATCTCTGCGTCGCTGGCGATAGAGATAGGTGCCGCTCACCACAACCAGCGCCCCCGCAAGGCCGTACCAGGTGAGCGCATATTGGAGGTGGTTGTTTGGCAGGTCGAACTGCGTCACCCCGCCAATCGGCAAGCCACCCGGGTTTTCCGTTGCATCCGCGTCGACGAAGAAAGGAACGACACGATCGGCGGCGATGCCGGCTGCCCTGGCCATCGCATCGAGATCCTTCCAGTAGAAGATGTTTTTTGCGATGTCGTTGTCGGGCACCAGCGACGACGGCTTCTCCGAAAGCCGCGGCCGCGCCAGGCCATTGATCGTCATGCTTCCGGTAACCTGCCCCTCGGGCCGCGCCGCGGCGTCCTTCTTTTCGAAGGGCACGAAGCCGCGATTGACGAACAGGGCGCGGCCGTCCGCGAGCATCAGCGGCGTGAAGACGTAGTAGCCGGTGCGACCGCCGTGGGTGGCAAAGAAATGCCGCTCCTTGCGGTGGTCGTAGACGCCGGACACAATGGTGGTGCGATAGTCGATGTCCTCACCGCCCGCAGCCATGGCCTCGATCTCGTCGAGGGAGACCGGCGGCGCCGACCGGCGTTCTGCGATCGCAGCTATCAGCGCTTCCTTCCACTGCAGCCGCTCAACCTGCCATGTGCCGAGGGAGACGAGTACGACGAGGGCGATCGCCACGAGCAGAAGACCGCCAATCCGACCGAGGCGGCCGCGCGAGGCCGGCTTATGCTTTTCAGCCACGGTCGATTTCGCCCGGGCGTGCATTGTTGCGATACTGGAGATTGATCAGCGCGCCTTTCAGCATTCTGGTCAACGCCAGGCTGAGAACCGTTGCCAGGGGTATCCAGAGCAGGAAGTGCAGCCATAGTGGTGGATTGACATTGACCTCCATCCAGAGCGCTGCCCCTAGGACGATGAAGCCGACGATGAGGATGACGAAAACGACCGGGCCATCGCCGGAATCGGCAAAGCGATAGTCGAGTTCACAATTCTCGCAGGCCGGCCGGACCTTCAGGAAGCCGTCGAAGAGATGGCCTTGGCCGCAGCGCGGGCACCTTCCTTTAATTCCCGCCATGATCGGCTCAACCGGCGGGTAAAGCGCCTTGTCGTCATTCATGGGTTGATCTCGACCGCCGTGTTGTTGGGGACCATGTCCCAGATTTCGTCCATCTCGGCATTGGTAACGGCAATGCAGCCGTCCGTCCAATCGAACATCTGCGTCAAAAAGGCCAGCCAGCCGAGATAGTTGGGCTGGCCATGGATCATGATCATGCCGCCCGGGTCCACGCCCTTGGCGGCGGCAGCCTGCACATCCTCGGCCGCGGGATAGGAGATGTGCATGGACCGGTAGAAGCTGCTCGCGTCGTTGCGCCAGTCGAGAACATAACGCCCCTCCGGCGTCCGCCGATCGCCTTCCTGCATCTTGTCTCCCACCGGATTGCCGCCAAGCGCGATCGGAAATTCGCGCAAGAGCCGCTCGCCCTTAAACAATTGCAGCAGGCGGCGTTCCTTGTAGACGACGACTCTATCCGCGGTCTCGGCACCGAGCGCCGGTGACAGGCCCGTCAAAATTAGCACCGCAGCAAGCGGCCACACATACGCATTCTTCATCGCCCGTCTCTAACGAAACAGGGCGGCTGCATCCGCAACCGCCCCGTGATCATCGTACCGCGTCGGTATTAGCCGTGAGCGATCGGCGCGCCCCATCCACCCCAGATGTAGATGGAGAAGAAGAGGAACAGCCAGACCACGTCGACGAAGTGCCAGTACCAGGCGGCCGCCTCGAAGCCGAAATGATGCTGCTGGCTGAAGCCGCCGCCCAGCGCCCGGAACAGGCAGACCAGCAGGAAGATGGTGCCGACCAGAACGTGGAAACCGTGGAAGCCGGTCGCCATGAAGAAGGTGGCGCCATAGATCGAATCCCGGAAGGCGAACGGCGCGTGCGCGTACTCGTAGCCCTGGACGAAGGAGAAGAGAACGCCGAGCAGCACCGTGAGCGTCAGGCCGGAGATGAGGCCCTTGCGGTCGTCGTGCAGCAGCGCGTGGTGCGCCCAGGTGACGGTCGTACCGGAGAGCAGCAGGATGACGGTGTTGTAAAGGGGCAGGTGCCAGGGATCGAGGACCTCGATGCCCTTGGGCGGCCAGACGCCACCGGTATAAGCGGCGCGAGCGGCTTGAATCGGTTCGCCGGCAAACAGGCTCGCATCGAAGAAGGCCCAGAACCAGGCGGCGAAGAACATCACCTCGGAGGCGATGAACATGATCATGCCGTAGCGCAGGTGCAGCGACACGACGCGGGTGTGATGACCCTCACGGCCTTCCTTGATGGTGTCCGACCACCAGCCGAACATCGTGTAGAGAACGATCGCCAGGCCGATCACGAAAAGCCACGGATTGGCGAGCTCCAGACCGAACAGTTTGAACGAACCGCCGGCAGCGTAGCGCATGAGACCGACGCCACCGAAGGCCATGACGAAGGCGCCGATGGAGGCAAGCAGCGGCCACGGGCTCGGATCGATGATGTGGTAGTCGTGATTTTTCTGATGCGCTCCGGCCATGTCAGTAATCCCCGATAGTCCTATGTGTCGCCCGCCCGGAATAGCCGAAACGGACCTCCTGTCAAAGTCTATTCTCAATTTCCTCGTCCTTCACCGCAGCGACCGGTTTGGACGGCTCGCGCGGATAGAAGGTGTAGGATAGCGTCAGTGTCTTGATGTCCTTGCTCTCGACCGGCTTGACGATCTCCGGATCGACGAAAAAGACGACGGGCATCTCCATTTCCTCGCCCGGCTGAAGCGTCGTTTCGGTGAAGCAGAAGCATTGTACCTTGTTGAAATAGGCGCCCGCCGCCATCGGCGTCACATTGAACGTCGCTTGACCGGTCGTCGGCTTCGACGAAAGGTTCTTCGCCCGGTACATGACCTGCACCGTCTCGCCGATCCTGACGTCGATGTCACGCTGGACCGGACTGAAATCCCATGGCAGACCCGGCCCGACATTGGCGTCGAAGGTCACCTTGACCTTCTCGTCGAGAATAACGTCCGAAGCCTGTTCGACGCGCTGCGTCGTGCCGTTATAGCCAGTCACCCGGCAGAACATGTCGTAGAGCGGAACGGCCGCATAGGCCATGCCGACCATGCCGGCGACGAAGGCAAGGCAGCCGCCGACGATGACGCTGTTGGCGCGTTCCTTCCCGGGTGATTGCGGGGTGTTCGTCATGCGCCGCACCTTCAATGGGCCATGCCGCCGCCGAACTTGATCAGCGTGACGACATAGAACAGCGCGACAAGACCGGCGAGCACCAGGCCGAGCGCGATGTTGCGGCCGCGGCGCGACTTCTTCTGCGCGTCGCTGAGTTTGACGGTTTCCATTAGATGATACCTCCGGCATTGAGCCAGATATGGGCGACAACGTAATCCACGAGCAGGGCCGAGAAGATCGCGAAGAGATAGGCGATCGAGAAGGCGAAGAGTTTCTTCGCCGGCAGCATTTTGAGATCGCCTTCGGGCATGCGCAGCACGGCAAGCGAATACCAGATGAAACCCAGTCCAAGGGCAGCCGCAACGGCTCCGTATCCCAGGCTCGCAAAGCCGAGCAGGGTGGGACAGATGCCGCTCAGCGCGGTCAGGAGCGCGTACACCAGGATCTGCCGCTTGGTCGTCGCCTCGCCGCAGACGTTCGGCATCATCGGCACGCCGACGGCGCCGTAGTCACGCATCTTGAAGAGCGCCAGTGCCCAGAAGTGGGCCGGCGTCCAAAGGAAGATGATGAGGAAGAGCACAATGCTTTCGAGCGACACGCCGCCGGTCACGCAGGCCCAGCCGATCATCGGCGGGAAAGCTCCCGCGGCGCCGCCGATGACGATGTTCTGCGGCGTCGAGCGCTTCAGCCATATCGTATAGATGACCACGTAGAAGAAGATTGTGAAGGCGAGCAATCCGGCTGCGAGCCAATTGACGGCGAGCCCAAGGATGATCACGGAGAACGCCGACAAGGTGAGTCCGAAGCCGAGCGCTTCCTGCGGCAGGATCTTGCCTGCGGGGATGGGACGCTTGGCGGTACGGCTCATCACCGCATCGATATCGGCGTCATACCACATGTTCAGCGCCCCGGAGGCGCCGGCGCCGATCGCGATGCAGAGAATGGCGATGAAGCCGATGACGGGATTGATGGAGCCGGGCGCGAGCACTAGCCCGGCAAAGGCCGTGAAGACGACCAGCGACATGACGCGCGGCTTCAGGAGCTCGAAGTAATCCCGCGCAGAGGCTTCGGACAGGCGCGCTGCGCCTTCCATGCCGACTGCCTCGTGATTGTCGATGAGCGTCATGTCTCTTTCCCGAATTTGCTGCGGAACGATAAGCCGCATCATGCCGGAAGGCCGGCGGGGAGAAGCCGCCGTAACCGGCGGCTTCTGTTCGTTGTCCGTCACTTGATCCGCGGGAGCTGTTCCCACTGGTGGAACGGCGGCGGCGAAGACAGCTGCCATTCCAGCGTGTTGGCGCCCTCACCCCACGGATTATCACCCGCGACGCGCTTCTTCGCGAAGGCCTCGGCGACGCCGAAGAGGAAGATCAGCACGCCGACCGCGGCGATGTAGGAGCCGTAGGACGATACCATGTTCCAGCCGGCAAAGGCATCCGGATAGTCGATGTAGCGGCGCGGCATGCCGGCAAGACCCAGGAAGTGCTGCGGGAAGAAGATGAGGTTCACGCCGACGAACATCACCCAAAAATGCAGCTTGCCGAGGAACTCGGAGTACATGTAGCCGCTCATCTTCGGGAACCAGTAGTACCAGGCCGCGAAGATCGCAAAGACGGCACCGAGCGACAACACGTAGTGGAAGTGGGCAACCACGTAGTAGGTGTCGTGCAGAGCACGGTCGAGGCCGGCGTTTGCGAGCTGAACGCCCGTGACGCCGCCGACGGTGAAGAGGAAGATGAAGCCGATCGCCCAGACCATCGGAGTGGTGAAGCGGATCGAGCCGCCCCACATTGTCGCGATCCAGGAGAAGATCTTCACGCCGGTCGGAACCGCGATGACCATCGTCGCGAAGACGAAGTAGCGCTGCGTCTGAAGCGACATGCCGACCGTATACATGTGGTGCGCCCACACGATGAAGCCGACGGCGCCAATCGCGACCATGGCATAGGCCATGCCGAGATAGCCGAAAATCGGCTTGCGCGCGAAGGTCGAGATGATGTGGCTGACGATGCCGAAGCCCGGCAGGATCAGGATGTATACTTCCGGATGACCGAAGAACCAGAACAGGTGCTGGAACAGGATCGGATCGCCGCCGCCTTCGGGGGCGAAGAACGTCGTGCCGAAGTTGCGATCGGTCAGGAGCATGGTGATGGCACCAGCCAGAACCGGCAGCGACAGCAGGAGCAGGAAGGCGGTGATCAGAACAGACCAGGCAAAGAGCGGCATCTTATGCAGTGTCATGCCCGGAGCGCGCATGTTGAGGATCGTCGTGATGAAGTTGATCGCGCCGAGGATCGACGAGGCACCGGCGATGTGCAGGCCGAGGATCGCCAGATCCATTGCCGGTCCCGGCATGCCGGACGTCGAGAATGGCGGATAGATCGTCCAGCCGCCGCCGGCACCGTAGGCACCCGCCGGCCCTTCGACGAACATCGAAAGCAGCACGAGCAGGAAGGCCGGCACGATCAGCCAGAACGATATGTTGTTCATGCGCGGGAACGCCATGTCCGGCGCGCCGATCATGATCGGCACCATCCAGTTGGCGAAGCCGCCGATCAAAGCCGGCATGACCATGAAGAAGATCATGATCAGCGCATGGGCGGTGGTGAAGACGTTGAACATGTGCTTGCCGCCGTCGATGGCAGCATCGCCCTCGAAGCCATAGACCATCTGCGCCAGACCGTGGAAGATCTGGATGCCCGGCTCCTGAAGTTCGGCGCGCATGAAGACCGACAGCGTACCGCCGATGATGCCGGCGATGATCGCGAAGATCAGATAGAGCGTGCCGATGTCCTTGTGGTTGGTCGACAGGAACCAGCGCTGGAAGAAGGTCAGCGGCTTGTGCGCGTGGTCCGCGTGGCCATGATCCGAATGATCATGGCGGTGATCGTGATGAACGGCTGTTCCAGCCATGGGTCGAGCTCCCCTTCCGATTACTGTGCGGCGTTTGCGGCGACGTCAACGGTCTTGGCCGCGCCGTCGATGGACGCCATGAGCGCCTTGTTCGCCTCGCCGATATTGGTTGCGGCGGCAGCGAGCCACGCGTCGTATTTCTCTTGCGAAACCACGCGGACGGCGATCGGCATATAAGCGTGATCCTTGCCGCAGAGCTCGGAACACTGGCCATAGTAGAGACCTTCGCGGTCCGCCTTGAACCAGGTCTCGTTGAGACGGCCCGGAACGGCGTCGATCTTCACGCCGAAGGCCGGCATGGCGAAGGCATGGATGACGTCGGCGGCCGTGACCAGGAGACGGACGGTCTTGCCGACCGGGACGACGACTTCGTTGTCGACGGCGAGCAGGCGCGGATAAGCCGCCTTGTCTTCCTTCCCGACGCTTGCGCGATCCTCGTCCTTCAAAAGCAGGCTGTCGAAGGACAGCGGATTTTCGCCGACTTCATATTCGTAGGACCAGTACCACTGGTTTCCGGTCGCCTTGACCGTCAGGTCCGGGTTCTGCGGCGGCGTGAGTTGCTCGGTGAGAAGCTGGAAGGAGGGAATGGCCAGGAAGAGCAGAATGATAACCGGACCGACGGTCCAGATCACTTCGATCGCAGTATTGTGGCTGGTCCGCGAAGGAACGGGATTGGCGCCCTCGCGGAATTTCACGACGACGATGATCAGCAGCAGGAGGACCAGGAGCGTGATCGGAATGATGAACCACAATGTGTACTGTTCAAACCACGCGATTTCTTCCATGATGCCCGTCGCGGCCGGCTGAAAGCTCGTCTGCCAGTCGACAGGCTTGTCAGCAAAAGCGCTCGAAGCAAAAAGCAGACAGGCAAGCGCTGCCAGAACTGCATAGGCCTTGTTTTTCACAATTACGTCTCCCCAATGCGCTTGATCAGGATCAATCCCGGAACGCAGAATCCCTGCGATACTGGAAGCGCTTCAAACCACAGTTTGACCAGCGCCGCAACATCTGTGCAATGAACCTCATGCGGCATTTTTGCACAAAGCCAAGTTTTCTCGCCGCCCCCTTCGCGCCGTATCAAAGATTGTGTTAGGGCCCGATCCGCGCCTGGTCTCTGCGCTACCACCTCGGAGCAAGCGGCTGCGGCAGAAATGCCCGGCGCGTCTGATACGGGCGAGGCAGGGCCCAATTTCGGCCATATGCCGCTGGAATGTAAGTGGCAGGGCTTTTCATTTATCTCTCTGCACTTCAAGAATAGCCTGAATGATTCGACGTTTTGAGGTTTACATGGGCCTGTCCCTCTTCTCCCGGCTGCCCGCTTTGATCGCGCTCGGAATTGCCGCCTTCGTCTTCCCTGCCGCAAGCATGGCCCAGCAATCGGCCGCGACACCGGGGACGGTAAAGTCGAACCACGGCGCCTGGTCGATCGTCTGCGATCAACCGGCTGGCGCCTCGGCAGAGCAATGCGCGCTGATGCAGAACGTCATCGCCGAGGACCGGCCGGAGGTCGGGCTCTCGGTCGTCGTTCTGAAGACCGCAGATCGCAAGGCGAAGATCCTTCGCGTTCTGGCGCCCCTCGGCGTGCTTCTGCCCAACGGACTTGGTCTCAATGTCGATGGCAAGGATATCGGCCGTGCCTATTTTGTCCGCTGCTTCTCCGACGGCTGCTATGCCGAGGTCGTTCTCGAGGACGAGCTCTTGAAGACGCTGCGCGCCGGCGGGACGGCAACCTTCATCGTCTTCCAATCGCCGGAGGAAGGGGTGGGCATTCCGGTCGACCTCAAGGGTTTCGGCGAGGGCTACGACGCGCTCCCGTAAGTTCCCAGTCACTCTTTAAGTGAAAAAGCCGCTTAAGTGAAAAAGCCGCGCTCCTCGGATGCGCGGCTTCTTTGTGGGCTTGTAAGCCGCGTATGCGCGCTACAGGATCTCGGTCGCGGCAATCTTGATGCCGAAGCCTTCGAGGCCGACATAGTGGCGCTCGCGGGACGAGAGGAGGCGGATGGACGTAATGCCGAGGTCCTTGAGGATCTGGGCGCCAAGACCGATTTCGAGCCATTCGTTTTCGCGCGCCTGCGCTTCCGAATGGGCCTCGCGATCGTGTTTACCCTTTCGCGCGGTCTGTGAGACGCCGACACCGACCGAGCCCTCGCGCAGATAGACGATGACACCCCTGCCCTCTCCGGCGATGCGCTTCATGATCTCATCGATCTGGCGATCGTTGCCGAAGACGTCCGCGCCGACATTCTCGAGGTGAAGACGGACGGGAATGTCCACGCCGTCGCGAACGTCGCCGAAAACGACGGCAAGATGCTGCATCGGATCCCAGGGCAGCGAATACGTGTGCGCCTTCGCCTTGCCGTAGGCCGTCTCGATCTCGAAGCTATTGGCCTTCTCGATCAAGGTCTCCTTGCGCTGCCGGTAGGCGATGAGATCCGCCACGGAGACCTGTTTCAAACCATGGGCTTCGGCGAACGTCTCCACCTGCGGCCCGCGCGTCACCGTACCGTCGTCATTGACGAGTTCGCAAATGACGCCGATCGGCGGCAGGCTCGCGAGCTTGCAGAGGTCGACGGCCGCCTCGGTGTGACCGGAGCGCATCAGGACGCCGCCTTCGCGCGCCACCAGCGGGAAGATATGGCCGGGCCGCACGAAATCCGTCGCTCCGACGTTCGGATTGGCAAGGTTTCTCACCGTCAAGGTGCGATCGTCGGCAGAAATGCCGGTGGTCGTCCCGTGCTTGAAATCGACGGAAACAGTGAAAGCGGTGGTGTGAGCGGAATCGTTCTCGGCGACCATTGCATTCAGGTTGAGGCGTTTCGCCTCGTCGCGCGGCATGGGCGCACAGACGATGCCCGAAGTGTGCCTGACGATGAAGGCCATCTTCTCGGGCGTGCAATGCACCGCCGCGACGATCAGGTCGCCTTCGTTCTCGCGCCCGCCATCGTCGGTGACGACGACGATCTCGCCGGCCTCGAAGGCACGAATGGCCTCGACGACGCGCTTCTGGTCATAGGACATTTTCACTCTTCTCCAGCAAATTGCTACAGCCGACCGGTCTGGCCCCGATCGCGCAGGTAATGATCAGCGATCGTGCAGGCAAGCATGGCCTCGCCGATCGGCACCGCCCTGATCCCGACGCAGGGATCGTGGCGACCCTTGGTGCGCACGTCGACCTCGTTGCCATCGCTGTCGATGGAGCGGCGCTCGGTCAGGATGGAAGAGGTCGGCTTGATCGCGAAGCGCGCGACGATCGGCTGGCCGGTCGCGATGCCGCCCAGAATGCCGCCGGCATTGTTGGACAGGAAGACAGGCTCGCCGTTCGCGCCGATGCGCATCTCGTCCGCGTTTTCCTCACCGCTGAACTCGGCGGCGGCAAAGCCATTGCCGATCTCGACGCCCTTGACGGCGTTGATCGACATCAGGTTCGAAGCGATATCCTGGTCGAGCTTGCCGTAGATCGGCGCACCGATGCCGGCCGGCACACCTTCGGCAACGACCTCGACGACTGCGCCGATCGACGAGCCGGCCTTGCGGACGCCGTCGAGATACTCCTCCCATACGGGAACGATTGCCGGATCCGGCGCAAAGAACGGATTGTTGTTGACCTCGGCCCAGTCCCAATTGGCCCGATCGATCCGGTGCTTGCCGATCTGCACGAGCGCACCGCGAACGACGAGGCCCGGCACGACCTTGCGGGCAATGCCGCCGGCGGCCACACGCGCGGCCGTCTCGCGCGCCGAGGACCGGCCGCCGCCGCGATAGTCGCGAATGCCGTATTTGACGTCATAGGTATAATCTGCATGCCCCGGGCGATAGCGCTTGGCGATCTCGGAATAGTCTTTCGAGCGTTGGTCGGTATTCTCGATCATCATCGAGATCGGCGTTCCCGTGGAGATCATCGTTTCGCCGTCCTCGTCGAGCATCACGCCGGAAAGAACCTTCACAAGATCGTCTTCGCGACGCTGGGTGACGAAGCGCGACTGTCCCGGCTTGCGCTTGTCGAGCCAGGCCTGGATCTCGGCGAGCGTGAATCGGATACCGGGCGGGCACCCGTCGACGACGCAGCCGAGCGCCGCACCGTGGCTCTCGCCCCAGGTGGTGACGCGGAAGAGATGACCGAAGGTATTGTGCGACATGATGGCTACCGGGTTCAGAGTCCGAGTGATCGGACCGGGCGATCTCTTCGGATCAATTCTAATCGAGTCAGGGCAGAACGCGAACACTGCATTCTTCGTCCTGCTTCCGACGCTGCCCTCTCTTAGTGTAAAGCGCTCACTGGGGAAAGAGCTTGCGCTGCTGCGGGAGATTTGCTGCCGGCATGGCGGAGGATTTCGTCGGCGATTCGCTTGGAGTCACCACCTCGGATTGCAGCGCCTGCCGTACCGCCGGGTTCCAAGATAGGCCTCGGTAATCTTTCTTTGGAAAACTTGGCGACAGCAGCCGCAGCAAGGCGCTCAGCACTCCCGTTCATGCTTCGGCGACTTGAAATCCACCGGGCCCGCGTTCACTCTCCCATTCGCCGAAAGCACATTCAAACGAGCAGCTAGAATCCTAAAAAACCACCGCAAAAAAGAACTTTTGCCACAATCGGGGATCAAAGGGTGAAGACAAGAAAATTCGCAAAAGCATGGAAGAGGGCAAGAAGGATGCGATTTGTCATTGCGACGCTCATGGCTACCGCAAGCTTGCTTTCACCGCTCTCGGTCCACGCCGAAAGCGCCGACGTCGAGGCCGTGATCACCAATATCGATACTGAGCGACTGAGCCTATCGCTCGACGACGGCAAGAGCTACCAGGCACCCGAGGAATTCAACTTCGAGGGCCTGGAGGCCGGCGTCAAGGTTCTCGTCTTCTACACCGAAGTCGATGGCAAGCGCGTCATCAACGATCTGGAGATCGTCCAGTAGGACTGTTCCCTCGAATGGATCGGGCAGACGCTCCGCCTTTTTCGCTTAAAGCCAATTGATCGAACCGTCGACGATCTTCAGCAGCCGGTCCTGCGGAATGGCGGCCGCCGCCGCCTCATCCGGCTCCATTTCTCCGAGCAGCTTGAACAGTGTACGAATAACCCCGCCGTGGCTGACGCAGACGGTGGGCTTTCTCACGTCCTTCAGCCAAGCGCCGACCCTCCAGGACAGGATTTCGTAGCTTTCCGCATCTTCGCCAGGCGGAATGAAATCCCACTTTGCCACCCGTCTCGCGGCGATGCGCTCCGGCACCCGGCGTTTCAATTCGCCAAGCGTGAAGCCCTCCCAAGCGCCGAAGGAGACCTCCTTCAGCCGCTCGTCGGTGCGATAGTTGAACGGGTCGAGCCCCATGGCCCGCCTGAGGCGTTCCATGGTGTCGCGCGTTCGACCGAGTGGACTGCTGACGAAATCGAAGCCGGCTGCATCGCGCCCGAGGATCTCTCCAAGAGCCGCGCCATTGCCGGTCGCTTGCTGGCGACCGGTTTCATTGAGGGGAATGTCCTTCTGCCCCTGAAGACGACTCTCGGCATTCCAGTCCGTCTGACCGTGGCGAACCATGTAGATGAGCACAGGTTTCACTCCGGATGAGGCCGCCGCCCACCGTGGGCGCGTCTTATCAGGCACGCGAAGGCCGCTGTCGTGCCCTGCGGATCTTAGATCGAATTCGATGTAAGGAATCAAGCAGTTGCAGGCAAGAAGCAATCAGTCCTTCAGTACGGAAATATCCGGGGCGTCGACCGACTTCATGCCGATCGTATGATAACCGGAATCGACATGGTGCACCTCACCGGTGACGCCCGTCGACAGGTTGGACAGCAGATAAAGCGCCGAATTGCCGACCTCCTCGATCGAAACGGTGCGCTTCAGCGGCGCATTGTACTCGTTCCACTTGAGGATATAGCGGAAATCGCCGATGCCGGAGGCGGCAAGCGTCTTGATCGGACCGGCCGAGATGGCATTGACGCGGATGCCGCGGTTGCCGAGATCGACGGCGAGATACCGCACGCTTGCTTCCAGCGCCGCCTTGGCAACGCCCATGACGTTATAATGCGGCATCACCTTTTCGGCGCCGTAGTATGTGAGCGTCAGCATCGAGCCGCCATCATTCATGATGCGCTCGGCACGCGCGGCAACGGCCGTGAAGGAGTAGACGGAAATATCCATCGTGCGGGCGAAGTTGTCGCGGCTCGTCTCGAGATAGCGGCCCGTCAGCTCGTCCTTGTCGGAGAAGGCGATGGCGTGCACGACGAAATCGATCTTGCCCCACTTTTCCTCAAGCGCCGAGAAGACGGCGTCGATCGTGGCGAGGTCGGTCACATCACAATGCCCGGCCATGAAGGCGCCGAGTTCCTGCGCCAGCGGCTCGACGCGCTTCTTCAGCGCATCGCCCTGCCACGTCAGCGCGATCTCCGCGCCCGCTTCAGACAGAGCCTTGGCGATGCCCCACGCAATCGAGCGGTTGTTTGCGACGCCCATGATGACGCCGCGCTTGCCATTCATCAGACCCGATGCCTGAGCCATGGAATGTCCCCAATACTGTCTGCCTGGACCAGCCGGCGCCGATGCCAGAATTCCCGAAGTCGATGGCACCGCACCACGCCACCATAGATCGGTGCGGCAAAATGTCGAGAATTGCCTATGGCATAGCCGCCAGAGCGGTTCAAGCGCGGCGCGGATCAGGAACTGTTAGTCCCCGTAATATTGGTTCAGCTTGTCATTAAATCGTTACAAATACAGCCCGTCGCGCTGCGACCGCATCAAGTCCGTGATCTTGTCGTCGGGCTTTTCATGCAACACCAAGCGCAACTCGACCAGAAGGTCGCCGCTTTCGCCATCGGGTCCCTTTAAACCCTTGCCGGGAATGCGGATGACCTTGTCGGATCCCGACCATGCCGGGACCACCACCGTCGCGATTCCGCTCGGTGTTTCGATCCTGGTCTCGCAGCCCAGCACCGCATCCTGGAGGTCAAGCGGCAGAGTTGTCGCGAGGTCGAGCCCCTGGGTGCGAAACGGACCGTCCTGACGAACACGCAAGGTCGCGACGACGTCGCCGCGGGTCATACCGGCGACGCGGTATCCCTGCTCCTTCAGGCGAATCACCTGTCCGTCGATCGCGCCAGGCGGAATTGCTACCTTCACCATTTCGCCGTCCGGAAGCTCCATGGCGACACGCGATCGGTTCATCACCTCTTCGATGCTGACGGGCAGATCGACGACCAAATCTGGCACCTTCTCCGCGGTTTTTGCAATCCGGTCCCGAATGCGCCGGACGATCGCCGCGACCAGTTCCGTCCCGGGCGCAGCAGATCGCCGGACCGTCGCCTCCGTCTTCGCAGGCTCCTGTTTCGTCTCGGCCGTCGGCTCCGGCTTTGCCTCGGCAGCGGGACCGGCCTTCTC
Source organism: Sinorhizobium sp. BJ1 (assembly GCF_002531555.1). Taxonomy (NCBI): domain Bacteria; kingdom Pseudomonadati; phylum Pseudomonadota; class Alphaproteobacteria; order Hyphomicrobiales; family Rhizobiaceae; genus Sinorhizobium; species Sinorhizobium sp. BJ1. The sequence goes on from NZ_NWTH01000003.1 coordinate 403,001, forward strand.
GGCGGAGCGCGGCGACGAGGCCTTCGCACCGGATGGCGCGGGCTGCGGATCGACGCCGAAGATTCGCGATATCGCCTCTTCGGCGCTTTCCGCGCCGACTGGCTCCTCGGCCGGCTCGGGGCCGCGCATCTTCTCTTTCATTGCTTCCATGCGACGCAATTCCGCCTCGCGCCGCGCGTGGTCGTAGCGGCTCCGGCGCGCCGGATCCCGCAGCAGTTCGTAAGCCCTGCCGGCTTCGGCAAAACGTTCCGTCGCCAGCGGGTCATCCTGATTATGGTCCGGGTGGATCGCTTTGGCGACAGAGCGCCAGGCGGCCTTGATTTCCTCCTGCCCGGCACCGCGACGCACGCCGAGGATTTGATAGGGATCGCGCATGGCTTGTCACCACAGTCTTTGAACGGCCACGCTTCGCGGCGGCTCGTCTACGCATTACGAAGGCAGCCCGTGATGGGCCGGTTTACTCACAGGCGATGATCCAGGGAAGTTGCTAACTAACGGTTAGTTGGCCCCTCCCCCGGCAGCGGATCCGGACGGTACAGGGCGTCGGTGCGTGCCTTTGCTCGATTGTGGTTAACCGCGGATTTCAGCCCTGCGGGCCGAAGCTCGTCAGATACCACTCGCCGTTGTCGAGCCGGCAGGTCCTGCCGTCGAACTTGGCGATGCCTTCAAAGGAGTGGCGCGTTGTCGTGAAACGGCGGCAGAGCACGCCGGAAGCATGGTCTTCCTCGATACTGCTGATGACGCCGGCGCTGCCCGACGAGGTATTGGCCCAGGGAATGGCGCTGCCGCCCGAAGCGATATCGGCGGAGGAAACAGCGTTGCGCACGGCGACGGCGTCAGACAGACCATCGGACGTCTTGGCGACCGGCACGGTCCCGGTCGCGACGGAGCGATCGACGCTGGAATTTCCGAAGAGGTCGAGACCGGACCCCATGCATCCTGGGAGCGCGAAAATGCTCAGGCAGAGTGCCGCATTGCGCAGCAACGCAATGGAAAAGCCCTTCTTGCCATCGATCCACTTTGCTATGTCTTGCACGGCAATCCTGTCAGACTCGCCAGAGCCGAGCACAGAGCGACGACGCACTGGCAGGCTCCGACCATTTTCGATGCGGAAACACGATCGGGCTCATCCCAACGCGTCCCCGCGCCAGATACACGGCATAGGAAGGCAATATGACCGCGAATGAGTTAATAACCGGTGACTTCACGGAAGCAGACGAGCCCTTTTCCCTCTTTGGCACATGGCTGAAGGACGCCGAGAAAAGCGAGGTGAATGACCCCAACGCGGTCGCCCTTGCGACCGTCGATCCCGATGGACTGCCCAATGTGCGCATGGTGCTGCTCAAGGGTTTCGACGAACGCGGCTTTGTCTTTTACACGAATTTTGAAAGTCAGAAAGGCCAGGAACTGCTGGCCACCCGCAAGGCGGCCATGTGTTTCCACTGGAAGTCGCTGCGCCGCCAGGTGCGCCTGCGCGGGCCGGTGGAAATCGTCACGAACGAAGAGGCGGATGAATATTTCAGGAGCCGACCGCGCGGCAGCCGCATCGGCGCGTGGGCCTCGAAGCAATCCCGCCCGCTCGAGAGCCGCTTTGCCCTGGAGAAGGCCGTCGCCGAATTCACCGCCCGTCACGCAATCGGCGAGATCCCGCGCCCGCAATGTTGGTCCGGTTTCCGCATCCGGCCGACCTCGATCGAGTTCTGGCACGACCGTCCGTTCCGACTGCATGATCGCGTCGAGTTCCGTCGCCCGGTTCCGGAAGGGGGTTGGGAGAAGGTGCGGATGTATCCCTGACCGAGGCGTAGCAACTTATGGCGCGGCGAGCCGGAACGGGATGCCGGAGGCCAGCGCTGATACATGCCGCTCGCTCTGGAAATGACCGTTCAGCGATATCCGAGGCACGGCGTGAAGGTTGACGCCGGAGGAAAGCGTGCCCGGCTCCGTCGTCACCGCAACGGTAAAGCCGAGATCCGCGGCCAGCCGATGGTCGCGGGCCGAAACCGTCGACCGGTAGCCGTAGGGATAGGCGATCGTCGACGGAGGCCTGCCGGTGATCGCCGCGACGCGTGCGGCGGATGAGGCGATTTCCCGGCGGGCCTCGTCGTCATCGAGCCGTGCCAGCGCCCGGTGGCTGATCGTATGCGCGCCAAGGCGCGCGAGCGGACTTGAGATCAAGTCACGAAGACCGCTTTCGTCGAGCGTCAATCGCCCGGTGATGGCGAAGGGGTCGATTCCACAGGCGTTCGCAGTACGATTCAGAGCCGCCACGGCGCTCGCCTCATCGACGCCATGGATGTAAGCGGCGATGCGATCGAAGGCCGCTTGCTTCTGCCTGTACGTGCCGCTCGACACCGAAACCGCACCATCACCAAAGTCGAAGCGGAACTCGCGGCAAGCGGACAGCAAATCGGCAAGCGTTTCCCACCACAGGGTGTGGGTGCGATCGACATAGCCGGCCGTGACGAAGACGGTGAAGGGGACGCCGTGTTTTTCGAACACGGGCAGCGCCCATTCGAGATTGTTGCGGTAGCCGTCGTCCAGGGTGAAGCAGGCGAAGGGCCGATCGTCGACCGAGGCGAGCCATTCCGGCAGCTCTTCTAGAGCAACGAAACGGTAGCCGTCGCGCTTCAACATCAGGATCGTTTTTTCAAGAAACGCCGGGGTGATTTCCAGATGGGCGTTGGGATCGAAGTCCCGATGCCCCTTGGGGCGGACATGATGCAGGGTAAAGACGGCGCCGCGACCGCGCGCCTTCCCCATCAGACCGACACGTGCGAGGAGATGGGCGACCTCGAGCCCGCCGGCAATTGCGGCCCGTCTCAAATGGTTGCGGACCATCTTTGCGAGCGAGTGTTTCATCTTTCTCCGCTGTCCCGCACTGATTGCGGGACGCGATGCACCCGCCCCGCCGCAATTGCCGCAGCTTTACGCCACCTCTGTTAAGCCTTGCTGAATCGACCCGCGCGTTCATAAGTCGGGGCAAAGCTCAAAAAGGGGCTGCCTTTATCGATTTTCGGCCTTAATGTTACGACAAGTCCACGGCCGTCACGTCCTGATACGTTTCGCGCGCCAGAACTACGGGGCTCAAGGGGGGATCATGAAGAACTTGCAATTTGCCTTGGCCGCGATCGTGGCATTCGTCGCCGCCACCGCATCGGCTTTCGCTGGCAGCGCTTCTCTCGTCATCGACGCCCGCAGCGGCAGGATTCTCTCCGCCGAGAACGCCGATGAGCTGAATTATCCCGCGTCGTTGACGAAAATGATGACGCTTTACCTGACCTTCGAAGCGCTGCACCGGGGCGAGATCAACTGGCAAACCCCGGTGCCGATGTCGAAGGAGGCGGCGCGCAAGCCCCCGACCAAGCTCGGCCTCAAGCCTGGCGATGCCATCACCGTCGAGCAGGCCGTCTACGGCATGATCGTCCATTCCGCCAATGATGCCGCTGCGGCGATGGCCGAAAAGCTCGGCGGCTCCGAAGCCGCCTTTGCCCAGATGATGACGGCGAAGGCGCGCCGGCTCGGAATGACGCGCACCATCTTCGTCAACGCATCGGGCCTGCCTGCAAGCCAGCAGGTGACGACGGCGCGCGATATGGCGAGGCTCGGCATGGCGCTGCTCAGGGACTTTCCGCGGGAATATCGACTCTTTTCGGCGCAGAGTTTCAATTTCCGCGGCCGGGTGATCCGCGGCCACAACAAGCTGATGTATCGCTACAACGGCATGGACGGCATCAAGACCGGGTATACCAACGCTTCCGGTTTCAATCTCGTCAGCGCCGTCAGTGACGGTAACCGCCGCGTCATCGGCGTCGTACTCGGCGGGCGGACGGCGAAGAGCCGCGACAACAAGATGGCCGCGCTGCTCGATCAGCATTTGGGCCGGGCGCCCGCGACGGGCGACGGCCCGGCAATCGCCGCGGCGAAGCCGCTCGACACGGTCGAAGTCGCAACCTTGCCCGGCGTGTCGCTCTATTCCGAACCCAATCGTGCTGGGAAAAACGCCAAGGCAGCGATCATGGCGGCGTCGACGGCTGCCGTGGTTCCGGCGGATCGGCCAACTGCCATTGAGGAGGTTGCGAGCACCGAGCCTAAGGCCGATGCCTACTGGCAGATCCAAATTTCGACGTCACCCACTGCGGAAGCTGCGCGCAGGATCCTCGTCGAGGCACAGTCGGCCGGCGGTGCCGCTCTGCTCGGCGCTTCGCCCCGTACGGATGTGGACAGCAGCGGCAAGCGCTACCGCGCCCGCTTCATCGGCTTCGCCAGCCGGGAGGCAGCCGCCTCAGCCTGCAGCATCCTCAAGAAACGGTCCTATGACTGCTTGCTGCTTCGCGGCCGCAGCTAGCGTGAGGCCAACCGACGAACATAGAATTTCGTATCGACGCCCATGAGCGGAAAGCTCGCCGGCAGATCTTGCCTGGCGATTTCGACAAAGCCGTTCTTTTCGTAGAACCGATGGGCCGCGAGGAACTTCTCGGTCGTCCCGAGGTAGATCGCCTCTATCTTCCGCTGTTCGGCATGGGCGAGGAGCGCTTCGAGCAGGCGGGCGGCCACGCCGTGTTCGCGGCCACGAAAGTCGGACGCGACGAACATCTTGCGCAAGGCTGCCTCAGCGCCTCCGATATCCTTCAGGGCAAGCGTGCCGACGATCCGCTCTCCAACGGCCGCAACCCAGAAGTCGCCGTCGCCCGTCTGATAGAATTCGGGGATTGCCCGAAGATCCGGCTGATCTTCGGCAGTGACGGCGATGCCGAACTCCTCCTGCTGGATTGGCAGGATAAGGTCTATGACACCTTCCTCATCTGCCGCGGAAAAACGCCGGATTTGCAGAGTTTCTCGCGACTGGCTGGTCATTCCGACTTGCCTATGCCTGGGTGCCGCCGACGGTGATCTGGTCCATCCTGAGATGCGGCTGGCCGACGCCGACAGGCACCCATTGGCCGCCCTTGCCGCAATTGCCGATGCCGGTGTCGAGCTTCATATCGTTGCCGACCATCGTCACCCGCTTCATCGCATCCGGCCCGTTGCCGATCAGCATCGCGCCCTTGACCGGCGCGCCTACCTTGCCACCCTCGATGAGATAGGCTTCGGTACAGCCGAACACGAACTTGCCCGAGGTGATATCCACTTGGCCGCCGCCGAAGGAAACGGCATAGATGCCTCGCTTCACCGAGGCGATGACTTCATCGGGCGCACGGTCGCCGGCGAGCATGTAGGTGTTGGTCATGCGCGGCATCGGCACATGGGCATAGCCCTGGCGGCGGCCGTTGCCGGTCGGCTTCATGCCCATCAACCGCGCATTCTGCCGGTCCTGCATATAGCCGACGAGCTTGCCGTCCTCGATCAGGACGTTGTAGCGTGAGGGCGTGCCCTCGTCGTCGATCGAGATCGAACCGCGCCGCGCCTCGATCGTTCCGTCATCCACGACGGTGACGCCCCTGGCCGCCACCTGCTCGCCGAGCAACCCGGCGAAGGCAGAGGTTTTCTTGCGATTGAAATCACCTTCCAGACCGTGACCGACCGCTTCGTGCAGCATCACTCCCGGCCAGCCGGAAGCGAGCACGACGTCCATCGTTCCCGCCGGCGCATCGATCGCTTCGAGATTGACGAGCGCCTGCCGCAACGCCTCGTCGGCGCCGCGCTTCCAGTTCTCTTCCGTGATGAAATCGCCAAAGCCGCGCCGTCCGCCGATGCCGAAGGAACCGGACTCCTGCCGATCACCCTCGCCAACCACGACCGAGATGTTGATGCGCGTCATCGGCCGCACGTCGTGAACGCGATGTCCATCCGACCTCAAAATGTCCACCACCTGCCAGCTTGCGGCGATCGTCGCCGTCACCTGCCTGACCTTGGGCTCCTTGGCGCGCAGGTAGGCGTCGATCTCCTGGAGCAACGTTACCTTGGTCTCGAAGCTCGGTTCGCCGATCGGGTTTTCATCGCCATAGAGCTTCTTGTTGGTGCGCTGCGGGGCAGCGGCATAGGAGCCGGAATAGCCGCGGGTCACCTGCCCTACCGCGTCCGCCGCCCTCTTCAAGGCGGCAACCGATAGTTCCCCGGCATGGGCGTAACCGACCGCTTCGCCGGCGACCGCCCGCAGGCCGAAGCCCTGGTCCGTGTTGAAGCTGCCGCCCTTCAGGCGGCCATTGTCGAAGGAGAGCACCTCCGCCTGGGCATGTTCGAGGAAGAGTTCGCCGTCGTCGGCGCCGGCAAGCGTCTCGGAGAGAACCTTGCGGACCGTCGCCTCGTCCGCATCGAAGAGGCTTATGAGGTTGGTGTCCATCGTTCTGCTCCGCGTCGTGAAGGATTCTCGTTCCATTTAGGAAGCCCGGCGCCGCAAGCCAAGAAAAATCGATCAGGACCGCGCGGCGTTCCAGCCGTCGAGCAGATTGACGTCTCCGACGCCAGCGAAGCGGGCGATCCGATCGAGTTCGGCCATCACCTTCTCGATACGGCCGGACGACGCCTTTACACCGTCTTCGAGCCAGAGGCGCCGGACGTCGAGGCTGCCACGCTTGCGGTCGGCCTTCATGTCGATCCGGCCGATCAGCCGGTCGCCTTCGAGAAGGGGAAAGACATAGTAGCCGTATTCGCGCTTCGCCTCCGGGACGAAGACCTCGATGCGGTAGAAGAAGCCGAACAGCCGTTCTGTCCGGTTCCGGTCGCGTAGCAAGGGATCGAAGGGGCTCAACACGCGAATGCGCGAAGGCGGATCTGGAAGATCGCCGAGATTGTCCGGAAAGCCCGCGAAGGCATAGGACGGCCGCGGCTTGCCGCCATTGGCGGCCTCGATGACGATCTCGCAAAGTTCGTCGCGATGATCGGCAACCCAGGTCTTCGCCTCCTCGGGCGAGACGAGATCCCAGAAGGCGGCGATCTCCCCATGCGTTGCAAAGCCGAGGCGTTCGAGTGCGCTCCGGCAGGCCCAGTCGATAAATTCGGGATGGCTCACATCGCCTTCGTAGTGATGCGCCGGAATGACCCGTTCGGTGAGGTCATAGACCTTCTGAAAATTGACGCGACGGGCGATCGCGAGCCTGCCCTGCCGCCAGAGCACCTCCAGGGCGGTCTTCGACGGATGCCAGTTCCACCAGCCGCCGGATTGGTGATGATCCTCTTTCAGGTCGCGCGCCATGACCGCCCCGCCGCTGGCGATCCGCTCGTAGGTTTCGTCGCAGCCCGCGTCGAACCCCTCACCGCGCCATTTGCGCCAGCGCTCGCGGAGCGTTTCGCTCTCCCATTTGAAGCGATGTTTCCAATAGACGAAGAAGGCGCTCGGAATGATCGAAGCATCGTGCGTCCAGTGCTCGAAGAGTTCGCCGTCCTCCTCGAGGAGCTCGTTCAGATGTTCGCGTCGATAGGTCTGGTTACGCGAAAACAGGATCTGATGATGGGCGCGCTCCACGGTTGCGATGCTGTCGACCTGGACGAAACCGATGTCCTGGATCAACCGCAGGAGACCCTCCTTGCCGAGCGCGCGATGCGGCGCTGTAGAGAGACCCTGCTTGGCGAGAAAGATGCGCCGGGCATCGCGGTTGGAGAGGCGAATCATCATGCAAGAGAGAGTAGGCTTTTATTCCCAATTTTCAAATACACCCCGCGAAGCGAAGCGCATTGCCCTTGCAGATCGAGTTGCCTATAGAGCCACCCACGACAACTCACGAGGAACTGGGATTGGACATCCGCTTTACCGATTGCACGGTTCGGTTCGGCGAACGGGTTGCGCTCCACCCCCTGACGCTTGCCCTCGACGAACGGCGGATCGGCATCATCGGCCTCAACGGCTCCGGCAAGACGACCTTCGCGCGACTGATCAACGGGCTCGTCAAGCCGACGACGGGCCGTGTCTCGGTCAACGGACTCGACACGGTGAAGGACGATAGGGCGGTGCTTGCCGAAGCCGGCTTCATCTTCCAGAATCCGCAGCACCAGTTGATCATGCCTATCGTTTCCGACGACATTGCGTTCGGGCTCAAGAATCGCGGGCTGCCGGCTCACGAAATTTCGTCGCGCACGGAAGCGGTGCTGTCCCGTTTCGGCGTCAGCCATCTGGCGCGGCGGCGGGTGCACGAGCTTTCCGGCGGGGAAACGCAGCTCGTCGCCATGGCGAGCGTCGTCGTCACCGGACCGAGAATCCTGATCCTCGACGAGCCGACCAACCAGCTCGACCTGCGCAACCGCCGCATGGTTTCAGAAACCATCGATGCGCTCGATGAGGACACGATCGTCATCACCCACGACCTCGGGCTGGTCGAAGGGGTGGAGCGGCTCCTGCTCTTTCATGAGGGTCGTCTCGTCGCCGACGGGAGTCCGGACGATACCATCCGCTACTATCACGAGGTGGCCGGATGCTGACGAGCCTTTATGTGGAAGGACGGAGCTGGTTCCACCGGGTGCCGGTGCGCCTGAAGCTCACTGCGCTCCTCGTCCTCAGCGTGGCGCTCTTCACCACGAATTCGCCGCTTCTGCTGCTGCCGGCCTTTCTCGGCTGCGGTGCGCTCTATCTTTCCCTCGGCATGACGGCGCACGAAGCGTTTTCGCGCGTCGGCTTCGTCCTGTTCACTATCCTCGTGCTCGCCGCGGTCAATCTCTTCCTTGTTCCGGTCCCCCAGGTGGTCGCTCTCATCCTGCGGTTGACGGCCCTCGTACTCCTTGCCGCCGCCGTCACGGCGACGACGACGATCGGCGCCTTCATGGACGAGATCACCATCCTTCTGAAGCCCCTGGAGCGCCTTGGCCTGTTGCGGGCGGCCGATGTCAGTTTGGCGCTCGGCCTCGTCCTGCGCTTCGTTCCGGATATCTTCGCCCGGTATCAGGCGATCAGCGAGGCGCACCGCGCGCGAGGACTGCCAATCCGCCCGTTGACGATCATCGGGCCGCTGATCATCCTGACGCTGAAAGATGCGGATACGATCGCCGCGGCCATTGACGCCCGCGGATTTCGCCGCCAATAAATTCGCGCTTTCTAATAAAGGGTAGGACCACATGAACACCAGAGACCTCGTCCTCATTGCGCTCTTCGCCGCAATCGTTGTCGTGCTCGGCCTCATTCCGCCGATCACGCTCGGCTTCATCCCCGTTCCGATCACGGCGCAATCGATGGGCGTCATGCTCGCCGGCTGCATCATCGGCGCAAGACGCGGCGCGCTATCGTTCCTGCTGTTCATCCTCCTGGTCGCCATCGGCCTGCCGGTGCTGTCGGGCGGCCGCGGTGGGCTCGCCGTCTTCGCCGGCCCCTCGGGCGGCTTCATCCTCGGCTGGGCGGTCGCCGCTTACGTCACCGGCCTGATCGCCGAGCGCTTCGTACAGCCGGGAAATTCGGAAGGGCGCCAGTTCGTCGGTTTCTTCCTCGCCTCGGTGATCGGCGGCATCGTCGTCCTCTACGCGATCGGCGTTCCGTGGCTCTCCGCGGTTACCGGCACGCCGCTGATGACCGCCGCGACCGGTTCGCTCGTGTTCATTCCGGGCGATCTCCTCAAGGCGGCGATCGCGACGCTCGCCGCCCGCGCCGTCTACGCCGGCTACCCGCTGCTGCCGGCCCGCGCCTGACGCGATGCCGCTTGCGAGCGCCATAATGCTGCATGCGGGCGAGCGCCCGCACGCCCCGGCCTTCCGCATGGAGGGCCGGGTTTTCACATTCGGCGAGCTTGCTGCCGCGGCAGGCCACATTCTCTATGCGATCGAACAATCGGCCTTGCACGCAACCGGGCACAGCGTGCTTTCCGGCCGCGTGCGGCTGATTGCCCTCGAAACCGGCAATCACCCGCTCTTTGCCGCGGCCTTCATCGCCGCGGCGTCGGGCGGCAATTGTGCCGCGCTCATCGATCCGCACCAGCCGGCATCGACGCGCCGGCGGATGACGGAAAAACTGCGGCCGGAGATCGTCATCCGCGCGGACGGCGATCTTCTGCAACTGGACGTGCCCTCCGCCGGGCAAACGCATGCACTAGAGGCCTTCGACGGTTCGTCACCGATTCGCGTCGGCGACCGGGCGGAACCTTTTCTCGTAGTCTTCACCTCCGGCACCACCGGCGAGCCGAAGGCGATCATCCGCGACCGAAGATCCTGGCGCCTCAGCCTCGAAACTGGTCGGAATTTCTTCGGCATTGGACCGGAAACGACGACCTACGCGCCCGGACCTCTGGCACACGGACTGGCACTTTACGCGCTTGTCGAGAGCCTTGCGGCGGGGGCCGAATTCATCGGCGCACGTCATTTCCAGCCGCGCCAGGCGCTCGAAGTTATTGGCGGCGCCGATGCAAAACGCCTGGTGCTGGTGCCGACAATGCTGCGGCGGCTTTGCGAACAGGCCGAAGGCGCTGCATTGACCTCCGTCGAAAAGATCACCGTCGCCGGCGCCAAGCTCACGCCGGCGGACCGGAGCGCTGCCGCCAGCACCTTCCCGACGGCTGAAGTGACCGAATATTACGGCGCATCGGAACTTGGCTTCATCACCGTCGCCGGCGCAGACGATCGTCACGCGGCGACCGCGGTGGGCAAGGCATTCCCTGGCGTCCGGCTGGCCGTCCTCGACGATCACGGCAATAGCTTGTCGCCGGGGGAAACCGGGACGATCTTCGTCGAAAGCGCGCTGATATCGGACGGCTACATCCCTGGCTGCGACGGCGTCGGCTTTCGCCGCCAGGGACGGCTCGCAACCGTCGGCGACCTCGGTTTTCTCGATGAGGACGGCACCCTGCATCTGATCGGCCGCGCCGGCGGCATGGTGCTTTCCGGCGGCAACAATATCTATCCCTCCGAAGTCGAGGCCGCGATCATGAGCGCCGCCGGGGTAAGCGCGGTGCTGGTCTTCGGTCTCGATCATCCGGATCTCGGCAGCGAGCTTGCAGCAGTCATCCAGCCGAACGTTGGTACGTTCGAACGTGAGGCGCTCGAGCGTCATCTTGCTGCCGCCCTGCCGCGCTACAAACACCCGCGCAAGATCTGGTTCTGCCGGGAGATGCCGATGACCGCCTCCGGCAAGATTGCGGCCGGTCAACTGCGGCAATGGATCGCGGAGGGAAACGGTGTCCTTGAACGGCTCTTCTGATCCCGCTCGCACCCCGGTCGTCATCGCGGCGCTGCGCACCCCGATCGGCCGCGTCAACGGCAGCCTTGCGACGATCGAGCCGGCAACCCTTGCCGCCTTGCTGCTCGACAGGATCGTCACGGACACCGGTATCGACCGGAACGAGATCGACGACGTGCTTCTCGGCAACGCCGCAAACAGCGCCGGCAATCTCGCTCGTCTTGCTGCTCTCGAAGCCGGCCTGCCGGTTTCCATTCCCGGCGTGACCGTCGACCGCCAGTGCGGCTTCGGGCTCGAAGCGATCGTCCTTGCAGCACGGCAGATCCAGGCCGGCGCCGGGCGGTACTTTCTCGCCGGCGGCACCGAAAGCGCCAGCCGTGCGCATATCCGGCTTCGCCCGCCACTGGCGCGTGGCGAGGAACTCCAACCGGTGAAGCGCGCGCGCATGGCTCCCGATCTCATCGGTGATCCCGATATGGGCGTCGCCGCGGAGAACGTCGCCACCGCCTGCGGCATCTCGCGCCAGCGCCAGGACCAGTTTGCCCTCGAAAGTCATCGCCGTGCCGTGGCGGCCGAGACTGCGGGCCGCTTCGCGCGCGAGATCGTCCCGGTTCCGACACCGGCCGGCCTCATCGCCAGCGACGAGTGCCCCCGCGTCAACGCCTCGGCCGAGACGCTTGCCCGGCTGAAGCCGGTCTTCGTCAAGGACGGCACCGTCACCGCCGGTAACTCCTGCCCGATCAATGACGGCGCGGCAATCGTGCTGGTGACATCGCTCGCCGAAGCGCGTCGGCTTGGCGCGCCCTTTGCTCTCGAATTCGTCGATGCGGCGACGGCGGGAGTCGATCCCAACCTGCTCGGCCTCGGTCCGATCCCGGCAATGGCGAGGCTTCGTGCCCGCAATCCGGCGCTCGACGTCGCCGATATCGAATTCATCGAGTTCAACGAGGCCTTCGCCTCACAGGTCCTCGGCAGTCTCCACCAGCTCGATATCCCATCGGAACGCGTCAATCGCGATGGCGGTGCGATTGCGCTCGGCCATCCCTACGGGGCTTCCGGCGCGATTCTCGTCGTCAGGCTGTTTTCGCAAATGCTCACCGCCGCAACGGATAGCGAGGGTCTGGTGATGATGGGGGTCGGAGGCGGCATGGGCGTCGTCGCCCATTTCCGCACGCTCAAGCTCGGTCACGCCGTGTAGCCGGCGAGCCAGTCGCGCGTCGCGGCCGGCAACGGCACCGGCTGATGGCGAGCACGCTCGACGGCGACCCAGACGATCTCGACCTCCGCCGCGAGGTGGCCGACGGCCTCGACGCGCACGGCAAAGCTCACCGAGCTGCCGCCGATCTTCGCGACGGATACAATGAAACGGGCCGGCTCGTCGAAGCGCAAGCCGCGATGGAAGAGGCAGGCCGAGCGGCGCACCAGATAGGCCGGCTCGTCCTTCATCTGCGGCCGATGGCGCCAGAGATTGGCGAGTGCCGCCTCGGCATGCGCGTAGTAGGCCGCATTGTGCATGTGGCCATGCATGTCTATATCGCGAAACGGAATGCGGACTTCCGTGACATTTTCCCGCTCTGTGCCGTCCATGCGAGGCCTCTTACATGCGCTCCACCCTCGTTAGACAGTTTGGCGATCCCGAACAAGTCATCGAGCTTGTCGACGCCGCGCGCGTCGACCCGGCGGCCGGCGAGGTCGAGGTCGAAATCTCGCTTGCGGCGATCAACCCCTCGGATCTGATCCCCGTCACCGGCGCCTATCGCGCCCGCACCGACCTGCCCTTCGTGCCCGGCTTCGAGGGCGTCGGCGTCGTCTGCCGCGTCGGAGCGGGCGTGGAACACCTGAAACCCGGAGACCGGGTCATTCCGATCGGCGCCAGCGGGCTATGGCAGCAACTCCTCGTCCGCCCGGCCGATTGGTGTTTTTTAGTGCCGGACGACCTGAGCGACGCCGAGGCGGCGATGAGCTACGTCAATCCCCTGACGGCGCTGCGGCTCGTCGAGGCCCTGCGCATGCATTTTGGCTCTCTCGCTGGCCGTAGCGTCGGCGTGACGGCGGCAGGCTCGGCGATCGGCGGGATGCTGATGAAGCTGCTTGCTCTGGAAGGTTTGGCGCCCACGGCGATTCTCCGCAGCGAAGAAAGCCGCAGCCGCGTCAGTGAGGAATATCCGACCATCGTTGCCGACGGCAGCAATCTACCGGCAGGGACGCGGTTCGACGCCGTCCTCGATGCCGTCGGCGGGACGCTAGCGGCCGAACTGATCGTCCGATCCCTCCATCCGGGCGGGACCTTTATCCAGTACGGCGCCCTGAGCGGCATTCCTGTCCCGCAGGCGGCGATCGCCGCCCGTGCGGACGTTCGCTTCGCCTTCCTGTGGCTGAGGACCTGGGTCCACTCCGCCGGGCGCGAAGCACTCGAAGCCGCCTTTGCCAGAAGCTTCGCGGGCCTCCGTGACGGGCTGTTCGCCAGCCCGGTCGCCGCAACCTACCCGTTGAGCCGGCTGGGCGAGGCCTTGGCGCACCAGGCTGATCCGCTTCGCAACGGCAAGATCCTGCTCGATCCGCGCTGTTGAAAATCGGTACTTTTGCGGTGGCGGCCATGGATTTTGACAGTCGCGCGCACTAGCTTTCCGCGGATGACCACGCATCTCTATGAAAATGCGCTCTTCCAGGAGCACAAAGTTCCGGAGGGGCACCCGGAGCGCCCGGACCGGCTGAGGGCGCTGAACCTCGCGCTGGAGCATCCGAATTTCGCGCCGCTCAAGCGTGTCGAGGCATCGAGGGGCAGCGAGGAACTGGTGCTGCTCGCCCATACGGAGGAGCACCTTCGGTCGATCGCCCGGGCAGTCCCGGACGACGACATTAGCCAGATCGAAGCCGACACCTATGCGAGCCCGTCAAGCTTCGAGGCGGCGCTCACCGGGATCGGCGGCGCCGTCGCGGCCATCGACGCGGTTTTCGTCGGCGAGGCCGACAACGCCTTCGTCGCGGCGCGCCCGCCGGGCCACCACGCCGAGAAGAACAAGGCGATGGGCTTCTGCTTCTTCAACACGATTGCGATCGCCGCGCGCTATGCACAGAAGGCCCACGGCGTCGAACGAGTCGCCATCGTCGACTGGGACGTACACCACGGCAACGGCACGCAGGACATCTTCTGGAACGACCCGTCGGTGCTCTTCTGCTCCACCCACCAGATGCCGCTCTATCCGGGCACCGGCGCCAAGGAAGAGACGGGTGTCAAGCACAATATCGTCAATGCGCCGCTCTCCCCCAACAGCGGCAGCGAACATTTCCGCGACGCTTTCAGGACCCGCGTGCTATCCGCTCTCGACAATTTCCGCCCAGACCTGGTGCTCATCTCCGCCGGTTTCGACTCGCATTACCGCGATCCCCTGGCCCAGATCAACCTCGTGGCGGAGGACTTCGACTGGGCGACCGGACGACTGATGGAGGCCGCCGGCAGGAGCGCCGGCAACCGAGTGGTCAGCATGCTCGAGGGCGGCTATGACCTGCAGGGTCTCGCCGAATCGGCGGCCATGCACATAATGAGACTGATGAGAGGGTAATCGATGAACAACAACAATGCGCAGCCGGACGTCTCTGCCCTCTCCTTCGAGCAGGCGGTCGAGGAGCTGGAACGGATCGTCTCGGCCCTCGAACGCGGCGATGTCGCGCTCGACAAGTCGATCGAAATCTATGAGCGCGGCGAAGCCCTCAAGAAGCATTGCGAGACGCTGCTGAAGGCTGCAGAGGACCGCATCGAGAAAATCCGCCTCGACCGCAACGGCAAGCCCCAAGGCGTCGAGCCGCTCGACGCGGAACAGTGAACGTCGCGGAAACGCAGCGTCTTCAAGTCAGCTCTACCAGGAGGATGGGATCGGGGATAGCCTCACGCGGAAACGCCCACAAACGGAGCGATTGCCATGTCCTTCTTTCCCGGTCCCGATCCGCTCGCCGGCGACAAGCCGGCCTGTGACGCCATCGAGCATCTGATCATCCCGCGCACCAGCGATATCGGCGGCCTCGAGGTGCGCCGGGCACTTCCGACGGCGCGGCGCCGGCTCGTCGGCCCGTTCATCTTTTTCGACCGCATGGGACCGGCGCTGCTGCGCGCCGGACAGGCGATCGACGTCCGCCCGCATCCGCATATCGGCCTATCGACGGTCACCTATCTCTTCGACGGCGAGATCAAGCATCGCGACAGTCTCGGTACCGAAATGGTGATCCGTCCCGGCGACGTGAACCTGATGACGGCGGGCCGCGGCATCGTGCATTCCGAGCGCTCGCCGGAAAACCAGCGCGGCCAGGAACGCTCGCTGTCCGGATTGCAGACCTGGCTGGCCTTGCCCGACGACAAGGAAGAGGTCGATCCGGTCTTCGCACACACCGAGGAACGCATGCTGCCGCATCTTGCCGACGGCGGCGTCCGCGCGCGAGTCGTCATCGGCCGCTTCGAAGGCGCCGCCTCGCCCGTCTCTGCCTTCACCGATACGATCTATGTGGACCTGTCGATCGAGGCCGGCCGCAGCGCTCCCTTTGCCGCCCATTGGGAAGAACGCGCCATCTATATTCTCTCGGGCGAAGCGGTCATCGCGGGCGACCATTTCGCCGACAACCAGCTTCTCGTCTTTCGGCCCGGGGACGAGATCACCATCACGGCGGGGCCATCCGGCTGTCACGTCATGCTCTTCGGCGGCGCGGCACTCGGCTCGCCGCGTCATATCTGGTGGAACTTCGTGTCATCATCCAAGGAGCGCATCGACAAGGCGAAGGAAGAATGGCGAAGCGGTCGCTTCGATATCGTGCCGGGGGACGAGGAAGAGTTCATCCCCTTGCCTTCTAGCTAATTTTTCGTCTGGGTCTTGGTTGAAGACGCAGGAAAGCCTAATTTTTGCATTCAACGAGGATTGCGTCTAAACAGCCATCCTTACGGAACTCATCAACAATTCGCGCGCCCCCGCCTTTGGCGCGCACGAGGCACGCAGCGTGACACAACTGCCAACCAATCCGATGCCGGCGACCCCGTTGCTCGACAAGGTCGATGTCCCCGATGATCTGAAGAAGATCGACGACAAGGACCTGCCGCAGCTGGCGAGCGAATTGCGCGCGGAAATGATCGATGCGGTGTCGCGCACCGGCGGCCATCTCGGCGCCGGCCTGGGCGTCGTCGAACTGACGATCGCCATCCACAAGGTCTTCGACACGCCGCATGACCGGCTGATCTTCGATGTCGGTCATCAATGCTATCCGCACAAGATCCTGACCGGGCGACGCGACCGCATCCGCACCCTGCGTCAGGAGGGCGGCCTGTCCGGCTTCACGCGGCGCGCCGAGAGCGAGTA
This sequence comes from Sinorhizobium sp. BJ1, assembly GCF_002531555.1. Classification (NCBI taxonomy): domain Bacteria; kingdom Pseudomonadati; phylum Pseudomonadota; class Alphaproteobacteria; order Hyphomicrobiales; family Rhizobiaceae; genus Sinorhizobium; species Sinorhizobium sp. BJ1. Next base: position 419,366 of record NZ_NWTH01000003.1, read on the forward strand.
CGATCCCTTTGGCGCGGCGCATTCCTCGACCTCGATATCCGCCGGCCTCGGCATGGCGGTCGCCGCCGATCTCGACGGCAAGAGCCGCAACGTCGTTGCGGTGATCGGCGACGGTGCGCTGTCGGCCGGCATGGCCTATGAAGCGCTCAACAATGCCGGGGCTCTCGACGCCCGCCTCATCGTCATCCTCAACGACAACGACATGTCGATCGCCCCGCCGACGGGCGCGATGAGCGCCTATCTGGCGCGGCTGGCGTCCGGGCGGACCTATATGGGCATTCGCGAGGTCGGCAAGAAGCTCACCGCCTATCTCGGCAAGACGGTCGACCGGGCGATCACCCGCGCCGTCGAGCATGCCCGCGGCTACGTCACCGGCGGAACGCTCTTCGAGGAAATGGGCTTCTACCACATCGGCCCCATCGACGGTCACTCCTTCGACCATCTGCTGCCGGTTCTGCGCAACGTCCGCGACAATAGGCGCGGACCGGTGCTGATCCATGTGGTGACGCAGAAGGGCAAGGGCTATCCGCCGGCAGAAGCGGCCGCCGACAAATACCACGGCGTCAACAAGTTCGACGTGATCACTGGTGCCCAGGCGAAGGCAAAGCCGAACGCGCCGGCCTATACGTCCGTGTTTGCCGATGCGCTCGTGCAGGAGGCAAGCCTCGACGACAAGATTGTCGCTATCACCGCCGCCATGCCGTCCGGTACCGGTCTCGACAGGTTTGCAGCCGTGCATCCGTCGCGCTGCTTCGACGTCGGTATCGCCGAGCAGCATGCCGTGACCTTCGCCGCCGGCCTTGCGGCGGAAGGATACAAGCCCTTCGCGGCACTTTACTCGACCTTCCTGCAGCGTGCCTATGACCAGGTCGTGCACGACGTGGCGATCCAGGGCCTGCCGGTGCGTTTCCCGATCGACCGCGCCGGCTTCGTCGGTGCCGACGGGCCGACCCATGCCGGCTCCTTCGATACGACCTATCTCGCCTCGCTGCCGGGCTTCGTGGTGATGGCGGCGGCCGACGAGGCGGAATTGAAGCACATGGTGCGCACCGCCGCGGCCTATGATGACGGACCGATCTCCTTCCGCTACCCGCGCGGCGAGGGCGTCGGGGTCGAACTCCCGGAGCGCGGCGAAATCCTGCAGATCGGCAAGGGACGGATCATCAAGGAAGGCACGAAGGTGGCGCTGCTTTCGTTCGGGACGCGGCTCGCCGACTGTCTGCTGGCGGCCGAGGACCTGGATGCCGCCGGCCTTTCGACGACGGTTGCCGATGCACGTTTCGCCAAACCGCTCGACCAGGAACTGATCCGCCAGCTTGCCCGTCATCACGAGGTGCTGATTACCATTGAGGAAGGCGCCATCGGCGGCTTTGCCAGCCACGTGCTGCACTTCCTTGCGGAAGAAGGCCTGCTCGATGGCGGGCTCAAGGTGCGGCCGATGGTCTTGCCGGACATCTGGATGGAACAGGCCAAGCCGGAATCCATGTACGCCAGCGCTGGCCTCGATCGGGCCGGCATCGTCTCGACCGTCTTCAACGCCCTCGGCCAGAAGCAGTCCGTCGGCCTCGGCGCGGCAGGCTAGATAGAACAGATCTTACCGAACTCCCTTGCAATGTGTCGCCCGACGGGCGATGACGGCCCATGTCCGATAGCAAGCACAGCATGATCCGCCTCGACCAGCTGGTCCTGAACAAAGGCCTGGTGGCGAGCCGCGCCCGGGCGCGCGACGCGATCCAACGGGGAACCGTCCGGGTCGACGGGAACACGGTGACCAAGCCGGCCGCCACGTTTGCCGAAACCGCCGAGATTTCCATCGACGACCCGGCGCAGGCCTATGTCTCCCGCGCGGCGCTGAAGCTCGTTGCCGCGCTTGACCATTTCGGCTTCGATCCGACCGGTCAGACCTGCCTTGACGTCGGCGCCTCGACGGGCGGCTTTACCGAGGTGCTGTTGAAGCACGGCGCCGCCAATGTCGTTGCCGTCGATGTCGGCCACGGGCAGATGCATCCGCGCGTCGCGGAAGACCCGCGCGTCACCAATATCGAAGGACTGAACGCCCGGGCGATGACGGCACACGACATCGGCAACCGGCCGATCAGCTTCGTCGTCTCCGACGTTTCGTTCATCTCGCTGAAGCTCGCACTGCCGCCGGCGCTATCGCTCGCCGAGCCTGGCGCCCATTGCATCCTGCTCGTCAAGCCGCAGTTCGAGGCCGGACGCGAGGCGATCAGCAAGGCCGGGCTCCTCAAGGATCCCGAGAGTGCCCCGACTGTCGCGGCCGAACTCGAACGCTGGCTGGTGGAAGACATGGGCTGGCAGGGCCGCGGCCTCGTCCCCTCACCCATTGCCGGCGGCGACGGCAACAAGGAGTTTCTGCTTGCAGGGCTGAAGCCATGAGCACCGGGATCGTCACCATCAACCGTCTCGGCGCGCAGGGCGACGGCATCGCCCAGACCGAGGAAGGCCCGGTCTTTGCACCGTTCACCCTGCCCGGCGAGACGGTTGCGCTTGCCGTTAACAAGACGCATGGCACGCTGATTTCGCTGAAGCAGGCTTCGCCGGAGCGCGTCGAACCGAAATGCCGTCACTTCGGTCCCGATGGCGTCAACGGCACCTGCGGCGGCTGCACCCTGCAGCATGCCTCCGACGCGCTCTATCATGCCTTCAAGCGCAATCTCGTCATCGACGCCTTGAAGTCGAAGGGGCTTGCCCCGGCGGTGGCGCCGCTCGTCATAGCGCGGCCCGGCGAGCGGCGGCGCGCCGTGTTCACGGCCCGGCAGACGGAAAAGGAACTGCTGCTCGGCTTCAACCAGGCGCAAAGCCACCATATCGTCGCGATCGGCGAATGTCCCATCACGAGCCCGGGCATCGTCTCGCGGCTCGCGACAATCCGCAAAATTGCGGCAGCGATGGTGTCGAGCGCCGAACCGTTCCGGATCACCGTGCTCGAGACCGACACGGGACTCGACCTCGCCTTCGAAGACATCAAGCTCAACGACCGGCAGCGGCGTTCGACCGTCGAGGCCGTTCTCGGCGAGCGCGGCATTGCCCGCGTCAGCCTGAACGGGGAGATCATCATCGAGCCGGTCAAGCCGCTAATCGATTTCGGCGGCGTATCAGTCTCGCCGCCGCCCGGTGCCTTCACACAGGCGACGCGGCCGGCCGAGGAGGCGATGGCGCGACTCGTCCTCGACCACATCGGCAAGGCGAAGCGCGTGGCCGATCTTTTCGCCGGCGTCGGCACCTTTGCACTCCGAATCGCCCGATCGGCGCGCGTGCACGCCGTGGAGGGCGAGGACAAGGCGGTGAAGGCGCTCGACTTCGCGGCCCGCAATACGCAAGGCCTGAAGCCGGTAACGGTCGAGAAGCGCGACCTTTTCCGTCGGCCAATGATGGCGCAGGAGCTGAAAGTCTTCGACGCGATTGTCTTCGATCCGCCGCGGGCCGGCGCCGAGGTCCAATGCCACGAGCTCGCCCGCTCCGGCGTGAAGAAGGTTGCCGCGGTCTCCTGCAACCCGACCACACTCGCGAGGGATCTCTCGATCCTGGTTACCGCCGGCTACCGCATCACATCGGTTACGCCGATCGACCAGTTCCTCTGGTCGGCGCATGTCGAGGCGGTTGCGACGCTCGAGAAATGAGAAAGGCCCGGCGCATGACCGGGCCTCTCACTCCTGGAACAGTCCGTCAGGCCGCGTAGCGCCGCCGGCCGTGGGCGAGGCTCGTGGGCGTCTGCACATCGCCCAGTTTGAACTGCGCAAGCAGCGCATTGAGCGCGGCGGCTTCCTGCGCCAGCCCGTGACTTGCCGCCGTCTGTTCCTCGACCATGGCCGCGTTCTGCTGCGTGCCCTGGTCCATCGTGTTAACCGCCGTGTTGATCTCCTGAAGACCGGTCGACTGTTCGCGCGTCGCTGTGACGATCGCGCTCACATGCTTGTTGATCTCCTGGACCTCGGCGACGATCGCCTGAAGCGCCCGGCCGGTTTCGCCGACCAGTGACACGCCGGAGCGGACTTGGTCGCCGGACGTAGTGATCAGCGCCTTGATCTCCTTGGCGGCATTGGCCGAACGCTGGGCGAGTTCGCGCACTTCCTGGGCGACGACGGCAAAGCCCTTGCCGGCCTCGCCTGCTCGCGCCGCCTCGACGCCGGCGTTCAGCGCCAGGAGATTGGTCTGGAAGGCGATGTCGTCGATGACGCCGATAATATTGGAGATCTCGCCCGACGACTTCTCGATGGCGTGCATGGCCTCGACCGCATTCTGCACCACTTCGCCGGATTTCTCCGCGCCGGCGCGAGTGCGGGCGACGAGACCGCCTACCTCTTCGGCACGATGGGCCGAGTCCTTTACGGTCGTGGTGATCTCTTCGAGTGCGGCTGCGGTTTCCTCGACGGAGGCGGCCTGCTGCTCGGTGCGGCGGGCAAGATCGTCGGCCGCCGAACGGATCTCGCTCGCACCGGCATCGATGGCACGGGCATTGGCGCCGACGGCGCAGAGCGCGTCATGCAGCTTGGCGACGGAGTTGTTGAAATCGGCCCTCAGCCGATCGAGACGATCGGCGAAAGGACTGTCGATCCGGTAGGCGAGATCACCGCCGGCCAGCCGGCCGAGGCCGGCCGCCAGCGCTTCCACGGCGTGCTGCACTTCCGCAGCGTCGCGGGCCTTCTGCGCCTCGCGATCGAGGCGTTCGCGCTCGGAGAGCGACCGGTTGGCATGCGCCTCGTCCTCGAGCCGCACCCGCTCGAGCGCATTGGCACGGAAAACGGCGACGGCTGCAGCCATCGAACCGATCTGGTCGCGGCGCTCCTCGCCGGGGATGGCAACGTCGAGATTGCCGGCGGCGAGCTTTTCCATGGCACCGGTCATTTGCGTCACCGGACGGATCACCAGCCGGCTGAGCAGGGTGGCAAGGAAGGCGATCATGACCCCGACGGCGAGAAGCGTCGCCACGGTCGCGGCGACGCGGAACTGGCCGATCGCCGAATAGGCGGCATCCGCGTCGAGGACGAAGCCGATATACCATTCTACCGAGGGAAGCCCCTGGACCGGCACGAAACTGACGAGCATCGGCTTGCCACCGAGTCCGGTGTGCACGATGCCGCTGCCGATCGAAGGCGTATCGATGGGGAAGGCATCGGCAAGCGTCTTCGTCACGAGCTTCGCATCCGGATGAACAAGAATCTGCCCGTCCTTGCTCACCAGGAACGCAAAGCCTTCGCCACCGACGTCGATGTCGGTGATCATCGAGACCAGGGTTTTCAGCGAGAAGTCGCTGGCGGCGACGCCATAGAGTTTGCCGTCGTGCTTGACCGGCATGGCCGCGCTGATGATCAGGTCGCCGCTCGAGGCATCGATATAGGGTTCGGTGAGCACGCGGGCATCGGCCTTGACCGCCTGCTGATACCAGGGACGCTGGCGCGGGTCATAGCCCTCCGGCAGCTTCATCTCCGGCCAGGTGATGAACTTGCCGCCCTCGTTACCGACATAGGTTGACATGAACTCGCCGGTCAGGACGTCGTTCTTGAGCGCGCCGAGGATGGCAGCCTCGTCGTTTGCGCGGGCCGCAGCATCGGCGGCCATGGCGGTGAGCGTCACGCGGCCGTTCAACCAGTTGGCGACACTTTGGGCCGCCTGCTTGCCGGAAGCGGAGATGTTCTCTTCGACGGCCTTTGTCGTCGTGCCGTGCTGGAGCGTGTCGATGTAGACGGAAAAGCCGGCGAAGGCGCCGACAACGACGCAGGACGCGGCAACGAGGATGCGCGTCATCAGGTTCGATCGTTTGGACAAGGGTGGGCTCCTTGGAAGCGGCCGGCAAGCCTTGCCGGACAACAGCTCGTGATGGATTCTTCCGCGCGCCGACGGACGCCGCGGCGACAGGAATTTGCGGGAGAACGATTGGACATGCCGCGAAGGCAGAGCCGGCCATGCGTCATGCGGCCGGGAGACCTCACCGAAGCGCCATGCGTTCTGCAAATGCAAAAAAGCTATGCGCCTCGAGGAGGGACGTACTGCGGCCGCACGCTATCGAGCGGTATTTAAGAAGCGATTAATATTGATATGTGCAATTTTAGGGTGCCGGAGGCAGTCGTGAACGCCCTTACCGGCGCATGAAGGCCTCGAATGCCGCTCGCGCCTCGGCACTCTTCAGTTGCGCCGCGAAGTGCTCGGCTTCCTCGTCGATTCGCGCGAGGACTTCTTTTCGGTCGCCGCGGATCAGATCACGGGCGATGCGCAGCGCTTCTGGCGGCTTCCTGGCAAGACGCGAGGCAAGCGACAGCGTTTCCTCCTCGACCGTGTTCTCGCCAACGATTTTCCAGACCAGCCCGGCCTGAAGCGCATCGGCCGCCTCGAGCGGCTCGCCGGCGGCAAGCAGCGCGAAGGCCCGCTGATGGCCCATGAGGCGCGGTGCGATGAGGCTCGAGGCGGCTTCCGGAACGAGCGCCAGATCGACGAAGGGCGTCTTGAACACCGACCGGGCGGAGGCAACCGTCAGGTCACAATGGAGATGGATCGTCGTGCCGATGCCGATCGCCAGACCGTCGACCCCGGAAACGACCGGCTTCGTCGCGCTCGCCAAGGCCCGAAGGAAATCGAGGACCTCGCCTCCCATGCTCCCGCCCATGGCGAGGGCAAGGAAATCGTTCATGTCGTTGCCGGCCGAGAAGCAGCCATTTGTGCCGAGAAATGCGGTGGCGCGGATCGCCGCGTCCGACCCGGCGACCGTCAAGGCATTCGTCATCTTCGCGTACATCTCGCGCGTGATGGCGTTCTTCTTGTCCGGCCGGTTGAAGCGGATCACCTGTACGCCGGGATAGGCCTCCGGACGTTCGACAAGCACATGATCGGTCATGAGGTTCCCCTTTGTGGTTGAGATGAGGCACGCGGGCGGCAAGCCCGCGCACACCCATCCCGTGCTAAAGCGCGTCGCATCCAAACGAATTCATGCGGCGCGCTTTAGATCCTTGTTTTTATGCATGTCGTCATCCCAAAACCGCTGCACACTTTTGGGCGACATGCATTAGTCGAGAATGGCACGCGCGGCGGCGAGGCTCTCCGCCCCGCTGACGACACGATCCTTGAGCGCCGCCGTTTCGGCGAGCAGGTTCTCCGCAGCGAACCGGCAGAGGGCGATGCGCGCCTCCTCATTCCCGTCGCCGGCCTCCGCCAGGCCGCCCCTGGCGAGATAGACACCGGTCAGCACCAGGCCGAAGAGGCGTTGATAGGCCGTCGCGCCGGCAAGGGCATCGACGGCTCGTCCTTCACCGAGCGCTGCAAGCAGCCATTCCGTCGCCTCGGAGAGATCGGCGGTCGACGCCTCCAGCCGCGCGGCAGTCTGGCCGAAGCCCTGCCTGTTCGAGGCGCCGACGGCGGCGGCGATCTCACGAAGCTCGCCAATGAAGCCGCGCACCTGGCCGCCTTTGGAGAGCGGCAGCTTGCGGGTGACGAGGTCGATCGCCTGGATGCCGTTGGTTCCTTCGTAGATCGGCGCGATGCGGGCGTCGCGCAAGTAACGGGCCGCGCCCGTTTCCTCGATGAAGCCCATGCCGCCATGCACCTGAATGCCCATGGAAGCGACATCGACACCGGCATCGGTGGCGAAAGACTTGGCGATCGGGGTCAGCAGGCTCGAGCGCTCCTGCCAATGGCGGGTCTCGTCGCCGTGGCTGGCATGCGCCATGTCGACGGCATGAGCGCAAGCATAGGCGATGGCGCGCGAGCCTTGGGTGAGCGCCTTCATCGTCAGCAGCGTGCGGGCGACATCCGGATGTTCGATAATCGGGCTCATGCCCGCACCATTCCAGCCGGGCGCCCGGCCCTGGGTGCGCTCCCTGGCATAGGCGATTGCCTTCTGGGTAGCCGCCTCGGCGATCGCGACGCCCTGCATGCCGACGGCGAGGCGAGCGTTGTTCATCATCGTGAACATGCAGGCAAGCCCGCGGTTTTCCTCGCCGACCAGATAGCCGATCGCGCCCTTCTCATCGCCGAACCGGCCGTCGCCGTAGATCATCGTGCAGGTCGGCGAACCATGGATGCCGAGCTTGTGTTCAAGCGAATGGCAGAAGAGATCATTGCGGGCGCCGAGCGAGCCGTCCTCATTGACGAGGAACTTCGGCACGAGAAACAGCGAAATGCCCTTCGTGCCGACAGGCGCATCCGGCAGGCGCGCCAGGACGAGGTGGACGATGTTGTCGGTGAAGTCGTGCTCGCCCCAGGTGATGAAGATCTTCTGGCCGAAGATACGGTAGGTGCCGTCGGCGCGGCGCTCGGCGCGCGTCTTGAGCACGCCCAGATCTGAGCCGGCATGCGGCTCGGTCAGATTCATCGTCCCCATCCACTCTCCGGAGATCATTTTCGACAGGAAGGTCGCCTTCAAGACATCGGAACCATGCTTCTCCAGTGCCTCGCTCGCGCCCATGGTCAGCGTCGGGCCGAGCGCGAAAGCCATGGAGCCGCTGTTCCACATCTCCATGGCTGCGACGTGCAGCATGTGCGGAAGGTCCTGGCCGCCGAAGGCCTCGGGCGCCGTCAGGCCGTTCCAGCCGCCGTCAATCCAGCTACGGTAGAGATCGCGCCAGCCCTCCGGCGTCTTGACCGCCCCGTCGACAAGCCGTGACCCCTGCCGGTCGCCCACCTCGCCGAGCGGCGCCACCTCTTCGGTCGCAAAACGGCCAGCTTCCGACAGGATCGCATCGACGAGATCCTCACCGAGTTCGCCGAAGACGCCGGTGTTCACGGCATCGGCCATGCCGGCTACGTGTTTCAGGGTGAATGCGATCTCGTCGACCGGTGCCTTGTACATGGTGCTCCTCCCTTTGCAGCCGTGGTCGAGGCCGCGTCGGCATGCTTCCTGCGCTGCACACTATTTGTTTTTACGTAAACGTCAACGTCAATTCTAGGCCGCCGCGGCAGTGACGGAAATGTAACAAAACTGTCATCAAGGGCGAATAGAAGCCATTGCGCATGGCCCCAGTCACGGTGCTTCGATGAACCTGATTTCTCCCGAGATACCCGGCCTCGTCTGGGCCTATCGGTTCCCGCCCGGAGAAAGCCGTTGCCTGCGCATCGCGACCGACTCCCCCGTCGACAGTCTGCAGGCGGGCGACGGCTGGGTCTGGCTGCATCTGGCGCTGAGCGATGCGCGCACGCCGGCGCTGATCGAGCGCATCAGCAATCTTCCGCCGGCGGCGATCGCAACCCTCACCAGCCATGACACCCAGGCGGCGATCACCGTTGCCAAGGACGTCGTCTACGGGACGCTTGTCGATTTCGAACGGACATTCGACATGATGACCAAGACGATTGGATGGCTGCATTTTGCTGTCAGCGACCGGATGATCGTCACCACCCGCCTGCATCCGTTGAGAAGCATCGACCGCGTCAAGGCGGCGGTCGAGAAAAGCACCAAATGCGGCCGGCCGATCGATCTCTTCGAAATGCTCGTCGTCGAGTTCCAGCGGACGCTGATCACGCTGGTGCTCGAATTGACGGAGGAGTTGAACGTCATCGAGGATCGCGTCTATGGCGAAGCGGAACACCGGCAGCAGCCCGGGCTGGCGCCCTTGCGCCGAACCGTGGTGCGGCTGCATCGGCATCTGCGGACGATCCTTGCCCTGCTGCGGCGCGCCGCCGCGTCCGATGAGGACGAGGTGCCGCCGGGTTTCATCGACGTGGCCGAGCGGCTTTCGGATCGGCTGGAGGCGGTCGATCGCGACGTCTTTGCGCTTCAGGAGCGCGCCAGGCTGCTGCACGAGGAGATCGACAGCAAGATTTCCTCGGAGACCAATCGTCACCTCTACATTCTGTCGCTGATGACCGCCTTCCTGCTGCCGCCGACGCTCGTCACCGGATTCTTCGGCATGAACACGGGTGCCCTGCCCTTCTCCGATGGCGGCGGCACGCTTTTCGCTGGGCTAATCATCGCCTCCTCCATGGGACTGGCCTGGTTTATCCTCAAGCGCATCGGCATCCTTTAGACCGGGTCACCACCGGCTGCCGCGGTTCGCCTGCAATCCAGAGCCGAGTTCGGAGGCGCTTTACCGCCACTGGTCAGTGTACAGGAGCGGCGCTCTCGCGCAGATTGGCTCAAGGGGCTGAGATTTACGACCCTTTAACGCAAAGTCGGCAATCTCAGAGAATGGAAAAGCGGGGAATCTCGATCTCGGGGATGATCTTGCGCCTGGCGGCCCTTGTAGGCCTGACCTTTGCGGTGGCGAACGCACGCGCCGCAGACGTCGAGCCGTGGAAAGAGCGGCAGAACGCTATCATCGTCGACGCCTACGAGTTGAACAGCATCGATTGGGAAGCGATGCTGAAGGACAAGCGCATCGCGGGGTTCATCGCGAAAGCTTCCGACGGCCTTCCGGAAAGCTTTACCTGCACCGGCGATCACGGCGGAGACACCGTCGCCCACTGCAAGACGATGTGGCGAAAATACGCGGTCAGCCGGGAACTCTATCAGACGCGCCGGATGATCGCCCGCTCGCAAGGCCTCTTATGGGGCGCCTACCACCTGGCGCGACCGGGCAATCCTGTCGACCAGGCCAATCACTTCCTCGACTATGCGGAACCGCGCGAGGACGAATTGATGGTCCTCGACATCGAGGGCATCGATCCCGCGAACTACATGTCGCTCGAGGACGCCGCGATTTTTGCCGGCCACATCAAGGCCCGCACCGGGCGCTACCCGATCCTCTACACCAACCACATCACCGCAAAACAGATCGCCGCCAGCCGCTCCCAGCACCGGCTGCTCTCCCGCCTGCCGCTCTGGTATGCCCGCTACAAGCCAGACATTCGCGACGTCTTTCCTATGGGCAACTGGGACGGCTACGCGCTGTGGCAGTTCTCGTCGTCCCATAATTGCGGCAAGAAGCGCTGCCCCTATCGCGTCCCGGGCACGCTCAACGACATCGACGTGAACGTCGCTGCGATGAGCGCTTCAGCGCTGAAGAAGGTGTGGGCACATGGCTCCCTCCTCCCGGAGAAGCCGCCGATTGTCACCGTCATCGCCTCCGCAAAAGTCGGCAGGGCGCCGGCAGCCAGCGCGGCGACCTCCGTCCCGCTCGCAAAGCCCTTGCTCATCAGCCGGGCCCAGGCCGACAGCGGATCGGGCACCGGCGTCGACGCAACGGTCACCGGTTCGATCAGCATAAAGGCTGCCGAGGCGGAGTTGCCAAATCAGCCGAAGCGTCGCTGACCTGGCCAGCGGCAGAACGACTTATGCCTCGATCTGAACGTCGCCGACGGGCCGCGAGCAGCAGGCGAGGATATAGCCCTCATCGACCTCGTCATCGAGAATGCCGCCATTGTGGTTCATCTCGACATCGCCGGCGATCTTCAGCACGCGGCACGTGCCGCAAATGCCCCCCTCGCAGGCCGCGCCGATCCGCACACCGTTGGCGCGTGCCGTCTGCAGGATCGTCTGGCCCGGGACGGCCGAGACTTCTTTGCCGCTCATGGTGAAAGTCACCCGCGCCGCCTCGGCCCCGGCGCTCCCCGCCGGTCCGGCGCGAATGGCGAGTTCCTCCGCCGCGGGGGCTGCTGCCGGCTGGAAGCTTTCCTGATGGTAGCGGGCCATGTCGAAACCGGCCCCTTTCAGCATCTCCCGGACCCCCCGCATAAAGGGTTCGGGGCCGCAACAGAAGACCGTCCGCTCCAGAAAATCCGGCGCAAGCAGCGGCAGCTTCGTCGCATCGATGCGGCCGCGCAGCCCGTGCCAGCCGTGACGCGCTTCGTGCCCCTCCACCAAGAAGCCGAGATTGAGACGCGACATTTGGCGCGCCAGGACCTCGAGTTCCGACTTGAACAGAAGATCCTCCGGCTGCCGGGCGCAGGAGATGAAGGTGACATCGGTTTCCGGCGTGCAATCCGCCATCCAGCGGGCCATCGACATCATCGGCGTGATCCCGGAGCCGGCCGAGATGAAGAGATATTTTTCGCCCGGATGGCGAACGAAGCTGAAATCGCCAAGCGGACCCAGCGCTTTCAGCACGACACCCGGCTTCAGATTGTCGAACATCCAGCGCGTGCCGATGCTGCCCGGCTGGGCCTTGACCGTCACCGCCACGGAGAGCGGGCGGGACGGCGAGGACGACAGCGTATAGGTGCGAAAGACCGGCTCTTCGCCGACAGGCAGTTCCAGCGTCACGAACTGCCCGGGTAGGTAGCGGAACCAGGCCGGCTTGTCCGACCGGAAGGTGAAGGTCATCACATCCGCGGTCTCGGCGACCACGGAGGTGCATTCAAGCAGGTGCTGGCGGTCGATCCAGGGATGAAGCTCGTCGAAATGATGAAAGGAACGGGCCATTTCCATGGTCAGGCCACCCGCGACAAAGGAGAGGACTTGCCCTGGAGGCGATCCACCATGAAGCGCGAGTACCAGTCGACGAACTGCATCACGCCGCCCTCGTGTTCGGCCGAATAGGGACCCGGCTCATAGGCCGGCGAGCGGATGCCGAAAGCGTTTTCCTCGACGATCTGCCGGTCCTGATCGTTGGTCTCCGTCCAGACATGGGTGAGGTCCTCGAGCGTATAGTCGACCCCCTCGACCGCATCCTTGTTGACGAGCCATTTGGTGGTTACCTGCGTCAGTTCCGGCCCGAGCGGCAGCACGCGGAAGGTGATCGCGTGGTCTCCGAGGATGTGGTTCCAGGTCGTCGGATAGTGGAAGAGAAGCAGCGTGCCGATGCCCTTGGCGCTGACGCCGGCGGAAAGCTCTTTGCGGACGGCCTTCTCGCCGGACATCGTATAGCTCTCGGCCCTGTTGATCAGCGGCATTCTCGTCATGCGGAACTGGCCGGTCGGTCCGATCCTGAAGGCGCTCGGCAGTCCCGCCGCTTCGCATCTTTCCCAATGGGCACCGATTTCGGGGTCGTCCATGGCGCCCTGGACGCCGGTCACTGTCGGAGCCTCCGGATAGGTGCGGCAGAGTTCCGGGTGATTGGCGGCGCAATGGTAGCACTCGCGATTGTTTTCCCAGACGAGCTTCCAGTTGCCCTTCTCGACGATGGTGCTCTCATAGGCGACCTTGGTTTCGCCGAGGCGATGCGGTGCGAGATAGCCGGCGACCGTGTCGCGGAACGGCTGGAAATCCATCGGCTGCTCGGCGAGACTGACGAAGATATAGCCGCCGACCGTTTCACAATGCACCGGCTTCAGACTGTGCTGGGCGGGATCGAAATCCTCCGGCATCTGCCGGGCGAAGAGAAGCCTGCCGTCCAGTTCGTAGGTCCATTGATGATAGGGACAAACCAGCTTGGCCGAGGAGCCCTTGTGCTGCGTGCAAACGCGCGAGCCGCGGTGGCGACAGGAATTATGCAGCGCCCGCACTGCCCCCTGGCGATCGCGCACGATGACAATCGGATAGTCGCCGACCTGCAGGGTGAAATAGTTGCCAGGCCGCGGGATTTCGCAGTCGTGGCCGACGAAGAGCCAGTCCTTGTACCAGATATGCTCCAGGTCCTGTCGGTAATAGTCCGGGTCGATGTAGAAGGCCCGGTCGAGGCTGTAGCCCTCGCGGCGGGTCTTCAGCTTGCGCAGCATTTCATTCTGAGTGTCCATGCCCATGTCCTCGTTAGCCCTGTTTCGGACAGGCAGGACAGGAACCGCGCCGGTGATTTGCCGTACGCCATAGCTCCGATCCGGCTGCCCGCCGCAACCTGTTACGGTCGTTTCGCTCCAAGGCTGGTTTCCGGGCTCTGGAGTCGTCCCCGAAGGACCAGCCCGGCACCTTCCCGGACGACCTGTCCAGTGGCTCTCTGCCGTGGCTTTCACTCCACCACCGTTGCGGGGGCAGCGCCGGGATTTGACCGGCTTCCCAATTCTCCGCCCCCTCTTAGAGGCGGCACCTTGAGCATCCCAATCTAAGCGCGCAGCCCGGCTCGGCAATTGCCGGTGTGCGACATTCCATTCCGGAAAGACGACAGAGATTTTCGCGCGGCCGCATGGAGACGTCCGTCACATTTTCTATAATAAACAAGATGATAGATGTCTATTTCAGCAGCTGAAGCTTTTCTTAACCGCGCCATCCCCGCCGCGAAGACAACTGGCCATTTTGCGACATACAGGCGATGCGGAGCAGCCAGTGTGGCGCCCGAAATACTCTGTTAACCATAGTGATTTAGCGTTCACTGACGGATCAATCCGTTTGACGGATTAGGTGACACAGAGGTCGATGGCAAAGCTCAGATACTACGACGCCTCCGGCAAAGCGCAGGCGCCGACGCCGAAAACGGCGGGCCACACGGAGTTCCTGCGCACCGGCCGCATTGACCGGCGCCGCCCGTGGATGCCCGAGCAGCGCCGCTACATGACCCATGAAGAGGTGGCCGAGAGAACCGGCCAGAAATTGCAGGCGGCGGGAGAGACGACTCACAAGCGGATCAACGGCTTTCACGCCTTCATCCAGTTCCCGAAGATGATCTTCCACCGGACGCTCGCCGATAGCCCCCACCTCGGCTATTGCCATGTGACAGCCGCTAAGGCGAAGCTCAACCAATCGCGCGAAATCACCTGGGCTTTCTACTTCGCCAACTTCTTCTCCGACCTCGGGGACGAGACGCATTTCTTCGAACGGATACAAACCAGCTATTCACGCATGTATTTCGCCGTCGCCATCGCGCCGGACTCCGAACTTGGGCAAATGGCCATCAATCGCAACGTTCGCGGCAATGGGCTGATCTTCCGGACGCAGGACCCGAAAGTGGCGCTCAAGAACGTCCTGATGCTCGGCGCACGCGACGAGGCTTTGCGGCGGGTTATTCGGAGCCTCTGATCCCGCCCGTCGGCGAAGAAAGTCGTTCTGTTTTCCCTCCTCCTCCGTTAAGGAAGCGACGGAAAGGATCGGAACCGCCATGGCCGAAATCATCGATACGCGCAACGAACCGGATCGAGCGATCGAAAAGGCCTGCGCCGTGCTTTCAGAAGGCGAACCGGTCGCGATCCCGACGGAAACCGTCTACGGGCTTGCTGCGGATGCGACCAATGCCGATGCGATCAGCCGCATCTACGAGATGAAGGGCCGGCCGCGCTTCAATCCGCTGATCTGCCATGTCTCCGACATGGCAATGGCCGAAGCGCATGTGGCGTTCGATCAAATCTCCCGGCGCCTCGCGGAAGCCTTCTGGCCCGGACCTCTGACGCTGATCCTGCCGCAGCGACCCGAAAGCGGCGTGCATGCGCTGGCCTCCGCCGGGCTCGACACGCTCGGTATCCGCATGCCCGAGGGTTTCTCCCGGCGGGTGATTGGACACTTTGGCCGGCCGCTGGCGGCCCCGAGCGCCAATACGTCGGGCAGGATCAGTCCGACCAGCGCAACGCATGTTGAGGTCGACCTCGGGCCGAAGCTGAAACTGATCCTGGATGCGGGTCCTGCAGAGATCGGCCTCGAATCGACGATCATCAAGGTCGAGGACGGCAGCCTCCGGCTGCTTCGGCCGGGTGGTCTCGACGCGGCCGAGATCGAGGCGTTGACCGGCCTTCCCGTCGAACGACCGGAAGCGGCGGGCGCCACGATCGAAGCGCCGGGCATGCTTGCCTCGCACTATGCGCCGGGCGCCGCGGTTCGGCTCAACGCCAAGGACGTCCGCGAAGGCGAGGCTCTGATCCGCTTCGGCGGCAAGGCGCTACCCGGCGAGATCGCCGCGGCGATCGTCCTCGACCTCAGCCCCAGCGGCAATCTCAGGGAAGCGGCCGCCAATCTTTTCGATTATATGAAGAAGGCGGATGCGAGCGGCGCTGCGAGTATCGCTTTCGGGCCGGTCCCGCGCCAGGGTCTCGGCGAAGCGATCGTCGACCGCCTCGAGCGGGCGGCCGCCCCGAGGGCCTGACCGGAAGCGCGAAACGTGCGCAGCCGGGCTGTTTCGGCAAGAGAAATCCCAGGCAGGATCATGACCACAATTCCTTCTCCCGAACTGATCGCCTCCTTCACCGACATCGTCGGGCCGGGCCATGCGCTGACCGGACCGGCGGAGACGGCACCCTATCTGGTCGAATCGCGCGGCCTCTACCGCGGCACCACCCCGCTTGTCCTCAGGCCCGGTTCGGTCGACGAAATCTCGCGCATCCTTGAGCTCGCCAGCCGGACGCAAACGGCCATCGTGCCGCAGGGCGGAAACACCGGCCACGTGGCCGGGCAAATCCCGCGCGAAGGGAAGTCCGACGTGGTGCTGTCGCTCGAGCGCATGAACCGGATTCGCGATATCGATCCTGTCGGCAATGTCATCGTTGCCGACGCCGGCTGCATTCTCGCGGATATCCAGAAGGCGGCCGACGACGTCGACCGCTTGTTCCCTCTGTCGCTCGGATCGGAAGGCTCGGCACGGATCGGCGGCAATCTCTCGACCAATGCCGGCGGCACCGCCGTGCTTGCCTATGGCAATATGCGCCAGTTCTGCCTGGGGCTGGAGGTCGTGCTTCCGACCGGAGAAGTCTGGGACGGGCTCCGGCGGCTCAAGAAGGACAATACCGGCTATGACCTGCGCGATCTCTTCATCGGCGCGGAAGGGACGCTCGGCGTCATCACCGGCGCCGTCCTGAAGCTCTTCCCGAAACCGCGCGGCCATCAGGTCGCCTTTGCCGGCCTCGCAAGCGTCGAAGACGCGCTCGCTCTCTTCGACCGGGCATCGAGCCTCTGCGGGCCGGCCTTGACCGGTTTCGAACTGATGCCGAGGCTCGGCATCGAGTTCACCACCCGCCACATACCGGGCGTGCGCGATCCGATGGAAACGAGCCATCCCTGGTATGCGCTGATCGATATCTCCACATCGGACGCCGCCGAGAGCGCGGAGCGCATGGTGCAAAGCCTGCTCGAGGCGGGCATCGCCGAAGGGCTCGTCGAAAATGCCGTCATCGCCCAGAGCGAAGCCCAGCGAAAGGCGCTATGGCACATGCGCGAGAGCATGTCTCCGGCGCAGAAGCCCGAAGGCGGCTCGATCAAGCATGATGTTTCCGTGCCGGTGTCGAGCATTCCGGCCTTCATGGCCGAGGCTGACGCGGCGGTCATGACGGCGATCCCCGATGCGCGCGTCTGCGCCTTCGGCCATATGGGCGACGGCAACATCCACTACAACATTTCCCAGCCGGTCGACGCGGACCGCGGCGCCTTTCTGGCCCGCTGGCGCGAAGTAAACGCCATCGTCCACGCCATCGTGCTGAAATATAACGGATCGATTTCGGCCGAACACGGCATCGGCCAGTTGAAGCGCGACGAACTCGCGGCCATCCGCTCGCCGATCGAGATCGAGCTTATGCGGCGGATCAAGCATGCCTTCGATCCCGCTGGGATCATGAATCCGGACAAGGTGCTGCGCCAGGAGTGAGACGAAGGCCGCGCGCTTATCCACCCATCCTGAGCTGAGAAAGCGTATAGAGCGTATCGGCGCTGATGCCGACGCTGCTTCCCGTGCTCGATAGTACGGTCACCGCTGGGTCGACCTCCGTGTTGTTTTCCAGATCGTAAAGCACCGCAAAGCGCGCCAGAAGTTTCTTGAGTTCAGCCGGGTCGCTCAGTTTCTCGAGATCGAGGTTCTTTTCGACGATCTTCGCCTGCTGGTCGATGTCCACTGAGCTGAACTCGTCGGGCAAGCTGAAGATCGTGCGGAACACCTCGGCGAGCGCGTCGTCCGCCAGGAGGTCATAGGCATCGACGAGCGAGCCGGCCTTCCGCTCGAAATAAAGTGCAAGGCGGACGCCTTCATTGTCCTCGCCCGCCTGCTCTTCCAGTGTCTGACGCAGATATTGGTCGAGCGTCTCGTAAAGTCCCTGGCGTGTGACAATTGCGTCCTGATCCTCGCGCAGTACGTTTCCTTCGCTGTCGAAATTGAAAGAGGTAACGAGCGAGACATAGGCGGCGGAATTCTCCTGCTCGTTGATGACGCTCTCGGGATCGTCGAGATCGGAGGCGAAGATGTCACGGAGGAAATCGCTGGTCACGCCCTCCGGGTCGATGCCGTTCGCCTCGAGCGCGATAGTGACGAGACGGCTGTCCGCCAGAAATTCGTCGAGCGAGGAAATCTTGGCGACCTTGGCGGTATAATATTCGCCTTCCTCTTCGGCCGCTGTCCTGTCCTCTTCAGAACCAAAACGGGACTTGATGACGATGTAGTTCTTCGCGGTTTCCTGGATTTGCGTTTCGGATTGAGCCAGGGTCGGCGCGCCGATCTCACCGTCTGTCGTAAAGTTGAACAGTTTGGCGAGCGTCACGTATCGCTCGTCCTTCAGCGTGTAGACGTAGCTTTCCGCATCGGTGAGGTCGCTGGTCAGGACGCGCTTTATGGTGCGGGCGCTGGCCGTGTCGGGATCCAGGCCGACAGCCTGCAGGGCGAAATCATAGATCGAAGCGGAATTGATGAACTCGTCGACGGACGTCATGCCAGCGACAGCAGCCTTGTAGGCACTGATCGCCGCCTCGTCCGCCTCGTCGTCCTCGTCGTTGTAGCGCGTCAAGTAGCGATTTGAGGTGAGCGTCGTCTGGGCCGAAGTCTGCGCGCTGTCGCCATCGGCCAGCGTGCCGTCCTCCTCAAAATTGAAGGCACTGGCAAGCGCTATGTAGTTCTCGTCGCCGCCGCCGACCGTGTTGACATAGCTGTCCGGATCATCCGGGTCGCTTGTCAGAATGTTCTTGATCGTTGCGGAAACGACTGTGACCCCGGTGAGGTCGAAGGCGGTCCTGATATAACTGTAGAGGCGCGTATCGGAAACGAGTTCGTCGACGCTCGTGATCGTTGCTATCTTCTCCTCGAAATAGGCCTTGTTCAGAAGCGCTGCCTGCTGCGTGACGCGGGAATTGCTGTAGACGTAGAGCTCGTTGGTCGCGTCCTTGTTCTCGGCCGTCTGGGCAGCGCCTGCGGTCACCGTGCCATCGGAGTCAAAGTCGAAGGCGGCGGCGAGGTCGAGATAGTTGTTCAGCGTGGCGATCGAGTTGGCATAGGTCGTTATATTGCGTGTGAGTTCCGTCTCCTCGGCATCCGTAAGTCCGCCTGCCGCCAACTTCGACTGCGCCTCGGCCTTGGCCGCCTCGAGGCTGGTGATCTGAGGAGCGATCACCGTATTCTCGTAGCTGCTCGCATCGTCGGAACTGCTGGAGAGCACGTTGCGGAGCGTCTGGCGGGAGTAGGTGCTCTCGTCGATGCCGTAGGCGGTGAAGACGTAGGCTCTGAGCCGGTCGTTGTTCAACAGCTGATCGACGCTGGTGATCTTATCGATCATGATGTTGTAGTAGCGGGTCTCCTCCTTCTGGGTCTCCGCGATATTGAGAATGCTCGTATCATAGAGGCCGATGATCTCGTCGAGCTGCGCCTCCGTCTGCGAGACGGCGGTCCCGCCGCTGAAGCTATAGGCGAGAGCGAATTCGCGATAGCGGTCGTCCGTCAGGTTGTTGGCGAAGCTGCTCGCGTCGGAGAGGTCGCTTTCCAACACCTTGCGCATGAAGGCGACCGAATCGATCATGTCTCCCAGGCCAAAGGCCGTCATCGCGTAGGAATAGAGGCGGTAGTCGTCGAGGAACGCGTCGACCGAGCTCACATTGCCGATATTCTCTTTGTAGTATTGCGTGTCGCGCGCGACGACCGTCTGCTCCGACACGCGCTTCAGGCTGACCTTCATGTCCCGCGCGATGAGATTATAGTCGAGATAGGTCGAAACCATGCGCGTCGCCCCGCCAACAAGGATCGGGGACAGCCGGCGTCGCGACATCCCCGATAGTTATCCGATCATCCGAACCTGGATCAACAGGCTTGCGCGTGGCTTTTCGGCCGACTGTGCGGCGAACGGCAAAATGCCGGCCTTTTCGTTGACGAAAGAGAAACCTTGCCACCTCGGCTTTTGCTAACCATCGGGCGACGCAAAGTTTTTTTAACCGCGATTTTTAAGTCGTCCGGAAGAGGGGCCGCCTATCCTCCAGGCCATAGAGGACGAAAACGTCCCGAGGAGAAGACCGGGAACCGGCTCTCAAGGAAAACAAGGGCGATTGAAAATGCGCAACACACTTTCTCAACCGGCTTGGGCCGGAAATACGCTGCGGCTCGACCCGAAGCGTTTTCCCCAGCAGGCGACCTATGTCCTGCGCGGCGATGTGGGCAATGTGAGCATCAGCCTCGACCACCGTGGCGCCGTTCTGCGCAAGGTGCTACCATCCAGCGGCCTGCCCCTTTCGATCGCCTTGCCTGCGCGAGCTTTCAAGGGCGTGGCTGCGCGGGCCATCGACCATGGCGACGGGGAGGTAACTGTGACGCTGGAGCTTCATCACGACGATCCGGATCTTTGCATCCCGTTGCTCGTTGCGCATGATTTATCCGACATCGCGGCCGACTGGCGTGCCTGGGCGGAGGCCTATCGCATCCCGATGCTGATGGTCGAAGCGGACGGGGTCGCCCGGCCGCTGGAAGAACATCTCGGCGAGATCCGCACCGCACCGGTGAAGCCGCGCCGGCGCCACTCCTTCTTTGCCGAGCGCCGTCCACGCTTCCTCGTGCGCCGCTCCACCGGCAAGCTCGGTGTGCATATGAAAATCGACGGCCGCGAGATCATCGCTCGGTCCTGACCGCCCATCCATCTCCAGTGCAGAAGCCGGCCAATCCCTGCGGCCGGCTTTTTGTTACGGCGGGAACAGCAGGCGCGGCCTTCGTCATGCCACAAGCGGCGCATAGCCAAGGCAACGAATGAAGGAGGTACCGATGCGCAAGCGCCTGCTCGCCACCCTCATCAACCTTCGGGCCGCTGTTCGCACGCGCATTTCTGCCATCCGCCGCAAGGCGGACGCCGAAGCAAGCTGGGCGTGATCACCCGACCTGATCAAGTTGAATTTCCTATCCTCCGGATCTCCCGGAGGATTTTTCATATCAGACGCAGTAGAAGCGCAAGCACTAGCCCGGCGAAGACGATCAGCCCGACGACACTGTTGAATTTGAAGAGTGCAAGGCACTGTTCGGCGTCGTGGATGTTCAGCACCAGGATCTGATAGGCGAGCATGACAGCCGCCACCGCGAGGCCGAGATGGGCGAAAAAACCAGCCCCGCCAGCCAGAAATGCGAAAAACATCAGGAGAACGGTCAAGCCGTAGAGCCCCATCAGCCAAGGGCGCGGATTGTCGCCGAAGCGGCGTGCCGTCGAGCGGACGCCGATCAATTCGTCGTCTTCCCTGTCCTGATAGGCATAGATCGTATCGTAGCCGACGGTCCAGGCGATTGCTGCGGCGTAGAGCAGGACGGCGGCGAACGACAGCGACCCGAATTCCGCCGACCACCCCATGATGGCGCCCCAGGAAAATGCCAGACCTAGGAAGAATTGCGGCCAGTCGGTAAACCGCTTGGCGAAAGGATAGATTGCCACCAGAGCCAGCGAGACGATGCCGAGAAGGATCGTGAAGGCATTGAACTGCAGCAGAACGAAGAGACCCACGAGCGCCTGCAGCACCATGAAGGCCTTCGCCTGGGTGCGGTTGACGCGGCCGGACGGCAGCGGCCTCGAACGGGTGCGGGCGACTTCCATATCGATCTCGTGATCGACGATATCGTTATAGGTGCAGCCGGCGCCGCGCATGGCGATCGCCCCGGCAACGAAGAGAAGGACATGGAAGAGGAAGCGTGCCGGGGAGAAGCTGCCGAGCGCCGCTGCGGTCCCCCCCGCCAGCGCGGCGGACCAAAGGCAGGGCCACATCAGCAATTGCCAGCCGATCGGCCGATCCCAACGGGCAAGTTGCGCATAGGGCCAGAGCGCCCGCGGCAGCACGCGGTAGACCCAGTTCTTCGACGGCGCATCGTGCACGCGGCCGGAATCGACAGATGACGTGTTCATGGCCCTGTTTGGCCCCGCTGAGCCGGCCGGTCAAGCGTCCGCATGATCTTCGCAGTCAGACATCGCGGCCGCGCAGATAAAGGCTCGGCGGGGCACCCAGCATGCGGCGGAACATGGTGGTGAAAGCAGCCACATTCTCATAGCCGGCATCGAGCGCGACAGTGGTGATCGGCTCGCCATCGGCAATGCGCGGCAGCGAGGCAAAGATGCAGGCCTGCTGACGCCATGTGACGAAGCTGATGCCCGTCTCGCGCCGAAAGAACCGCGTAAAGGAACGCCGGCTGATGCCGAGAACATCGGCCCACTGATCGATGTTGGCGCTGGCCGAAGGCGCCTCCAGGAATTTCCGGCAGAGGCTGGCGAGACTGCGGTCCTGTGGAAAGGGCAGACCCAGCGGCCGCACCGCGAGACGCGGAATCTCTTCCAGCAACAGGCCCATGATCAGTTGCTCGCGCCGTTCGGACGAAGTCTCGTTCTCGGTACGGACCAGTTCGTCGATGAGGCTGCCGGCCAGCGCCGAGATTTCCAACACCAGAGGCCGCTGCGCTCGGTTCATGGCCGCGATGTAGATCGAATGCATCCGAACGTCGCTGACCATCTCGGCCGAGTGCTCCATGCCGGCAGGAATGAGCAGGGCATGGCCGGGAGGGATCATCCATCGCCCCTCTGCCGTGTGCACGAGAACCACACCGGAGCGCGCCCACCAGAGCTGTGTTCGTGTGTGGCTGTGCAGCGGCACGATAAGCCCGCAGCCATAGTCCCTTCCGATTGCCAGGACGGGAGCATTCGCCTTCTCGATCCACTGCAAATTTCTGAAGTGATCCGCATCCGGCAGTTCCGGCAAGTAATTTCGGTTCGATCTCACCATCTGGCCCACTTGCGAAAGAATTCGACCAAAACACAAAAGCAGGCCAGCAGCAAGGCGTTTACAGATGGAGGAAAGGCTCCGAAGCGGGCCGTTCGGAAGGAAACACCTCATGTCTTCGGTCACGGCGGGCAGCATCAATCCGGAAAAGACGGCCTTCTCCGTCATTCTTGCCGTCAGCTTCTGCCATATGCTGAACGACATCATGCAATCGCTGCTGACGGCGCTCTATCCGTTGCTCAAGGCGAACTACGCTCTGGACTTCGTGCAGATCGGCCTGTTGACCTTCACCTTCCAGGTCACGGCCTCGATGCTGCAGCCAGCCGTCGGCATCGTCACCGACCGCTGGGCACTCCCCTACACCTTGCCGCTTGCGATGCTGTCGACCTGTTCGGGACTGATTCTTCTCGCCCATGCCGATCACTTCTGGATGCTCCTGCTGGCGGCAAGCCTGATCGGCGTCGGTTCGGCGATCTTCCATCCCGAGTCGTCGCGTGTCGCGCGGCTCGCCTCGGGCGGTCGCCACGGGCTGGCGCAGTCACTGTTTCAGGTCGGCGGCAACGCCGGCAGCGCATTGGGCCCGCTCCTTGCCGCCTTCATCGTCCTGCCTTTCGGGCAGGGCAGCCTCAGCTGGTTTTCGATCGTCGCCATTATCGGTTTCTTCGTGCTGTCCTGGGTGAGCACCTGGTGCGTGCGGCATCGCCGCTCGACAATGAGCCGCGCCGCCCCGAGCCGGGCCCTGCCCCTGCCGAAGGCCCGAGTCCTTTGGACGGTCGCGATTCTCGTGCTGCTGACGGCGACGAAGAATGTCTATCTCGCCAGCGTCTCCAGCTATTTCACCTTCTTCGTCATCGAAAAGTTCGGCACCAGCGTGCAGCAGGCGCAGCTGATGCTGTTCCTTTTCCTCGGATCCGCGGCGGCCGGAACCTTCCTCGGCGGGCCCATCGGCGACCGCTACGGCGCGCGTTTCGTCATCTGGCTGTCGATCCTCGGAGTCATTCCCTTCGCGCTCATGCTTCCTTACGCCAACCTGTTCTGGACAGGCGTGCTCAGCGTGGTGATCGGCCTCGTCTTTTCGTCAGCCTTCTCCGCGATCGTCGTCTTCGCCCAGGAGCTAGTCCCCGGCCGCGTCGGCCTCATCGCCGGCGTCTTCTTCGGCTTTGCCTTCGGTTTCGGCGGCATCGGCGCGGCGGTGCTCGGCATCTTCGCGGACAGCCATGGGATCGAATTCGTCTACCAGCTCTGCTCCTATCTACCGTTGCTCGGCATCTTCACCGTGTTCCTGCCGAAAATACCGTCGCGCCGCTGCATGTCTCCTTAAATCGGAGCCGATTTAAGGAGAAGAACATGCAGAATTTCAAAGTGCTACAGCGACCTTTGTGCGTCTGAATAGACGCACGGCGCTGTAGTCGGCGCTACGGTACGCGCTGGGCGTAAGCATTCCTAAATTATTGCCGTTTACCGTCTGCCGTGGGGGTTGTTCAGCGGGGGGCAGAGAATGAGAAGGCGTGCGGCGACATCCGTCTTCCTGGCGACATTCCTGTGCGCGGCCGCAAGCCGTGCCGAAACGCTCAACCTGTTGATCTGGGAAGCTTATATCGACCAGGGTCTCATCGACCGCTGGTCGCAGGAGACGGGCGTCGCAATCCGCCAGATAAACTTCGATAGCGACGACGCGCGCGATGAGATTCTCGCCAATCCCAGCAACAGTATCGATCTCGTCGTCGTCGATGAGAACGGCGCGCATCTTTTCGGCAAGAAGGGCATTCTTGAGACCCTTCGTGAAGACAATTTGCCCGCGCTCGCAGACTATGCGCCAGAGTGGCGGGATCGATGCGCCGGATACGGGCTTCCCTATTTCTCCGGAACGGTCGGCATTCTCTATCGCTCCGATGTTATCGCGCAGCCGCCGACATCTTGGCAGGACCTGATGCGCCCCGCAGCGTCGCTCAAGAAGCATGTTGCGATGTTCGACGACCACACCGAACTCTTCGTGCCACCGCTGATGCTGCTCGGCGCGTCCATCAATACCAGCGATACCGGGACCCTGAAGGCTGCCTTCGATCTGCTAAAGGCACAGGCCCCAGCCGTGCTGACGTACGACTATGTCATTACCGCCATCCAGGACCAGGCGACCGGCAAAGACATCCATATGGCGCTCGGCTACAGCGGCGATCAGCACGTCCTCAACGACAAGGTCGATAGGCCGGGCCTGTGGCGCTATGCGGTCCCCCAGGAAGGGACGCTTTCGTGGCTCGACTGCGTTTCGGTTATCGCCAGTTCACCTCATAAGCAGCGCGCCCTGGAGTTCCTCGATTTCATAGGTTCGCCGGAAAGCGCCGCCGCCAACGCCCTCGCCTTGACGATGCCGACCACGAGCAGCGCGGCGTTGAAGCTTCTGCCGGAGGCGACGCGCTCCGATCCGGAAATCTACCCGCCAGCCCCGACGCTGGCAAAAAGCCAATACCAGCAGGAACTTTCAATCCAGTCGGTCCAGGCGCGCCGACGCATCATCAGCACATTGGCGAATTTTCAGTGACCCTCAGCAAGCGCGCACTTTTCCTAATCTTTCCCGTCGTGCTGCTCGGCTACCTTCTCGCAGCGCTCTCGGTCTATTTCGCCCAGGAGCGCTCCATTCAGGCACTGGAGAAGGCGAAGCTTTCCCAACGGCTGGAGCACGCTGCCGCGGTTTTCCAGAACGAGGTCCAGCGCAGCAAGAGTTTTCTCAATGCTATCCTGAACGGTAACGTGTTGCGCCAATTCGTCGCCGAGACCGACGAGCGATACCGCGCCACCGCGCTCGGCGCGCGTCTGCAGGAGAGCATAAAATCGCTATCCGAGGATCCGATAGCTTATATCTCCTTTGCCGTCCTCAACTCGCGAACAGAGACCGAATACTATTTCGAGAACAGTTGGGATCCCTTTGCCGAGATCGACGAACCACAGCGCGATCTTGGAAGAAAGTTGATCGCCGGCAAGCGGCTGAGCGACTTGACCTATCTTGAGCCAACCGGCGACCGTCCGCGGATCGTCTACTCCCTCTTCGTCGACCCGGTTACCTTTGGCCGTCCCATGCCGAGCAACAAGGCCAGTGCGCTGCTGATGCAGATAGCCGTCCTGCCGGACCGGTTCCTCGCAATGCAGGCAGCTCTGAAGAAGGAGTATGGAGCCGACATCGTTCTCCAGCCATGGCCGCTCGCCGTCACCGATAAGCTTTCCGCGAGTACGCCGCTCGGAACGCAGCTTTACGCCACGATCGTCGTCCCGGACGCCTATTTCGAGGCTCAAGTGTTGCGCCGAAAGGTGCTGCTTGCTTGCGGTGCTCTCGCCATGAGCCTGATCTGCATCTTCTTGATCGTGCTATTGTTAAGGCGTTTCATCACCGGGCCGATCGCCAGCCTCGACGCCGACGTCACGGCGGTGATGAACGGCGAGCGTGACGACATCAGGGACATGGACGAAGCTGGTGAGATCGGGCGCCTAACCCATAACATCCGCGAGCTTCATTCCCAGTCCGCCCATGCCCTGCGGCTCGTGCAGCAGAAGTCGTGGACCGACACGCTGACCGGCATCCACAACCGCGGACGTTTCAACACACTCGCGGCCGGCGTCGTCGAGCAAGCCATCGCTTGCGGCGAGAAGTGCAGCCTGTTGTTCATCGACATCGACAATTTCAAATTCGTCAACGACAAGCACGGCCACGATATCGGCGACGATCTGCTCAAGACGCTTGCGGTGCGCATCGGACAAACCGTCGAGACTATCACGCGGCGGAGGCAGCTGGAGACTGCCATCCTCGCCCGCCTTTCCGGCGACGAATTTGCCGTTCTGGTGCGATCGAACCCGGGCGAAGGCACTGTCCGGGAGATCTCGGATGCGATCCTCGCCCTGTTTGACGGCGGCTTCGAAGTTTCCGGCAAGCGCTATCCGGTGACGGCGAGCATCGGCGTGGCCATCTGCCCGGACGATGCGACCAATGTCGCCGAACTGATATCCAATGCCGATGCGGCCATGTACCAGGCGAAGTCCGGCGGCAGGAACCGCTCCTCCCGCTTCTCTCGTGCGCTGCATGACAAGCGTACCCGGCTGCGCCAGATCCAGGAGGAACTGCGGGGCCTCGATCCTGACGAGCAGTTTCGCCTTGTCTACATGCCGATCGTCAACGTGCGCGGCCAAGTCACGGGCTGCGAGGCGCTGTTGCGCTGGCATTCGCCCGTTCTCGGCGCCGTTACGCCTGACGAATTCGTACCGATTGCCGAAAGCTCCGGTCTTTTCACCAAGATCGACTGGTGGGTCATCAACAAGGCGATGTCCGACTGCCGTCAGTTGAAGGCACTCTTCGGGCAAGATACGGTGCTGGCGATCAACATCTCTTCGGCGGAGCTGCATTCACGCGCGCTCGGCGACTATCTGTCGGATTGCGCGGCCCGCCATCGGCTCGAAACGCGATCGATCGACATCGAGCTCACCGAGACATTCGCCGTCAAGATCAGCGACCAGTTGAGGCAGAACATCGACGAGCTGCGCCACAAGGGCTTCCGCCTGTCGATCGACGACTTCGGCGCCGGCTACACCTCGATCGAGCAGATCATCGACTACGCCGCGGACACCATCAAGCTGGACCGGGCGCTCGTTACCAACCTCACCGCGTCGCACTCCCTTTCCGTCCTCAAGGCAGTCGTCGCACTCTGCCATGCGAAGGACATGGCGGTGATCGGCGAAGGCGTCGATACGCCGGAAAAGCTGGCTATGCTCACGGCAGCCGGCTGCGACCGCTTCCAGGGCTATCTGATCAGCAAGCCGCTTTCGCTCGACGACCTGGCGATCTGGGCGCTCACCCGGACGGCGCAGCATGTCAAGGAGCGCCCCGCCGACGAGCACTCCGGCAGCAGCCGTCGGAACTCGACATCCAAAGCCCGTTGGTGAATCTTGCGCGCGGAGCCGGTTTTTTCTTGACCTCGCCCCGCTCGACGTCCTAACCGCAGCGCATCAATGCGCTGACGGCAGGGATGGCAATGAAGGTTCTTCTGATCGGCTCGGGCGGACGCGAACACGCGCTTGCATGGAAAATCACGCAGTCGCCGCAGCTCACCACGCTGTACGCAGCGCCAGGCAATCCCGGCATCGCCGAAGAGGCGACGATCGTCGCGCTCGACGTCGACAACCACACAGCTGTCGTCGACTTCTGCCGCGAGAAGACGATCGATTTCGTCGTGGTCGGCCCCGAGGCGCCCCTTGTTGCCGGTCTCGCGGACGCACTCCGTGCCGCAGACATCCCCGTCTTCGGCCCCTCTGCCGCCGCTGCCCAGCTTGAAGGTTCCAAAGGCTTCACCAAGGATCTTTGCGCCAAGTACGCAATCCCGACCGGTGCCTACAGGCGCTTTACCGAAGCCAGCCCGGCCAAGACCTATGTCCGCGAACAGGGCGCGCCGATCGTCATCAAGGCGGATGGGCTCGCCGCCGGCAAAGGTGTCACGGTAGCGACGACGCTCGACGAGGCGTTCGCCGCCGTCGACGAGTGTTTCGCCGGCGCCTTCGGCTCCGCCGGGGCAGAGGTCGTCGTCGAAGCCTACCTCGATGGCGAGGAAGCAAGCTTCTTCTGCCTTTGCGACGGCAAGACCGTGCTGCCGCTGGCATCGGCGCAGGATCACAAGCGTGTCGGCGACGGCGATACGGGACCGAACACCGGTGGTATGGGCGCCTATTCGCCGGCACCGGTGATGACGGCCGAGATGGTCGGGCGGACGATGAAGGAGATCATCGAACCGACCGTGCGCGGCATGGCCGAAAGCGGGCATCCGTTCTCGGGCGTGTTTTTCGCCGGACTGATGATCACCGCGAAGGGGCCGGAACTCATCGAATACAATGTCCGTTTCGGCGACCCGGAATGCCAGGTCCTGATGATGCGCATGAAAAGCGACCTGCTGCCCCTGCTCTACGCCGCAGCGACGGGCACGCTCGACGGCATGCAAATCGAGTGGCATGACGAAGCGGCATTGACGGTCGTGATGGCTTCGCGCGGCTATCCGGGAGCCTATGAAAAGAACACGCCGATCGCGGCCGTCCCCGAACCATCCGCCACGACAAGGGTGTTTCATGCCGGTACGGCGATCAAGGATGGTCGCCTGGTCGCCACGGGTGGCCGTGTGCTGAACGTCACAGCCATGGGCCAGACCG
Source organism: Sinorhizobium sp. BJ1 (assembly GCF_002531555.1). Taxonomy (NCBI): domain Bacteria; kingdom Pseudomonadati; phylum Pseudomonadota; class Alphaproteobacteria; order Hyphomicrobiales; family Rhizobiaceae; genus Sinorhizobium; species Sinorhizobium sp. BJ1. The sequence continues at coordinate 448,200 of NZ_NWTH01000003.1, forward strand.
TCAGCGACGCAAAGGATGCCGCCTATCGAGGCGTGAACGGCGTTTCCTGGGAGAACGGCTTCTACCGCCGCGACATCGGATGGCGCGCGGTCGAGCGCGAAAAGGCGTAACCGCCCGCGATCGCGGCATCATTCAATTTTTACCAATTCTCCTGACGAGAAGGTAAGGGAAGTCTTATATTCTCCTCCTCGATACATTCGAGGAGAAGCCGATGCGTTCCCTGCTGATCACCGCCGTCCTTACGCTTGCCGCCGGCACAGCGGCAGCGTCGTCGGTCGAGGACGTGGCGTCCGGAAAGGCCGTAAATTCCAGCGTCGCGACGATCTCCTGCGCAGAGTGCCCGCCGCTGCAGCCCAAGAAGAAGGCCTCCTATGTCGTTCCTGAGCTGACGCCCGGCACCGCCAAGCTCGAGCTCAAGCAGATCGATGGCGAAATGAAGTCGGTCCGCACCGAGGCCTGGCTCGGAGGATCGCCGGTCGTCTTCGTCAACAAGGCATCCGAGGACGTGATCAAGGCCGCCGCCGTGAAAGCAGATCCGGCGGCGACGGGCGTTACCGCCGCCTCGCTCGCCGGGATCGCGGACGTCGACCAGACGGCAAAGACCGCCGCCGTCGGGATCGTGTCGCGCGCCGAACCGGTGAGTGCCTCGATGGCCGGCAGCGCTTCACAGGAATTTGATCCGTCGGGGTTCGAACTTAGATTAGATTAACACCATATACATAAGGTTCCCTGCCCCATCGGCCGGAATATTCAAGGCTGATGGGCGTTTCGCTGCAATGGCGAAAGGTTGCGCCCCTGAGAGAAGCAGGGGCGTAATCTTTATGGGTCAGCCTCATCTTCGCGGCCAAGTCTCTCGACCAGCAGCCCGATTTCGCGGTCGGAAAAGACCTCTATGCCGTTCTTGCGTAGCAGCGCCGCGGTGACGCCCTCGCCGGGGACGCGCTCGCCGCTGAAGCTGCCATCGTAGACGAAGCTGGAGCCACAGGACGGGCTGCCGTCGATCAGCAGCGCGAAACGACAGTTTGCTGCCAGTGCAAGAGCAAGAGCGTTTTCCGCGCCCCGGCGAAACGCCTCGGTCACATCGCCGCCGGTCTTTTCGAGGACGCGTCCCACGCCGGAAAGGACGTTCGCACCGGTCCTGCCTGCCTCGATCTCCGCCGGCGGTCGCGGAACCGGCATTCCCGCCGACATCTCGGGACAGAGGGTCACGAGCCGACTTTCCGCACGCCAACGTTCTATTGCCGGATGGCACAGCGGTTTCGCCGCGCCATCGTAGCGCACCGCATGGCCCATGAGACAGGCGCTGACGAGTATCTTGGCGGTCATGCCGCGTTCATAGCGCCCCGAACGGTGCCGCTACAAGGGAAAATGCGTTATCCAAGCAGCAGCGGAGCAAGCGAGACAAGCAGCAGACTGGCAAAGACGACATTGGCTATCCGTGCCTGCCTTGGATCCCGCAGGACCTTCGCAATGGCCGCGCCAAAGGCAAGCCAGGTCGTATTCACGACGATCGCCACCAACGCGAGGACAAGAACCTTCGCAATGGCCGCCCCGGCCCCCTGACCAGGCTCGATCAGGCTGCCGGCATAGACGGCGCCGATCGCCGCATAGGCCTTCGGATTGGCGATCGCCAGCACAAAGCCGCCGAGAAACGAAGGTCTCGGCGATCCCTGTTCAGCGGCGGCGACCGGCGGCGCCGTGGCGATGTGCCATGTCAGATAAAGCATGTAGACCGCGGCGAGGACAGTAATCACCACTTTCATGCCCGGCAGACCGAGAACCATTGCGGTGACGCCGGTTGCGATCAGCAACACGACTGCAATGGTGCCGATGTTGATACCGGCGGCGTAGCGCAGAGTGTTGGAAACGCCATGGGCGGCCGCCATGCCGGCGAGGCTGAGTGTTGCCGGCCCGGGACTGCCCATCAGCGGCAAGGCCGCAAGGGCAAGAAGCGCGAGGTCGCCGACCATGGTGCCAGCCCCGTCAGATCCAGATGTCATTCGCAGCCGTGCGTTCACCGCCCGCCTGGCCGGTATTTGCCGTGCCTCTTGGCTCGATCAGCAGCATCTTCACTTCACTTGCCGCATAGGGTTTGTGCTCGACGCCCTTCGGCACGACGTACATTTCGCCCGGACCGAGCGTGACCGAACCGTCGCGAAAGTCGATCCGAAGCATGCCTTCGAGGACGATGAAGGCCTCGTCCGTTTCCGGATGGTCGTGCCAGATGAAATCGCCTTCGATGCGGACGATCTTAAGCTGATAGTCGTTGAGTTCGGCGATCACGCGTGGCTGCCACTGATCGGCAATCCGCGCCAGCTTCTCGGCAAAATTGATAGGTGCGTGGGGACGACTGGACACGTTCATGGCTGTTTCCTCGCGTTGTTTCCGGAGGAGTTACAGCCATTTCCGGTGATCGGGTCTTGAACGATCGTGCAGCCATTCAAAGTGCCACAGCGGCCTTTGTGCGTCTGATAAGACGCGCGCGCTTCAGGCTTGCTCCGCCTCTGTGCCCGCAGGCATTTCCACCATACGCAGCCATCGACCCGGCGTGACGCCGAATGCCTTCTTGAAATGGCGGCTCAGATGCGCCTGGTCGGCAAAGCCGGCATCGACCGCAGCCTGCGCGGCCGGGACACCGTGACGAAGATTGACCTTTGCGGCTTCGAGACGCCGCTGCACCAGGTAGCGATAGGGACTGGTGCCGAACAGACGGCGGAAGTCGCGGCTGAGGCCCCAGCGGTCCCGGCCGCTGACCGCCTCGAGCGTCTCAAGCGTGATGGTACCGTCGGGCAAGTCATGGAGGTAGAGGCGCGCCCGCTCGGCGGCGCGATAATCGAGCGCGCCGCCAACCTTCGCAGGCCCACCGGCCGCGGCTTCCAGTGCATGGGCAAGTTCGAAGAGGCAGTCCTCGAACTCAAAGGTCTCGATCCGGGCATCCGTCGCCGGTAAGAGAGCATGCACCGCCGCGAAGAGCCGCGGATCGGATGAGATGCCGCCTTTGATGAAGGGCAGCGGCCGGCCGCCGAGAACGCGCTGAACGGCCGCCGGCTCAATATAGATCATGCGGTAGCGAAACCCGTGCTCGCCGCCGGCCTGGCCGTCATGCACCTCGTCGGGATGCAGCACCATCGTGCCGCCGGGAAGGCTCGTGCGCTCGGCGCCGCGATAATGGAAGCTCTGAACGCCCGAGAGTGTCTGGCCGACGGCATAGGTATCGTGCCGGTGCGGCTCGTAGGCGCGCCCGGCAAAGAAGGCTTCAATACGCTCGAACGGAATGGCGTCTTCGGCCACGTCGATCCAGTCGCCGCGCCGCTTCGTGCCCGGAGGTTCGATCACACCTGCGCCTGCGCTCGGATTGTCGCTCGTCATTCTCCAGAGATAGGATCGAGCCTGTGGTTGTCGACAGCCTAGCCTCTCATCCCGAGATCTTCGAGAAGTCCGCAACCTCGCCGGTCGCCGCGCGGATCAGCCCCAGGAGCGCCAGGCGGTTCGCACGGATCGCCTTGTCTTCGTCATTGACGAGTACGTCGTTGAAGAACACGTCGACCGGCTCGCGCAATTTGGAGAGCGCTGCCATGGCGGAGCGGAAATCCTCCTTGACGATCGCTTCGCGGGCATCACCGGAGGCAAGCTTGATCGAGGCGTGAAGCGTCCTTTCGGCGTCGAGCCGGAAGAGCTTCTCGTCCACGTTGTCCGCGACCTCGGTGCCCTTCTTCTCCTCGGCCGCGAGGATCTGCGTGGCGCGCTTCGTGCCAGCGAGCAGGTTCTTGCCCTCCTCGGCGGTGATGAAAGCGGTCAGCGCTTCGACGCGGCGGGCGATCATCAACAGGTCGTCGGCCTCTGAGGTCAAGACCGCGTCGATCAGATCGTAGCGCGCCCCGAGATCGCGCAGGTAGACCTTCAGGCGATCATGGAAGAAGGCGAGAAGGTCCGCGGCAATATCGCCGGCCAGATCGGGCCGCTGCGCCCTCAGAGCCTTGAGCGCGACGTCGAAGAACGGCAGCAGCGGCAGACGCGCCCTACCCTCGAGAATGAGCCGGATGACGCCGAGCGCGGCACGGCGCAGCGCATAGGGGTCCTTCGAGCCGGTCGGCTTCTCGTCGATCGCCCAGAAGCCGACCAGCGTGTCGAGCTTGTCGGCGAGCGCAACCGCGACCGAGACAGGGTTCGTCGGCACGCGATCGGACGGACCCTGGGGCCTGTAATGGTCCTCGATCGCGTTGGCGACCGCGGCATTCTCTCCCTGCAGTACCGCATATTTGTGGCCCATGATGCCCTGCAGCTCGGGAAACTCGCCGACGGCCTCGGTGCGCAGATCCGCCTTGGCAAGCACGGCGGCGCGCTCGACCAGGGTCTTGTCGGCGCCGGTGGCCTCGGCAAGCGCCAAGCCGATCGAGCGGATGCGGGCGACGCGCTCGCCCTGCGTTCCGAGCTTGGCATGGAAGGTGACGTTCAGCGCATCGAGCTTCGCCATGCGTTGGTCGAGCGGCTTCTTCAGATCAAGACCGAACTTCTCGGCGGACGGTCGCAGCGTCTCGAGGTCCGGCAGGTCGCCCTGGTCACGTTTCCAGAAATGCGCCGCATCCGAAAGGCGCGCACGCACGACCTTGCCATTGCCATGGACGATCTCACGACCGCCGTCGCTGGCTTCGATATTAGAAACGAGGATGAACCGGTTCGACAGCGTTTCCGCGCCCGGCTGCCGCGTCACGAAGCATTTCTGATTGGTCTTGATCGTCAGGCGGATAATTTCGGAGGGAATTTGGAGATAGCTCTCCTCGAAGCTGCCCATCAGCACCCGCGGCCATTCGACGAGACCCGCCACTTCTTCGAGCAAGCCCTCGTCCTCGACCAATTCAAGGCCATTGGCGAAGGCGACGTTGCGGGCATCCGCGGCGATGATCTCCTTGCGGCGCTCGGCGTCGAGCACGACCTTCGCCTTTTCGAGCTTGTCGGCATAGTCGGCGAAGCGGCGCACCGTGATCGGCTCAGGCGCGTGAAAGCGGTGGCCATGGGTGACGTTCGAGGCGACGATGCCGTCGACTTCGAAGGGGATGACCCTGGTCTCCTCGGTTTCGGCGCCGAAGGTGCAGACGATCGATTGCAAGGGCCGCACCCAGCGCAGGCTGCCAGGCTTCGCCGAGGCGGCACCGGAGCGCATGGACTTCGGCCAGGGGAAGTCGCGAATGATCGCCGGCATCACCTCGGCGATGATGACCTCCGCGTCGCGGCCGGGCTTGACGATGTGGGCGACGTAGAAATCGCCCTTCTTCGGGTCGCTGTGGACATGCGCCTCGCTGATGGAGGAGAGGCCGGCGGCGCGCAGAAAACCTTCGATCGCCTTCTCGTTGGCGTCGGTGCGCGGCCCCTTGCGTTCCTCGCGGATATCGGCGGAGCGCGCGTTCAGGCCGCGTATGTCGAGCGTCAGCCGGCGCGGCGTCCAATATTCACGCGCGCCTTCATAGGTGAGACCCGCCTCGACGAGCGCGTCCGTTACGAGCTTCTTCAGATCGCCGGCCGCCTTGCGCTGCATGCGGGCAGGAATTTCTTCTGAGCGCAGTTCAATAAGAAGATCGGGCATGAATCCAGACTTTTTTCTGTTCCGGTCGGTCGCCCCGGGACTTAGCAAGCCCCGGCGAAATTGTCATCAAGTGCGACGAGGAAATCGGCGTCATCTACCAGCCGCCGCCACCACCGCCCCCACCGCCGCCGCCGGAAAAGCCGCCGCCGGAAGAAAAGCCGGAGGAGAAACTCTTGGGCGGAGGGGGCAGCGAGGAGGTCATGGTATCGGCCATCGAGCCGGCGAAGCCCCCGATCGTGTCGGAAAAGGACCCGGGGCCGAAGCTATCGCCATGGTACCAGCTCGGCTGGTAGGCGGCGGCTGCCGCCCCCCCGGCTGCCGCAAGCAGCCAGCGATCGAATGTCTCGGTCCAGGGCTTTTCGATGCCAAGCGCCACGGCGTAGGGCAGAAGCGTTTCGAAGTGCCGCGGCGACATTTCCGGGGCGCCCTGCATGTTCAGCCGATCCTGCTCTGCCAGCGTCATATATTGCCGAAGCCCGTCGATACCATCCATCATCCGGGTGCCGAGCGGCGTCGGCGCTCCCATCAGGTAGTAGAACAGCCCGTTGGCGAGCACGATGCCGCCGATCGCGAAGAACAGCGGCAGGTCGTCCGCTTCGGTCGCCGAGAAGATGACCACCGCAAGGATGCTCGAAAAGACGGCGATGAGCACGAAGGCGATGAAGGCCAGCACGACGATCGACAGGATGCGCCTCACGAGGCTCGACCCGCGCCTCAGAGACTTGCCGATCGAAACGGCGAAGCCTGAAACGAAAACTCCGGCGAAAACCGGGACGATGATGAAGGGGATCGTCGCTTCGCTGAGCCCGCCGAAGATGAACAGCGCCGCCAGCGCAACGATCGTAAGCGCGACGCCGCCGATGATGTAGCCGGTGTTGGCGCGGTAGTATTTGCCGCGATGCTCGCGCTCCATGGCGCTGCGGAAGCTGGACCCGGCGGCCGCCACCGCCTTGCCGTTCGCCCGATCTATCTTGAGCGTCCCACCGGCCGCGTCGACCGCCTTCATCAGCGCCGCCTCGCCGGTCGGAAGCTTTTCGCCACCGCTTTTGCCCGTCGCTGAGACGATGATGGCGTTCTTCAGATCATCGAGGACGACATATCCCTTGACCGCCAGGTTGAGTACGGCTGCCGAGAGCGCGGTCCAACCCTCACCGGAAAAGCCCTTGCTGTCGATATAGTTGACGAGGGCGGGCGAAATCCCGTCCGGCGGGTCCCAGCGCGGCACCATGACGCCGCGGGCGGGATCACGACCGACGCGGACCCAGGCGCGCCCGTAATAGAGGCTCACGACGACGAAGCCGACGCCGGCGATGACCAGCGCCAGGTGATCGCGCAGCCACCAGATGTTCTGCTGCGAGGCGCTCGGCCGGTCGATGCTCCCCTTCGGCAGCTTGATGGCGATGGTGAGGCCTTCCTGGGGCCGAAGCCTGCGCGTGGTGGCAAAGAAGATTTCGCCGCCCTCCTCGACCGCGCGCGCATCCTTGCCGGTCGCACCGTAGCCGCCGGTAAAGACGTCGAGCGCCTGCGCCACGACACCATCCGGCAAAGTAACGGTCGCGGTCGCTTCCTCGATCGGGAACGCCCATTCAGTTCCGGTCACGTTCCAGTAGAGCTCGTCGTGATCATCGAAGAAGCGTATCTGGCGGCCGGTCTCATAGGTGATCTGAAATATATGCTCGCCGCGCGGCAGGAAAACGTCGGCGTTGCCGGTGTAGATGCGGATGCCGCCGTTGACCGATTCGGTTCGGTATTCCTCCTGCTCGCCATTGCGTTCGACGAAAACCAGGTTGAAATCCACTTGGACGCGCCGGCCGTCCGGGTCGACGAACGTCAGGGGAAAATCACGATAGATGCCGCGGCGGATCTGATTGCCTTCGACGTTCGCGGTGATCGTTTCGGTCACCGTGAGGGTGCCGTCCCTGTCGACATCGATGACCGAATGGTAGGAAGAAATGATCTCTTCCGCCGCAGCCGGAAAGGGCGCGGCAAGGAAAAGAACCACGAACGCAAGCGCAGCGAGAAGCCGCTTCATCAGGATTTCCTCTTCCGCACCGTCTCAGAACTTGACCGACGGCACAGCGCGATCTGTCTCGTTGGTAATCTCGAAATAGCTGGCCTTGGCGAAGCGGAACGCGCTGGCGATCAGGTTGGACGGGAAACTATCGACCTTGACGTTGAGATCGCGGGCGGCGCCGTTGTAATAGCGGCGCGACATCTGGATCTCGCCTTCGATCGTTTCCAGCGAGCCCTGGAGCTCGGCAAAGTTCTCATTGGCTTTCAGATCCGGATAGGCTTCGGCGAGCGCAAAGACGCGACCGAGCGCCTGCGAGAGCGCCCCTTCCGCCGCCGCTCGTGCGGCGATGTCGCCCTCGGGGACAGCCTGGGCCCGGTTGCGCAGGGCGACGACTTCCTCAAGCGTCGACTTCTCGTGTGCCGCGTAACCCTTCACCGTCTCGATCAGGTTGGGGATGAGGTCGGCGCGACGCTTCAACTGCACGTCGATACCTGACCAAGCCTCTTCGGCCATCTGCCGTGCCTTGACGAGTCCGTTGTAGACGAAAACCAGGTAAAGGATCACGGCGACCCCGATTGCCAGCCCGATCATGCAATGCCCTCCTTCAGAACCCGCCGGAGGTTAGCACCGACTCCGACCGCGAGATACAGGACGCGCAGGCAAAAAGCATACATTTCCCCGCTCCAATTCGAAGGCTTTTCTGCAATCAAACCGGCTCAACGGCAAGATCGCCGCCCGCCATTTTGGACCCGTCGAAATCACTATTTTGCAGCAGATTGCATGCGGTCCAGACCCCGGCGCCGAACTGTTCCGCCGGTAACGGCGCGATGGGCGCTTGTGGCCGATACTCAAATCATCAACAACCGCAACATGCAGACAGGACCATGACTTCGCTCGCAACCTTCATCAACGTCGTCGCCTTTACGGCCCTCTTCACTGCCCATGCGAGCGCAGCACCGGTCGAGAGGCCAGCCGGCGTTCGCCGCGCCCTGCAAATCTACGCCGGCGAATTGACGAATGGGCGATCAATGACACTGGAACCGATGTTGCGGCTCGATGGCACCCAGTTCTTCTGCACGCAACACGGGGAATCGTCCACCGGCACGCGGCCGCCAGCCAACCTGGCCGTCCTGCCATGCGGCCGAAGGATCAGCGTCGCCGCTTGATCAGGCCGCGTCTCTCGCCCCGTTTGCACCGCCTGCGTCGGTCAGCAGGAAGGCCTCGCCACAGGCCTTGGCCAGCGTGCGAACCCGCAGGATATAGCTCTGCCGCTCGGTGACCGAGATCACGCCGCGCGCATCCAGTAGGTTGAAGACGTGGCTCGCCTTGATGCACTGGTCATAGGCGGGAAGGACGCATTTGTGCAGACGGTTGTTGCTGGCATCGCCTGGAGCGCCGGCGGCCAGTAGCGCCACGCACTCCTTCTCGGCGTCGATGAAGTGCTGATGCAGCATGGCCGTGTTGGCATATTCGAAATTGTGCCGCGAATATTCCTGCTCGGCCTGCAGGAACACGTCGCCATAGCTGATCTTCTCCGCACCCTCGCGGCCGTTGAAGTTCAGGTCGTAGACATTGTCGACGCCCTGGACATACATCGCCAAACGTTCGAGGCCATAGGTCAACTCGCCGGAAACCGGCGAGCACTCGATGCCGCAGACCTGCTGGAAATAGGTGAATTGCGAGACTTCCATGCCATCGCACCAGCACTCCCAGCCAAGTCCCCAGGCGCCGAGCGTCGGGCTTTCCCAATCGTCCTCGACGAAGCGGATATCGTGCAGCAGCGGATCGAGGCCGATCGCTTCCAGCGAACCGAGGTAGAGTTCCTGCAGATTGGACGGGTTCGGCTTCAGGAGCACCTGGTATTGATAGTAATGCTGCAGCCGGTTGGGGTTCTCGCCGTAGCGACCGTCGGCCGGGCGGCGCGAGGGCTGGACGTAGGCCGCACGCCACGGCTTCGGGCCGAGCGCACGCAGCGTCGTCGCCGGATGGAACGTACCGGCTCCGACCTCCATGTCGTAAGGCTGGAGCACGGCGCAGCCCTTGTCGGCCCAGTAATTGTGCAGCGTCAGGATCAGAGCCTGGAAGGAACGCTTCGGGTTCATATGGTCCGGAAGGGAGGCGATGGTCATGGGATCACGTCCGAATTCTTCGAAATCTTGCCGGACAGGTGCCATGCCGCAAGGCAAGGGTCAAGCGCCTTGCCGATCAGACGGCCAGACCGACCCGTTCGGCAGACGTCACTCGTCGTCGCGCTTCAGGCGATATTCTCCGGTCTTCGGATCCTTGACGAGCGTCCCGTTGGCGCCGGTCTCGCGCTCCCGGCGCAAGCGTTCCTGGTGACGCGTCACTTTCTGGGCATCGGCGATGAACTTGCGGTAGCCGATCCAGGCGATGAGGGCGACAATCAAGAGCAGGATGATCTGCGGCATGGTTTCTCCTCTGCTCCTCCTTGGATCAGACGGGATCTCGGACAGGAGATGCGGCAGCTTTTGTTACAGCGGCCGTGCACGCCTGACCAGAGGCCCCGACCAGATGCCCCCCGATCAGTTGCCATTGTCTCATAGGCCGAAGCGCGCCCAAAGTGCCCTTTCCTCGATCGCTTCGATGAGGCCCGCAGCGGCCGACGCGGCCAGGGGTGCGGCAATCGATCCGTCCACGGTCGCACCCGGCTGACGGCGTCCGAAGAGGCTGCGGGACGGCTGGATCAGTTCGAGGCGCGCCTTTTCGCCGTAGCGCCTCTTCACCTCGCCGCGCATGTCGCCGAGAGCGTCGACGAGGCCCAGTTCCTGGCCGCGCCGCCCGGTCCAGAAAAGACCCGAGAAGATATCGGGATGATCGGCAAGCAGCGAACCGCGGCGGGCCTTGACCAGTTGGATGAAGGTATCGTGGATATCCAGCTGTAAGCTCTTGAGGAACTCGACGTCACGCTCCTTTTCCGGCTGGAACGGGTCGAGCACGACCTTGTTCTCGCCTGCAGTATAGACGCGCCGTTCAACGCCGACTTTCTTCAGCAGTTCCGGAAAGCCAAAGCCGCCGGAAACGACGCCAATCGAGCCGACGATCGAACTCGGATCGGCGATGATCTCGTCTCCGGCGAGCGCGATCATGTAGCCGCCCGAGGCAGCGACGTCCTCGACGAAGATCAGCACGCGCTTCTTCTTCTCATCCGCAAGATCGCGAATGCGCTGGTAGATCAGCCGGGATTGGACGGGCGAGCCGCCGGGCGAATTGACGGAAATGGCAATAGCCGGCGCTTCCTTGACCGAGAAGGCCTTTTCGAGAACAGGCGCGACGGTCGCGAGATTGAGGACCGGGCGAAACTGCCCGCCACCGGACATGATCGTGCCGTGAAGCCGGATCGCCGGGATCGCAATCCCGTCCATGCGAAAACGCCTCGGCATCAGTTTTCTTAAGAACCTCGCCATTTCAACTCCTGCCCGATACGAACTCGATCCTGCATGTATGCATTGGCGCAGCAAACGCAATGGCCTACTTACCGTTAATCACGGCGGCGATAGGCGGCGCGGCCGTTGTTGAGATCATCGACCTCCGGCGAGAAACGGTGCGTCCGTTCCGCGTGCATGGTCAGCGGCGCCCGGAGTGCCAGCCGCTTGCGACTCTGCTTGATTGCCGTCACCAGAATCCTGACCGCATTCTCGCCGGCACGCGGCAAGAGCGGCGTAATTTCGATGCCGCCGAAACGGCGGCCGCAGGCCGCGATGATCTCGGCGATCGATTCCGGCCGGGCGATGAGCGAAAGCTGCCCGCCCGGCCGCATAATCGCCCCGGCCGTCTTGATCCAGGTCTCGAAGAGATTGTCGCTCATCGCATGCGCTTCGGCCTTCAGGCGATCCGGCGTCCTGCGGTCGGCTGCGTCGTTGAACGGCGGATTCATGATCACGTGATCGAAGGCGTCGTCCGGCAGGCCGGCTGCAGCACGCGCCTTGCCGCTCAGTGACACATCCGCCTCGAGCACGGCGACCCGCGCGGCGAAACGCGCGTTCTCCGGCAAGGCAAGGCTGCGGCGGGCAAAATCCGCCATGATCGGCGAACGCTCGACGAGCAGCACCTCGGCCCCTGCCAGACGCGAGGCGACCGCCATGCCGGCCGCGCCGGCGCCCGCACCGAGATCGGCGACGCGGCAGGGACGCTCACATGAGACAAGCGAGGCGAGCAGCATCGCATCCATCCCGGAGCGATGACCCTGGCCGAGCGGCTGGATCAGATGAAATTTGCCGCGGTGAAACGCATCGACAGTTTCCGCTGACGTCATTGCGGCAACTGCCCCGCCGACAGGCCGCGACCGCGTTGCGGCAAGGGAGACATCATTGCCGCAATTCCTTTTCCAGGCCGGCATCGACCAGAATGCGCCTGGCCCTATCGGCATCCTCGTCGGCCACCAGAAAGCGCCGCGGCAAAAGGCCGAGGGAACCTTCGAGGATGCTCATGTCCCGATCGGCGATGAGGCATACAATGCCGGCATCCTTCATCAGGCTTTCCGCAAAGGAGAGCAGCACGGCGTCGTTGGTACGGATCAGTTCCTTCATTCGCCTTGATGATCCCGTCTTAAATTGCAGAGGGCGAGGCAATTCGCCTCTTGCCGCCCGAAGCCCCACTTTCTATTGTCGAAGCCGACACGAAGCAGGAGTCCGGGGCGTTGGGCGTAGTGATACCGCTGGAAGACAATAAAAACAAACAGGCTTCCGTGAAGCCGCTCGTCGGCCTGACATCGTCCGACATGGAGCGCGTCAACCAGCTCATCCTCTCCAAAGCGGGCTCCGACGTGCAGATGATCCCGGAGGTCGCCAATCACCTGATTTCCTCCGGGGGAAAGCGCCTGCGGCCGATGCTGACGCTCGCCGCCGCTGCGATGTTCGGCTACGAGGGCGACGCCCATGTCAAGCTCGCTACCAGCGTCGAATTCATGCATACGGCGACGCTCCTCCATGACGACGTCGTCGATGAAAGCGACCTGCGACGCGGCAAGTCGACAGCGCGGACGATCTGGGGCAACCAGGCGAGCGTGCTCGTCGGCGACTTCCTGCTTGGACAGGCTTTCCGCATGATGGTCGACGTCGGCTCGCTCGACGCGCTCGATGTGCTGTCGACCGCCGCCTCGGTCATTGCCGAAGGCGAAGTCCTGCAGCTCTCTGTGGCCAAGAACATGGAGACGACCGAGGACGATTACCTGCAGGTCATCCGGGCCAAGACCGCGGCGCTATTCGCCGCGGCCGCGGAAGTCGGTCCGATCGTTGCGAGCGCCAGCAGGGCAGACCGCAACGCGCTGAAGTCCTACGGCATGAATCTCGGTCTCGCCTTCCAGCTCGTCGACGACGTTCTCGACTATGGCGGCTCATCGAGCGACCTCGGCAAGAATGTCGGCGACGACTTCCGCGAGGGCAAGATCACACTCCCGATCATTCTCTCCTACCGTCGCGGCACGCCGGAGGATCGGGCTTTCTGGCGCGAGGCGATCGAAGGCGGCGCCAGCGATGAAGCAAATCTCGAAAAGGCGCTCGGCCTCATCCGCCGCTACGGCGGACTGACCGACACGATCGCACGCGCCCAGCACTACGGGACGATTGCGCGCGACGCTCTCGCGCCGCTGCCGGCGTCTCCCTGGAAGTCGGCCCTGATCGAGGTCATCGATTTCTGCATCGATCGGGTGAGCTGAGCGCCAGGCCGAGAAGCAATATTCTCCCGCGGAGGAATTTCTTGCCGCGTTGCGCCAAAAAAGCCATTCTATTCTTCAATACTTGCGTTCGGCAACTTGCGATCGACCCCGGAACAAACAGTAAAGACGCGGCGAGCCGAGACGATCGGCAACGAAAGGTTTGACATGCGGCATAATACACTCCTTCGCCTCCTCGGCGGCGCGGCAATGCTGGCTCTCCTGTGTGTGACCGGCAGCCACCAAGCCTTTGCTGAAGACAAGGCGGCTGTCGAGGAGGCCCGGCCTTTCGACATCAGGAGCGTCAACACCTTCGCCGGCGCCTTCCTGGCGGCGCGGACGGCCGACGTCGATCGCGATTTCGCAACGGCAACGGAGCTCTATCGCATTGCCCTCCGGTTCGAACCGGACAATATCGAGGTCAAGCAGCGGCTGATGATCACGCTGCTGATGAGCGGCAAGTTCGACGAAGGCGTCAAGATTGCCGAAGCGTTGAAATCCGATCCGGCCGTCGAGCGGATCACCACGACCGTCCGCGCCATCGAAGCGATCCGCAAGCGCGAATATCGCAGCGCCCAGAAGCTCCTGAACTATCAAGGCCCGAACGATCTCGACCGGCTGATGAGCACGCTTCTCTCGGCCTGGGCGAAGTCCGGGCAGGGCCGACCCAAGGAGGCGATTGCCCAGATCAAGGCGCTCGAGGGGCCGGAATGGTTCCGGGTGTTCAAGAACTATCACGCCGGCGCGATCGCTCTTGCGGCCGGCGACAAGACGACCGCACGCGCCAGGCTGAACGACGCCATTCTCGACCGGGAGGGCGGCAGCGCCGCTCCGGATACGTTCATGCGCGCGGTCGAGGCGCTGGCCCGCTTCGAAGCCCGTGAGGGCAACAAGCAGAAGGCACTGGATACGGTTTCCGTCGGCGAGAGCCTCGTCAACAACTACACGCCGCTCGAGGCGCTCAGAAAGAGCATCGAAGAGGGCGAGCCCCAGGAACAGCAGGTGCGCAATGCCGCTCAGGGGGCCGCCGCCGTCCTCTTTTCGATCGGCGGCGCCCTTAACCGCGAGGGAGCGGAAGACATCGTTACGCTTTATCTGCAGACGGCGCGCCGCCTCGATCCGGAAAGCGCCGACATCCTGGTCATGCTCGGCGGCATCGCGGAAAATCTGAAGAAACAGGAAGAGGCCATCGCGCTTTACAAGAGCGTGCCGGCAGATTCGCCGATGCGCCGCGTGTCCGAGCTTCAGCTTGGCCTGGCGCTGGCCGGCGTCGGCAAGGTCGACGAGGCGAAGAAACATCTGCAGGCGCTGATCGAAGTCGATCCGGAGAATATCCGCAACTATCTCGCCTATGGCAGCGTCCTTTCCGACGCTAAAGCGTATAAGGAGATGGGCGAACTCTACGACCGCGCCGTCGAGGCGATCGGCCCGGTGCCGAAGCGCAGCGACTGGACGGTGTTCTTCCAGCGGGGGATCGCCTACGAACGGCAGAAAATCTGGGCGAAGGCGGAACCGAGTTTCCTCAAGGCGCTGGAGCTCAATCCCAATCAGCCTCAGGTCCTGAATTATCTCGGCTATTCGTGGGTCGACATGAACATCAATCTCGACAAGGGCCTGGACATGATCCGCAAGGCCGTTGAGCTCAAGCCCGATGACGGCTACATCGTCGATTCGCTCGGATGGGCCTATTTCCGGATGGACCGCTTCGAGGAGGCCGTGACCGAGTTGGAGCGCGCCGCCGAACTGATGGCCGGCGACCCGACGATCAACGACCATCTTGGCGATGCCTATTGGCGGGTCGGACGCAAGCTCGAGGCGGTCTTCCAGTGGAACCAGGCGCTCGAAATGAAGCCCGAGGAAGCGGAAGTTCCAAAGATCAAGGCAAAGATCGAGAACGGCCTGCCGCCGCTCAAGCAGGATGTCCCGGCCGCGGCGGATGCCAAGGAGACGCTGCCGAAGAAGCCAGGCCCCGAGGTCGCCGCGCCGGGCAGGAAATCCTGACCGCATGCAAGTGGACGGCATAGCCGGTTTCGCGCTGACCCGTGTGGCGCCGGCCAAGATCAACCTGGCACTGCATGTCGTCGGCCAACGTCCCGACGGACATCATCTCCTGGAAAGCCTGGTCACTTTTGCAGATGACGGCGACCGCGTCGCATTCGCGCCGGCGGACGTCGACAACTTCACCGTATCCGGCCCTTTTTCGCGCGATCTGCAGGTTTCGGCCGATGCCAAGAGCGGCAATCTGGTGCTGCGCGCCCGCGACCTGCTGCGGCGGGAATTGATTGATCGGAGCGATGCTGCGGGCCCTGTCCATCTGCATCTGGAGAAGAACCTGCCGATCGCCTCCGGGATCGGCGGAGGCTCGGCGGACGCAGCTGCGACGCTGCGAGGTCTGCTTTCGCTGTGGAAGGCCGAGCTTGCGCCGCAAAGGCTCGCGAGCCTCGCCCTGGAACTCGGTGCCGACGTGCCGATGTGCCTCGACGGCAGGCCGCTCCTTGCCAAGGGGATCGGCGAAGAGCTTGCCCCCCTAGGCGACCTGCCGTCCTTCCCGGTCGTCCTCGTTAATCCGCTCATCGCAGTCTCGACGCCCGTCATCTTCCGGATGCTCGCCCAAAAGCGCAATCCTCCGCTCACCGTTCCGCAAGGCATCCGCACAGCAGCGGACTGGCTGAAGGCACTGGCCGGGATGCGCAACGATCTGGAGCGACCGGCGAGAGCGTTGCAGCCGGCGATCGAGGCGGTGTCTGGGGCATTGCACGCCGCGGAAGCCGATCTCGTACGGATGTCCGGATCCGGCGCCACCTGCTTCGGTCTGTTCGACGGCGACGAAAAGGCGGCTGCGGCCGCGCAACGCATTTCCGCTGATCATCCGGGATGGTACGTTCTAGCCACCCGAACCGCCGGGAAGCGAGGATAGGAAATGCCCGACATCGACGAAACGCGCCCCTTCATTGCCGTCGGGATCGCCGTTCTCACGGTTTCCGATACGCGCACGCGCGCTGACGACAAGTCCGGCGACACGCTCGAGATACGTATACGCGAGGCCGGCCATCGGCTCGAGGCGCGCGCATTGGTGCCCGACGACCGCCAGAGGATCTACGATCAGGTGAGGGCCTGGACGCTGAATGCGTCGATCGACGTCGTCATCACCACCGGCGGAACCGGCTTCACCGGCCGAGACGTGACGCCCGAAGCGCTGGAGCCGCTTTTCGAAAAGCGCATGGACGGGTTTTCCGAGGTCTTTCACCGGATCTCCTACGACAAGATCGGCACATCGACGATCCAGTCGCGGGCAACGGGCGGCGTCGCCAACGCCACGTTCATCTTCGTGCTGCCCGGCTCGCCCGGGGCCTGCAAGGACGCCTGGGATGGGATCCTGAAGCAGCAGCTCGATTACCGGCACATGCCCTGCAACTTCGTCGAGATCATGCCGCGGCTGGATGAACACCTGAAGCGCGGCTGACTGCCCGACCTGTTCCGTTTGGAACAGCCACGCACGGTTGAAGTCGCTAGATTGCTACTCGTCAGCCCACCAGAAGGCAGTGGACGTAGCGAGCCTTTGCATCGGGCGAAGCGAAGACGCCTCTTTCCCTTTCCCCGCGGAGAGAGATTTACAGAACATGTTACATGGTGCCCCACCACAAGGAGATGGAGCAGCATGGCAAGCCCTTTTCGTAGACAAGGTCATTTGAGAGTCGCTTCAGGGGGTGCCGCAAGGCACGCCCCTCTTGTGACGGCACTACCACACTGAAAGGCTTGGGCCGTTTCAAGCCCGCTCGGCCGCAGATCGATTGCCGAGAGCAACCCAGGCCGGAACGAGTTCGGTCGCCAACTTGCGGACCGCCCGAGCGTTGGCGATGTCGCTGAGTTGCATATCGGCGCGTGCAACCGCCACGGCATCCTGCTTGCGCATCAGATACCCGGCCTCGAGCGGCGCGGTCCGCTGCGACAAACGCTTGAGGAGCGGCCGCCTATGCAGGCGAGAAGGGGAGAACCGCGCCGGATCCCTGTGGAGCGAGACATATTCGATGAGCTCGTCCACCCAACGCCCGATGGGACGGGCGCCCGGCTCCAGCAGCATCAGCCAATCACCGCGCGCGGAACGGACGACATCGGCGAGATCCCATTCGGCGCAGAAACGGCAGCCGGCCGCATCGGCGACATGCACGGAACCATCTCTGGAACCGTGGTCCAGGATGATCACGTCACTGACGAGCCCTTCGACGGCCCCGGCGACAAGGACGGACAATGTCTGCGCGAGCTCCGCTTCATTGTCCCGCGTCTCCATTATGATCGTCAGCATACCGTCTCCTAGCGCATCGTCACAACAAATACCACAATTCTTCAGGGGTATTAGCGACCGTAGCGGCGGCGATTGCGCAGCGCCGCAATTTTTGTTCTTGCTTTGTTCTACTTTGTGCGTTAGGAAAATAATCAGAGCGGAACGGAGATACCAAATCGGTTCCGAGGAGATTTCCATGACCGAGCTGTCTCAACTCAGGCAGGGTGCTTTCGCGCCCGGCAATAGCGCAGAGCTGGCGGAAGCCATCGTCACCGGCACCGGCGTCAGAATAGAGATCGATCGCCGCCGGGGACGCGGAGCAGCCCTGAACATGGGGGGCCGCTTCGAGCCGCGGACGAGCGAGGTGTTCGACGACGGGTGGCAGACGATCGAGGAATTGCCGCCGTTCAAGACCGAAGTTCAGATCGAAAAACCCCGCAACGTCATCACGCGCAACGAGTCGCCCGACATCTCGTTCGATCGCTCCATCAATCCGTATAGAGGTTGCGAGCACGGCTGCATCTACTGTTTCGCGCGGCCGACACATGCCTATATGGGGCTTTCGGCCGGGCTCGATTTCGAAGTGAAGCTCTTCGCCAAACCGGACGCGCCCCGCTTGCTGGAACGCGAATTGGCGAAGCCGGACTATAAGGTGCGTCCGATCGCGATCGGCACCAACACCGACCCCTATCAACCGATCGAGAAAGAATGGCGCATCATGCGCCAGATCCTCGAGGTGCTGAAGGCGGCCAATCACCCGGTGATGATCGTGACCAAGTCGGCCATGGTGACGCGCGACATCGATCTGCTCGCCCCGATGGCGGAAAAGGGTCTGGCACGGGTAGGCATTTCCGTAACGACGCTCGACCGCAAGCTGGCACGTACCATGGAACCGCGGGCGTCGACGCCGCCCAATCGGCTCGAGGCAATTCGCGCGGTCTCGGAAGCAGGCATTCCGGCCGGCGTCCTGGTGGCGCCGATCATCCCTGCTCTCAACGATCACGAGATCGAGCGTGTACTCGACGCCGCGAAAACTGCGGGCGCTACGGAGGCGAGCTATGTGCTCCTGCGTCTGCCGCTCGAGGTGAGCCCGCTTTTCCGCGACTGGCTGCTGCGAACCTATCCGGACCGCTACAGACACGTGATGTCGCTCGTCCGTTCGATGCGCGGCGGCAAGGATTATGATGCGGAGTTCGGCAAGCGCATGAAGGGCGCCGGTCCCTATGCGTGGCAGATCGGCCGCCGGTTCGAACTCGCCGCCAAGCGCCTGGAGCTCAATCTCACCCGCCGCCAACTGCGGCACGATATCTTCGTGCCCCCGTTGGGGATGGGGGTGCAATTGTCGTTGCTGTAGGAGGGCGCCAGACGAGCCCCATATTTTGGTTCCGGCGCCTTCCCGCCTCAGGATGGCGCTGGCTTTCCTCCCGGTTTACCGCCGCACACGTACCGGGGGGGCTTGAAGGGAATCGGGCGAATATGCGAGGGTCCCCCGCATGTCACGCCGCAAATCGCCCGATTCCCCGCTTTTTCCGCTCGAGCCGGTGCTTCCGGACTTCAGCTTCGAAATCGCCGCAAAGCGGGATGGTCTTTGGCCGGTCGCAGGCGCCGACGAGGCAGGCCGTGGGCCGCTCGCCGGTCCCGTGGTCGCAGCAGCGGTCATCCTCGACCCGGATGCCGTGCCGGCCGGTCTCAACGACAGCAAACTTCTGACAGCCGAGCAGCGTGAGGCGCTCTTCGGGGAGATCATGGCGACGGCGACCGTATCCATCGCCTCATCCTCCGCCGCGCGTATCGATGCAACCGACATCCTCAAGGCGAGCCTCGACGCCATGCGCCGCGCGATCGACGGCCTTTCGATTGCGGCGCGCTTCGCGCTCATCGACGGCCGCGATGTTCCACTGGGCCTCCCCTGCCATGCGAAGGCGATCATCAAGGGAGATTCCCGTTCCGTGTCGATCGCCGCCGCCTCAATCGTCGCGAAGGTCACCCGCGACCGCATGATGACCCGCGCCGATGCGACCTTTCCCGCCTATGGCTTTGCGCTCCACGCGGGCTATGCGACCGTCAAACACCGCAGCGCCATCGACAGTCACGGACCATGTTCGTTGCATCGCATGAGCTTCCGCCCCTTTCGAGAGGCCCAGGTACAGCCCGTTGCAATCAGCGCTGAACCACTCGACGTCAACTCGTGACGGCAAGGCCATCGCTCCCCTCCGGCGCGGTACGTCTTACCGGAAGCGAGGGTCGCTGCAGCAATCTGGATCGCTGCATGCCTGATCCCCAACCGACTCCGATTTAAGAGACTCTCGGTAGGCTGGTCCGCACTCCGGTAGCGTCGGTATGCGGCAGGAACGCCCGCAGCGCTTTGCAGAATGAGCGAGAACGGCAACCGCTCGGACCAGCCGGCGGCGGGCGGCAGGAGGCCGCGGACGAACCAACAGCCATTGCGCATCCAGGCACGACATGGCCTCGCAGGCCCGGACTCGCCCTGACAGGCCCTGGCCCAAACGAGGAACCCCGCCGAAGCGGGGTTCTCAACTTCGCGAATTATGGTTGAACTTAGTTGAGGCGTCCCTTGACCTCGCCGAGCGCCTGCTCGAACAGCGTCTCCTGGGCGCTGGCGTCGGCCTTTGTGGCAAGCACCTTTTCCGCCGCGCTGATCGCGAGATCAACGGCAGCCGCGCGAACCGCGTTGATCGCGTCGCTCTCGGCCTGCTTGATCTTCTGTTCGGAAAGCGCCGTACGGCGGGCGACATAGTCCTCGGTCTTCTGCTTGGCTTCCGCAGTCAACATCTCCGCCTCGCGCTGGGCGGCGGCGACGATGTTGGCGGCTTCCGCCTCGGCATCCTTGCGCTTGCGCTGGTACTCGGCAACCAGGCTCTGGGCCTCTTCGCGCAGACGCTTGGCTTCCGCCAGTTCGTTGCCGATCTTGTCGGCCCGCGCATCGAGCGCTTCGGCGATCTTGCCCGGCACCTTGAGATAGGCGATGAGAGCGAAAAAGAGGATCAGGCCGACGAGGGCGTAGAAAGTTGCATCAAGTGCCATTGTTCCCTGCTCCTCAGTTGCCGGTCGACGCTTTGACCGCCGCGGCGATCTCGGTCTTGGTGACGTTGCCGCCGATCAATTGTTTGACGACGGCGGTCGCCGTCTCCTCGGCGATCGCACCGACATCGGCAAGCGCCTTGGACTTGATCTCGGCGATGCGCGCTTCGGCAGCGGTGATCTTCTTTGTGAGCTCGGCCTCGACGGCGGTGCGGTCGGCATTGGCCTTGCTCTTGACTTCCTCGCGGGCCGCGTCGGCAATCGAGTGGCCCTTGGCCTTGGCGTTCGCCAGTTCCTGCTCGTAAGATGCAATCGCGGCATCGGCCTCGCCCTTGAGGCGGGAGGCCTGGTCGAGATCCTGGGCGATGCGGTCGTGGCGCTTTTCGAGAATTCCGCCGATGCGCGGAATGATGACCTTCGACATCACGAGATAGAAAAGCCCGAAGGTGATCGCCAGCCAGAGCAGCTGCGAAGCGAAATGGGTCGAATCGAAGGGCGGGAACACGCCGGAACCATGCTCGCCTTCGTGGGCCACACCCGTTTCGGTGTGCACCTCACCGGCCGCAGGGGCATCGTGTGCTTCGGCGCCTTCAGTGGTGGTTGACTGCTGGGCATAGGCCGCGGTCACAAACATGCTCACCTCCAAGGTGCACTTAAAGATATGCGCGGCCGCGATCCCGAGGGATCGCGGCCGAGACTTCAGCCGTTATTAGACGGCGAAGAGGAGGAGCAGGGCTACGAGCAGCGAGAAGATGCCCAGAGCTTCCGTAACGGCGAAGCCGAATACGAGGCGGCCGAACTGGCCGTCGGCAGCCGACGGATTGCGCAGAGCGCCGGACAGGTAGCTGCCGAAGATGTTGCCGAGGCCGAGAGCCGTGCCGGCCATACCAAGGCATGCAAGACCTGCACCGATGAACTTTGCTGCTTCCGCTTCCATGATTGAACTCCTTCGAAATGGTGTTGCGGCTTGGATTTGTGCCTCCGGCGGCGTCAGCCGACCGAAAGCCAGCGACTGTATTCCTTAGTGGCTTCCCGGGTGGACAGCGTCGTTGAGGTACATGCAGGTCAGCACCGCAAAGACATAGGCCTGGAGGAAGCATACGAGGAATTCAAGACCGGTGATGGCGACGGTCATGATGAGCGGCAGGATCGCGCCGCCGATGCCGAGCGCACCAAGGGCGCTGAGCGAGGTGACGAAGCCTGCGAAAACCTTCAGCGTGATGTGGCCGGCCAGCATGTTGGCGAAGAGACGGACCGAGAGGCTGATGGGACGGGAGAGGAACGAGATGACTTCGATCGTCACGACCAGCGGCAGGAGCACGCCCGGCACCCCGTGCGGCACGAAGAGCTGCAGGAAGCCGAGGCCGTGCTTGTAGAAGCCGTAGAGAATGACCGTGCCGATCACGAAGACGGCGAGCGCGAAGGTCACGATGATCTGGCTGGTGACGGTGAAGAAATAGGGGAACATGCCCAGCAGGTTCGCCGTCAGGATGAACATGAACAGCGAGAAGACCATCGGGAAGAACTTCATCCCGTGGCTGCCCGCCCCTTCGCGAAGCATCGAGGCGATGAATTCGTAGGACAGTTCCGAGACCGACTGCATGCGCGTCGGGATGATGCCGCGCTGAGAGGTCGTCAGGTAGAGAAAGCCTGCAGCAACACCGACGGTCGCCACCATGAACAGCGATGCATTGGTGAAGGAAAGGTCAATTCCGCCAAGCTCGATCGGGACAATCTTGTTGATCAGGAACTGGTGGGTCGGATCGTTTGACACCGCGCTTCTCTTTCGTTCTGCCCGCCCGCAAGCGGAAACCGTGTTCTTCGGACGACGCCTCAGGCGTCGTCACCGTCCTTCTTGCTATTCCCTGAGCCACTTCCGCGCTGGTCGGGTGTCGCCACCAGACCGGCAGAACGCAGCACATTCAACACACCGGCACAGAAACCGAGAAGCAGGAGGACGATCATGCCCCACGGCCCTGTACCCGCAAAATGGTCCAAAAGATAGCCCAGGAACGCTCCGACCACGATGCCGGCGATGAACTCGCTCGAGAGCTTCATCGCTGCTGCGTAGCCCTTGCGGCTCTCCGCACTGCGGACCTCGGCCTCGTCCGAAACATCCACGCGCTTCGACGCGATATTTTCGCCAAGGCGCTTCAGCCGCGCTTCCAGACTTTCTTCCGGCTTCTCCGTCACATGGCTCCCCTTTGCAGCCCCACGCGGTCGACGCGATCTCGGTCATACAAACGGCCGGTGCTCAAGCCACGGTTCGGCCCCATTTGAAGTCGCGCGCAACATAGTTTTAGGCACCCGCATAGTCAAGGCATGCGGGGGTATTGGGCGTGGACAATATATGCTTTTAATATCAATCAGTTACAGGAAACTTGCGACACCTGCGACAAAGCTGCAACGGAATCGTCCGCGTTGTCGCAGCTTATCTTCGCCATGTAGCGCGCCTTGTGCGGAATCGAGCGCCGATCAACTCCAGCCGCCGCCATAGGTTCTGTAAAAGATGTGCAAGCCAATCTGTCCCACGCGCTTCATGGTCTTCGCCCAGGCGGGCTTCACATAGGTCGCATGGTAATGCGTCGCAGAGCCGACTTCCGGCAGCCAGATCTTTCCGGCGGTGACGGCCATGGCGACCTCCTTCGCGGTCTTCCAATGCGACCGCGAGTAGATGAGGTCACGGATCATGTCGCAGGCGAAGGAAAACTGGCAGCGGTTGCGCCAGGCCTTGTTCTGATAGACGACGCCGCAGATCGTCTTCGGATAGGTCGGGTTGCGCACCCGGTTGAGAATCACTTGGGCGACCGCCGCCTGCCCTTTCACGGACTCGCTTCGCGCTTCGAAATAAATGCCTTCGGCAAGGCAGGTTTGTTCCTCCTTGCCGAACACCGTCGCCGGCAAGGCAGTCGCCGCCCAGGCGTGATCGTCGGGCGCGATATCCGGGATGAAACGCCCGCCATTCTTGTCTTCGCGAAGAATCGAATCGAACGGCGATACACGCGCATAGTCCGGCTCCGGCCGGACATAGGCGGTTGCCAGGATATCGGCCTCGCTGTTGGTCACGAGCTTGGCAAGCACGGGCGAAACACCGGGATCCGGCTGTGGAGGCTTCCTTCGATAGAAGGCCGTGGCGATCTCGATTTCCTTGCCTTTGATCTTCGGCTTGGCGAAGGCCATCTTCTCGGCCCCGTCGAAATCGGGCTCCATCAGGAAGCTCGTCCGCTGAAGGATCGAGCCGGCGCTGAAGTCCTTTGGCGGCGTCACCGGACTGACGGCGACGATGCGGCCCTTTTTCAGCTTGCGGGTGACGCGGTCCTCATCCGGCGTCCCCTCATGATGCTTCGATTCGGCGGTCAATGCCACTCGCCTGCCGTCGGGCAGCGTCATGCCGGCGCCGCCGTCGAGTCCGCCGGTCGTGATCGGGTCGGCAAACACCATGTCGACGTCGTGAACCGATCCGGCCGGTGACCGGGTCAGATACATGCGCCAGCGTTCGCCGTCACCGCGGTTGACGCCGGAGAGAAACGTCGCGAGATCGGAATAGGCTGCGACCGACGGAAAGCCGAGGAAAATGGCAAGCCCGATGATAGCCGGGGCGCGCCAGACCGAGAGGGACATGCGAAACTTGCGACGCGACATCTCACTCCTACGCATCATACAGCTCCACGCAACTCTTACTCGCGCACGCGTCCTCGCAAGCCGGCTGAAAGCGGGCCTGAAGATGCCATGCAGGGATGCTAAGATCTTGAAGCGTCCGGACAGTTGACCGGGATCGCTCCGTTTGAGCCTCGAAAATGAAGCATTAACCTTGATGTTTGGTTAATGCGGAGCAGTCCGGCGAAGGCTTGTCAGATGATTACGTGGGAGCCGAGTTCGACGACGCGGTTGGTCGGCAGGCGGAAATAGTCGGACGGATCGATGGCCGCATTGGCGAGCGCGATGAACAGGCGATCCTGCCAGTGCGGCATGCCGGACTGGGCGTCCGGCACGAGCTTGCGGCGGCCGAGATAGAAGGACGTCGACATGATGTCGAACTTCAGGCCCGATTTGCGGAAGAGGCCGAGCGCCTGCGAAACGTTCTGCGTCTCCATGTAGCCGAATTTCATCTCGAGGAGTGTAAAGCGTTCCGACAGCGGCCGGACGCTGACGCGCTCCTCCTTTGGCACCTTGGGGGTGTTGGCGGTGCGGACCGTCAGGATGAAGTTCTGCTGGTGCAGGACGTGATTGTGCTTGATGTTGTGCAGGAGGGCGGCGGGCGTCGAATCCGGATCGCTCGTCAGGAAGATTGCCGTGCCCGGTACGGAAACCGGCGCATGCTCGCTCTTGCGTTCGATCGACTTGATGAAGCTTGCCAGCGGAATGTCGATATGGCGCGTCTTGGCGTGAAGAATCTCGGTGCCGCGCTTCCAGGTCCACATGACGATGATGAAGGTCGCTGCGATCAGGATCGGCACATAGCCGCCGTCGTGGATCTTCAGCATGTTGGCGCCGAGGAAGACGAATTCCAGCGTGAGGAGCGGCAGCAGCGCCGCGGCGGCCCACCAGGCCGACCAGTTCCAGCGCGCGCGCAGGAATTCGAAGGCAAGCATGGTGGTCACCACCATGGCGCCGGTGACGGAAATGCCATAGGCGGTGGCGAGCGCCTCGGACGAGCCGAAGAGGAAGACGAGCGCCATGACGCCAAACATCAGCAGCGTGTTGACGTTCGGCAGGTAGATCTGGCCCGTATGGGTCTCCGACGTGTGGAAAATCGCCATGCGCGGCAGGAAGCCAAGGTGAATCGCCTGACGTGTGAGCGAGAAGGCACCGGTGATCACGGCCTGGCTGGCGATGATGGTCGCCGCAGTCGCGAGAATGACGACGGGAAGCAGCGCCCATTTCGGGAACATCAGGAAGAACGGATCGGACATCGCCTCGGGGTGCTCGAGGATAAAGGCGCCCTGGCCGAGATAGTTCAGGGTGAGCGCCGGAAAGACTATGGTGAACCAGGCCCATTGAATCGGCCGGCGGCCGAAATGGCCCAGGTCGGCATAGAGAGCCTCGGCTCCCGTCACGGTCAGGAAGACAGCGCCGAGCACGATGATGCCGACATAGCCCTCGTTGAACAGGAAGGTTGCGGCGTAGAACGGGTTGAAGGCCGCGAAGATCGATAGGTCGTCGGCGATATGCACGAGCCCTATGCCGCCCATCACCAGGAACCAGACGAGCGTGATCGGCCCGAAGAAATTGGAGACGGCCGCCGTTCCTTTCGATTGCACGGCAAACAGGAGCAGCAGGATGACGACGGCGATCGGGACGACATAGTCCGAGAGCGCCGGCGTCACCAGCTTCAGGCCCTCGACGGCCGATAGAACCGAGAGCGCCGGCGTGATCATCGCATCGCCAATGAAGAGCGCCGCTCCAGCGACGCCCATGAAGAACAGAATCCATGTGTGGCCGTTGGCCGTCTTCATCAGCAAGGCCAGCAACGAGAGCGTGCCGCCCTCCCCCTGGTTGTCGGCTCGCAACAGGAAAAGCACGTATTTGATCGTCACGATGATCGTCAACGACCAGATCATCAGAGAAATCAGGCCGATGATCTCCACATCCGTCACGCCGTCATGCGCAACCGGGCGCAGCGCTTCGCGAAAGGCATAGAGCGGGCTCGTGCCGATGTCGCCATAGACGACGCCGATGGAGCCAAGGCCAAGCGCGAGCAGGCGGCGCATGTTCTCGGATCCATGCACGGCAGGGGCAGACAATTGAGACATGGTATCCAACAGGCTCTTAGAGCCAGCCTTTCCAACGAAAGAAGAAAAAGGGGATGACGGCCGAAAGCACCATGGCCGCAAGCGCCCAGGGGTAGCCGAACTGCCATTCGAGTTCCGGCATTACCCGAAAATTCATGCCATAGACGGAGGCAACCAAGGTCGGCGGCAGCAGAACCACGGAAGCGATCGAGAAGATCTTGATGATGGCGTTCTGCTCGACATTGATGAGACCGAGCGAGGCATCGAGCAGGAAGGTGATGTTGCCGGAGATGAAGGCTGCATGTTCGGAGAGCGACTGAATGTCCCGGGAGATCGAGCGGCAAAGCTCGCGGCTATCCTTGTCCGCCTGCACTTCCGGTACGGTGTAGACGAAGGTGAGCAGCCTTGACAGCGAAGCGAGGCTGTCGCGCGTCTTCGCAACCAGCCTGTGAAAGCCCGCCACGTCACGCAGGCGTGCCTCGAGCAGTTGCGGCGGCCTGCGCCGGCCGGCAGCCCGGTCGCCGAACACTTCGATCGACAGGCCATCGATCTTGTCGACGGCCTGCTCCAGGATTTCGGAGGTCCGGTCGGTGATCGTTTCGAGCAGGCGGGTCAAAATCACCACGCCGTTCCTGCAGCCACCGGGAATCCGATGCGTACCGGCCTTGAAGAGGCCGAAGGCGCGCGGCTCCGCGTAGCGGATCGTCACGAGCCTGCCTCCGGAAAGAATGAAGCCGACATCCGTCAGGCCCGGGATCTGCGTTTCACTCCGGTAGACCAGCGAGGCGGTCATGAAGACGGCATCCTGCTCGACATAGAGGCGGCTCGACGGCTCTATGCCCTTGAGGTCGTCCCGGGTCGGAATGGAAATTCCGAGCAGTTCTTCCATCATCAGTTCTTCGGCCCTGGTCGGCTCGACGAGGTCGATCCAGACGATCTCCGGGCGCAGGAAGGCGGGCGGTTCGGCCGTCGAGAGAGCGACAGCTTCGCCATTGACGCAATAGCCTGAGATCATGCGGCCGCCTTTGGGGTGGCACCGATGCGGACGAACCATGAAGGTTGGAAACGATCAGCCGCCACAGGATTTCCACAATGCCGATTCTCTGATGCAGACTTCCGCCCCACGACATGTCCCCTTGGCTATCATCCGGGCCGAAATCTCCGGCGAGCGGCGTTGAGCGCCTGCCTCTGCGCGAGCGGCAAGGCATATGGCGCAACGCTCAGGTAAAATCAATGCTTTTCACGCATGCCGACCTCGGCGGCACGTCGCGTATCGTTCCGAACAGGGCCGGACCCTACTTCATAATTTCTGCAAGCGGTATGCTCTTGTGAAAGAAAAGCATAGGGTTTGGCGCGAAGGCGCCTCACCGATGGTCTATTCGAAGACGATGTTCGGCATTGCGCGGTTTTGGTTCCCCTCGGGGGTCGAGAGTTGCTCTGAGACCCGCTCAGCGATACCACGAAAGATGCGCGCCACCTCGCCGTCGGGCTCGGAGACCACCAATGGCGTGCCTGCATCTGAAGTTTCCCGGATTGCCATGGTTAGCGGGACTTCCCCGAGGAAGGGCACGCCAATCCGCTCGGCCTCCTTGCGGGCGCCGCCATGGCCGAAAATGTCGTAACGCTTTCCCGTGTCGGGGGCGACGAAATAGCTCATGTTCTCGACGATTCCGAGCACCGGAACCTCGACCTTGCGAAACATCGTGATGCCTTTGCGCGCGTCGGCAAGCGCCAGATCCTGCGGCGTCGAGACGATAACGGCGCCGGCGAGCGGCACCTGCTGTGCCATCGTCAATTGCGCATCGCCGGTGCCGGGCGGCATGTCGACGACGAGCACGTCGAGCTCGCCCCAGGCCACCTCGCGCAGCATCTGCAGGAGAGCGGACTGGATCATCGGGCCGCGCCAGATCATCGCGACCTCCTCGTCGACAAGAAAGCCCATCGACATCACCCTCAGCCCGTAGTTTTCCATCGGCCGGATGAGCCGTCCTTCGATTTGCTGAGGGCGGCCGGAAATCTTCAGGAGGCGCGGCATCGAGGGGCCATAGATATCGGCATCGAGCAGCCCTACCTTGAGACCATTCGCCTGAAGCGCCAACGCCAGGTTTACCGACGTCGTCGACTTGCCGACGCCGCCCTTGCCGGAGGCAACCGCAATGATGGCGCCAACGCCCGGAATGCCCGCCTTCGCCGGCGCGCCGCCAGCCGGTCGCGGCGCATGCGCGTGCCCGGAATGCGGCGCCGGCCGTTGTGCGGGGGCCGCCTGAGGCGCCGCCTTACGGTCGGCGGTCAGCGCGACCATGGCTGCCTTCACTCCGGGCATCTCGCGAACTACGCGTTCGGCAGCGGCCCGCATCGGTTCGAGTTCCTTCGCGCGGTCTGCCGGCACCGTGATCGAAAAATAAGCCTTGCCGTCGGAAATGAACACATCGGAGACCAAGCCCAGATCGACGATGTTGCCTTCCATGTCCGGGCCACGCACGCTCCGCAGCTTTTCAAGAACCATTTCCCTGGTCACGTCCGGCATGTCGCCCTCTTGTCTCTTTGCCGCGTCGGCAATTCCCCGCCTATGGGCGAGGCGCTGCTCAAAACGCTTGAATGCCTGCATCGGTAACCCTCAAATCGAATCCGATTTAAGGTACATCTGCAGTAGATAATCGAGGCGGGGCGCTTCGCCAATGTTAGAGACGAGAAAATGAAGGGCCGCCAGCCCACCGCCCATGTCCGTACATCCGGGATCACAGGCGGTCGGCGGCGGCCCTTTTTGCTTTCGCGACCTTCTTGGGCGCTGTCTTATTTTAGTCCCCTCTGCGGACTGGCAATGGAGATGCAGAAAACGTGCCAGTTCCAAACAGCGGGGAAATGCTAGCGATATCAATAAAAAGGCCCAAGGTGGCGCGGACGCAGGGCAAAGGTTCGCTTAATTCCTGTGCATGCGTGCTTTTTAGGCACAACACCCCGGCCGCAATGCAGCCTGTAACAGCGGCCTCTAGCTGATATAGCCCTTTTTCATCGCCTTCACGACCGCCTGTGTGCGGTTGACGGCGTCGAGCTTCTTGGTGACGTGATTGAGGTAATGATTGACGGTATGCTCGGAGAGGCCGAGGATCCCGGCGATTTCAGCGCTGGTCTTACCGGCTGCCGTCCAGCTCAGGCACTGGATTTCCCGCTCTGAGAGGTTTGTGTTGCTGTTTTTCCAGACGGAACCGATCTCAGCGAGGCGGTTGTAGACGTGGATCGCGATCATCTGCAGTTCCATCGCCGCGGTCATCGGCAAATCGGCTTCCGGCCCCATGAGAATGACGGCACCGCGACCGCCCTCGGCATCGTGGACCGGAAAATAGTTTGCCTGGAAGATGCCGTTCTCGCGCAGCATCACAATATAATCCGTGGCGGTGGCCGGCTTGCCACCCTCGCTCTCCCAGTCTTCAAGCGTGATCCGGAAGGGCGTGGTGGTCTCTCTCAAGCGACGAACGCCCGTGCTGAAGCGCAGCATCGACAGGCTGTCGTACTTGTTGAGAAGCTCGGCCGGCATATTGGAAATAACGGTAGCGGCCGAGAGCCGCTCCATGTCGATCGGCGGAATCGAGCAGATGAGAAATGTCTTGAAGCCGAAAATCTGCGTAATCCGCCGCATATAGCGGATGATATCGAACTGAGTCTCCAGCTTTGCGATCTCAGACGCAAAATCACCGCCCCGGGGTAGATCGACGTCAGACATCCCGGTCGTCATCGTATCTTGCATTCGCGCGTTCCATGACATTCATCAAATATCACATAGCCCGAGCCGCGCATGATTGCCAACAGAGGATCGGCAATGATGTCCCTTGCGAGGCAAAAGGCTGTGTATTTCGTTTCACGCGGCCTGACGCCCGCGGGGCCGGAACGAGGCTCGTTCTACTAATTGATGAGGCCGGCCCGCATCGCCTTGGCGACCGTCTGAACACGGTTGACCGAATCGAGCTTGCGCGTCGCGCGGTTCAGATAGTGGTTCACCGTGTATTCGGAGAGCGCCATGATTCGCGCCATTTCGACGGTCGTCTTTCCGGCCGCGGCCCAGCGCAGACATTCGATCTCGCGCCGCGAAAGACTGCCCGGGCGGCGCCTGTCACCCGCCCTGACTTCACAAAGCCGGCTGTAGAGAAGCCCTGCCCAGAGGTTGAGCGCCTGCATTTCGTCGCTCGAGACCACCTCCCTGTCACCGCCAAAGGCAATGGCCGCGCGACCTCCCTTCGCGTCGTGAACCGGCAGATAGAGACCGCGCGGCATTCCAGCCTGCTCGAAGACGCTGATGGCGGCCTCGCCCTTGCCATCCACGCGCCTGCGCGCGAGGAGATGGGCGTCATAGGTGAAGGGAATGGTGCTCCGGCGCAACCGCTGAATGACGGGACTTCCCTCGATCAGGCCGGCGCTGTCGTAGCGCCGCAGGAATTCCGCCGTCCAAGAGGTGAGCAGCGCCTGCGCAGCCAGGCTGTGACAACCGGAATCCGGAATGGCCAACACCATGAAGCCGCGGAATCCGAAAGCGTCCGCGATCTGGTCGAGAGCGCGCTTGACATCGTCTTCATTGCCGATCGCGCCGTTGATGAAACGGCCATTGGGAAGGGCCAGTGAGGTAATGTCCGCGTTGAAATCCATGATCGTTCCGCTCGCCTCCCACAGCTTGCTCGCTCCGTTGCGAGTCGGGCTGGTTCACCGTCATAAACCGCTCTTGGCGCTTCCGCCAAGGACCAGGATCCCGCGTGAGCCTGCAACCAGTCGTGGAACCGGGTCTGTGAAGTTGAAGCTAGCGATCTATAGCCGCCTCGTCCAGTCGAAACTTCTAATTTACCGTAAAGCAATGCTAGCGGCCGACTCGCCCGGGTCCCAACCGGAATCGGGCCTCCTCTTCGATCTTCCCCGCGGCATTGCGCACATCCGCGGCCCAAGCCGCCAATTGCGGCATGGTGACGCGATAGGAAGGCCCGGTTACCGATATGCCGGCAACCAGTTCATGCTCCGGAACGACGATCGGCGCAGCCACACAACAGATTTCGGCTTCATGCTCCTCGCGGTCGAAGGCATGCCCTTGGTGGCGAATCTCTTCAATCTCGGCTAGCAACGACGTGGCCGAGCGATGCGTGCGCTCGGTGAACGGGACGAACTGCGTCTTTGCGGCGATTCGCTCCAACTCGCCCCGCGCAAGCGATGACAGGGCGGCCTTGCCGATACCTGTGCAATAGGCCGGCGAGGCCTTGCCGATCTGCGAACTCATCCGCACCGTCTGACGGCTTTCGACCTTGTCGACATAGATGATCTCGGTTTCGCGCAATATGCCGAGATGGACGGTTTCGCCGGTCAGTTCATGCAGACGCAGCAGATGCGGTTCGGCGATATCGCGAAACTGATTGCCGGACCAGGAGCGATAGGCCAGCTTCAGCAGGCGCAGCCCGGGCTCGTAGGAAAGATCGTTTCGCTGCACCAGCAGGCCTTCGTCGATGAGATGCCCGAGCAGCCGATGCAGCGTGCCGCGCGGCTGACGGACGGATTGAAGGATGTCGGTAAAACGCAAGGGCCGGTCCGCCGTCGCGACGGCCTCGAGCACCGCCATCGCCTTCCCTAGGGTGCCGGTCCCAGGCCCTTCACTTTCCAGATCGGTCACAATCTTACGGTCCATTTCGTCCGCTTTCGCCTGCATCGACCTTGACAGGATAAAAGCTCCGGCGCGATAATTCCAGAAAATAAAGCGCAGTTCCACATAATGGAACATGCTTGTCCGCGATAACATAAGGAGGCTCCCGATCCATGACGCTGCCGAGCAGTCAGTTTCCCGACCTGCGCGATCGAGGCGTGCTGGTGACCGGCGGAGGATCGGGCATCGGCGCCGCTCTGGTGGAGGGCTTTCTGCGCCAGGGGGCGCGGGTCGCCTTCATCGATATTGCCGAGGATGCGAGCCGGACGCTCGCAGACAAGCTTGCCGCCGAAACGGGACGGCGGCCCGAATTCATTCACGCCGATCTTAGTGACGTCGAGCACGCGAAAAGGGCCGCTGATGCTGCCGTCGCGGCGCTTGGCTCCATTCGCGTGCTCGTGAACAATGCCGCACGGGACGACCGGCAGCCGCTCGAGGCGGTGACGAGGGAAAGCTGGGACGAAAGCCTTGCGGTCAACCTCAGGCATTTCTTCTTTCTCTCCCAGGCGATCGCGCCGGTCATGCGGCAAACGGGCGGCGGTTCGATCATCAATTTCTCGTCCATCGCCTTCATGCTGAACATGCCCGAAATACCGGCCTATGCTACCGCAAAGGCTGGCATTATCGGTCTTACCAAGTCGCTCGCCGGAAAGCTGGGGCCGGACAATATCCGCGTCAATGCCATCCTGCCCGGTATGATCGTTACCGAACGGCAGAGGCGGCTCTGGCTGACGGAGGACTCGATCGACAGGATGCAGGAGAGGCAGTGCTTGAAACGCGTTCTGGTCGCCGAGGATCTCGTCGGCCCTTGCCTCTTTCTGGCGTCGGACTGCTCGGGGGCGATGACGGCACAGACCATGATCATCGATGGAGGCGTGTTTTGATGACGGCAGGCTACTATGCCGCGGTGGACTGGGGGACCTCGAGCTTCCGCTTGTGGATCATCGGAGAAGACGGGGCGGTGCTCGCCGAGCGCCGCAGTGCGGAAGGCATGACGACGGCGGCAAGAACCGGTTTCCATGCCGTCCTTGACAGCCATCTTGCCGCCGTTTCGGCACCTCTCCATCTGCCGATCATCATCTGCGGGATGGCCGGCGCCCGGCAGGGCTGGAGAGAAGCGGGCTATCTCGATACGCCGGCAACGCTTGGCGCCATCGCAGGAAACGCGATTGCCGTTCCGGACGTGGATCGCGACATCCGTATCCTACCGGGCCTGGCGCAACGCGACAATCGGCACCCGGATGTCATGCGC
Organism: Sinorhizobium sp. BJ1; assembly: GCF_002531555.1. Taxonomy (NCBI): domain Bacteria; kingdom Pseudomonadati; phylum Pseudomonadota; class Alphaproteobacteria; order Hyphomicrobiales; family Rhizobiaceae; genus Sinorhizobium; species Sinorhizobium sp. BJ1. Next base: position 481,445 of record NZ_NWTH01000003.1, read on the forward strand.
GGCGAGGAGACGCAGCTGCTCGGAGCGGCCGGCATGCTCGACGACGGACGCCATCTCGTGTGCATGCCGGGCACCCACAGCAAGTGGGTCCGGCTTTCGCGGCAGACGGTCGAGGGCTTTTCCACCTTCATGACCGGCGAATTGTTCGACGCCATTTCGAAGCATACGATCTTGAGCCATGCCGTGGCGGAGGCGGACGCCATCGCCGCCGACAGCGCTGCCTTTGCCGAAGCCGTCACCCGGGCACGGGAAAAGCCGGGGCTGGCGACGAACCTCCTCTTTTCCGTCCGGGCGGGGCAGTTGCTCCATGGTTTGAGCGCCGCCGACGCAAAGGCTCACCTGTCCGGCACGCTGATCGGCCTGGAGATCGCCGGGGCGCTCGCCTCGGCGGGCTCGGTGAACGGCATTTGCCTCGTCGGCTCGGGACGGCTCGGCGCGCTCTATCGCGCGGCGCTCGAAAGCCAGGGGCTCGCAGTCCAGCTTGTCGACGCCGATGAGGCCGTGCGAGCCGGCCTTTCGACCGCTGCCCAGGCCATTTGGCCCCTTTGACGGAAGAAGATGATGAACCGCATTCCCTTGCCACCGATGAAATATCCGCTGATTGCGATCTTGCGCGGGTTGAAGCCAGAGGAGACTGAAAGCGTCGTCGGCGCGTTGATCGAAACGGGCTTTACGGCGATCGAGATTCCGCTGAATTCGCCCGACCCTTTCCGATCCATCGAAACAGCGGTGAAGATGGCGCCGGCCCATTGCCTTATCGGCGCCGGCACGGTGTTGACGACGGCTGACGTCGAACAGCTTGACGACGTCGGCGGGCGCCTCATGGTCAGTCCCAATGTCGAACCATCGGTCATTCGGCTTGCCGCGGCGAAGGGCATGGTGACGATGCCTGGCGTCTTCACGCCGACGGAGGCGCTCGCGGCTGTGGCGGCGGGTGCGAGCGGCCTGAAATTCTTCCCGGCGAGCGTCCTCGGGCCTTCCGGCATCGCGGCGATCCGCGCGGTGCTTCCGCGCGATCTGGAGATCGCCGCCGTCGGCGGCGTCTCGGAGACCAATTTCGCCGACTACGCCAAGATCGGCGTGCGCAGCTTCGGACTAGGCTCGAGCCTCTATAAGCCCGGAATGAGTGCTGCGGATGTCAGGCAGCGGGCGGTAGCCACGCTCGCGGCCTATGATGCCGTCTATGGAGGCCAGGAATGACCGACCTCGCCGCCTTTTCCGGCCGCATCCTCTGCGATTTCGCCTCCGAGCTCGGCGAAGGCCCAACCTACGATCCCCGCACCGATACCGCCTGGTGGTTCAATATCAAGGGCCAGGAGCTGCACGAGCTCCATCTCGAAAGCGGGCACAAGACCATTCATCCCCTGCCCTTTCTCGGCAGCGTGCTGGCCACCATCGATCCCGGCCGGCAATTGATCGCATCGGACCAGGGTCTGTTTGTCCGCGACACGGCAAGCTTCAAGCTCAGCCCCTTCGCAACGCTTGAGGACAAGCCGGGCAATCGCTCCAATGACGGACGCGTCCATGCCTCGGGCGCGCTGTGGATCGGCACGATGGGGCGGAGTGCCGAGAAGCATGCCGGCGCGATTTATCACGTCGCCGGCAATCGGATAACCAAGCTCTACAGCAACATCACCATCCCGAACGGGATCTGCTTTTCGCCGGATGGCGCCATCGCCTATTTCACCGACACGGACGTCAATCACCTGATGCGCGTCGCCATCGACCCGGCAACGGCACTGCCGACCGGCGACGCCGTCATTCTTTCCGACGAAAGCGCCGCACCGGGCGGGATCGACGGCTCGGTCTGCGATGCCGACGGCCTGATCTGGAACGCGCGCTGGGGTGCCGGCGCCATCGAGGTGTACAAGCCCGACGGCCGGAAGGTCGCCCGCTATGCCGTTCCGGCGACACAGCCGAGTTGCCCGGCCTTCATCGGCGTGAGGGCAGACAGGCTGCTGGTCACCTCGGCATGGCAGGATCTCGACGACGCGGCACACTCCGCCGATCCCAACGCCGGCAAGACCTTCGAGCTCGGCATCGAAGTCACGGGCCGCTTAGAGCCGTCGTTCCGGCTCTAGAGTTAGGAATACCGGCGGCAGGCGATCCTTTCATTCGGCGTCACCAAGTTGAACAAATGCTGGCGGCGCCGAGAAAAAGTCATACAATTAATCCATGCGATGAATCGCGCGTGGAAAGGGAGTGCTCGGATGAGCGAAAAGAAGAAAGACCTGAGAAGCCGGCACTGGTACGGCGGCACAGACAAGGATGGCTTCATTCACCGGTCCTGGATGAAGAACCAGGGATTTCCGGATCATGTCTTCGACGGCCGGCCAATCATCGGCATCTGTAACACCTGGTCCGAGCTGACGCCCTGCAACAGCCACCTGCGCATCCTCGCAGAGGGCGTCAAGCGCGGCGTCTGGGAGGCCGGCGGCTTCCCGGTCGAATTTCCCGTCTCGTCGCTCGGCGAAACGCAGATGCGACCGACGGCCATGCTGTTCCGCAATCTCCTGGCGATGGACGTGGAAGAGGCGATCCGCGCCTACGGCATCGATGGCGTGGTGCTTCTTGGCGGCTGCGACAAGACGACGCCAGGCCAGTTGATGGGTGCGGCCTCCGTCGATCTGCCGACAATCGTTGTTTCCTCCGGGCCGATGCTCAACGGCAAATGGAAGGGCAAGGATATCGGTTCGGGCACCGATGTGTGGAAATTCTCCGAAGCGGTGCGTGCCGGCGACATGAGTCTGCAGGAGTTCATGGCCGCCGAAAGCGGCATGTCACGCTCTCCCGGCGTCTGCATGACGATGGGCACGGCGACCACCATGGCCTCGGTGGTCGAGGCGATGGGCCTGTCGCTGCCGACCAATGCGGCGCTGCCGGCCGTCGACGCGCGCCGCATGGCGCTGGCGCACATGACCGGCAAGCGGATCGTCGACATGGTGCACGAGGATTTGAGACTCTCGAAGATCCTGACGCGGAAGAACTTCGAGAACGGCATCATCGCCAATGCCGCCGTCGGCGGATCAACCAACGCCGTCGTGCACCTTCTGGCGATCGCCGGACGCGCCGGTGTCGATCTCTGTCTGGAGGATTTCGACCGCGTCGGCGGCCAGGTGCCCTGTATCGTCAACTGCATGCCGTCGGGCAAGTACCTGATCGAGGACCTCGCCTATGCGGGCGGCCTGCCGGCGGTGATGAACCGCATACAGCACCTGATGCATGCCGATGCCCCGACTGTGTTCGGCGTCCCGATCAGCAAATATTGGGAGGATGCGGAGGTCTACAACGACGACGTCATTCGGCCGCTCGACAATCCGCTCCGCGCTGCCGCGGGCATCCGGGTGCTGAAGGGCAACCTGGCGCCGAACGGGGCTGTGATCAAGCCGTCGGCGGCAAGCGAACACCTGCTTGCCCATGAAGGCCCGGCCTATGTCTTCGAAACCATCGAAGACCTCAAGGCGAAGATCGACGATCCGGACCTGCCGGTCACCGAGGATACGATCCTGGTGCTGAAGGGCTGCGGCCCGAAGGGCTATCCCGGCATGGCCGAGGTTGGCAATATGCCGATCCCGCGCCGGCTCGTCGAAAAGGGGGTTCGCGACATGGTGCGGATCTCGGATGCGCGCATGTCCGGCACCGCTTTCGGCACCGTCGTGCTGCATGTCAGCCCGGAAGCCAATGCCGGCGGTCCGCTGGCGATCGTCAAGACCGGCGACCGCATCCGGCTCGACGCCATGAAGGGCGAATTGAACCTCCTGATCAGCGAGGAGGAATTCGCGGCTCGAAGGGCGGCCTGGCAGCCGCCGGAGCAAAAATGGCAGCGCGGCTACTACAAGCTCTATCACGACACCGTGCTGCAGGCCGACAAGGGTGCCGACCTCGATTTTCTCGTCGGCAGTAGCGGCAGCGAGGTGCATCGCGAGAGCCACTGAAGCCCTTTGGCCAGGGATATCTGGGCGCCGCGTGCCGGCTTCGACACGCGGCGTTTTCTGTTCGTCCGAGATGAGATTGGGTCGCCCTGGCGCGGTCCGCGTCCGCGCTAAATCGCCTTATACCGCTGGGTTGAGCAGGCTTGGAGTCGAGACAACCAGCAGCTTCAGATTTTCATTTTTTCCGGAACAGTTTTCGCTGCCGGACGTTGCTTGAGTACCACCGGCGCAGCACAAACCGGGAGCACTCGGGGCTGCGCCTTGCCCGACAACGTCAACGAAAGGCAGACTGATATGACCGACAAATTTATATCTTCCGTTGCCGCCGGCGCGCTTCTCGTGGGCGTTGCCGTCGCTCCGATGAGCTTCGCGCAGGAAACCACCACACCGCCTGCCCCGGCGCCCGAGACGCAGACCATGGACCCTGCTCCGGCAACGCCGCCGGTAACACCGGCACCGGCTGATCAGGCGCAGACACCGGCTCCTGCGGACAAGACGACCGACATGGCTGCCGGATCCGGCTACTTGACCGAGCAGGCCGCGGACCAGATTTCCGCCAACACCTATATCGGTCAATCGGTGCACAACCCCAACGATGAAAGCATCGGCGAGATCAACGACCTGATCATCAAGAAGGAAGGCGGTATCGCTGCTGCTGTCGTCGGCGTCGGCGGTTTCCTCGGAATCGGTGAGAAGAACGTCGCGGTTCCCTTCGAAAGCATCGAAGTCACCGAACAGCCAGACTCGGATGCCCTGAAGCTGACCACGACCGAAACGGCGGAGTCGCTTAAGGCAGCGCCGGAATTCAAGACGAAGTCGCAGTTGATGGCTGAGCGCAATGCAGCACAGCCGGTCGATACGTCGACCACCTCGGCCACCGGCACGACCCCGGCACCGGCACCGGCTCCGGCCGAACCCGCACCTCAGCAGTAAGCCAGATGCGGGCCGACTGGCCAAAACAGAAAGCGGCGCTCAACGGCGCCGCTTTTTTGTCAGACGAGAACAGGCGTGTCTCGGCGCGTCCTCGGGCGTTGCGAGTCTCGTCGCTTGGAGCTCCGCCTGCGGCCCACTTCCTGCGGGATTGATCCGAAAACCGTCTCCACGTTAATACCAGGCGTCCGCCATGCTCGCCTTGCGTCTGGCGACATAGTCAACCAGCGCTTCGTCGATCGCCGCATCCAAGGGCGGCGCTTCGTATTCGGCAAGCGTCTTCTTCCAGGAACGATTGGCACGCAGCGCCATGTCGGTTTCTCCCTCCTCGACCCATTTCTCGAACGGCTCGTTATCGGACAGCGCACTGTCCCAGAAGGCGGTCTGATAGTTGCGCATCGTATGCTCGCAGCCAAGGAAATGACTTCCCGGCCCCACTTCCACAAACGCATCCATGGCAAGCGAATTGTCGTCGACGACGACGCCGGCGAGATAGGAGTGGAGGGCGCCGCAGAAGTCGGTATCCATCACGAATTTTTCGTAGGACATGGCGAGCAGACCGTCGACGAAGCCGGCGGAATGCAGGATGAAATTCGCGCCGCAATGGACGGCCGACAGCATCGACATGACGCCTTCCTGCATCGCCTGCGCGTCCGGCCGCTTCGAATTGGAGAAGTTGCCGGCGCAGCGCAACGGCAGTCCCAGCCGGCGTGCGAGCTGGCCGACGACCATGCTGCCGATCGCCGGTTCGGGCGTGCCGAAGGTCGGCGAGCCTGAGCGGAGCGACATCGACGATAGGAAATTGCCGAAGATCACCGGGGCGCCCTTGCGCTCCAACTGCGTCAGCGCGCAGCCGGCAAGCGTTTCGGCGTAGGACTGGGCGATGGCGCCGGCATTGGTGACCGGCCCCATGGCGCCGCCGAGGATGAAAGGGACGATGACCGCTGCCTGATTGGCACGCGCATAGGCGCGCAACGACTTCGTCATCGTCCCGTCCCAGACGAGTGGCGAGTTGACGTTGACGTTGCCGAGGATGACGCAGTTGTTGTCGACGAATTCGACACCGAAGAGGAGGCGGGCCATCTCGATCGAATCCTCGGCCCGCTCCTCGGCGGTGATCGAGCCCATGAAGGCACGGTCGGAATATTTGATGTGGCTGTAGACCATATCGAGATGGCGCTTGTTGACCGGCACGTCGACCGGCTCGCAGATCGTTCCACCGGAATGGTGCAACCAAGGGCTCGACTGGGCGAGCTTCACCAGATTGCGGAAATCTTCGATCGTGCCGTAGCGCCTGCCCTTATCGAGATCCATGACGAATGGAGAGCCGTAAGCCGGGGAAAAGACGACGTTTCGGCCGCCGATTTCGACGCTGCGGGCGGGATTGCGGGCGTGCTGGGTGAATTGCGAGGGCGCCGAGCGGACGATCTCCTTCAGCATGCCGGGCTCGAAGGTGACGCGGACGCCGTCGAGCTTCGCGCCAGCGCGCCGCCAGTGGTCGAGGACCGCCGGATCGTCGCGGAATTCAATACCCACCTCGGCGAGAATGCGATCGGCGGTCCGTTCGATCCGCTCCAGGCTCTCCTCCCCGAGGATGTCGTAAGTTGGTATGTTGCGGACGATATAGGGAACGCCGAGATTTCTGGCGCCGCCTTCCCGCCGATGCGGCCGTCCGCCTCGCGTTCGCTTCGTGACCTCGCCGGCCCCCGCGCTTGCCAATGCCATCGTCGTCCTCCCATGATTTGCGATGATGGTATGTTCCGGAAAGACCATTGTAACGCTGGAAAAATTCTAAGCATGATATAAGCACTATTTATGGAAAGCCTGCGCCGCCTGCTCCCGTCCGCCGCCAGCCTCATCATCTTCGAGGCGGCCGGCCGCCATCAGAACTTCACCCGCGCCGCCAGCGAGCTCGGCATGACGCAGGCGGCGGTCTCCTATGCCATAAGAGGTCTTGAGGACCAGCTCGGCGTTTCGCTCTTCCATCGCGTACACAGGGCCGTCGAACTCACCGAGGCCGGCGAGAAGTTCCATGCCGATGTGTCGGTCGGGCTGGCGCGCATCCAGAAGTCGGCGGAAGACATTCGCGCCAAGGGCCGCGAGACGAACGTCACCTTGGCCGCGTCGACGGCCTTCGCCTCCATGTGGATGCTGCCGCGCCTCACCCGGCTGCGCGAGGATCTGCCGGAGATCGACCTTCGCATCCAGACAGGCGTGCGCGATCTGGATCTCGACGAAGAGCCCATACCCTTGGGTATTCGCGGCGGCGATCCCGGCCAATGGCCGCGCTACCACGCCGCGTTGCTGGCCGACGAGGTGATCAATGCCGTGGCGACGCCATCCTATATCGAGGCGCATGGCATGCCCGAGACGCCGGCGGATCTTCTGCGGCATAGCCTCATCCACCTCGAAGAGCCGGTCAGGCGCGCCTGTGACTGGACCGAGTGGTTCGCCAGTGCCGGCATCGCCTATCCGGCACAGGGCAAGCGGCTGGCGATCAACGACTATGTTCTGGTGATCCAGGCCGTGCTTGCCGGCGAAGGCATCGCGCTTGGCTGGGACCATCTGATCGCCGGACAGGTGCGCTCCGGTGCCCTCGTACCGGTTGGAGGGCACGTGCTCAGGACCGGCCAGGCCTTTTACGTCGTCTGGCCGAGATCGCGCGAACTCAACAGCCAGGCGGGGCGGATTCGGGACTGGTTGCTGAGAGAAGGTGCGCGCGACCGTTCACAGATCGATGACGCTGCGGACGACCGTCAGCGCGCCACAGCGGTATCGCGGTGACGATCGGAAAGATAGCGCATGGTGGCGACCGCATCGGCCGGTTTGCCGTAGAAGTAGCCCTGTCCCATGCCGCAGCCGAGCGCTTTCAGCTTCAGCACTTCGGAGAAATTCTCGATGCCCTCGGCGACGACCTCGAGTTCGAGGCCCTCGCACATCGATACGATCGCCCTGACGATATGTTCCGAGGCGCGATCCGCTGAAATCCGCGAGACAAAAGCGCGGTCGATCTTGACCTTGTCGAAAGAGAAATCACGCAAGCGGCAGAGGCTCGACTGTCCGGTGCCGAAATCGTCGAGCGACACGCGCACGCCGGCCGCCCGCAATTCGGAGACGATCTTCTGGGCCACATCGGCATCCGCCATCACGGCCGTTTCGGTGATCTCGAGCTCCAGGCGGCGCGGGTCGAGGCCCACCTTGTTGACGATGGCCAGGAGGCGGCCGCTCGTCGCCGGGTCCATCAATTGGGCCGACGACAGGTTGAAAGAGAGGAACAATTCCTTCGGCCAGGCCAACGCCGCCTGTGCCGCCTTGCGCAGCAGCATTTCGGCGAGCGCCTCGATGAAGCCGCGCTCCTCCGCCAGCGGTACAAAGACGGACGGCGAGACATAGCCGAAGTCCGGATCGCACCATCTGGCGAGCGCTTCGAAACCGACCACGCCGTCGTTGCGAAGGTCGACGATCGGCTGGAAATGAACATCAATCTCTTCGGCGATGATCGCGTTGCGCAGAGCCTGCTCAAGCTGCGTCGCCCGCTTCATCTCCTGGGCGATCTCCTGCGAGTAAACCGTGATCTGGCCGCGTCCACGCCGTTTCGAGCGGTAAAGGGCCGTGTCGGCGCTTTTCAAAAGATCCTCGAACGCGGCACCGGCAAAGGGATAGACGGCAAAACCGAAGGACGCGGACAGCCGAACGGTGCGGTCGCCGAGATCGAAGGGGGCAGAGAGGATTTCCTTCAGCATCTGGCCAAGCTTCTCGGCGCCCTTGCGCTCGAAGACCAGCGGCAGCACCAGGGCGAACTCGTCGTCGGCCGTGCGTATCACCGTCGCGCCTTCTGGAACGCAGGCCGTCAATCTCTGCGCCACCTGGCAAAGGATCCGATCGCCTGCCTCCGGCCCGAAGAGATCGTTGATCGGCTTGAAGCCATCGAGATTGGCGAGGCCTATGGTGAACGGGGCCGGATCGCTGGCACGTTCGGCGGCAAGCTCGCAAACCTTGTGTCGCAATCGCTGGGCATTGCCCAGCCCCGTCAGCGGATCGACAGAGGGAAGCCTCTCTTGACCATAGCGTTCGGTCGCGAGCTCCGCGAGCATCATTGCGGTGCGCTCCCGGCACGCAGCACGCCCCGTCGGCCGGAACCGATGTCCGTCCGGGGAAATAGCTGTGTGGCTGACGTGCTCATTCCTGTAATACTCAACTCTTGCAGACTTGGAGCGGCATCATTGCACGTTCAATGGACATGGATTGCTACCGAATTCCAACGGCTGGGCAGTTTCTCCCGGGTGATGGCGCCTAAGAAAGGAACCTTGCAGCAGACGATGACAATCGGCGGTTAACAATCCTATATCGACCGAACGTCAAATCTGGCGACGAGGCTCGTCGCCGGCGCTACCGACCGATCAAACTGTCATCCGCACGCTGGCGCTGCGCATGTATTTACGCAGCAACGCTTCGATCATATCCGGACTGATCGGCTTCATGATGTGATCGTCCAGGCCCGCCGCCTCGCACCGCTGAAGGTCGATGTCGAGGGCTTGGGCGGTGACGGCGACGATGGGCGTGCGGCGTCCTGTCTGCCGTTCCGCGTCGCGAATGGCCGCGGCGGCCTCGAAGCCGTTCATGACCGGCATCGATATGTCCATCAGAATGAGGGACGGCTGGAGCTCGTGCCAGAGTTCGACTGCTTCCCGGCCGTTCGCGGCAATCCGATAGGAGACGCCGAGACCGTCCAGTATCTGCGCGAAAACGAACTGGTTGATCTGGTTGTCCTCGGCGACGAGCACTTCCACCTCGGGTGCCCCTGTCCGGGCCGCTGCATCCCCCTCGAAAGAGACTTCCCAATCCGCTTGCGGCAACTGCGAACGCGCCTGCTGCCGGTCGCTGCTAGCCCTGAAGATCTCGCCGAGCAGAGTGGTGCCGTCCGCCTCCGGCGGGATCTCGAGCACCGGACAAGCCTTCCACCCGCCGAGAATGGCGCCCCTGGCCGGAAATGCCGTGTCCAACGCCAAAATATCGAGCTTTACGCTCCGGTCCTCGGCGGCGGCCGCAAAAGCTTCGAGCTCGTCGCGATTTCGCACGGCGCAGGCATCGAGGCCCGAACCGCGCAGCCGTGCGACGATCCGCGCCTCCATTTCCCTGTCCGCCGTCGCCAAGAGGACGCGCAGACCCCGGGCCGGCAGCGTCTCGATCATCGAACCGGCTTCGACGAGCTGCTGGACGTTCAGGGCCCGGAACGGATCGTAGAAATTCTGGGCAGGGGTGAAGATGCTGTAGTCGCGGATCTGCAGCCCCGAATTGCCGCCGCCATCTTCCGCACCGTGATACCAGGCGGCTATGTCGGTGACGTCGTTCATGCAGGTGACGACGAAGTGGCGTCCCGGCACGCCGACACGATACTTGCGCGTCACGACCCATAAGTCGCTGCCATCGGCGCGGACGATATGCTCAGCCTCTGAATGCGGCCGTCCGGTCGCCAGCACATGCCGATCCGACTGCTCGAAGCGTTCCGCAAGTTCTGCGTCGACTACATCCCAGGCCGAACGACCGAGGATCGCCTCCGGCGCCACGTCGTGAATGGCACAGAAGGCCTTGTTGGCGGCGATGTAGTGCAGATTGCGGTCCTTGACGCAGATCGGATTGGGTTGCGCATCAAGGATCTGCTCGGTGAGTTCGACACGTTCGAGGTCGGTTTGGAGCTGTTCCTCGCGCTTCTTCTGGTCGGAGACGTCGCTGACCGACAAAATGCCAATACCGCTCGACAGGCGGCGCTTGCGCAGGCAGACCCAGCGCGTCCGTCCAGCCCGCTCGACATTTTCGTATCGCTCGCGCCAATGGAGGCCCATTTGCTCGGCGATCCAGTCCTCCCGGTTCGCTCGGCGCCGGCTGCTTTCGGGCAGCGTTCCGGGTCGCAGGCCGGTATCGTAGACAGCGCCGAGAAAATCGCGAAGCCGCGTACCGGTCTTCAACAGGTGAGGCTGGACAGGGAAGAACTGCAACATCGAGGCGCTGGCATAGAGGATCGTGTCGTCCCGCCCGCAGACGAGCAGAGCAAGGCCAAGCGCATCGCAACTCGACTCCAGAACGATCCTGTTGATGTCCGCGCCGCCCGACGCCACATCGTTCATTACACTGCCCTCGTCTCGCCGACCGCATGAGTTCCTTGAAAGGCCATGCAGCTATCTGAAATGTTGCAGCGACCTGCGCCTGGCGGCGCTGCAGCGGCGTTTTGTTTCGGGACATGCTGGCTGGCCGTTCGACGGCACTCTTCGGGCGGGATTCGAGCGGCGCCCAGCAACGCCGCGATGCTCCAAAGAACAAAACCCGTGATCATTCAGGTTGTTGTGGAAAATCGCAGCAGAACGTTAAGGCCGAATTAAATCGGCTTCCATTTTTGCCGATCCACCTGAGGCCGAGCGCCGATTCCGGCGCGAGAGCCCTTTCCCTCCTTCGCCGAATCCTGGAAAATGGGCCATGGCCATCAAACAACTCTCGGAAACGCTCATCAACCAGATCGCCGCCGGTGAAGTCATCGAGCGACCCGCCAGCGCCGCCAAGGAACTGATCGAAAATGCCCTCGACGCGGGCGCGACCAGGATCGAGGTGGCGACGGCCGGGGGCGGCAAGACGCTGCTCCGGGTGAGCGACAACGGCAGCGGCATGTCACCCACCGATCTCGAACTGGCGATCCGCCGGCATTGTACGTCCAAGATCGGCGACGCCCTCACGGACATCCGCACGCTCGGTTTTCGCGGCGAAGCTCTCCCCTCGATCGGATCGGTGGCGCGCCTGTCGATCACCAGCCGGACCGCGACCGCCAGCGAGGGGGCGGCGATTTCGGTGACTGGCGGCAGGACCGAGCCGGTCCGTCCTTCGCCCGCCAATGTCGGGACGGTTGTCGAGGTGCTTGACCTGTTCTTCGCCACGCCGGCGCGGCTCAAATTCATGAAATCGGAAAAGGCCGAAGCCGCGGCGATTTCCGAAGTCGTCCGCCGCATGGCGATCGCCTTTCCGAAGGTGCGGTTCGTGCTGTCCGGTTCGGATCGCTCGACCCTGGAGTTTCCGGCGACCGGCGACGATCGGCTGGCGCGCATGGCACAGGTGCTCGGCAAGGACTTTCGCGATAATGCCATCGAGATCGATGCGGAGCGCGAAGAGGTGCGGCTCACCGGATTTGCCGGCGTGCCGACCTTCAACCGCGGCAACTCGCTGCAGCAATATGCCTTTGTCAACGGGCGCCCGGTGCAGGACAAGCTCGTCCTCTCCGCCATCCGCGCCGCCTATGCCGAAACCATTCCGCAAGGGCGCTATCCGGTCGCCGTGCTCTCGATCCTGATCGACCCTGCCCTCGTCGACGTCAACGTCCATCCGGCCAAATCGGACGTGCGCTTCCGCGACCCGGGGCTGATCCGCGGACTTATCATCGGCGCGATCCGCGAGGCTTTGACGCGCGGCGGCGCCCGGGCAGCAACGACCGGGGCCCAGGGAATGATGCGCGCCTTCCGCACGGAAGCCTACCGACCAGAACCGCGGCGAGCGCAGGCGCCCTGGACGGCTGCCGCCTCGCCCTACCGACCGATGCAGTTCGACGAGCCCGCCCGCGGCTTTGCCGAGACACCGCAAGCAATATTTGCGGATTTTGCGCAGCCATCGGCACGTGCCGCGGCAGCCGCAGCCGAAACGAAAGCCCCGAACGGCAGCGGCGGGTCCTCCTTCCCGCTTGGCGCCGCACGTGCGCAGCTCCACGAGAACTATATCGTTGCCCAGACCGAAGACGGCCTCGTCATCGTCGACCAGCATGCCGCGCATGAACGTCTCGTGTTCGAGGCGATGCGGACGGCGTTGCATTCTCGGCCAGTGCCGGCACAGGCGCTGCTCATCCCCGAGATCGTCGATCTCGCCGAGGACGACTGCGACCGGCTGATGGCGCATGCCGAAGAACTCCTGCGGCTCGGGCTTTCGATCGAGCGCTTCGGGCCGGGCGCGATCGCCGTGCGCGAAACGCCGGCAATGCTCGGCGAGATGGACGCTTCAGGGCTTGTGCGGCAACTCGCCGACGAACTGGCCGAATGGGACACGGCCAACGGGCTTGCCGGGCGGCTCGAATATCTGGCCGCGACCATGGCGTGCCACGGCTCCGTCCGCTCCGGTCGCCGCATGCGGCCGGAGGAAATGAACGCGCTGCTCCGCCAGATGGAGGCGACACCCGGATCGGGGCAGTGCAACCACGGCCGGCCGACCTACATAGAGCTCAAGCTCGCCGATATCGAAAGGCTCTTTGGCCGGAGCTGAAAACCGGGCGCCTGTGAGAACGCGAGAACGTTGCGACCTCGCAGTCATGATGGCGCCGGATTCGGAATTGCACTGGTCATTTCGCCACGGGCGGGATAGAGATCAGGCAACGAGCATTGACGAGGCAAACACGCAAAATGATGAACCGTTTTGACGGAAATTCCTCTCGCGAAGCGAAAATCCGTTATCTCGACGGCGACTTCCAGATCGTCCTGGCCGGCTCGCATGTCGTCTGCGCCATGACTGGCAAGGCCATTCCAGTGGATGAGCTTCGCTATTGGAGCGTGGAGCGGCAGGAGCCCTACATCGACGCGGCCGCCTCGCTCGAGGCGGAACGGCGTGCCGGAACGCTACCGACGCAGCAGTCCTGACGGCCCTGCGCCGAGATCCAGGAGCCTTTCAACTCTTCCCATTTGCACGCAATTTGCGTGCCCGCGCGGCGGCAAGTGTCGCCTCGATGATCTTGGCGGGCGCTAAGGGATCGTCGAAACGCACCTCGATCTCGATGACCCTGCTGCTGGCGGCCAGTTCCCCCGCCCGTCCGTGGCCGGATTCAAGGCGGACCATGTCCTTGGCCGTCGTCACCAGCGTATAGCCCCGGCTTGCGGCGCGATCGACGAGATCGGCAATCTCGTCCTCGGAAAAGTGGTGATGATCCGGAAAGCTCCGCGTCTCCTCGACGATCGCGCCCGTTTCGCGGACCGTCCGATAGAATTTCTCCGGATCGGCAATGCCCGCCCAGGCCAGAACCTTGACGCCGGACAGCGATTGATCTTCCACCCGCACCGTGTCCGCGACATAGATGGCCTTGCCGGCCCGCGCCGCGCGGCGAATGAGGCGATCGGCGGCCGGACCGTGGCCGATCTTCAGAAGCGCCGTCGCGTGACGAAGCTGGTCGGCGATCGGCGCGCGGACGGGCCCGGAGGGCACCAGATGGCCGTTGCCGATGCCGCGGACCGAATCGATCACCAGCAGCGCGAAATCGAAGGTAAGACGAGCGCTCTGGAAGCCGTCGTCCATGATGATGATGTCGGCGCCTTCGGCGGCGAGCCTGCGGGCACCGTCGACGCGGCGGCGGCAAACGACCGTCAGGGCCTCGCGCGCAAGCAGCAGCGGCTCGTCGCCGACCTCCCGGGCGCGATGATGACCAGGATCAACGACCGTCGTGACGTCCAGCGAGCCGCCATAGCCGCGGCTGAGGAAACCCGGCTTCAGCCCCCGCGCCTTGGCCGCCTGTGCGAGCGCGATGGCGGTCGGCGTCTTGCCTGCCCCGCCGACCGTGAAGTTGCCGACGCAGATCAGCGGCACGGCCGGCATGGCGCGGCGCGCCCGATCCATCCGGATTGCGGCGATGCGGCCATAGACCCAGGAGAAGGGCCAAAGCGCATAGGCACGCCAGTCGGCCTTTGTCCACCAGAACGGAGGCGCTTCGGAAACCATTTTCGACTGTGTTGCCTCCGCGGTTTCGCTAACTCCATCGGCCACGAGGCGCTTCTGGCCGTGTTCTTGCCGGCCGCCGGCCGGCGACGCCACAAGAGACTTCAGAACGCAAAAAAAGGCAAGCGGGTGAACGGAGTCAGAGCACCGCTTCAAGTTCGGTGATATCGGCCAGGCAATGGTCGGAAGCCTCGGCCAGCGACTGGCGCGAGCCGGTGCCTGTCAGCACCGCAATGGTCATGCCGACGCCGGCATTGCGGCCCATATGCATATCGTGATTGTTGTCTCCGACCACCGCCACCTGCTCGGGCGTCAGCCCGGTCGCCGCGCAGAAGCCGAGCACCATGCCTGGCTGCGGCTTGACGCCATAGCCGCTGTCATAGCCGGCGATGTAGTGCAGATAGTTTTCGAAACCGAAGCGCTTGGCCGTTTCCCGGATCGACCGTTCGTTGTCGCTCGAGGCGACGCCGAGGCGATAGCCCTTCGCATGCAGGGCGGCGAAAAAGGCGCCTAGATCGGTCACCGGCACCGCATAGTCGGCGGAATGCGCAAACATCCCGTCGAACAGCGTCGTCAATTCCTCCACGGTGAACGACGCACCGGCATCGACCATGCCTGTCGCAATCTCCACGGTGTTGCCGGCGGCGAGCAGGCTGTCGGGCGCGACGTGGCCCGTATCCGGGTCCATGCCGCCGGCCTGAAGCAAAACTCTCGCGAGGCTCTCATCGCCCCTGGCGGCGATGCGCGCCAGTTCGTAATTCACGGGAACCCAGCTCTTCACATAGTCGAGAAGCGTGCCGTCCTTGTCGAACAAAATGCCGGCGATGCCGTTGCCCGCAGCCATGGTCCCATCCAAGTTGGTGTCAGCTTTCCGCGCGCGGCTCCAGCCGCGCCTTCACGATCAGCGGGTTGATATAGGGTTCGAGTCCCCTCATCGTCGCCGTCAGTGCGCCGCGCATCTGTTGCATGGTTTCAAGTCCCGCGTCGATCATCGAACGACGCATATCGTCGTTGCCGAGCAGGTAGTTGACACCCTTCGCCAGCATTTCGACATCGCGGACGATCTTGGCGCTGCCGTTCTTGGAGAGCATCTGGTACGTCTCGCGGAAATTCTGGACATTGGCGCCCGAAAGCACCGCGCAGCCGAGCATGGCCGGCTCCAGCGGGTTCTGCCCGCCTTCGGCGAAGAGCGAACGGCCGACGAAGGCGACCTCGGTCAGCCGCAGATAAAGGCCCATTTCGCCGATCGTGTCGCCGAGAAAAATGTCGACGTCGGGCGTCAGGCGATCGCCGCGCGTGCGCCGCGCGACCTTCAGTCCCTTGGCCGCCAAGGCCGCTTCGACGGCATCGCTGCGCTCGGGATGACGCGGGACGACGATCGTCAGCAAGCCGTGGCGCTGCTTCAGGGCATGGTGAACCACCCCCGCCGCCTCTTCCTCGCCCTCGAAGGTGGAGATCGCCGCCCAGGTCTTGCGCGAACCGATCTGCTGGGAATATTCGCGCAGCACCTGCGGATCGTGCGGCGGCGCGTCGGTGTCGACCTTGAGATTCCCGGAAACCATCACCGGGAGCGCGCCGAGCGTGCGGAAGCGTTCCGCATCGATATCGGATTGGGCGATGACGAGCGCGAGGTTCTCGAAGAGCGCATCGGCGAGCGACGGCCGCTTTTTCCAACGGGCGAAGGTCCGGTCCGAAAGGCGCCCGTTGACGAGAACCTGCGGAATGTGGCGTCGGCCCAGTTCGACAATCGTCATCGGCCAGATTTCCGACTCGGCGATGATCGCCAGATCCGGCTGCCAATATTCGAGGAAGCGGCTCACCGCCGGCTTGAAATCGAGCGGAACATATTGATGGATGACGCCCGTGCCCAGGCGTTCGGCGGCAACCCGCGCCGAGGTCGTCGTGCCGGTGGTCAGGACCACGGCGATGCCGCGGCGGCGGATCTCCTTGATCAGTGGGGTGACTGCAGCCGTTTCGCCGACGCTGGCGGCATGAAACCAGACGAGCGGCCCCGGGGGGCGCGGCGCACTCGCATGGCCGTACCGCTCGCGGCGCCGAGCCGGATCCTCCTTGCCCTTGGCCGCCCGCAAGGCCAGATACGGCCCGACGAAGGGGTAGATCGCCGTGCCAAGCCAGCGATAGCTGGAAAGCGCAAGCCGTGCGCGCAGGCTACTCATGAACGCTCGCTTTCACCCGCGCTTACCAACTCATCAATCATTTTCCGGGTCGAGCAGCCGGTGCATGTGGACGATGAAGTAGCGCATATGGGCGTTGTCGACGGTCATCTGCGCCCTGGCCTTCCAGGCAACGTGGGCGCTCTCGTAATCGGGGAAGATGCCGACGATGTCGAGGTTGTTGAGATCGCGGAATTGCACGTCGGTAAGCGTCGTCAACTCGCCGCCGAAGACGAGGTGCAGAAGCTGCTTCTTCTCGGTGTTCTGAGCCATTGTGTTCCCATTGTTCCTTGAAACGTCGGCGTTGATTTGCGGCATTCGCACCCAAAGGTCAATGGGAGTCGAACGGCCTGGAGGCGGCCAGCAACGCCGGCAGGGCCAGAGCGGATCCGGCGCCCAGGACTCCATGACTGACAATCGGGCGATTGTAGGACAAGGGCAGTCCGTCGAGGCCACGGAGCGCCCCGCCTGCCCGTGCCAGAATGAGGTCGGCGGCGGCCAGGTCCCAGTCATGCGCGTTCTTCTTGACGATCGTGCCGTCGATGCGGCCATCGGCGATCATCGCCAACCGATAGGCGAGCGACGGCACGTGCGGCACGCGTGCCAGCCGCTCGCGATAGGGTACGGCGAGCTTGCCGGCGATATCTTCGGCCATCGCCACCTGCAGCCGTTCGTCGGGCACCGGGTCGCGCACGGCAATCGCCGCGCCGTTCTTTCGCGCTTCCCCGTCACGGGTCGCCTGGAAGATTTCTCCGAGCGCCGGTGCATAAAGCACGCCCGCCGTCGGCAGACCCCGGTGGACGACGGCGACGCTGACGCACCAGAGGTCCTTGCCGGAGATAAAGGCGCGCGTGCCGTCGATCGGGTCGACGACGAAGACGGTGTCGCGCGAAAGGCGCGTCGCATCGTCGTCGGTCTCCTCGGAGAGCCAGCCGTAATCGGGCCGCGCGGCAAGCAGCCTTGTCTTCAGGATATCGTTCGCGGCGAGATCGGCCTCGCTCACCGGAGAGCGGCCTTCGTTCTTCCAGCGAACATCGATGGACTTTCGGAAATATCCGAGCGCCGTATCGCCGGCGGCCACCGCCGCGGCGAGAATGAGCTTGAGATCCTCGTCCCAGCTGGGCGCGGTCTGGAGGGCAGCTTCTGACATTCGACTCCTTTAAGCGCCGGGACGCGTCCGCGCGCTTCGTCTGGCGGAACGTACGGCCCGCACTCAGGTTCCGGCAAGCGTCATGCCTTCGATGGCGAAGGTGGGCGCGGCGATGCCGAACTTCCTGTCGATGTCGTCGGCAGGCGTCAAGGCCATGAACATGTGCTTGAGATTGGACGCGATCGTCACCTCCGAGACGGGGAAGGTGATCTCGCCGTTCTCGATCCAGAAGCCAGAGGCGCCGCGGCTATATTCGCCCGTCACCATATTGACGCCTTGGCCGATGAGCTCGGTGACGTAGAACCCGGTGCCGACGCCGCGGATCAGATCGTCGCGGGAAATCGTCCCCGGCTCGAGGGCAAGGTTGGTCGAGGCCGGATTGACCGCCGGGCCGCCGCGTACGCCCCGCCCGTTGGTTTCGAGCCCCAATTCACGCGCCGCGGACGTCGACAGGAACCAGTGCTTGAGGACGCCATCCTCGACCATCGACAGCTTCGAACCGGTGATCCCTTCGCCGTCGAAAGGCCTTGAGGAGGAGCCGCGAACGATCAGCGGATCGTCCGTGACGGCGATCCCTGCCTTCATGATCTGCTTGCCCATCATGTCGCGCAGGAAGCTCGTCTTGCGCGCGACGGACGCGCCGTTGATGGCACCCGCCAGATGACCGACGAAACCGCGCGCCATGCGTGGATCGAAGACAACGGTGACGTTCTTGGCAGTTGGAACTTGCCGCGGATTGAGACGCGCCACGGCCCGTTCGCCGGCAACCCGTCCGATATCATCGGCGCTGCGAAGCTCGTCGAAAAAGAGCCGGCTGTCATAGTCGTAGTCGCGCTCCATCTTGGTGCCTTCGCCGGCGATCGCGCTGACGGAACGGCCAAACCGGGTCGCCATGTAGGAACCCGAGAAGC
The DNA here is from genome assembly GCF_002531555.1 of Sinorhizobium sp. BJ1. Lineage (NCBI taxonomy): Bacteria > Pseudomonadati > Pseudomonadota > Alphaproteobacteria > Hyphomicrobiales > Rhizobiaceae > Sinorhizobium > Sinorhizobium sp. BJ1. The sequence goes on from NZ_NWTH01000003.1 coordinate 500,268, forward strand.
CATGCGATGTCACGAGCACCAGCCCGCCCATGCCGGCGGAGGCGCCGGCGCCGCTCGAATTGGTAACGCCGGACACCGAAAGCGCCGCCGCCTCGGCCGCAAGCGCCGCTTCGGTCAGCGCCTCGCTCGAAACTTCGCGCGTGTCGAAGAGGTCCAGATCCGGATAGGATCTCGCCAACCGGTCGGGATCGGCGAGCGAGGCGTAGGGGTCCTCCGGCGAGGCCTTGGCCATCGCGACCGCGCGCTCCGCCAGAACCTTCAGATCGAAGCCCGGATTGGCCGAGACGCTGGCGACGCGCCGGCCCACGAACACGCGAAGCGAAAAATCGTCGCTTTCCGAGGCTTCCGTCGCCTCGACCTTGCCGAGCCGAGCCGAAACCGAGCGGGAGCGACCACGTACGACGACAGCGTCGGCGGTCTCCGCACCGGCCTGGCGGGCGCGGTCCACAAGTTCGGCGGCGCGTTTTTCGAGGATGGCGGAATCGATCGTCTCGGACATGATTAGGCCTTTCATTCCTGTCCCATTTATTGTGCACTGGAGCATGCATCAAGGGCATCAAGATGATTCCCCTCTCCACATAGTATGACATCCCGCCTCGCCTCCCCGCCAAGGGAAGTCGAGAACATCCATGACGAAAGCCGCGCGCAATGCAAACGACACAAATCCTCTATACCCAGGCGCTGATGCTGCTCGGCGGCGCCGTCGTTGCTGCGCCGCTGTTCAAACGTCTCGGACTCGGTACGATTCTCGGCTATCTCGCCGCAGGTATCGTGATCGGCCCGGTCGCCCAGTCGATTACCGAGGGCGAAGAAATTCTTCACGTATCGGAACTCGGCGTCGTCTTCCTGCTGTTCATCATCGGTCTCGAACTGAAGCCATCGCGACTATGGCAGATGCGGCGCGACATTTTCGGCCTCGGCACGGCGCAGGTCGCGGTGACAGGCCTCGTACTGTCTTTCCTAATCGCGTTCTTCGATCTGCTGCCGCCGGGCGGAAGCGTCATCGCCGGATTCGGCCTTGCGCTTTCATCGACGGCCTTTGCCATGCAGATTCTCGATGAGAGCAACGATACGAACACGCGCTACGGTCAGCGCGCCTTTTCCATCCTCCTGCTCCAGGACCTGGCAATCGTCCCCCTCCTTGCGCTGATCCCCTTGATGGCGGCGCGGGCACCGGAGGCCACGACCACGCCGCTTGAGGCCTTCGCGATCGCGATTGCGGCCATTGCTGCGCTATTCGCGGCCGGCCGCTACCTGCTCAACCCCCTTTTTCAGGTAATCGCCCGCACCGGAGCCCGCGACGTCATGATCGCCGCAGCGCTGCTCGTCGTCATAGGCGCGGCGACGATGATGCAGTTGGCGGGCCTTTCGATGGCCATGGGCGCCTTTCTGGCGGGCGTGCTGCTCGCCGAATCTTCCTATCGCCACGAGCTCGAAGCCGACATCGAGCCGTTCCGCGGTATCCTCCAGGCGCTGTTCTTCATGGCGGTCGGGCTATCGCTGCAACTCGGCGTCATAGCCGAGAACTATCTGCTGATTGTGGTCGCCGTGCCGCTGCTCATGGCGGTGAAAAGCCTGGTCCTCTATGGGCTTTGTCGCGCGACGGGTTCCCATCACAATGATGCCGTGCGCATCAGCCTGCTTCTGCCACAGGGTGGCGAATTCGGCTTCGTGCTCTTCACGGCCGCCGCCGTTGCCGGCGTCTTCTCGCAAGGGGTCGCCTCCCTGCTCGTCGCGATCGTCACGCTATCCATGGCATTGACGCCCGTGGCGGCGCTGCTTTCGAAGCGGCTGCTGCGTGAACAGGATGATTTGGAAGACGAGATGGAGGAGGATTTCGAGGGCGCTGGCGCCGACGTCCTGATGATCGGCTTTTCGCGCTTCGGCCAGATCGCCGCGCAGATCCTTCTGGCCGGCGGCCGTGACGTTACGATCATCGACCATTCGGCTGCACGCGTTCGCCAGGCTGCGACTTTCGGGTTCCGCATCTATTTCGGCGACGGCACGCGGCTCGACGTCTTGCGGGCGGCCGGCATCGAGAAGGCGAAGATCGTCGCTGTCTGTACGCAGAAGAAGGAGATCACCGACAGGATCATCAGTCTCGTTCAGGCGGAATACCCGAACGCCCGCATTTTCGCGCGTTCCTACGATCGCCTGCATACGCTGGAACTGCGCACCATGGGAGTCGAGTACGAGTTGCGCGAGACGTTCGAGTCCGGCCTGCTGTTCGGCCGCAAGACGATCGAGGCGCTCGGCGTCGGCGGCGAGGAAGCGATCGCCATCATGGACGACATCCGCCGCCGCGACGAGGCGCGGCTGGTGCTGCAGGAGGCCGAGGGCATCACGGCCGGCCGCCACATGCTGCATTCGCAGCCGGTACGGCCGGAACCGCTGGTCAAGCCGAAACGGGACGTCAACCACACTGCTGAGACGGAAGGGCGAATCCTGCCTCAGCTTCCGGACGGCGACAACCGGCGGGCCGGCGAAACGCTGGCCAGTGCCGACTGAGCGAGAACGCGGTGCGGCTGGGCAGAATCAGCGCCCCGCCTGCCATTGATCGATCCGGTCACAGAGCGCTCGCTTCAGTTGCTCCTTCGTCGCGGCAGTGGCGGCAAGCACCTCACGGGCACGCATGAAATCCAATGCGCGGAAGCGGCCGACATCCGGGCGGAGCAGAATATCCGGGGCGCCGGCTTTCATCTTCATGGCTATGATCGACTGCATCATCAGCTGGCTCGCGCCGAACAGGCTGTCGATGCGACTCGGTATCGTCTTGCCGTCGCCGTCCGGCCCGCCGACGACATCGACGGCGACGACGATGTCGGCGAGTTCACGCAAGTGGTCGAAGGGAACCGGATTGTACATGCCACCATCGATCATTACGCGGCCGGCGATCCTCACGGGAATGAAGATCGCCGGCAGGGCGCAGGACGCAGCGATCGCCTGGTGGAGATCGCCGCTCTCGCAAACGCGCTCGGTTTGCCCGTAATAGTCGGTCGCCGTGACTTTCAACGGTATCAGCAGGTCGGAAAAGCGCGTCGGGATCGCCTCCGGGAGAAAGGCTTTCAGTACCCGTTCGATGTTGAATTGCCCGAAGCGGAAACCGCTCGACACGGCCTCCGACAGACTGCCCGGACGGAGCTGCCAAAGGCGGTTGAGCACTTCGCCGCGATTGCCGACGGTGGAAAACGTGTAGTCGCGGATTTCCTTGCCGGTCATGCCGGCGGCCATTCCAGCACCCATGATCGCGCCGATTGACGAGCCGGCAATCGCCATAGGCCGGATGCCCATCTCGTCGAGTGCCTCGATGACGTGGATATGGGCAAGGCCGCGCGCGCCGCCGCCGCCAAACGCGACGGCGATCGTCGGTTCACCTATCGTGTCCGGCCGGTTGCGCTGTGCAGATACGTGCTGCTCCATCGATCTTCTCCGTTTCCGTCTGGTCCACTACAGCCGGTGCCGCCATCAGGGAGGGACCAGACAGGCCTTACGGTCGTCGGACCCAACTTAGATCAAGCGCCAAGAAATCGGTAGAAATGCATTCGCGTGTCGCCGAAGGCGCGATCGTCGAGCGGCTCAAAGGCGCCGGACAATTGCGGCCGCACATCGGCCCGCTCCTCCAGCACCACCAGGGCGCCCGGCACGAGCCATCCGCCGGCCGCCGCCTGCTCGAGCGCGCGTTCGCCGAGTCCCTTGGCATAGGGGGGATCCACGAAAACCAGATGAAACGGTTCTATCGTACCGACCGGGCCGAGATCCGTGGCATCGCGGCGAAAGATCTTGGCACGGCCCTGCAGGCCGAGCGCTTCGATATTGACCCTGATGAGCCCGCGCCCCTCGACCCCCTGTTCGACGAAAAGCGCCTGCCGGCAGCCTCGCGACAGGGCCTCGAGTCCAACCGCACCAGTGCCGGCGAAGAGGTCGAGCATGCGGGCGCCGTCGAGCGCCTCGGGGTAGCTGTGGCTCAGGATGTTGAACAGGCTTTCGCGCGTCCGGTCGGTGGTCGGCCGGATATCGTTGGACTTGGGCGTGGCGAGCGTGCGACCCCGAAACTCTCCGCCGACGATGCGCACGGCTGATTACTTCCCCTTGCCGCGGGGCTTGCCGCCGCCCGTGCGACCGCCGGGCTTGCTGCCGCCAGGCTTGCCGCCGCCGGGTTTGCCTCCGCCAGGACGGCCGCCACCGGGCTTGCCACCGCGGGGACCGCTGGAGCGCTGACCGAAGGACTTGCCCCCCGCCGGCTTGCCGCCGGGCGGCCGATCGCCGAACGGCCGATCTCCGCCTTCGCGGCCCTTGGGGCGGTCGTCCTTGCTGCGGCTTGTCCGCGGCTTTTCGGAGAATGCGCGACCCTCGCCTGCAGCCCGCGCCGGACGTTCGCCGCGAGGGCGCTCGCTGCCTTCACGCCGCGGCGGGCGATCGCCATGGTCGCGCGACTTCCGTTCTCCGGCATCAAAGGGACGGCGCCGTTCGAACCCGCCGTCGCGAGCGTCGTCCTTGCGGCGAACCGGCTCGCTGGCGCTGATCCAGTCTCCGTCCTCGTCGGTGCGTTTGACCGATGGACGCGGGGCGCGATCCGGCCGAGCAGCACCCTTGGCGGCACCTGTCTTGCGATCCGGATCGAACTTTGCCGATGTCTTCGTGGCCGAACCATCCTTCGTGCGCCCATAACGCTTCGTCTTCGGCGCACCTTCCGGACGCTCGCGACGGGCTGGTTTCGCTGAAACGTCTTCCTCGGCCGCCTTTGGCTTCTTTTCGGCGACAGGCCGTGCGCCAGGCGCCATCCAGACATTCGCGGTTCGGCTGCGCTTCGCCGGCGCCCGGGCCGGACGATCCTCGAATCTCTCGCGGGGACGGTCTCGACGATCGCGGGAATGGCTCTCATCACGCTGCGTATCGAGGCGTGCAAGCGCACGTTCGCGCTTGTCCTCCGGCTTTTCGCGCCAAGTGCTGCGCTCCGGCCTGCCCTTGTCGGCAGCACCGTCGCTGTGGATCTCCGCCTCCGCCGCGGCCGGCTGGTCGTTGTAGAGCGGCGCGTCGAAATTCGCCTTCGCTTCCGCGATCAGGCGCGGGCCAAGCTGATCGCGGAGCGTGCGGCCACGGATTTCCTGGACATGGCCCTCCGGCAGCTCGCCCAGCTGGAACGGACCATAGGAAATGCGGATCAGCCGGTTCACGTCCAGCCCGAGCGCCCCGAGCACGTTCTTGATCTCGCGGTTCTTGCCTTCGCGCAGGCCCATGGTGATCCAGACGTTCGATCCCTGAACCCGGTCGAGCGTCGCCTCGATCGCACCGTAGAGGACACCTTCGACGGCGATGCCGTCCTTCAGCCGGTCAAGCGCTTCCTGATCGATCTCGCCATGCGCGCGGACGCGGTAACGCCGCAACCAACCGGTCGACGGCAATTCGAGAGCGCGGGCAAGCCCCCCGTCGTTCGTCAACAGCAGCAGGCCCTCGGTATTGATGTCGAGGCGGCCGATCGACAGCACGCGCGGCAGATCGTCCGGCAGGTTGTCGAACACCGTCGGCCGGCCCTCCGGATCGGAATTGGTCGTCACCAAGCCAGCCGGCTTGTGGTAGAGCCAGAGGCGCGTCCGCTCGATGCCGCGGATCGGATGGCCGTCGACCTCGATGCTGTCGGCGAGCGTTGCATTGACGACCGGCGTATCGAGCACGACGCCGTTGAGCTTGACGCGTCCCTCCATGATCATCCGCTCGACGTCGCGGCGCGAGGCAACGCCGGCGCGCGACAGGATTTTCGAGATGCGTTGCGGCTCGTCGATGCCGACGTCAGCTTTCGGCGCCGCGCTCTTGCCGGGTCGTGCCGCGTTGGCTTTCTTGTCGCCGGAAGGGAAATTACCCTTGCGATCTTTTCCCTTGCCGGGCCCGGTGGACTTGTCTTTGGATGTCATTTCTGTTGCCTGCCTTTTGCGGCTGTCCTATCAGGTCGAAGGCCGTGGGTTAAGAGAAATTATGAGCAAGTGATGGCGGAAACGACGCGCTACATGGATGCGGCGCTCGACGAGGCGCGGAAGGCGGCGGCGCGCGGCGAGGTGCCCATCGGCGCCGTCGTGGTGCTCGACGGCGAAGTCGTCGCTGCGGCCGGTAACCGCACGCGCGAATTGCGGGACGTTACCGCCCATGCCGAGATCGAGGCGATCCGCCAGGCTGCGGCCGCCGTCGGCGACGAGCGACTCTCGGGCGCAGATCTCTATGTGACGCTTGAGCCCTGCACCATGTGCGCGGCGGCGATCTCCTTCGCGCGCATACGCCGCCTTTACTACGGCGCCGAGGACCCGAAAGGCGGCGCCGTCGAAAACGGCGTCAGGTTCTTTGGCTCGCCGACATGCCACCATGTTCCGGATGTCTATTCGGGCCTCGCCGAGCGCGAGGCCGCCGATCTCCTGCGCCGGTTTTTTGCCGCCCGGCGTTGACGGATAGGAATCAGCTGGCGGCGAGCGCCTCGAGTTCCTTGCCCGTCAGCCGATAGCGGGTCCATTCCGTCAGCGGTTCCGCGCCGATCGCCTCATAGACACGGATGGCGGGCTCGTTCCAATCGAGAACGCTCCACTCGAAGCGGCCGCAGCCCTCGGCGATCGCAATGCGGGCCAGGTGCTTGAGCAGCATCTTTCCCGCTCCCGAACCGCGATGCTCGGGCGTCACGTATAGATCCTCGAGAGGAGGCCCTTGCGCGCCTGCCAGGTCGAATAGTTGTAGAACCAGATGGCGAAGCCGGCCGGCTTGCCATCGACTTCGCAGATCACCACGCGGCTGATCGAGCCCGACCCGAAGAGCGACGCGGTCAGAAGCTCGACTGTCGCCTCGACCTCGTGCTCGGCCTTCTCATAAGTGGCGAGTTCGGTGATGAAGCGCAGGATCGTCGCCGCATCTTCCGGGACCGCGTCGCGAATGCTGAGTGCCATCGCTTAGAACGGCCAGTACCACTTGCTGCCGCTGTTGGCGACTTGCGCCGCCTTCTTGCGCCGACGCTCCTTGTCCTTCTCCGACTCGCCGAGATCCATTTCTGAGCCCTCAGGCAGGCGGCGATATTCGAGCGGTGGGTCGCTCAGGAAACGGCGCTTGTCGGAATAGGCGCCCATCTCGATCTTGCGGGCTTCGCGATAGGCCGCCTGCTGCTCCTTGGCGGACAGGCGGCGACCGTTGGCGCTCGCCTTTGCAAGCGGCGAGACGTAGTTGGGATTGTTCTTGTTGGCGTCGGCCTCTTCGCGCAGCCGCTGCCGCACTTCCTCGGGCGACTCGACCCAGGCGGGATTGGTCTCGCGACTTGCGAGCGACTGCTGCGGCTGGACCAGCGCGGCTTGCTCTCCTTGCGGCGGCAACACCAGGCCTGCACGCGGCTGGTACTTGACGGGGTCCTTCTTCGGCGGAGCCAGGCTGATGGCGCTGCCTAGGTCATCGACCAACTGTTCGCCCGCCGTTTTATCCGTGCCGTAGGTCGGGCCGCCGATGCAACCGGTAAGCACCAGGCTACCCGCCACGACAGCAGCAATGCTCGCAAACACCCGCAACGCTCGCGCCATTTCCATGAATTTCCTTCCAGCCCCGCCGGACCGCGCCCGCCGCGCGGCCATTACACGCCCCCATGGCGGAAAAATCCGCCAAATTTCGGGCAGTTTGTACCGGATGAATGCCCCAAGTGCAATTCACCCGGTGAAATGTCGATTAAGGCTTGAAGCCGAGCTCCCGCAATGCGGCGGCGTCGCGCGCCGACACATCCGGATAGAGCGGATCGGATCCGACATCCGTGGTAATCCGCCAGGAGCGCGCGCATTTGCGGCCTTCGGCGAGCTTCGGCACGACGCTGACCTTTGCCACTTCCGGCAGCGTGAAGGCGCCGTCCGGCCCTTCGGCGCCATTGAGCTCGATCGCCGAGGTGATGCAGATCTCGGCGAAGTCCTGGCCGTCGAGCGCCGCCCTCAGATCCGGATCGGCGACGTGGACGATCGGCGCGGCCTCGAGCGAGGAGCCGATGCGCTTGTCCTTGCGCTCGATCTCGAGAGCCCCGGTGACCACCTTGCGCACTTCGCGGATCTTCCGCCACTTCTCGGCAAGCGCATCGTTACGCCATTCCGCCGGCACGGCCGGGAATTGCTCGAGGTGCACGGAGACGGCTTCCGGGTTGCGGGAAAGCCAGGCTTCCTCGGCGGTGAAGGGCAGCATCGGCGCAAGCCAGGTCACCAGGCAGTCGAACAAAGTGCGGATGACGTGCAGCGCGGCGCGGCGGCGGAGCGACGACGGCGCATCGCAGTAGAGCGCGTCCTTGCGGATATCGAAATAGAAGGCCGACAGTTCGACATTCGAGAAATCGATCAGGGCGCGCGCGATCCGCTTGAAGTCGAAGGCGTCGTAGCCTTCGCGCACCAGCCGGTCGAGCTCTGCAAGACGATGCAGCATCAGTTGCTCGAGTTCCGGCATGTCGGCGACCGCGACCACCTCGCCCTTGTCGTGGGCCAGGGTGCCCAGCATCCAGCGGACGGTGTTCCTGAGCTTGCGGTAAGCATCGATATTGGTCTGGATGATCGTCTTGCCGAGACGCTGGTCTTCCCAATAGTCCGTCGTCATCACCCAGAGGCGTAGGATATCGGCGCCGGCATCCTTCATCACCTCCTGCGGCGTGACGGTATTGCCCTTCGACTTCGACATCTTCTCGCCCTTCTCATCCATGGTGAAACCATGGGTGACGACGGCGTTGTAGGGCGCACGGCCGCGCGTTGCGCAGCTTTCCAAAAGCGAGGAATGGAACCAGCCGCGATGCTGGTCGGAGCCCTCGAGATAGAGATCGGCGGGCCACTTCAGGTCCGGACGGTCTTCGAGCGTGAAGGTGTGGGTCGAACCGGAATCGAACCAGACGTCGAGGATGTCCATGACCTGATGCCAGCGGGCATGATCGTAGTCGTTTCCAAGGAAGCGCTCCTTTGCGCCCTCGGCAAACCAGGCGTCGGCCCCTTCCTTCTCGAAGGCGTCGAGGATGCGCAGATTGACGTCCTCGTCGACGAGGATTTCACCCTGATCGTCGGCGAAGATCGCGATCGGCACGCCCCAGGCGCGCTGGCGCGACAGTACCCAGTCCGGGCGCTGCTCGATCATGGCGCGCAGGCGGTTCTGGCCGGCGCCGGGTACGAAGCGGGTTTCGTCGATGGCGTTGAGCGCCCGCCCGCGCAGCGTCGTGCCGTCGCCGAAGTCCTTGTCCATGTAGACGAACCATTGCGGCGTGTTGCGGAAGATCACCGGCTTCTTCGAGCGCCAGGAATGCGGATAGGAATGCTTCAGCCGACCGCGGGCAAACAGCGCGTGGCGGGCGATCAGTGCCTTGATGACGCGGTCATTGGCGTCGCCCTTCTTGCCCTTGTCATCAATGACGCGCCCGGCGCCGCCTTCGGCCTCCGGGCCGAAGCCGGGCGCATCAGCCGTGAAATAGCCGGCATCGTCGACGGTGAAGGGGATCGCGGAAGAGATGCCGCGCGCTTCGAGTGCCCGGGCGCTGTCCATCCAGGCTTCAAAGTCCTCACGACCGTGGCCGGGCGCGGTGTGCACGAAGCCGGTGCCGGCATCGTCGGTCACATGGTCGCCATCGAGCAGCGGCACCTTGAAAGCATAGCCGCCGCCGAGACCATGCAGCGGATGGGCGCAGGTAACGGTCGACAGTTCGTCAGCCTCGAGATCGCGGACGAAGTTGAAGGTGACCTTTGCCTTGGCGGCCGACTCCTCCGCGAGACGCTTGGCGAAGATCAGCTTTTCGCCCGGCTGCGGCCCATAGTCGTTCTCGGCGGTAGCGACCTCGTAGAGGCCATAGGCGTAGCGCGACGAATAGGCGACAGCGCGGTTGCCGGGGATCGTCCAGGGTGTCGTCGTCCAGATGACGACGAAGGCGCCGATTAGCGCATCCGGTCCTTCGACGACCGGGAACTTCACCCAGATCATGTCGCTTTCGACATCGGCATATTCGACTTCGGCTTCCGCGAGCGCGGTGCGCTCGACGACCGACCACATGACCGGTTTCGAGCCGCGATAGAGCTGGCCGGCCTTGGCGATCTTGATCAGTTCGCCGGCAATGCGGGCCTCGGCGTGGAAATTCATCGTCGTGTAAGGGTTTTCGAAGTCGCCCTCGATGCCGAGGCGCTTGAACTCCTCGGTCTGCACGCCGATCCAGCCGCTGGCGAATTCGCGGCATTCCCGGCGGAACTCGTTGACCGGAACCTCGTCCTTGTTCCTGCCTTTCTCGCGATACTTCTCCTCGATCTTCCATTCGATCGGCAGGCCGTGGCAGTCCCAGCCCGGAACATAATTGGCGTCGAAGCCGCGCATCTGGAACGAGCGGTTGATGACATCCTTGAGGATCTTGTTCAGCGCATGGCCGATGTGGATGTTGCCGTTCGCATAGGGCGGGCCGTCATGCAGCACGAACTTGTCGCGGCCGGCGGAGGAAGCGCGAAGCTTCTTGTAGAGCTCCATCTTCTGCCAGCGGGCGACAGTTTCCGGCTCCTTCTGCGGCAGGCCTGCGCGCATCGGGAATTCCGTCTGCGGCAGATACAGCGTGGAGGAATAGTCGATCTTTTCAGCGGTCTCTGTCATGGTCTTTTGCATTCGTCTTTTCCGCGCGGGATCGTCACGCAGGCGGAAGGGTTCGGTCTATCGAAGATGACTGGAAGGGCGTGAAACGCCGAAATCCCGGACCTTCCGGCGCGCTCTAGCGCGCGCGGAAAGCCGGGCCGATAATTCGCTGATCGATGGTCAATCGACGATGCCTGATCATAGTGGCCGGTTGTTTAAGGCGTTTTCAGTGTTTTGAAAAGGTCCGCGTGCGCTGCATGGCTCAATTCTTTGGCAAGCCGGCCCGCCTCCCGGCCGACATCAGGCGAAATTGATCTGGCGGTCGATCTCACTCAACGGCTGCACCCCGGCCAGAAGGGCGCGCGCCTCTTTCTCGTCCTCTCTCATCTGCACCATCAAGGGCTCGAGTCCGTCAAATTTCAGCTCGTCGCGAAGATAGCCGAAGAAGGAGACGGCGCAGACCTCGCCGTAGAGGTCGCCGGAAAAATCGAAGACGAAGGTCTCCAGCAGCGGTTCGCCGTCGCTGTCGACGGTCGGGCGGCGGCCGAAGCTTGCGACGCCGTCATAAAGAGAACCGTCCGCCCGACGGAACCGCACCGCATAGATGCCGTTCCGGAGCTCGGCCTCCTGCGGCAGGCGCATGTTCGCAGTCGGATAGCCGAGTGTGCGCCCCAGCTTCTTGCCGCCGATCACCTCCGCTTCGGCCGTGTAGCGATAGCCAAGCAGGCCGGCCGCATGCGAGACGTCGCCTTCGGCAAGCAAGGAGCGGATGAAGCTCGAGGAGATCACCGCGGCGTTCTCGTCGCGGAAGGCGTCCACCAGCGTCACGCCGAAGCCTTCCTCGGCGCCAGCCGCCATCAGGAAGGCCGGGCCGCCCTCCCGTCCCTTGCCGAAGTGGAAATCGAAGCCGGTGACGACGTGCGAGGCGTGCAGCCATTCACGCAGGATGCGGTGGATGAAATCGGACGCCGAAAGCTCGGAGAAGGTCCGGTCGAAGGGATACTCGATTACGGCGCCAAAACCCATTCCCTCCAGGATGCGGGCTTTCAGCGGTGCCGGGGTCAGGCGGAACACAGGCTGGTCGGGCCTGAAAACCGTGCGCGGATGCGGCTCGAAGGTCAGCACAAGAGCCGGAACGCCCCGGCCTCTAGCTTCATCGAGCGCGCGGTTCAGCACCGACTGATGGCCCCGGTGAACCCCGTCGAAATTACCGATCGCGATCACGCCGCCGCGGAGGCGTTCGGGAAGCGGATCACGGGTTTCGTTGCGATGAAAAACCGTCATTGCCGTCGTCCTGTCAGGCGAGCCGAGGCATCCACCACTTCGGCGTCGCTCCTTCTTGCTTCAGGAAGGCAAAGAGCTTCGCCTCGTCGGTGCGGCTTTCATGCATGTATTCCTGCGCGTGGATGCCGGCACTGATATAGAGCAGATCGAAACCGGCGTCCTGCGCCCCTTTCACATCGGTCGGCATGCCGTCGCCGATGGCGATGACGCGCGCGAGGTCGAAGTTACCTCTTACGGCCTTTGCTTCCGAGAGAGCAGCGCGGTAGATCGCCTTGTAGGGCTTGCCGGCAATGCGCGCCTCGCCGCCGAGTTCCTCGTAAAGCTTGGCGATGGCGCCCGCACAGGGGATCAGCCGATGGCCGCGTTCCACGACAAGATCGGGGTTCGCACAGATGAATGGTATCTTGCGTCTGGCGAGGCCAACCAGCGTGGCGCGGTAGTGTTCGGGGGTTTCGGTCTCGTCGTCGTAGAAGCCGGCGCAGACGATCGTCTCGGCCTCTTCCGCCGAAACGATCTCGGTGCCGAGGCCCTCGAGCAGTGGCAGGTCGCGATCGGCGCCAATGAAGAAAATCCGCTTCGCTGCGGAAGCGATCAATGCCCGCGTGACGTCGCCGGAGGTGACGATCCGATCATAGGCCTCGTCGGGAACGCCGAGACCGCGGATCTGCACCTTGACGCTCGGATGCGGCCGCGGCGAATTGGTGATAAGGACAACCGTCACCCCCTGGGCGCGCGCCTCGGCCAGTGCCTCGCAGGCGGAGGCGAAGGCCTGAACGCCGTTGTGAAGCACGCCCCAAACGTCGCAAAGCACCACGTCGTATCGGCTGGCGATTTCCCGAAAACTGTTGATCCTGACGGCCATCCTGGCTTCCTGCAAACTCAGCTTCTCGGCTGACATCGCAAGGAAGGGCCAAGAATACAAGCCTCGCACATAGAAAAACGCCGCACTTCCCAAGATTCGGCGGCGAACGTCGCGATATCAGACAAGCATCAGCAACCAGCCAGCCGCAGCACAAATTGCGAGAGTCTGGAAAATGCCGCGCTTCAACCACAGAAGCGAAGCGGCCGCCAATATGGTCAGGACTAGGGCAAGAGGGTCGAGTGTCGTCGGATCCGGATAGGGAAGCGAAAGGGGCCCGCTCTCCAATCGCTCGACACGGCCAAAGAGGACGTGCAGGCCGAACCAGACCGCAAGGTTGAGGATGACGCCGGCGACCGCCGCCGAGATCGCCGACAATGCGCCGGAGAGCGCGGCGTTGGCGCGCAGCCGATCGACATAGGGCGCGCCGAGGAAGATCCAGAGAAAGCATGGGATGAAGGTGACCCAGGTCGCGAGCGTCGCGCCAAGCACGCCGGACGCCAACGCATCAACACCGATCGGCGCCCGGTACGCGCCCATGAAACCGACGAAGGCGAGCACGAGCACTAGCGGTCCCGGCGTCGTCTCCGCCAGCGCCAGGCCATCGACCATCTCGCCGGGCTACAGCCAGTGATAAGTCTCGACCGCCTGCTGTGCCACATAGGCGAGAACCGCATTGGCGCCACCGAAGGTGACCACCGCCATCTGCGAAAAGAAGACGCCGATACCGCTATAGACGTTCGAGCTGCCGAGGGTGGCCGCGATCAGGAGGAAGGGCGCCAGCCAAAGAGCCCCCCACACCGCAATGACCGCCGCGGCCCTCCCCCAGGTCGGATTGCCTTCGGGGTAATCGGCGCCGATTACGGAAGGAAGATCCGGAGCCTTCGCAGCATGGGCGGCCTCGCGCCGCCCCGGCGCATGCCGGGCGGCGACATAGCCCGCGATGCCGGCCGCAACGACCACCAGCGGAAAAGGCAGGCCGAAAGCGAACAGCGCAAGGAAGGCCAGGAGTGCGAGCCATCGATCGAAGCCGGTTTTCAGCGCCCTGCGGGAGAGCCGGATCAGCGCGTCGATGACGATCGCAAGCACCGCCGCCTTCAAGCCGAAGAAGAGGCTCGCGAGCCAATCCGTCTCCTGAAAGAGGGCATAGGCCGAAGACAGGGCGAGAATGACGACAAAGCCCGGGATGACGAAAAGGGTGCCGGCCACCACCCCGCCTCGCGTGCCGTGCAGGAGCCAGCCGATATAGGTGGCGAGTTGCTGCGCCTCGGGTCCCGGCAGCAGCATGCAATAGTTGAGCGCGTGCAGGAAGCGGCTTTCCGATATCCAGCGGCGCTCCTCGACGAGTTCCCGGTGCATGAGCGCGATCTGTCCGGCCGGCCCGCCGAAACTCAACAGGCCGATCTTCGCCTAGACCCTGGTGGCCTCGGCAAAAGACGGATGGGCGGGCGCGAGGCCCGCCGAAGCTTGTTCTTTCACGTCCGCTTCCCCTTGCCGCCGTGGGATACCCAATCGTGCTTTTCCTGTGTCGCATCGCGCGCCCACCGGTAGAGCGCGTCATAGAGCGTCATCCCTGCCTCGAGCTGTTCGAGGTCGTCGGCATACATGCGGGACAGGCCAAGCGAAACGGCAAGAAGGCCGGACGCCTGCGGCTCGAGATCGTGCCGGTCCGTATCGGCGCCGCGAACGATACGGGCGACGTGCTCCAAGGCGGGGAAGGAAAGACCGAACTCCTTCACCATCGTATCGAAGGTGCAATCGTCGCCGCGATGGCTCCAGAACACCCCTTCGATGTCGAACGGCGTTGCGCCGAAACGCTCGCCGACTGCCTCGACCTCGGCCGGTGTGACGTAGAGGAATTTGGCACGCGGGTCGACAAAGCGGCGGATCAGCCATGGACAGGCGATGCGGTCGATCTTCGGTCGGGATCGCGTGACCCACACCGAGCCGCCCGAAGGATCGGCATTCGGCAGGGTGGCCACCGGCACGAGCGGCAAGCCCGCTTCGCGCCACGCTTCAATACCGCCTTCCAGTATTTCCGCAGACGCGCCGGCGAGCCGAAGCCAGGCGGCAACGCCTTCGCTGAGCTTGCCGCCGTGCTTGCAGAGCACGACGACCCAGTGGCCCTTGTATTCGTCCGCCCATTGCGGGGCATCGGAATGGGTCCGGTGAAACGACGCCGGTACAAGGAAGGGATCAGCAGCGAAATCGTCCTCATCGCGCACGTCGATGAGGACGGGTGCCTTCGCGGTTCCGACGAGCCGGGCGAGTTTTTCAGGGGAGATGGAGTTGTACGAGGCCATGATACGACGTCCTTTATTGCTGTTGGACGCGAAATTCCAGCATGACGCCTCGTGGGGCATTCGCTTACCCCATAACCCATCAAACAAAAAACGGGATTTCTTGTCAACTTTCGCAACCGGCAAAAAAATCTCGAAGCCAATCCTTGACTCGTTCCGAAGCCAGCCTTATCTCGGCGGCGCTAGCACTCTTCAACCAAGAGTGCTAACACCCATCCACCGGGTCTCTAACGATCCGCAATGTCATTTGATCGAGGGATTAGACAATGGCAAGCACCAATTTCCGTCCGCTGCACGACCGCGTTGTCGTTCGCCGCGTCGAGTCTGAAGAAAAGACCAAGGGCGGCATCATCATTCCGGACACCGCGAAGGAAAAGCCGCAAGAAGGCGAAATCGTGGCTGTCGGTTCGGGTGCCCGCGACGAAAGCGGCAAGGTTGTTCCGCTCGACGTCAAGGCTGGCGACCGCGTCCTGTTCGGCAAGTGGTCCGGCACCGAGGTCAAGATCAACGGCGAAGACCTTCTGATCATGAAGGAAGCCGACATCATGGGCATCATCGGCTGATCGGCCGGCCCCACTTCTCCACATTCATGACAACCAAAGGGCAATGAGCCCGGGAGTTTTCTCACATGGCTGCTAAAGAGATCAAATTTGGCCGTACCGCGCGCGAAAAGATGCTTCGCGGCGTAGACATCCTCGCCGATGCGGTCAAGGTAACGCTCGGCCCGAAGGGCCGTAACGTCATCATCGATAAGTCCTTCGGCGCTCCGCGCATCACCAAGGACGGCGTTTCGGTCGCCAAGGAAATCGAACTCGAAGACAAGTTCGAGAACATGGGCGCCCAGATGGTCCGCGAAGTTGCTTCGAAGACCAACGACATCGCCGGCGACGGCACCACGACCGCAACGGTTCTCGCCCAGGCGATCGTTCGCGAAGGCGCCAAGGCCGTTGCTGCCGGCATGAACCCGATGGATCTGAAGCGCGGTATCGACCTCGCCGTCACCGAAGTCGTCAAGGACCTCCTCGCCAAGGCCAAGAAGATCAACACCTCGGAAGAAGTTGCCCAGGTCGGCACGATTTCGGCCAACGGTGAGCGCCAAGTCGGCCTCGACATCGCAGAAGCGATGCAAAAGGTCGGCAACGAGGGCGTTATCACGGTTGAAGAAGCCAAGACCGCCGAAACGGAACTCGAAGTCGTCGAAGGCATGCAGTTCGACCGCGGCTACCTGTCGCCTTACTTCGTCACCAACCCGGAAAAGATGATCGCCGACCTCGACGACGTCTTCGTTCTCCTGCACGAGAAGAAGCTCTCTAACCTTCAGGCGATGCTCCCGGTTCTCGAAGCCGTCGTCCAGACTGGCAAGCCGCTCCTCATCATCGCTGAGGACGTCGAAGGCGAAGCTCTCGCAACGCTCGTCGTCAACAAACTGCGTGGCGGCCTGAAGATCGCCGCTGTCAAGGCTCCGGGCTTCGGCGACCGCCGCAAGGCCATGCTCGAAGACATCGCCATCCTGACGGGCGGCACGGTGATCTCCGAAGACCTCGGCATCAAGCTCGAAAGCGTCACGCTCGACATGCTCGGCCGTGCGAAGAAGGTCTCGATCTCCAAGGAAAACACCACGATCGTCGACGGTGCCGGCCAGAAGTCGGACATCGAAGGCCGCGTTTCCCAGATCAAGGCGCAGATCGAAGAAACCACCTCGGACTACGATCGCGAAAAGCTGCAGGAACGTCTTGCCAAGCTCGCTGGCGGTGTTGCCGTCATCCGCGTCGGCGGTTCGACCGAAGTCGAAGTGAAGGAAAAGAAGGACCGCATCGACGACGCTCTCAATGCGACGCGCGCTGCAGTTCAGGAAGGCATCGTACCGGGCGGCGGCGTTGCCCTGCTGCGCTCTTCTGTCAAGATCACCGTCAAGGGCGAAAACGACGATCAGGAAGCCGGCATTAACATCGTTCGCCGCGCTCTGCAGGCTCCGGCCCGCCAGATCGTTGAAAACGCTGGTGACGAAGCCTCCATCGTTGTCGGCAAGATCCTCGAGAAGAACACCGACGACTTCGGCTACAACGCGCAGACCGGTGAATACGGCGACATGATCGCCATGGGCATCATCGACCCGGTCAAGGTCGTTCGCACCGCGCTCCAGGACGCAGCCTCGGTTGCCGGCCTTCTCGTCACGACCGAAGCCATGATCGCCGAACTGCCGAAGAAGGACGCTCCGGCAATGCCTGGCGGCATGGGCGGCATGGGTGGAATGGACATGATGTGATAAGGCGTCAGCCTTAGCACAGCTAGATCCATCCGGATCTGAAGGGCGGCTTTCGGGCCGCCCTTTTTGTTGTTCGAGGTGAAGCCATGCGCCTTTTCCGCGTGCTGATGGGGCGATCTTTCCGCCGGACCTTCACACTGGGCCCAAAGGCCGCCGCCATCACGACGCCAGCGACGAATAGCGCGATGGGTGGGCCCTCCGGACCGCCTCAGGCGGCCTGGGTTCGGATACCGATCACCGACCCCATCGGCGCCGGCCGGCCAAGAAGGTAGCCCTGCGCCTCGTCGCAGCCTTCCGCCTGGAGAATGTCGAGCTGCGTCTGCGTTTCGACCCCTTCGGCGAGAACCGGAACGTGCAAGCTCTGGCCGAGGGCGAGGATGGCGCGGATGATCGCCTTTGCTTGCGGGCTGCCTTCGACTTCCGACATGAAGCTCTTGTCGAGCTTGATCTTGTCGAAGGGGAACGACCGCAACGTCTCGAGCGAGGAATAGCCGGTGCCGAAATCATCGATGGCGATCGTGACGCCGAGCGCCTTGATCTCGCGTAGCGTCAATAGCGCCCGCTCCTTGTCGTCGATGATCGTCGATTCGGTAATCTCGAGCTCGAGCCGTTTCGGGTCGAGCCCGGTTTCGACGAGGATCGCGTTGACGAGGCTGACAAGGTCGCCGTTCGCCAGTTGCACCGGCGACAGGTTTACGGCGATCTTGTACTGACGGTCCCAGGCTGCCGCTTCACGGCAGGCCTCGCGCAGCACCCATTCGCCGATCGGCAGGATGGCGCCGCATTCCTCGGCGAGCGGAACGAATTCGTTCGGCGGTACCATACCGCGTTCCGGATGGTTCCAGCGCAGCAGGACTTCGTAGCCGATCACGTCTCCCGTCGCGACCGATTTCTGGACCTGATAGTGCAGAGCCAGTTGGTTCTTCTCCACCGCCTCCCAGAGATCGTTCGCGAGCGCCCTGCGGCCGCGCGCGGCCTCATCCATCGAAACCTCGTAGAAGCAGATTGTCTGGTTGAGCGCCGCTTTTGCGCGATACATTGCGAGGTCGGCGTTGTTGATCAACGCGTCGGCGGTTTCGGCGTCCTGCGGATAGATGGCCACCCCCATGCTGCCGCCGGATTTCAACTCGAAATCGCCGAAGCGCATCTCCTCTTGCAGGCAGCTCTCGATCCGCCGCAGGAAGTCATGGACCTCGGAGAGTTCCTCGAAGCGTTTGACTGCAGCGAACTCGTCGCCCCCGAAGCGGGCGATGAATTCGCCCTCCTGAAGATGTTCCTTCATCCGCTGCGCGATCGTGACCAGCACGAAGTCGCCGGCCGCATGGCCGTGCAGGTCGTTGACTTCCTTGAACCTGTCGAGATCGATCCCGACCACCGCCACCTTGCGCGAGAACCAGGCAGCCGCATCGAGCTCGTCGTCGAGGTAGCTGTTGAACTGCAACCGGTTCGGCAGCCCCGTCAGGCTGTCGTGGCGCGCAAGGAAGGAAATCTGCTCCTCGGAGTCGAGCCGCTCGGTGATATCCTCGTAGGTGGAGACCCAGCCGCCATCGGGAAGTGTGCGATGCTTGACCAGTATCGAGCGGCCGTTCGACAATTTCTCGACAAAGTCGCCGCCGCCCTTGGCGGCGATATCAAGCCTGTGTTTGCGGTAGGCCTCTTCCGCCTTCGCTTCCGCGATCGCTGGATCCGAGTAGGTGCGGGCAAACATGCGATCGAGAACTTCGCGAAAGGTCAGTCCCATGCCGGCAAGCGATTCAGGAAGTTCGAAGATCTCGAGGCAACGGCGGTTTGAAATCAGCAAGCGATCGGCGTGGTCGAACAGGCATATGCCCTGCGTCATGTTCTCGAGCGCAATGTCGAGATTCTTGCTGACTTCGGCGATGTGATCGGCATCCTCTTTTCGCTTGGTGATGTCCTTGACGATCGTGATGAAGCCCGCATGGCGCCCCACATCATCGATAAGCGGATCGATGACGACATTCGCCCACAGCCGAGTGCCGTCCTTGCGGTAACGCCAGCCTTCGGTTTCGTATCTTCCGTCGGCAAGCGCCGTGTTGAGCGCCTGCTGCGGCAGGCCAGCTGCCTGCTCCTCCGGCGAATAGAAGCAGGCGAAGTTCTCGCCGACGATCTCCTCGGCCACATAACCCTTGTTGGCTTCTGCCCCAGCGTTCCAACTCGCCACGCGGCCGTCGACATCGAGCATGCAGATGGCGTAGTCCTTGACGCTGCGGACGAAACGCGAAAACTCCTTTTCCGAAGCGACGGCGAGGATTTCGCCCTGGCGCGCAAAGCCGGCGGCAATCAGCACGGCGGACAGAAGAAAGAAGGCAGTGCCGGCAAGGACGAAGGCCAGAAAATTCGGCTGGATCATGCCTTCCTGGATCCCGGTCGCGAACTCGACTTCGACCGCAACTGCGCCCATCGCGGTGAAGTGCAGCACGACGATGCCGAGCGTCATCGCCACTGTCGCGACCAAATGAGCCTTCGGCGTGTGGCCGCTCCGATTGATCGTAAAGATCGCAACCATGTCGAAGAGCACCCCGGCCAAGATCGAAGCGACGACGAGCGTCGAATCCCAGCGAATGGAGCCGGGCACCTCGAGCGCGGCCATCCCGAGGAAATGCATGCAGCCCACCCCGGCGCCCAGCACCAGGCCGCCCAGCACCCATGCGGGGCGGCCTGTCGCATAGGTGGCGATCGCCAGGGCCGACGTCGTCAGCAGGATCGAGACAACCAGGGATAATGTCGTGAAGCCTGCCTGATAACCGAGCACGACACCGGGGTCATAGGCGAGCATGGCAATGAAATGGGTCGCCCAGATGCCGAAGCCGCTGGCGATGCCTGCCGCCGCCAGCCAGATCGCCCGGGGCCTGCCGCGGGAAAGCCGTGCGCGCTGAAGCAGTGTCACTGCGCCATAGCTGGACAGGGCGCAAATCACCGCTGCCAGCGCAACCAACCGCAGATCATGTTCCACGACGAGGCACGAGAGTATCTTGAACATCGGAGGTCGCCCAAATAAACGCACAGCCCCGCACGCGCTTGTCCGCACGCCGGGTCGCTAGCAGTTCGCTTTGCGCCCTTTAAGGAAGGATGAAAAATCAGCCATCGACCGCTGTTTCCAAGCGGACAGTGTTAATGAATTGCCGAGTCACGCGAGCTAAAATTGCGAGGGACGCCGCCGCCCTCGACCGGTTCCGCTCTCGTCCTCGCCGTGCGGCGCAGCCGCTATGCCAGCAAGGATTTGAGATCGACCTGGGGATCGGCCAGGAGCGCTGGCTCGGGCGTCACGCCCGCTTCGAGCAGTTTCTTGCCCGTCACGTAAGCCTTGGCGTCATTGACGGCATCGACGGCGATCAACTTGCCCTGGCGGAAATACCAGACCGAAACGCTGCCTTCGCGCTGGCCCGGGCGGACCAGGGTTTCGTCGTGGCCAAGCCCGAAGCCGGCGATCTGCAGCTTGACGTCATACTGGTCCGACCAGAACCAAGGTTTGGGATCATAGGGAGCGGAACCGCCGGCAAGAATGGCAGCGACCGCTTCTGCCTGGTCCACGGCGTTCTGGACTGATTCAAGGCGGATACGCATTCCCTGCCAGGGCAGGACCGCGCAGTCGCCGATCGCAAACATCGCCGGATCGGAAGTCCTGCCGTAGCTGTCGACGAGGATGCCGTTGGAGGTTTCGATGCCCGCATCATGCGCCAGGGCATCATTCGCCGCTACGCCGATGCCGACGATCACGACGTCGACCGGAATGATCGAGCCGTCGGCGAGCTCCGCGGCCGTCACCCGCCCGTCCTCCCCGATCAGCCGATGAAGGCCCATGCGTTCGCGGATATCAACCCCATGCGAGCGGTGTATCTCACGGACGATCGCAGAGGTCGCGGCGGAAGCCACACGCTGCAGGATGCGGTCCGCCATCTCGATCACAGTGACCTCGAGCCCGCAAGTGCGTGCGACCGCCGCCGCCTCCAGGCCGATATAGCCGCCGCCGATCACCAATACCCGGCGCCCCGGCTTCATCTCCTCGGCAAGGCGGTCGGCATCCCTGAAGTCGCGCACCACATAGACGCCTGCGAGATCGCCGCCGATCGCAGCCGGCAGGCGGCGCGCCGTGGCACCGGTTGCGAAGGCCAGCGTTTCATAATCCAGCCTCGAGCCGTCGCTGAGCATGACCTCTCTTGCGCGGCGTTCCACCCGGGTGACCTTGGTCGACAGGCGAATGTCGATCCCGTGTTCCGCGTACCAGGCCTCGGGCCGATAGAGCAGCCGATCGAGAGTGAGTTCGCGCAGCAGGTATTTCTTGGAAAGCGGCGGCCGCTGGTAGGGCAGGCTCGCTTCCGCGGCGATGACGGTGATCGGACGCTCGTCCTGGAGCGCGCGAAGCTTGGCGATCAAAGCGAAGGCGGCCTGACCGCCACCGACAACAACAAGTCTTCCCGACACCTTTTCCACCCGTTTGGACCGTCTATTCCATAAGCCAGGAGCGGGTGCGGGCGGAAAGTCGCACCACACCTTTCCTCATCTGGCTCTGCTACCCGTAGCCTCCCGGCCCGAGTCTCGTCAACTCGGGCCGGCGCATCGCCCGGATCATTCCTTGCGCGGAATCTCGATGCCCTTCTGCGCGGCCGGGCGCGCCAAGCCGCGCTCCACCCAAGTCATGACGTTCGGGAAGTTGTTGTACTCGAGCACCTCGGCGCCGCCATAAAACTTGCGGGCGCCTTCGACCCACGGATAGGTGGCGATATCCGCGATGGTGTATTCGTCGCCCATCAGCCACTCACGGCCTTCGAGGCGCGCTTCGAGAACGCCGAGCAGGCGTTTCGCTTCGTCGCGATAGCGCTCAACCGGATAGGGATTGTTGGCGACCTTGTCGGCCGCGAATTTGAAGAAATGGCCGAACTGGCCGAACATCGGCCCGACGCCGCCCATCTGTAACATCACCCAGCACAGCGTCTCGTAGCGGCCGGCCGCATCGGCCGGAATGAGCTTGCCGGTCTTTTCCGCGAGGTAGACGAGGATCGCACCGGATTCGAACAGGCCGATCGGTTTGCCGTCCGGTCCGTTCGGATCGATGATGGCCGGGATACGGCCGTTCGGGTTGAGCGACACGAATTCGGGCGACTTCTGCTCGTTCGTATCGAAGGCAATGCGGTGCGCCTCATAGGGCAGCCCAAGTTCTTCCAGAGCAATCGAGATCTTCACGCCGTTCGGCGTCGGCAGCGAGTAGAGCTGGATGATGTCGGGATTCTTCGCCGGCCAGCGGCTCGTGATCGGGAAGGAGGAAAGATCAGCCATAAGGATGCCTCGAGGTGGGATAATGGGAAGATGAGTTGTCTGCCGTCCCTAGATAGGTGGCTCCGGTTGCATTTGTCAGACCCGGGACGAAATTTCCGATCCGCCGGCTTCAGAGAACCGAGCGCACGGAAGACATGATCCGATCGATGGTGGGGTTACCCTCGTGCGCCGCGTTGCGGGCACGGACGAGGCAGGCCTCGGATCTCAGGATCACACCATCCGACAGGATCTTCAGATGGTTTGCCTTCAAGGTCGAGCCGGTCGAAGTGATGTCGACGACGATATCGGCCGAGCCGGAGGCGGGCGCCCCCTCGGTTGCGCCCAGGCTCTCGACGATGCGATAGAGCTGGATGCCGTGGCTGCCCGAGAAGAACTGCTGGGTGAGCCGCCAGTATTTGGTGGCGATGGCGAGCCGGCGGCCATGGCGGGCGCGGAAGTCGGCGGCCACATCGCCGAGGTCCGCCATGGTATCGACGTCGTACCAGACCTCCGGCACCGCTACGACGACTTCGGCATGGCCGAAGCCGAGACGGGCCGCGAACTCGACACGCGCGTCAGCGTCGGCGATGCCTTCGCGCACCAGGTCTTCGCCGGTCACGCCGAAATCGACGGCGCCGCTGCCGACCTCGCGGGAGATTTCAGAGGCCGACAGAAAGGCGACCTCGACGTCGTCCCAACCTTCGACGCGGCCGCGGTAGGAGCGGTCGTTGCCGACGGCGACGATCTTCATCCCGGCGCGCTCGAAGATTGCCGAGGCATCGTCCTTCATCCGACCCTTGGAGGGAAGCGCAATGGTAATCGTCATTTAAGCGCCCCCTCCGGTAGCGACGGCCCGTTCGATCCGGTCGAGCCAGAGAGAGAAACCGACCGCCGGAATGTGCTCGCGAGCGCCGAGCAGCGTCAGCAGGCGATCGAAG
The DNA here is from genome assembly GCF_002531555.1 of Sinorhizobium sp. BJ1. NCBI lineage: Bacteria > Pseudomonadati > Pseudomonadota > Alphaproteobacteria > Hyphomicrobiales > Rhizobiaceae > Sinorhizobium > Sinorhizobium sp. BJ1. The sequence continues at coordinate 523,758 of NZ_NWTH01000003.1, forward strand.
CGGCCGCCGCCGGCCAGGACCGCCGGCTCTCCCTCAACCTCGATCTCAAAGACGAGGCCCGTATAGTAATCGAGCGGACGGCCGAAAGCGGCCCGATAGCGGATGAGGTCGGGATCGGCGCCCGCTTTCGCGAGCGCCGCGACGCGCGCATCGAAGAGCGCGAAAGCATCGTCAATCTTCAGCTTCGACTTCTTGGCGAAAGCGTGCAGTGCCGCTGGAGCTTCGGAAAGCGGCAGGTCGAACGCGAGGAATTCACGCATGACGGTGAGCGCCGCCTTGTCGAGCCGCGTTGTCGCAAGCTCCATCTTTTCCTTGAGCCGGCGGGCGATGTCGCGGGGCGAACGGCTGGCATTGGTGGAATAGCCGGTCGCCTCCATCGTCTCGCCAATTCGGGCGACGAGCCGCTCCTCGTCGTCGAGTATGCCCATGATGGCGAGCCGCTCGACTTCGTGACCGAAGACGCCAGGGGACTTGGGGTCGGCCAACTCACCGAGGAGCTTCTGCAACTGCTTCTGGTCTCCGAAGGCGTGGATCAGTCGCTTCTGCCAGCCGGCCGGCAATCCGCAGACGGCAATGACTGCCTCGAAGACGGACTGGTCGCCGAGCGTTACCTTTAGCCGCTGGCCCGGCAATCGGTTGGCAAGCACAAGCATCGCGTCGCCGATCGCCCGCGCGTCGGCGCCGGCCGTGTCGACGTCGCCGAGATCCTCGATACCCGCCTGGTAGAATTCGCTCGCGCCCTCACGGCGCTGCCGGAACACCTCGCCGAGATAGGCGTAGCGTTGCGGCGTCCCTGTGGCGGTCTCGATGTGGCGGAGACAGACCGGAATGGTGAATTCCGGACGCAGGCAGAGGCTCTGGCCGGTCTCGCTTTCCGTCATAAAGATTCGCCGGCGCAGGTCTTCCCCAGCCATGTCGAGGAAAGGCTCGGCCGGCTGGATGACCGGCGTGTCGACGCGCAGCGTCTTCAGCCGCTCGAAATCGGCAAGCAGATCACCGGCAAAGGCGGGAAGGTTGATCAGAGGCATCAGCCTGCCCTTTTCCGGTCCTCGGTCTGCTCTGCCAGAATCTCACGGACTTTTGCGACGAGTTCACCTTCCGGAACGGAAACCTGGGCGACGCGTGCCTCGCGCCAGGCGACGTTGTCCTCGATCTCGCCGGAGAGCCGCTTGCCCTCGATCAGGTCCTTGATCTGGAGGGTACCGGATGCGCGCTCGTCGCCGCCCTGAATGATGGCAATCGGCGAGCCGCGCCGGTCGGCATATTTGAGCTGGTCGCCGAAATTCTTCTTGTTGCCCTGATACATTTCGGCACGGATGCCGGCATGGCGCAGTTGCTGGACGAAGCGCTGGTAGCGGCCCATGCTGTCGATGTCGCGGTCCATGACGCAGATGACGACCGGTGCCACCACCTCTTCGACACCGAGCTTGCCGAGGTTCTTCAGCGCCGTCATCAGCCGCGACACGCCGATCGAGAAGCCCGTTGCCGGCACCGGCTGGCCCATGAAGCGCGAGACGAGGCCGTCATAGCGGCCGCCTCCCCCCACCGATCCGAAGACGACCTTCTCGCCCTTCTCGTTGGTGACGGAAAATTGCAGTTCGGCCTCGAAAACCGGGCCGGTGTAATATTCGAGACCGCGCACGACCGACGGGTCGATCTTGATGCGATCCGTTTCATAGCCGGCGCTGAGCACGAGGCTCCGGATCGTGTTGAGTTCCTGAACGCCTTCCGCACCCCTGCTGGTGCCGGCGACGAGTTCGGCGAGCTCATCGGCGCTCTTCGCGTAGTCGGTGATGCCGACGAAGAAGAGGATCCTGCGGATCTGCTCCTCATCGAGCCCGGCGCCTTTGGTGAAGTCGCCGCTCTCATCCTTGCGCCCCTCGCCAAGCAGCAGGCGCACGCCCTCCGGCCCGAACTTGTCAAGCTTGTCAATGGCGCGCAGGACCGTCAGCCGCGCGTTCGCCTGGCCGTCGCCCCCGAGACCGATCGCCTCAAGCACGCCGTCCAGGACCTTGCGGTTGTTGACCCGGATCACATAGTCGCCGCGTGCAATCCCGAGCGCCTGCATCGTGTCGGCCATCATCATGCACATCTCGGCATCGGCCTGGACGCCGGCGGCGCCGACGGTGTCGGCATCGAACTGCATGAACTGCCTGAAGCGCCCCGGTCCCGGTTTTTCGTTGCGGAAAACATAACCGGCGCGATAGGTGCGGTAGGGAAGCTGGATCTCGTTGAAGTTCTCCGCCACATGGCGAGCAAGCGGCGCCGTCAAATCGTAGCGCAGGCTCATCCATTGCTCGTCGTCGTCCGTCAGCGAGAACACGCCTTCATTGGGGCGGTCGCTGTCGGGGAGGAACTTGCCAAGCGCATCGGTATATTCGAACAGCGGCGTTTCGACGGGATCGAAACCGTAGCGCTCATAGACCTCGCGGATCTTCGCGATCATCTCGTCGACGGCACGGATATCCGCGGCCGAACGATCGACGAAGCCGCGCGGCAGGCGCGCCTTGAGCTTCTGCTGTTTCTTCGGTTTGTCGTTCATGGAAGGCATTCCGGGCTGTGAAGCTTGGTCGGTGCCTTCCCTACCGGATCAGGCCAAGGGCGGCAAGGGCAGCGGCCGACAAAGGGCCGACAGCCCGCATCCGGAAAGGTCGCGGAACCAGGCCGCGCGCAAAAGCGTTCCGCTTTCAGTTACGATCACAACGCCGTGATTGTAAATTGCTCTTGTTACCCTTATAAGTTAGGGCGATCGAGACAAGGGCTTCAACGGAGACTTTCGCAAAATGCTGACTGTCATGACGCCCGGGGCGGCAGCGATAAGGCCGCTCAATCCGGAAACCCACGGGGCCTGGACGCGCGTGCTCGCGAAGGCAGGCTATGTGATCGACCCGTGGCGTTGTGACGTCGACAGTGGCGCCTTTGTGGTCGGCCACCGGACCCTGTCGCTTCTGGGCCTGAGGCACAATCCCTGCGGTGTCATCGACCTCGTGCGGGCCTATGATGAAGAAGACCGGGCGACAATCCTGAGTATCCTGGAAGAGGCGACGGCGGCGTCCTCGTCCTTCTGTTTTTCTGCGATGGTCCGCCGGCCAGGCGGAAGCTCACACCAGCTTTGCTGCATCGGAAATTCGACGATCGACGAGGGTGCGGGAGGTTCCCTGCAGGGCGTGTTCGCCGTTCCCGGAAGCGGAGCGGCATTGCCGGGCTGATGCAAGGCGATCACGACTCGGCGGTGTTTTCGTATCGCCCCTTCTTCTTCGAGATCGAGTAGCCTATCTTGCCCGCATGCTGCGTTGGCTCGCCATCATCCTTCTGCTTCTGTCGGCGCCGCTCGGCGGAGCCCTTCCCGCGATCGCGCAGGCGCGCGATCTCGCGGCGAAGGCAGTGAGCACACACCAGCACGACATGGTGATCTCCGATACCATGCAGCACGCGTCCTCGGGCCGTGACAGCCATTGTGCGCAGCGGGCCCATTGTCCGGGCCCGGCAAAATCGGACCACCCGGTGCTCTGCTCGGCCTGCGTCGCGATCCATGCAGCGCCCATTGGGCTCACGCGATCCGCGGGGCGCTCGACGCGGCTTTCGCCGCAGCGTCATGCGGCGCTGCTCGATCAGGTCATCGAACCCCCGTGCCCACCGCCCAGGCGCAACGTTTCCATCTAGCGCTGGCGCCTCCGACCGGACACGAAGGCGTCGCGCGCCGCATCGACTTATCGACTCCCATAGAATGGAAAGGTACGCATTATGACCCTGAAAAGGATCACCGCAGCTTTGATGCTGGCCGCATCGGTCGGCATCCCCGCACTCGCCCAGGAACATCAAAAGATGCATCACGATTCGACGGCGGCCGCGTCGGCACCGTCGAGCAAGGCCTTCGCCGAAGCGAGCGCCAAGATGCACAAGGATATGGACATCGTCTTCACCGGCAATGCAGACATCGATTTCGTGCGTGGCATGATCGCTCACCACCAGGGGGCAATCGACATGGCGAAGGTCGAGCTCGAGCACGGCAAGGACGAAGCGATCCGTAAGCTGGCGGAAGACATCATCAAGGCCCAGGAGGCCGAGATCACAATGATGAAGGACTGGCTATCCGAGCACGGCGGCTAAATGAGACCGCCCTCCCCGCCTCAGAATCGGGGAGGGCCCGCTCGAATAGTCATACAGCGGGCCTTGCGAATTGCCGCCGCATCTCCTCGATCCCGGCACGGCAGAAACAGCCTTCCAGATGATCGTTGACGAGCCCCATGGCCTGCATGAAGGCATAGACGGTCGTCGGACCGACGAAGGTCCAGCCGCGTTTTTTCAGGTCCTTCGAAATCTGGACCGAGGCCTGCGTCGTCGGATTGGCGATCAGTGTTTCATAGTCCATGACCTTCGGGCGCTCGCTGCCGTCCGGTTCGTGCGCCCAGAAATAGGCGGCGAGCGAGCCGAATTCCGAACGCAATTCCTTTGCCCGCCGTGCATTGTTGATCGTCGAAACGATCTTGCCGCGGTGGCGGACGATGCCGGGATCGGCAAGGCAGCGCTCGATGTCGGCGTCGCCGAATTCGGCAACCAGATCGACGTCGAAGCCGGCGAAGGCTGACCGGAACGCCTCGCGTTTCCTTAGGATCGTCAGCCAGGAGAGGCCCGACTGGAAGCCCTCCAGGCAGATCTTCTCGAACAGCCGGCGATCGTCGGTGACCGGGCGGCCCCATTCTTCATCGTGATAGCGGCGGTAGTCTTCGAGATTGCCGTGCCAGGCACAACGCTGCAGCCCGTCATCGCCCGTAATCAAGCCTCTTGCCGACATCACCGCTCCCTCGCCTCGTTTCTCTTTTGTTCCATTTACCATTTGCAAACCAGATTCATAAAGCGGGGAATAACCCTACCCAAAGCTTTATCCACATCGCAGCATTTTATCGAACCGGCGTTTACTGTTCGGTGGCGGAGGAGTGAGAGCATCGCGCCGTTGAGGTGCAGCTGCCGCGCTGCCCCAGAAGTTTGTTCGGCGTTAGGTAGCGAGTCCGTTCGATGAAGAAGTTCCTTTTGCTTGCCACGTGCCTTGTCTGCACACTCCCCACCGGCGCCGGCGCGCGAGATCGATATCAGAACCGCCCGCCGGTCATCGTCAGCCCGGATCTCACCGCTCCCTGGGTGATGCAGTTGACCGGCGAAGGGGTGCGTCCGGCCGTCTACCGGCCGCAGGCCCCGGCTGCCACCCGAAAACAGGTGGAGCGCCGCCAAATGAAGCGCCGGCTGGAAACGGCGGCCTTGCAGCCCGCCGCCGCTCGCGCGCAAAGGCCGGCGAAGTCGCAGTTGGACCCGCAATTCCTGCCGCAGATGGTGACCTACGAGACAGGCGAGAAGCCAGGCACGATCGTGATCGACACCAATAATCGCTTCCTCTATCTCGTCACCGGTGACGGACAAGCGCGGCGCTACGGCGTCGGCGTCGGCAAGCCAGGCTTCGAATGGGCCGGCGCGCACAAGATTACCCGCAAGGCCGAGTGGCCGAACTGGACGCCGCCTGAGGAGATGATCGCGCGCGAAGCGGCCAAGGGTCATTATCTGCCGGCCCGCATGGACGGCGGTCCTCAGAACCCGCTCGGCGCCCGCGCCATGTATCTCGGCTCCACGCTCTATCGCATCCATGGCACCAATGCGCCCTGGACGATCGGGTATGGCGTTTCGTCCGGCTGCATCCGCATGCGCAACGAGGATGTTGTCGATCTTTACGAGCGCGTCAAAGTCGGCACCAAGGTTATCGTTATATAGCGGCAGCCGCCCATAAAGTACTTTTCGAGCACTTGCTTGTGCCGGATCGTGATCTAAGAGCAACAGCTGTTCCCTTCGATACAAGTTCCGGCCCTCGCCTTGATCTATGGGATGTTTCACGGGCTTGCACTTGCGGTTAAAATACATAGCTTGCCCGTAACGAGGGTTCAGAGGGAATCATAAATGAAACTTCACGCCACCAGGCTGGCCGCGCTCACTGTCGCGGCCGCTGCTTTTCTGGCTGCCGCAAACGCGTCCGCCTTCTCGCCGGCCGACATGGTCGGCGCAAAGGTCAAGCGCTCCGACGTCGTGCTGGCTGCCCAGCCGAAAAAGCCGCCGCAAAGATATTGGCGCACCAAGGTACGGTTCCGCACGAACGAGGCGCCCGGCACGGTCATTGTCGATACCAACAACAAGTATCTCTATTACATTGACGGCCCGAACCGCGCGACGCGCTATGGTATCGGCGTCGGCCGCGAGGGCTTCGGCTGGTCCGGCGTCGTCAAGGTAGGCCGCAAAGCCGAGTGGCCAAGCTGGACACCGCCGGCGGAGATGCGCCAGCGCGAAAGGGCAAAGGGGCGCATCCTGCCGATCACCCAGGAGGGCGGCATCGACAATCCGCTCGGCGCCCGCGCCCTCTACCTCTACAAGGGCGGCCGCGACACGATTTTCCGTATCCATGGAACGAACCTGCCCTGGACCATCGGCCAGAACATGTCGTCCGGCTGCATCCGGATGATGAACGAGGACGTCGAGCACCTCTATGACCGGGCGCCGATCGGCACCAAGGTCATCGTGATCGGCCCGGGCAACAAGCAGGGCGACGTCAGCTACGACGACCGCGGCGTCGACATCTTCCGCCATATCTTCGGCGGCTGACGAGTCGGGAAGCGTTGCCCCCTCATCCTAGCCCTCTCCCCGCAAGCGGGGCGAGGGTGCATCCCTGAATGCCCGCCCGGCGTTCTTTCCATTTCGACCTGCGTGCGGGCAAGACGCCACCGCGCGACACCTTCGCCCCGCCTGCGGGGAGAAGGTGGCCGGCAGGCTGGTTGAGGGGCCGGCGCTTGCCGCTCACAGCCCCGCCGGCTTCGGCCCACCATAGGCCCAGTCGAGCAGCTCGACAGTGTGCAGGATCGGGATATTCGTCCCGCTGGCAATCTGGGTGATGCAGCCGATATTGCCGGTTGCGATCACGTTCGGCTTGGTTGCCTCGATGTTCCTCACCTTGCGAGCCTTGAGTTTCGCCGATATCTCCGGCTGCAGGATGTTGTAGGTTCCGGCCGAGCCGCAACAGAGATGGCCTTCCGCCGGTTCGCGAACCGCAAAGCCTGCCCGCTTCAGCAGTTGCTTCGGCGCGAGCGTGATCTTCTGCCCGTGCTGCATCGAGCAGGCGGAGTGATAGGCGACGGTCAGGCCGCGCGCCCCCCGCTCGGGGAGGTCGAGGCCCGCGAGATATTCGGTTACGTCCTTTGCAAGCGCGGACACCTTCGCCGCCTTCTCGGCATAGGCCGGGTCCAGCCGCAGCATGTGGCCGTAGTCCTTGATCGTCGTTCCGCAGCCGGATGCGGTGATGACGATCGCGTCGAGACCATCCTCCTCCGCGACCTTCAGCCAGATGTCGACGTTGTGCCGGGCAGAGGCCAGCGCCTGCTCCTCGCGCCCCATGTGATGGACCAGCGCGCCGCAACAGCCCTCGCCCGCAGAAACGACGACCTCGACCCCTTGTCCGGTGAGCAGCCGGATGGTCGCCTCGTTGATCTCCGGTCTCAGCACCGGCTGAGCGCAGCCGGCGAGCAGCGCCACGCGGCCGCGGGGCGTGCCCTTGGCCGCATAAACGGCCGGCCTCGCCCCGTCCGATGCCGCCGGCACCGCGCGCGGTGCGAGATCGAGCATGACGCCGAAGGTCTTCAGCGATGAAATGCACTTCAGCAGGCCCGCGAGGGGGCGGGCAAGCCGCGCCGCCCGGAGCGCCAGCCGAAAGCGTGAAGGATAGGGTAGGGTCGCGGCGATGACGGCGCGGGCGAAACGGTCCTTGAGCGGCCGCTTATACGTCTCCTCGATGTGGATACGGGCATGATCGACGAGATGCATGTAATCGACACCCGATGGACAGGTGGTCATGCAGGAAAGGCAGGAGAGACATCGGTCGATATGGGTAACGGTTTCGGTATCGGCGGCGCGGCCGTTCTCCAGCATGTCCTTGATCAGGTAGATCCGCCCGCGCGGACTGTCGAGCTCGTCGCCGAGCAGCACATAGGTCGGACAGGTGGCGGTGCAGAAGCCGCAGTGGACGCATTTGCGCAGGATCTTTTCCGATTCGGCGACATGCGGGTCGGCGAGTTGCTCTGGGGAGAAATTTGTCTGCAACCGAATACTCCACTCTCAATTCTCAAGGCGGCGCTTCTTGCCGGGGCAGAGCCGCAATGCTCTAGACCAGCCAGCTTTCGGGATCGGTGATCGGCTCCTCGCGAGCCGCCTTCTGAAGACCGATGACACAGCGCACGACGATCCAGACCGCCGTCGCGACGAAACCGAGCACGCCGATGAGCAACACCGACAGAAGCGCCGAGATGACGGCGAACAGCAAGGCGATCCAGAAGGTGCGGATCGCCCAGATATAGTGCGTCCTCGCCCAGCCTTCAGCCTTGTCGCGGTTGAGATAGGCGAGCACGATGCCGACGAGCGGGGTAATACCAATGGCGAAACCGACCAGATAAAGCAGGTAGATGATCTGGATATTGACCTTGCCCGGCTCCAGCCAGCGATCGGTGTCACGGGAAAGCGGCGTCTGCGGACCCGGATCACTCATCGAATTCTCCTTTCGCCTTGACGCGAATTGCGACCCGCCTGCGATCAGGCGACGGCCGCCAGCCGCCCCGGATTGAAAATCCGCGCCGGATCGAGCGAGGCACGAACGCGTTCGCTCAGTTGCGCCACCGCTGCAGCCTGCGGTTCGAAGGCCGGTATCCCGGTCCGCGCTCCGCCTTCGGCGCGGACAAGCATCGCATGTCCACCGCCCAAGGCTCGGACGTAGCGGCGAACGAGTTCGGCTTCGGGCTCGGCTTCCATGCGCAGCCAGACAAGACCGCCCTGCCAATCGTAGAATGCATCCACACCCGTCTGAAGACGCAGTGTGGCAACGAGCTGGTGCCCGGCGGACGGGGCGACCGAGACACGCCACAGAGGCCTTGCGGTACCGTCCGCATAAGGCTTCACGTCGCGGATCTCGGTCCAGAGGGCCTTCGTCTGGCTGGCATCGAGCTGCGAGCCGGGACCGAAACGCGACAGCGCCGCGACGAGCTTTTCGGAGCGCATCTCTACCGACGCCGCCAAGCCTTCGAGCCTCAGCACGGTCGCCGCTCCCTCGGGCAACACGCCATCGATGAAGCGGCCGCGCACGCTTTCGGGCAGATGCGCCGCGCCCGACACCTCCACTGGCTGAGCCATCGCCTCGGCCATGACGACGGCTGCTTCCGCATCGTTCAGACCCGAGACAACGACAGTGCCGGCCGCCGGCGGTACTGGCAGCACCTTGAAGGTAACTTCCGTCAGGATGCCGAGCGTCCCGTAGGAGCCCGCCATCAGCTTGACGAGATCGAGCCCGGTGACGTTTTTCATGACGCGGCCGCCGGCCTTGATCAGCTCGCCGCGGCCATTGACGAAACGCACGCCGAGCAGGTTGTCGCGGGCGGCCCCGGCAACATAGCGGCGGGGACCGGAGATATTGGCCGCGAAGACACCGCCGATCGTTGGGTCGCCGGTCGTTCCGAAAATCGGGCGATGATCCATTGGTTCGAATGACAGCATCTGGCCATTGGCCGCGAGCGCCGCCTCGACTTCCGCAAGCGGCGTCCCGGCGAGTGCGCTCATGGTCATCTCCGCCGGATTGTAGGTGACGATGCCGGAAAGACGCCGCGTCGAAAGCGTCCGGTCCGCCCGCACGGGATTTCCGAGCCCCGAGCGCGTCCCGCCGCCGACAATGGCAAGCGTGACGCGCTCTGCCGCTGCCGAGCGCACCACGGAGGCGATCCCCTCCTCGCTTGCCGGTTCGAAATGAACGATCATGCGGCAGGCCGTCCTTCGAGCGGAAATACTTTCGACGGATTCAGAAGCCATTGCGGATCGAAGGCCGCACGCACCGCCATCTGCTGGTCGAGATCGGCCTTGTTGTACTGATACCGCATCAGGTCCCGCTTCTCGATGCCGACCCCGTGCTCGCCCGTCAGACAGCCGCCCGCCTCGACGCAGAGCTTCAGGATGTCATTGCCGGCCGCCTCGGCGCGCGCCGCATCCGCCGGATCGTTGATGTTATAGAGGATCAGCGGATGCATGTTACCGTCGCCGGCATGGAACACATTGGCGACGCGGAGCCCGTAGCTCGCGACGATCTCGCCGGTCCTGCGCAATACGTGAGAAAGTTGGCTCAGCGGAACCGTGCCGTCCATGCAGATATAGTCCGCGACCCGGCCGGTGGCGCCGAAGGCGGATTTCCGGCCCTTCCAGATCAGCGCCGCCTCGAGCGCCGATTGCGATTCCTTGATCGTCATGACGCTGTGACGCCGGGCGATCTCGATAATGCTCTGAAGCATCGCGTCCATCTCCGCCTCGGAGCCCTCGACCTCGACGATCAGCAGGGCCTCGACATCGAGCGGGTAGCCGGCATGGGCAAAGGCCTCGCAGATCTCGATCGCTGGCCTGTCCATGAATTCGATCGCCACCGGGATGATGCCCGACCCGATTATATCTGCCACACAGGAACCGGCCGCCTCCGACGAGGCGAAGCCGAACAAGACGGGGCGCGCGCCTTCCGGCTTGGCGATCAGCCGGACCGTCGCCTCCGTGACGATGCCGAGCTGGCCCTCCGAGCCGCAGACGAGACCAAGCAGATCGTAGCCGGGTGCATCGAGCGCCCTGCCGCCGAGCTCGATCACCGTGCCGTCGAAGAGCACCATCTTGGCGCCCAGCAGGTTGTTGGTCGTGACTCCGTATTTCAGGCAATGGGCGCCGCCGGAATTCATGCCGATGTTGCCGCCGATCGTGCAGGCAAGCTGCGAGCTCGGATCGGGCGCATAGAAGAAGCCGTCGGCACTCACCGCCTCGGAAATGTTGAGATTGGTGACGCCCGCCTGAACCGTGGCCGTGCGGTTGAAGAGGTCGACATCGAGAATGCGCGACATCTTCGAGAGGCCGACGACGATCGCGTCCTCCTGCGGGATGGCGCCTCCGGAGAGCGAGGTGCCGGCGCCGCGCGGCACGACCGGGATCCCGTAGCGGCTGCAATATTTGAGGATGGCGGAGACGTGCTCGGTCGTCTCCGGCAGGACGACGGCGAGCGGCAGGCGGCGATAGGCGAGAAAAGCGTCCGTCTCGAAGGGCTTCAGCCCCCGCTCGTCGCTGATCAGGCAGCCTTCCGGCAAGAGGTCGGCGAGGTCGGCGATGATCTCCCCGCGGCGGTCGAGGACGGCCTGCCTGGGTTTCAGGAATCCGATCGTCTCCGTCATGATCTCCTCCAACCAAATGCGTCACCAGTGGTCTTTTTTGTTTACCACTGGAGCGACGCAAGGAACAGTGCAAGTCGCTTCCGCCCGTATCCTTCGCCGCAACCTCTCAGAATCGATCACGTTTATGATTTGAATCTAGAGCATTTCGTCCGCTTTGTGAAAGCAGGATACGCTGGTAGAGGCATTGGCCAACTGCTATTCATCCTTTCCTTTCCGGAAACAATGGTCACGATTGATGACGAACCTTGGCGATCTCGAAGTCTTTGCGCGAGTCGTTGCGACCGGCAGCATGTCGGCGGCGGCACGGGCGCTCGACCTTTCCGCGGCGGTGATCTCCAAGCGCGTCAAGCGGCTCGAGGAGAGGCTCGGCACGCGCCTTCTGCAGCGCACGACACGGCAGGTCTCCCTGACGGAAGCCGGACAGGGCTTCTACGACCGTGTCCTTGGCGTCCTCACCGGCATAGAGGAAGCGGAGGCCTATGCGTCCGGGCGTTCGTCGCAGGCTCAGGGCACCCTGCGCATCACGGCGCCCACCTCCTTCGGTCGCATGCACATCGCGCCGCATCTGACCGATTTCATGAAGGACCATCCCGACCTGAAGCTCCATATCGTGCTCAGCGACGCGTTCAGCGATATTGTCGCCGAGGGGTACGACATTGCCATTCGGATCGGCGAGCTCACCGATTCGAGCCTCGTCGCCCGCAAGCTCGCGCCGGTCCGTCGCCTGCTCTGCGCGGCACCGGACTATATCGCCCGGCACGGCGCGCCCAAAGAAATCGGCGACCTGGCGCAGCATATCTGCCTGCCGGCCCACAACAACGAGAATTGGAAACTGGAAGGTCCGGGCGGTTCGCTCGCCTACCGCCCGGAGGGGCCGCTCGTCACCAATTCGTCGGAGATCATCCGCGCCGCGGTGATCGCCGGAGCGGGCATCGCGCTCCGCTCGACCTGGGACATCAGCACGGAACTGCGCGACGGGCGCCTGGTCCAGGTGCTGCCGGAATGGGAAGGATCACACGGGCTGACGCTCTCGGCCATCTATCCGAGCCGGCAGTTTCTGCCCGCCAAGGTGCGGCTCTTCGTCGACTATCTTGCGGCCCTCTATGGCCCCGTTCCCTATTGGGAGCAGTAGTCCGGCGAGCCGCTATTTCTGCGCGCTTTCCTCGTGATGGCGGCGAATACGGCGGACGATGAGCCAGACACCGGTGACCACAAAAGGCACCGCAAGGCCGGTCAGCACGCCAGGATCGACTGGAATCTCGTGGCTCACCGCCTTGGCGAGATAGCCGAACAGCCCAATGACATAGTAGGAGATCGCGGCAACGGAGAGGCCCTCGACCGTCTGCTGCAGGCGCAACTGCAGTTTCGCCCGCCGGTCCATCGAGTTGAGCAGGGCACTGTTCTGCCGTTCGAGTTCGACGTCGATCCAGCTTCTCAGCAGCGCCGTTGCACGGGCGAGCTTGCGTGAAAGATTGGCCTGCCGCTCCTCGACCGACTGGCAGGTTCGCATCGCCGGCGCCAGTCTGCGTTCGAGAAAGGTGCCGATCGTCTCGTAACCGGGTACCGGCATTTCGGAGAGCGTGCGGATGCGTTCCTGGACGATGCCGTAATAGGCGCGGCTCGCTCCGAAGCGATAGAGGCTGAGCGCAGCGCCGGCTTCGAGGTCGGCGGCAAGCCGGGTGATTTCCGCCAGCATCTCGTCCGCTTCCTCGCGGACATTCTCCTTCATGCGCTGGGTGACGGCGGTCAGGCCATCCTCGGTCCGGCGGATTGCCGGCGACAGCGATTGCGCCAGCGGCAGGCCGAGCATGGCCAGCGTGCGATAGGTCTCGATGTCGAGCAGGCGCTGGACCAGGGCACCCGTGCCCGCCTCCGTCATGCCCCGGTCGATGATGAGGATTTGGGTGAGACCATCGCCGTTCTGCCGGAAGTCGGTCAGCAGCACGGCCTGGCCGTTCTTGGTTTCGCTGTAACAGAGGCTCGTCGGATCGAAGGCCTTGATCGCTTCGCGGGTTTCAGGCGTATCGGGACGGATTTCGAGGCGAATTCCGGCAATCAGCAGACCCGGCGGAGAGAAGCCGTCGCCGAAGGGGTGGATCGGCACCTCGCCGCCGAAGCGTTCCGGCGCTGGCGCGTCCCAGAAATAGGTGGAGAACTCGGTGTGCCGTTCCCAGCGCAACGTCCCCTGCCCCCAGGGCATGGCGTGGTGGTTTGCATCGCGACCGGGCGGGGCGATGCCGCGCGAGCGCGACAGTTCCGCGAGCACGGCATGGTCGACGGTGGAGCCGCCTTCCGTGATGAAGGCGAGTTGAAAGATGACGCGTGGCGTCGTCACCAGCGCATAGGGCCGCGAATGAATTTCGCCGAGCGCCTGGGCGCGCAGGGGCGCCGCTGGAAATCCAAAACTTGCCTTCGCCATGAAGCGTTTCATCCCCCTCACGCGTTCATCACCGTTTACTTATCAACCGGGGGAGCAAAAAGAACAGGACGCATTGACGCAGTTTGACTTTTGTCAGCGGCGGCTCGCCAAGTGGGCAATCAATTTGACCACTTGATCGGTCCTGCTAGATTGCTGCCGGTGACGGGAACAGGTGGGGCCATGCGCCTTCCGTCCGTGGGAGAATTTGCCGTGACCGAAGACCAGAGCGACCTCTATGCGCGTATCAGCCACAGCCGCACGGCGGACGAGGTCGTCCAGCAGATCGAGCTTCTGATCCTGGAGGGTGTGCTGCGCGACGGGGACCGGCTGCCGGGCGAACGGGACCTGTCGAAAAGGCTCGACGTATCGCGGCCGATCCTGCGTGAGGCGCTGAAGGAACTGGAAGCGCGCGGGCTGGTCGAGAGCCGCCACGGTGGGGGCACCTTCGTCGCCGACGTGGTCGGCCAGATCTTCTCGAAACCGCTGATCGAGCTCATCGGCCGTCATCACAAGGCGACACAGGATTATCTCGAATACCGGCGCGAGCTCGAGGGCCTGACGGCGGAACTCGCCGCGACGCGCGCCACGGACTTCGACCGCGACCTTCTCACCCGCCTCATCGAGCGCATGCGCGAGGCGCACGCGAGCGGCAATTTCGACGACGAGCTCGAAGCGGACGTCGAACTGCACAACGCGATCGGCGAAAGCGCCCACAACATCATTCTGCTGCACACGCTGAGGGCCTGCTATCGGCTCCTGACCCAAGGCATCTTCTTTCATCGCAGCTCGGTCTTCGGCGCACCGGGCGCGCGCGACCGGCTGCTTGCGCAGCACGAGGCGATCTACACCGCCATCATGGCGCGCGACCCCGATGCCGCCAAGGCGGCAGCACAAAGCCATATCGACTTCGTCGCCGCCGCGGCGCGCGAGGCGGAGCGCAGCGGCGAATGGGCCCGCATCGCGCGGCTGCGCCTCAAGCAGCGCGACCGCGCCGGCTCATAGGCTCAGGATCCCCCGGGAGCGCCCGCCCCAACGTTCCTAGACCCCATTGGAAATGAATACGATCGACGATGTCGCTTTCTGGCAAGCGGCGCGGAGAAGCATTACATGTATTCGCAACGAGGTTCCGCTCACGGAACCACAACGCTTGTTATCGGTTATTGATCGGCGGACGTCATTTACACGCAAGTCAGACGCGCCATAATTTCGAATGGCTGATTTTGAGAAATGTGATTCGTAGAGGAGTATCGATTCCCTTGAACCTCTTGCACCGGCTAGCTTCTGATGTGCATTTGATGCTACGTCGACCTGCGCGCATGCAATATGCCGCGCTGTGCTACCGCATTCGCAAGAAGACGAAGTCTCCGGAAATTCTCCTGCTCACCAGTCGCGACACGGGCCGTTGGGTCATTCCCAAGGGTTGGCCGATGCAGGGCAAATGGGCGCATGAAGTCGCCGAACGCGAGGCCTATGAAGAGGCCGGCGTCAAGGGGACGGTGCAGAAGGCCGCGATCGGCTCCTATGTTTACCAGAAGCGTATGGACCATGGGCTGAAGATTCCCTGCAAGGTTCAGGTCCACGCCCTCGAAGTCGACAATCTTTGCAAGAATTTTCCCGAGAAGGGCGAGCGAAAGCTCGAGTGGGTCGACTACGAGGAGGCGGCCAGGCGCGTCGCCGAACCTTCGCTGAAGGAACTTATACTCGGCTTCGGAAAGCGAATGGCCGCCGCCCGGCCGCCACAACCCGCCGCATCCGAAGACTGACGGCCCGGCGGCCAATGCCCACCTGGTCCGCCTTTCCGCCACAAACCTTTCCAAAACCGCTTGAATGCGCCGTCGCGGACAGCTACTGGCGAATATGACAATGGAGAAATATTTGTGGCCAGGCCGCGCCTCGAAAAGCTGACGCTCGACAAGGATCTCGACAAGGTCAGCCTTGCCGAGGAGGCGTCGCAGTTTGTGATGCGCGGGCTTGCCGCCCCCGGCTTCGGGCTGCTCTTCCTGATCCTCAGCATGGCATTCGCCGCGAGCTATTTCACAGGCGCGTCCGGCACGGCCATTGTCGTCGCGGGGGCCGCTGTCGCCGCCTATATGGCGATGAACATCGGCGCCAACGACGTAACCAACAATGTCGGAGCCGCGGTCGGCGCGAAGGCCATGACGATGGCGACGGCGCTCGGCATAGCCGCCGTCTTCGAAATTGCCGGAGCCGTGATCGCCGGGCGCAAGGTGACGCTCACCATCGAGGCCGGCATCATCGACGGCGCACGGTTACTCAGCCCCGAGATCCTGATCTGGGTGATGATGGCGGCGCTGCTGTCTGCGGCAGTCTGGATCAACATCGCCACCTACGCCCGCGCCCCGGTCTCGACCACCCACTCCATCGTCGGCGGCATCATCGGCGCCGGCCTGGCGGCGGAGGGCTTTGCCAGCGTCAAATGGTGGACGATCGCCGGGATCACCGCGAGCTGGTCGGTCTCTCCCCTGCTCGGTGGCACCATCGCCGCCCTCTTCCTTGCATTCCTCAAGGAATTCATCATCTACCGCGACGACAAGATCGAGGCGGCACGGCTTTGGATGCCGATCGTGCTCGGCGTTACGGCAGGGGCTTTCACCGCCTATGTGGCGACCTTCGGGCTTGCCCATCTGCAGGTGATTTCGCTCCGGACGGGTCTCCTTATCGGCGCCTTCGCCGGCATTGCCTGTTACGGGCTGTGCAAGCCGTGGATTCATCGCCAGTCCGAGGGGCTCGAGAACCGCAACCAGTCGCTTCGCAAGCTGTTCCGCCTGCCGCTCATCTTCTCCGCCGCGCTGCTTTCCTTCGCCCACGGCGCCAATGACGTATCGAATGCCATCGGGCCCCTGTCGGCAATCGTCTCGGCGGTGAACGGCACGATGTCGACGGCGCGCTCGTTGGCACCCTTCTGGGTGCTGCTTATTGGCGCTTTCGGCATTGCGCTGGGCTTGCTCCTCTACGGCCCGATCCTGATCCGCGTCGTCGGCGAGGAGATCACCCGCCTCAATCCGATGCGCGCCTTCTGCGTCGCACTGGCGACGGCGGTCACCGTCCTCCTGGCATCGGCTCTGGGCTTGCCGATCAGTTCCACCCATACGGCGGTCGGCGCCGTCTTCGGCGTCGGCTTCTTCCGCGAATGGTACACGCGCCATTCCCGACGCCGGCTGCAACATGTCCGGCGGAAGACGGGGAAAAGCGACTTCATGGAAGAGGCGATCGAAACGAATTTTGCCGAAGTGCGCCGCCGCCGGCTGGTGCGCCGCTCCTACTTTCTGACGATCGTCGCCGCCTGGGTGATCACGCTTCCCGCCTCCGCACTGCTCTCGGCGCTCGTCTATCGCCTCCTCGCCGGCCTGTTTCTGTGAGGGCAATCGAAATGCGCGCCAATTTTCGCATGCAGCGACTGTTCGTCGGAAGCCCGCTTCACACGGGAGCAAGGCACGAGGCCACCAAGGAGCAGTTCAACTATCTCGTCAACGTACTGCGCCTCGACGAGAGCTCGTCGATCCTGCTCTTCAACGGACGAGACGGCGAGTGGCGTGCGGAATTGTCCCTGCCGTCCCGAAAGCACCTGGTTCTCACCGCAACCGAGCAGACGCGTCCGCAGCCCGCCCCCTCAGACCTCGTCTATCTGTTTGCTCCGCTCAAGGTGGGCCGGCTCGACTACCTTGTTCAGAAGGCTGTCGAGATGGGCGCCGGGGTGCTGCAGCCGGTGATGACCCAGCATGTGCAGGGCAAGCTCGGCAATCTCGACCGGCTTCGCGCCAATGTCATCGAGGCCGCGGAGCAATGCGGGGTTCTCGGCATTCCCGAGGTGGAGACGCCGCGAAAGCTCGAAGAGCTCCTGGCGAACTGGCCGCGCGATCGGCGCATCATCTTCTGCGACGAGAGCAACGAGAGCCAGAACCCGCTGCCGATCCTGGGCGGGATCAGCGAGCGTCGGCTCGCCCTGCTGATCGGCCCGGAGGGCGGCTTCTCGGAAGCAGAGCGGGTGCTCTTGCGCAGCCTCGATTTCGTCACCGCCATCCCGCTTGGGCCGCGAATCCTGCGCGCCGATACGGCGGCGGTGGCCGCGCTGGCGCTCATCCAGGCAACGCTTGGCGACTGGAAATGAAGCCCCGATGCTGGGAGCTTTGGCCGTCTCACAGGGCGTGCGACGGCGGAGGGCTTGCGCGGAGTTTTTTTGAGGGCATCTTGAAAGAAATTGACTTGCACCGCACTTGATTACGGTTCAAGCACCCTCCATCCAGTCCTGCTGCCGGCGGGATCCCGCACATACGAAGAAGACGAATATGGCCCGAGACACCACCGATCAGACGCCGGTCACCTCTGTTGCCGACCTGACCGCCTACCTCGCGTCCGGATCGAAGCCGAAGGAGAGGTTTCGGATCGGCACGGAGCACGAGAAATTCGCCTTCTTCAAGGCGGACAACAGCCCGGTGCCCTATTTCGGCGAGGCCAGCATCCAGGCCCTCTTGAAGGGCATGGCTGAAAGGAACGGCTGGGAGCCGATCGTCGACGAGGGCAACATCATCGGCCTTGCCGAACGCGAGGGCAATGGCGCGATCTCGCTGGAGCCCGGCGGCCAGTTCGAGCTTTCCGGGGCGCCGCTCGAGAACCTGCATCAGACCTGCAAGGAATCGAACCAGCACCTTGCCGTGCTCCGCGAAATCGCCGAGCCGCTCGGCATCCGCTTCCTCGGCATCGGCGGCAGCCCCAAGTGGACCTTTGAAGAGACGCCGCGCATGCCGAAGTCGCGCTACGCGATCATGACGCGCTACATGCCGAAGGTCGGAACCCAGGGCCTCGACATGATGTACCGCACCTGCACGATCCAGGTGAATCTCGATTTCTCCTCCGAGGAGGACATGCGACGCAAGATGCAGGTCTCGATGAAGCTGCAGTCGCTCGCCACCGCCCTCTTCGCCAGCTCGCCGTTTACCGAGGGCAAGCCGAACGGACTGCTCTCGTGGCGGGGAGAGATCTGGCGCGACACCGACAACCGCCGCGCCGGTCTCCTGCCGGCGTCCTTCAGGCCGGACTTCGGCTTCGCCGATTACGTCGAATGGGCGCTCGACGTGCCAATGTATTTCGTCGTACGCGACGGCCATTATCATGACTGTACCCATGTCACCTTCCGCCAGTTCATGAATGGGGCGCTGAAGGGTGAGATCGCCGATTGGCAGCCAACCATGGGCGACTGGACGAATCATCTTTCGACCCTCTTCCCCGACGTCCGGCTGAAGCGCTTCCTCGAGATGCGCGGCGCCGACGGCGGACCATGGCGGCGCATCTGTGCGCTGCCTGCCTTCTGGGTGGGCCTGCTCTATGACGAGCAGGCGTTGGCCGATGCCGAGGCGCTGACCCGTGACTGGAGCTACGACGAGGTTCGGGCGCTGAGGGACGCAGTCCCCGCTGAGGGGCTGGCCGCGAAGTTCAGAACGGCGTCGCTGCTCGACATCGCCCGCGAGGTGCTGGCGATTTCGCGCGCCGGGCTGAGACGACGCAACCGCCTGAATGGCGACGGCATTAACGAGAGTCATTTCCTGGAACCGCTCGACGAGGTTCTGGCGAAGAAGGCGACGCTCGCCGAGGACCTGCTGGCGCTTTACAACGGCCGCTGGAACCGCTCCGTCGATCCGGTCTTCACGGAATACCAATACTAAGCAGAGGAACACGCCCAGCCCCCGAACAAAAAGCGTTTCCAGAGCCTCGATTCCCGTTATAGTGCAATGACATGCGTCACTCGCCCGGGAAGGAATCGCCATGGCACCGCTTTTTGACATGTTCGCACAAGCGCAGAATGGCCAGGCGATCGATCTGATGGCGAAGCAATTCGGCTTGGCCCAGGAGCAGATGGCGAAGGCGACCGCGGCGCTGATGCCGGCCTTTTCCACGGGTTTCAAGCGCAACACCGCCAATCCCTATGATTTCGGGGCGCTGCTCACGGCACTCTCGACCGGCAATTATGTGAAGTATTTCGAGGATATGAGGCAGGCCTTCACACCTCAGGGGGTGGCGGACGGCAACGACATCCTCGGCCAGCTATTCGGCTCGAAGGAGATGTCGCGGGCGATCGCGGCGCAGGCGGCGCAGATGACCGGCATCGGCCAGGAAGTCTACAAGCAGATGCTGCCGGTGATGGCGACCACACTCATGGGCGGTCTCTTCAAGGAGACGACCAGCCAGGTGAACGAAGCGCTCGCCAACAATCCGATGATGACGCTGATGCGGCAATGGATGGAGGCGACCGGCTTCGCCAAGAAGCCCGAGCCTGTTCCGAACCCGTTCGACAACCCTTTCACCCAGGCGATGCAGGGGTTTTTCAGTGCCGGCAAGACACAAGAAAAAGCAAAAACGCCTGACCTTTTCGCCGACAATCCCTTCTTCAAGGCGTATCAGGACATGATGCGCAGCAGCAGTTCGGCGGCCGAGAAGCCGCCTCAGGAAAACCCTGCCTTCGCGCAGTTCTCGCAGATGATGAACCGCATGTTCGACACGGGTCTGGAGATGCAGAAGGAATACCAGAAGAATATCGATGCCCTTTTCGAGAGCTACACGAAGGGCTCCGAAGACAAGGCTTGAATTTGCCACCTAGTCCTCTCGCCGAGCGCGGAGAGAAGGGAGCGGTATGAGGGGGACCGTCCCTGTATGCAGTCTTGTGCCCCTCGGTGAAGCCGCCAGAAAAAAGCCCGGTACATGTCTTGGCATGTACCGGGCAAGCGGCAGGGTCTATTGGCTTATACCCTGCGGGGAACGGATCGGTGATAAACACCACCGTAACTGGAATTTCGCGGCATGATCCGCGCGATGGCGGCAGGCTTTCGCCGGATCATGCCGCAAATGACGCATCCGAGGCGGGGGGACGCGCCATGGGCTCATCAATCGTGGCGGACACCCCTGTAGAAGAGGCATGCCCGGTTTCGCGACGCGCGCGTCAGGAAGCTGCCCGGATTCTCGAAGAAGGACGAGGTCATGGCCTCGTGCAGATCTTCCCGTTTCAGCCCCATGTCGAGCAGTTGCCGATCGTCGAGATCGTGGAGACGCGCAATCTGACAGCGGTTTCGGTACAGGCGCCAGACAGCCGTCAGCACGCCGATGACACCTGCCGTGCGGGACGCAAGCGACGGCTTGCCTGCAGCGAGGTCGAGATCGAGGGCGTGTTGGGTCGTGCGCATGACGGTACTCCTTTTTCAGGCACGAAGATGCCCGCCCCCTGCGGGGAGGTCAGACGCAGGGGCAGGCGGGAACGGTTTGGCTGGTCGGCGGTGACGTCGCCGGGAAGATTGACGTGATTTGCACGCTATGAATCGCAAATGCTTATTGATCAGTCCAACGAATGTTTCTAATGATATTCATCAAACAATTTTATGGGTATTCGGCCATGTCCGCACCGCTCGATATCGATCAGTTGCAAACATTCGTCGCCATCGCCGATACGGGCAGCTTCACCAAGGCCGCCGACCGCGTCTTCAAGACCCAGTCGGCGGTGTCGATGCAGATGCGCCGCCTGGAGGAACGCATCGGCAAGCCGCTGTTCATCAAAGACGGGCGCGGCAACCGGTTGACCGTCGAGGGCGACAGGCTGTTGAATTTCGCCCGGCGGATGCTCCGCCTCAACAACGAGGCGATCGCCTCCTTCGACGACAACAGGCTCGAAGGTACGCTTCGGATCGGCACACCCGACGACTATGCCGATCGCTACATGCCCGAGATCATCGTCCGCTTCGCGAAAACGCATCCGAATGTCGAACTCTACATCGTCTGCGAGCCTTCGGCGGATCTCGCCGAGAAGATGGCGAAGGGCGACCTCGACATCGCGCTCGTTACTCACAACCCGCGGGCGCGGGCATCGGACGTGGTCAGGACTGAACCGCTCTGCTGGGTCAGTTCGATCAACCATCCGCTTCCGGAAAATGCGCCGATCCCGCTCGCCGTCGGACGCCGCGACTGTCTGTGGCGGCAGGCTGCCTGTGCCGCGCTCGATGCGACGGGCCGCGAGTATCAGATCCTGTTCACAAGCTGGTCATCGACCGTCGTCGCCGCCGCGGTGCTCGCCGGCATGGCCGTCTCCGTGCTGCCGGAGTCCGCTCTCCGTCCCGGCATGAAGGTGCTGACGCTCGCGGACGGGTTCCCGGCGCTCGCGCCCGTACAGATCGGCATCATGAAGCGGCCCGGCCTTTCGCCGTCGCTGTCGAATGCGATCACCAGCCACATCACCGCCTGCCTCGACAACATCACGCCGATTGCGGTCAACGACGACCTCGACAACGATATCAAGGGCTATCCGCGCTACCCGCGTCTCAGGCAGAGCCATATGTTGCCGGGCTGGTAAGCCGCCTCACAGGCAATTGGACGAAGGCCACGCCTCTTGCCAGGCGTGGCCTTATTCTATTTTGATAATCGGCAATTGTACTCATATCTCTTTTTCAATAAGCATTTCCTATCATGCTGACGCTTCGACAGATGCGCTATTTCGATGCTCTCGCGACCGCCCGCCATTTCGGCCGCGCGGCCGAACTTGCCCATGTCAGCCAGCCGGCGCTTTCGGCGCAGATCATGGAGATGGAAGGGCATCTCGGGGTCAAGCTGGTCGAGAGAAGCCGCGGCGGCGTGTTTCTGACCGGCAAGGGCGAAGACGTCCTGGCGCGGGTGCGGGCCATCCTGTCCGATGTCGACAGGCTTGAGGAGAGTGCCCGGGCGAACTCCGGAACGCTCGAAGGGCGCGTTCGCCTTGGTATCATTCCGACGCTGGCGCCTTACCTGGTGCCGCAGCTCATTCCCTATCTGCGCGCCCGATACGCAGGGATCGAAATCGAGCTCAAGGAGTCGCTGACCGACAGGCTGGTCGCCGATCTTGGCGACGGTCGGCTCGACGCAATCGTCGCCGCGTTGCCGATCGATGCCGATGGCATCACCACGCGCCCGCTGTTTTCGGACCGTTTTTACATGGCGGTCGCAGACAACGACCGGAACGTGCTGATGTCGCCGCTGACCGAGGCGCAGGTCGATATCTCGCAACTGCTCCTGCTCGAGGAGGGCCATTGCCTGCGCGATCAGGCGCTGGCCGTCTGCAATACCGCCGGCAAGCGGCAACTGATGAGCTTCGGCGCCACCTCCATGGCGACACTTCTGCAGATGGTGGCGAACGGCATGGGCATGACGCTCATTCCCGAGATCGCCATTCCGAGCGAAGCGGCACGCAATGCCATCCGCATCGTACCCTTTGCCGCCCCGGGGCCGGCACGCGAGATCGGGCTCATCTGGCGGCGCAGCAATCCGCGCCGGCGCGATATGGACGCGCTGGCCGAAGCGATCGTCGATTGTGCCCGCTCGATATCCAAGGAGACTGACGCTACGGGATAGGAGAACGCGCCGCGGTCCCTACCCAAATTCGTCGCGCGTCAGGCAAGCTTCGTCTTCAGGAATTCGATGGTCCGTCCCCAGGCGAGATCGGCTGCAGCCTTGTCGTAGCGGGCGGCCGAGGTATCGTTGTTGAATGCATGGTTCACGCCGTCGTAGACATAGATCGTGGCGTCCTTGCCGTTCTCCGTCAGCGCCTTGCGGTAAGCGTCGATGCCGGCATTGATGCGCTCGTCGAGGCCGGCATAGTGGAGAAGCATCGCGGCCTTGATCTTCGGCACATCCTCGGCCTTCGGCTGGGAGCCGTAATAGGCGACGCCGGCCTTGAGGTCCGGAGAATTGACGGCAAGGCGATTGACCATGCCGCCACCCCAGCAGAAGCCGATCGCGCCGATATTGCCGGTACTTTCCGCGTGCCCCTTGAGGAAGGTCACGGTCGCCACCGCATTGGAATTGGCTTTATCCGCGTCGAGCGCGCCGATCATCTCGCGCGCCTTGTCCTCGTCGGCGGGCGTTCCGCCGTCTGGCGACAGGAAATCCGGAGCGAGTGCGAGGAATCCGTCGAGGGCGGCGCGACGCGCGACGTCCTTGATGTGCGGATTGAGGCCGCGATTCTCATGGATGATGATGACTGCCCGGAGCTTTCCGGACGCGTTGGCGGGTTTGACCAGATAGCCCTTCATCTCGCCATCGGCACCCGGATAGGTGATATCCTCTCCTTTGATCCGTTCGTCCGTCGCGGCGACCATTTCCGCCTTGGCGCTGTTGGCGGCCAGCATCGGGGCGATTGCCGCGGCGGCCGCCGCCGTACCGGCAAGCGCCGTCAGCCTCTCCATGAAGCGGCGGCGATCCAGTGTCAGATGCGTGTATTCGTCATAGGCATCGATCATTGCCTGGGTGATCACAGGCTTGTTCATGACGCACTCCTTCGGCGTTTTCCGAAGGCGGCGCAGCGATGGCCACACCGCCCGCCGACAGAATAGGTCAGCAGGCGGCGGGCACACGTCAAAACTGCGTTACTTGTCGTGATCTCGGGCCCGCGGTTCAAATCGAGGAGCCGGCAGACGGCGATCGTCAGTTCATCGCCATCCAGAGGGACAGCCACGCCCACATTGCTGCGAGCGTCACAAAGCCGGCCAGGAAGAGAGGACCGCGATGGCGGAGCCGGTTGCTCGTCACGTGGACGAAGGCGTGGGCATACCGGAGCGCGACGAAAAGCCAGGCGAGGCCGACGGACAGAAGGTTGTCAGCCTCCGTGACGTAGAGCAGGACGCAGCACGCATGGAAGAGCACCGGCAGCTCGAACTGGTTGGCGATGCTGTTGCGCACCACCAGGCTCTCGCTCGGCTCCTGACGGTTTTCGCGAAACTGCGACGCCTGCGCCTTGCCGGCGCGGACGACCGTAGACCGGCGCATCGACAGAAGCGCATAGAGCATGAAGACCAGCGCGACGTGGGCGACCACGGGCCAGAATATCTCGATCGCCGTCATCGGTGCTCCGCTTCAATTCTCGGATGGGAAAGCGGTGAGTGGGACGCAGGGCGGCGTCCCACGAAGAGATCAGGCGGCGCCCGGATAGTTCGGGCTCTCGCGGGTGATCGTCACGTCGTGCGCGTGGCTTTCGCGAAGGCCGGCTCCGGAGATGCGCACGAAGGTAGCGCGTTCCTGATAGTCCTTGATGGTCGCGCCGCCGACATAGCCCATCGACGCCCTGAGGCCGCCGGCGAGCTGATGCAGGACGCCGCCAACGGCCCCCTTGTAGGGAACCTGGCCCTCGATGCCTTCCGGCACAAGCTTCAGCGTGTCGCGGACTTCCGCCTGGAAATAGCGGTCTGCCGAACCGCGCGCCATGGCGCCGACCGAACCCATGCCACGATAGGCCTTGAAGGAGCGACCTTGATAGAGGAAGACCTCGCCGGGGCTTTCCTCGGTGCCGGCGAGCAGCGAGCCGACCATGACGGCTGACGCCCCGGCGGCGATCGCCTTGGCAAGGTCGCCGGAATACTTGATGCCGCCATCAGCGATGATCGGGATGTCGAGCGCCTGCCCCGCCTCGACCGCCGCCATGATCGCGGCAAGCTGCGGTACGCCGACACCGGCGACGATGCGCGTCGTGCAGATGGAGCCGGGACCGATGCCGACCTTGACCGCATCGGCGCCAGCGTCGATCAGCGCCTTGGTGCCATCCGCCGTCGCGACGTTGCCCGCCATGATGCGGACCGAATTCGACAGCTTCTTCACACGGCCGACCGCGTCGAGCACGCGCTGCGAATGACCGTGAGCGGTATCGACGACGATCAGGTCGACGCCGGCATCGATCAGCCGCTCGGCGCGCTCGAAGCCGTCGTCACCGACACTGACAGCCGCGGCGGCGCGAAGCCGCCCCTGCGAGTCCTTGGAGGCGTTCGGGTTCAGTTGCGACTTCTCGATGTCCTTGACCGTGATGAGGCCGACGCAGCGGCCTTCCGGATCGACGACCAGCAGCTTCTCGATCCGGTGCTTGTGTAGCAGGCGCTTGGCCTCCTGCTGGTCGACGTTCTCCTTGACCGTGATCAGGTTCTCCCGCGTCATCAGCTCGTAGATCTTCTGTGCCGGATCGGAAGCGAAGCGGACGTCGCGGTTGGTGAGGATGCCGACGAGGCGGCCCTGTTTCTGGCCCCCGCTGCCGCCGTTTTCGACGACCGGGATGCCGGAAATGCCGTGCGCCTTCATCAGGCCCAGCGCATCGGCAAGCGTCGCGTCCGGTCCAATCGTCACCGGATTGACGACCATGCCGCTTTCGAACTTCTTCACCTGGCGCACCTCTTCGGCCTGCTCGGCGGGCGTCAGGTTGCGGTGGATGACGCCGATGCCGCCGGCCTGGGCCATGGCGATCGCCAGGCGCGCCTCGGTAACCGTGTCCATGGCGGCGGAAAGGATCGGCAAGTTGAGATCGATATCCTGCGCGATGCGGGTGGCGATGTTCGTCTGGCCCGGCATCACCTCGGAATGTCCCGGCTGGAGCAGGACGTCGTCGAAGGTCAGAGCCTCCAGACCGGTTGCCGTTTCGATGATGCGCGCCATGGCCAGTTCCTCTTCGAATATACGAAAATCCCCGGGGACGATCAGCGACTTGTCCACCGGGTGACTTCAAAGCTTGTCTTGGAAGTTGGCGAGGGCTCGTAACACGGATATGTCAGAATGGAAATAGTTAAGGCCCGGAAATCTCCCGGGCCCGCATATTTGTTGTTGCAGAGCAACAAAGCCCTGAATTCAAATGTCGAACTGGTAGGTTACCGGCACGAACCGGTAGCCTTGGTCCTGCCGCTCGACGAAGCCGACCGCCGGGAACGGCATGTGATAGCCGATGAAGGGCAGCCGGTCGGTGGCGATCATGTCGAACACCTTTCGCCGTGTCGCGCCGGCCGCAGCCTTGTCCATGTCGAAGCGGACCTCCCAATCCGGCCGCTGCAGCGACAGGACGTAGTGATTGGCCGTGTCTGCGGTCAGGATCAGCGCCTTGCCCTCGGATTCGAGCCTGTAGATCATGTGCCCGGGAGAGTGGCCGAAAGCGGCGATGGCGGTGATTCCCGGCACGACCTCGGCACCGTCCGCTATGAAAGTAGTCTTTTCCGCCAGCGGCACGACTTTCTGCAGCACCGCCTTGTGGCCGTTCTCGGCCGGCGTTCCGACGCGAGCCCCATCCTTCCAGAAATCGAATTCCATCTGGCCGGTCACATAGCGGGCGCTTGGGAAGGCCGGCTTGCCGCCCTCCATGAGACCGCCGATATGATCTCCGTGCATATGGGTGATAACGACGACCGAGACCTGCTCGGGCCCGTAGCCGGCGGCGCGGATGCCTTCAGCGAGTTTTCCGGTCCCCGTCTCCCGTCCGGCTTCGCCGAGCCCGGTGTCGAACAGCACGACGTGCGAGCCGGTATCGACGAGAACCGGGGAAAAGCCGTTGATGAAACCACTGGTCGGCAAGAAGTTCTGGTCGAGCAATGCGGAGACCGCGTCTGCCGGCTGATTGGTGCCGTAGGTCTCGTGCGGATTTTCCGAGGCGCGCGTGCCGTCGCTGATCACCGTCACCTTGAAGGTGCCGACCTTGAACGTCTTGAAAGCCGAGTCCTTCGTCAAGGCGCCGTTTTCTGCATTTTCCTGAGCATTTGCAATTCCAGCCAGGAGACCTGGCGCCGCCAAGGCAGCAGCCCCTGCCCCGAACAAAGTTCGGCGCTTCAAACTATGTCTGATCATGATCGCTCCTGTTGATTGGCGCTGCCCTACTCGCCGACAAGCAAGAAGTAGCGGTCTTGACAGAAAAGATCAGCCACATCACAGGCTTTTGATCTGCAACCGCACCCTTGGCCCTTACAAAGCCATCGCAACTCTCTATCGGCGCGACCTCTACGGCCACGCGTCCAACTAGACGATCACGCCAAGGCTCCCCTTCATGAATCGCATCGTCCCGATCATTCTTGCCGTCGCTCTCTTCATGGAGCAGATGGATTCCACCGTCATCTCAACGTCGCTGCCGGCGATCGCGCATGACATCGGCGTCGGGCCGATCACGCTGAAGCTGGCGCTAACCGCCTACATGGTGGCGCTGGCGATCTTCATTCCGTTGAGCGGCTGGATGGCGGACCGCTTCGGCGCCAAGCGCATCTTCCGCGCAGCGATCCTCGTCTTCATCGTCGGGTCGGTGTTCTGCGCCGTCGCCGACAGCCTCGTCGCCTTCGTGCTGTCGCGCTTCCTGCAGGGCATGGGCGGCGCGATGATGACGCCGGTCGCCCGCCTCGTCCTGGTGCGCGGCACGCCGCGCAGCGAACTCGTCTCGGCCATGGCGCTGCTCACCATCCCGGCCCTTGTCGGCCCATTGGCGGGTCCGCCGCTCGGCGGCTTCATCACCACCTATTTCTCCTGGCACTGGATCTTCCTGATCAATGTGCCGGTCGGCATCGCCGGCTATGTGCTTTCCGGCATCTACCTGCCGGAGATGGAGCGCCGAAACCCGCCGCCGGTCGATATCCTCGGCTTCCTGCTCGGCGGCATCGCCGCGTCGGGCATCGTCTTCGGCCTGTCGGTCATCAGCCTGCCGGCGCTGCCGCCGGCGATCGGCATCGCGTCGGTCTCGACCGGCGTGGCAGCGACGTTCCTTTACATTTTCCACGCGCGCCGGCATCCGGCACCGGTGCTCGACCTGCGGCTGTTTCGCGACAGCGCTTTCCGCGTCGCCTCGATCGGCGGCACGATCTTCCGCATTTCAGTCGGCGCCGTTCCCTTCCTGATGCCGCTGATGCTGCAGATCGGCTTCGGCCTCAGTCCATTCCAGTCGGGGCTGATCACCTTCATCGGCGCAGTCGGCGCCATCACCACCAAGTTCCTTGCCCGCCGCGTGCTCGCCTTTGCCGGCTTCCGCACGACCCTGATCGTTGCAGCCGCGATCGCCGCCGTCACCACCTTCGCGAACGGCTTCTTCACGCCGGCGACGCCTTATCTTGCCATGCTGCTCATTCTGCTCGTCGCGGGTTTCGCCCGCTCCTTCTTCTTTACCAGCGTCAATGCGCTTTCCTTCGCCGATATCGAGGACGAGGATGCCAGCAAGGCGACATCGATGAGCGCCGTGCTGCAGCAGATCAGTCTCGCCTTGGGCGTGGCGGTGGCCGGCGCCATCCTGGAGATCGAAACGTCGATCAGCGGCGGACCGCTGGCGCTCGACGACTTCCACATCGCCTTCATGATCATCGCCGTCGCCAATCTGCTGGCGGCGATCCCCTTCCTGACCATGGCGAAGAATGCCGGCGCTTCCGTATCCGGCCATCGAAAGGCTATTCGGGAAGCCGAAGCGACGGCCGGCAAGTAGGGCTATTCATGTAGAGCTATTCAGGCCGCTCGCAGACCGCCGAGAGCTTGTTGCCGTCGGGATCGCGGACATAGGCCGCGTAGAAATTCGGGTGGAACGGCCGCAAGCCCGGGGCGCCCTCATCCGTACCGCCACTGGCGAGTGCCGCGGCGTAAAACGCATCGACGGCGGCGCGGCTCTCGACTTCGAGCGCCACCATCGAACCGTTGCCGATGGTCGCTGCCTTGCGGTTAAAGGGCGTCACCAGCCAGAGGCGGCAGCGAAAGTCGTCCTCAGCTCCATAGCCGATCTCGACCTCATCTTCCTTGCGACGTTTGAGACCGAGCGTCGCAAGGGTCTTGTCGTAGAAGGCGCCGGCCCGTCGAAGGTCGTTCGTACCGAGGGTCACGTAAAGCAGCATGGTCCTATTCCGCCGCGGCGTCCTCCGACGCCTCTTCGCTCGCGGCCGCCTGTCGGCCCTTGAAACCCTTGGCAAGCAGGAACATCTCGACCGATTCGGCGCGTGACGAGGCCGGCTTCACATGGATGACCTGGCGGAAATTCTGCTTCAGCATGTTGAGAAGATCGCGCTCGGTGCCGCCCTGGAAGGTCTTTGCCAGGAAGTGCCCGCCTTTCGCCAGCACGTCGACGGCGAAATACGCCGCCACCTCGCAGAGATGCATCGTGCGCAGATGATCGGTCTGGCGGTGACCGGTGGTCGGCGCCGCCATGTCGGACAGAACGAGATCGGGGGTGCCGCCGATCGCTTCTTTCAGTTTTTCCGGCGACTGCGGATCCAAAAAATCCATCTGCAGGAAGCGGACGCCCGGGATCGGGTCCATTTCGAGAAAGTCGATTGCCGCCACGCGCGGGTCCGCATCGGTCGAGTTCGTCACCTTGGCGGCGATCTGCGACCAGCTTCCGGGTGCGGCACCGAGATCGATGATGCGTCGGGCGCCCGATAGAATCTTGTGCTTCTCGTCGATTTCCAGGAGCTTGAAGGCCGCCCGGGCGCGATAGCCCTCGAGCTGGGCGCGCTGCACGTAAGGGTCGTTGATGTGCCGTTCCAGCCAGCGGCGCGAGGACGCCTTGAGCTTGCCCTTCTTGACCTTCTGACCGAGCTTGCGGCCGCTGCGGTTGCCGCCGATCGGGGATTTCGTCATGCCTTGTTCCCTTCATGGGGCCTTTGCCGCTCCTCGCCTGCCGGCGCGTGGCCGGGGCCGCGCTGATAACGGCGCGGACGCGCCCGGCGCCAGGCACCGTCATCGGCCATCATCTCGGTCAGCAGACCCTCCCGAAGACCCCGGTCGGCGACGCGCATCCGCGTCGACGGCCAGCGGCGGCGGATCGCCTCGAGGATTGCGCAGCCGGCGAGCACCAGATCGGCCCGGTCCGGGCCGATGCATGGATTGGCGGCGCGGGCGGCGAAATCCCAGGAGAGCAGGCGCGCCTGCATGGCCGAAACCTCGTCGTCGGAAAGCCACAGCCCGTCCACCCGGCGGCGATCGTAGCGCGGCAGGTCGAGATGGACGCCGGCCAGCGTCGTCACGGTCCCCGACGTGCCGATCAGATGGAAGCCGCTGCCGGCGGCGTTATCGAGCGTTTCGACCGACGGGCCGTCGAACCGGTCGAGCATGCCCTCGACCTCGCGCACCATCGTCTCGAAGCTCTGCGGCGTCACGTGCTCGCCGCCGTGCCGTTCGGAAAGCGTGACGACGCCGACCGGCAGCGAGGTCCAATGGGTGATGTGGTTGGCGAGCCGGCTCGAGCGGTTGTCGCCGATGCGGATCACCGCGATTTCCGACGAGCCGCCGCCGATGTCGAAGAGGACGACCGACTTGGTCTCGCGGTCGACGAGCGACGAGCAGCCGGATACGGCGAGCCGCGCCTCGGTCTCGCGATCGATGATTTCGAGATCGAGTCCGGTTTCCTCGGCAACGCGCTGCAGGAAAGTCTCGCCATTTTCGGCGGCGCGCGCCGCCTCGGTGGCGATCAGCCGGCGACGGCGGATCGAGCGGGCATTGAGCTTGCCGGCGCAAATCTTCAGCGCCTCTACGGACCGCTCCATCGCACCGTCGGAAAGCCTGCCGCTGGCGCCCAAGCCCTCGCCGAGCCGGACGATCCGCGAGAAGGCATCGACGACGCGGAACTGTCCCGGCCGGGTCGGCTGGGCGACCAGAAGGCGGCAATTGTTGGTGCCGAGGTCGAGCGCCGCATAAAGCGGCGCCGGCGGTTCGCTCGGCGCGACATAGGGGGCCCGCAACTCATCCTTGCGCGACTGCTGAGGCGCGGCGGACACGTCGCGCGGTCGCTGCGTTTCGGCGGGCCGCTCGGCGGCCAACGGCTTGCCGCCGGTTGCCAGCGGCCGCCCCTGCAGGCCGCGCCGATGGCGCGCCTTCTTGCCGCGCTTCTGGCCCTTCTTGTCAGTGATCGGTGTCTCGTGGGCCGCAGCTGCGCCGGAAACGGCGGCGGGAGCCTGGCCCTGCGGCCTTGCGGCCTTCGAACGTCGGCGCCGCTTGCGCTTGCGCGCCGGCTCCGCCTCGTTCAGTGCTGCGGGACGCCCTGCTTCTCCGGGAAGCCCGGATCGGCTGGCAATTGCAGACGACAAACCGGTCGGCTTGCGCCGCCTCCGCTTGCCCTTGCCGCCGCGCGGCACAAGCTTATGCGCCTCGCCACGATCTGCTGCCGACGCCCCGGATTCAGACGGCTTTGCGCCGTGTTCGGGGTCTTTCACTTGTCTCAACCATCGCGCCGCGCGAAGCCTTCCGGCCGCTCAAGGCGCTCTCTCGATTTTGCGTTGGCGCGACTGTACCAGCGCCTCCCTTTTTCGCCAAACTTTTTTTAAGGCGCCGGATCGGTCCGCATTTGCGCCCCTTCACCACAGCCCGGCCGCATTTTTTTTGCCAAAGGGTATTTGCATCGGCGGTTCTTTTGTTTATAAGCCCGCCACACCGACGGGCGGCCATACCGCCAGCAGGCGTTGGGGAATAGGTTAACGGTAGACCAGCGGACTCTGACTCCGTTAGTCCTGGTTCGAATCCAGGTTCCCCAGCCAACAATTTCCATAATAAAATCAACTGGTTAGCGCCAGCATGCTTCTTCTGGCTGCTGATTTCATGTCGCAACCTGCGACGAATTTCCAAGTCCGACTTGTGAGAACATGTTCTATCCAGCGACTCGATCGGGCACACCTATCGCTACGTCAGATCGATGGCGCACATCATTGGAGAAGTTCCCCAAGAAGAACTCGACCAGTTCTTTTTAGTTTGCAGCACTGTCGGCGCCTACATGGTATTTCCTGCTCGAAAGATCGATCGAAAGCCGACCATCAATGGCGCACGCGGGCTCAACAGCAAGATCAAGGACCGCTTTGACCTCACCTTGGAGTGCATCAGGCGTCACTACCAAAACCAAGACAGCCCGCTTGGTGAAGCATTGGCGCGATATGCCGACTTTTTCGAGCTGTTCGGCGGCTTCGAGGGATATGTCGACTTCTTCTTGCTTCAGGACCTGATTGGGAACGACGGTACCTCCATCAATTTCTTCATTCCGTTTCACGGTTTCGACACTGCACCCTTGCCGGCAGACGTCGATGAATACCGCGTGTACAAGAATAACGTCACGGCCTTCATAACCGCACGAAACCAGCGGATTGCCTTGCAGTCTGTTTAGCGCGGCGATCCAGTTCGCACGGCAGAACTTGCTTGCCTCGGCAAGCGTGCGGATGTCTGTAGTGGGTCGATCTTTCCGGTTCCACCTTCCGTCCTGGATGGGTGGAGGCTGTGTGAAAACTCCCGCGCATGATAGCCTACCTCGAGTTGAGCGGGAGA